>CAZCUF010000004.1:0-283392 GCA_964502095.1 uncultured Anaerolineaceae bacterium
TTACAACCTCGAACTCAACTCAAATTGACTTTTGCAAGAGGTCTAATATATTTTTCAACCCCACTAAAAACGCGCCTTCCTGTTCCGGCAGAATCGTGCGCGGGTCGAATAAAATTTTATCATCTTCGGTGCGCGCAATAATCGGCGGATTGAGCATACGCAGTTTCGCCAAAAACTTCGTCGAGTTTTTAACGGTCAAGGCCAGCAGGTAAGTGGGCAGGGACTCACCCGGCAGACTCCCGCCGCCCACAGTCGACTCGCCCTCGATCACTTCGCCCTGGCTTAATTGATCGCGCCACGCTTCCGCCCGACCCTTGACCTGTTTCCGCGTCAGCGACACCATCCGCCAGATGGGAATTTCGCGCTCCGCCTCATCTTTGAGATAGTGCATCAGCGTAGCCGACAACCCTGCAAGGCAGGTCTTATCGGCGCGGACGGCGCGCGCCAGCGGATGTTTTCTGAGTTTGGCGATCAGATCCGCCCTGCCAATGACGATCCCCGCCTGCGGACCGCCGAGCAGTTTATCGCCCGAGAAGCAGACCAAGTCCGCGCCCGCGGCCAAGGATTCCTGTACAGTCGGTTCATGCGCCAGGCCATATTTGGCTGTATCGAGCAGTACGCCCGAACCCAAATCCGCGATAAAGAAAGCATTCTTCCGATGAGCAAGTTCCACAACATCCCCGGATTCCGGCTCATCGGTAAAGCCAACGATCCTGAAATTGGAACGATGCACCCACAAAGCCAGCGCGGCCGGTTCTGTAAAGGCTTCTTCAAAGTCGCTGAGATGGACTCGGTTGGTCGCGCCGACCTCAACCATCTTTGCACCGGATTGTTTCATCACATCCAGCACACGGAAGCCGCCGCCGATTTCCACCAATTGCGTGCGCGAGACGATGACGCGTTTTCGATGCGCCAGCGCCGACAGGATCAACATCACTGCGGAGGCATTGTTGTTGACCACCAAGGCGGCCTCCGCGCCCGTCAAACGCCGAAGGATCTCTTCAACGTGCACAAAGCGCGAACCGCGCTGGCCCTTCACCAGATCGTATTCGAGATTGGAATACGTGCGCGCCACCGCGTACATGGCGCGTAAAGCCGCGGCGCTCATGGGAGCGCGGCCGAGATTGGTGTGCAAGATCACGCCCGTCGCGTTGATCACCGGCAGTAGAGTCGGCGTCATCCACGCGCTGAGGCGGGACTCAGCCGAAGCGAGGAAAGAGTCGATTTCGGGCGCGGCAGATTCGGGGTCGGCTTTGAGGCGGGAACGGATATCGTTCAGTTCAGCGCGCAGAGCATCCAGAGTCAAGGGACGCCCGTACGCGGCGATCAATTCCGCGGCTGTGCGCGTTTGTAACAGTTGCTCCACTGAGGGAAGATCACGCAGGGGTGTCATCATGCGTAGCCGGAGGTTTCCAGCGCGCCCGCTCGCGCAATCGGATCAAATATTCAACTGCAATGAAGCCGCCCGCCAATCCCATCCAAACCCATAATGAAAGCAGGCGGCCAAGCTGTAACCAGGCAAGCGTGGCGCCATATACGCCCACCCACAACGCCTGGCGGACAATCACATTCGGTTCGATGAAGGCTTCATTTTCAAAACGTTTATTCAAGAAATACACAAAGGGCAAAGCCGTGCCGGTCAATGCGAGCACCCACAACACGAAGAAGGCCCAACGCGGCCAAATGATCGGCCGCGTGTAATTGATGAGCAATGCCAACCCGCCCCATCCGAATAAAGCCATAAACAGCGCAGACAGCAAATAACGCCGGGAGGAAGGTTGTTCATCCATGCAATGAATTATACTCGGTCGAGCGAATCGTCCGCAGTTGCAAGGGTTATTTTCAAACACGGACGAACGCGGTGAGATTCGAGTTGGAAAACATCAAGGAGACTTCGGATGGCACTGCCCAAGTTATTGATCACGGGATGTAACGGGCTGGTCGGAAAGATTTTGTGGAACGCGCTGGAAAACGAGTATGACCTTTACGGACTCGATATATCGCCGGGTGGAAAACCAGACAAGGTTTTTCAAGCCGACATTTCCGACTTACATCAAGTTCAGGGAGCGTTCAATCGAATCCCAAGCCCGGTCTTCATCCTGCATCTGGCTGGCGATCCGCGCGTGAGCGCGGAATGGGATTCCGTCCTTGCCAATAATATCGGCGGAACGAAGAACATTTACGAAGCCGCGCGGCGAACCGGCGTTAAGCGTATTGTGTTTGCAAGTTCAAACCACGTTACGGGCGCGTACGAGGGATTCCCGCCCCGCTTACATTTGAATCAAAACGAGATCATGATCTCGAGCCGCGATCCGATTCGCCTCGATAGTTTTTACGGGGCCAGCAAAGCCGCCGGAGAAGCGCTGGCACGCATGTATTATGAACTTTTCGGCATCGAATCGATCTGCCTGCGCATTGGCTCGGTGACAAAAGAAGACGATCCGCGCCTCGACCCGCGCTATGAATGCACGTGGCTCAGTCAGCGCGACCTGATTCAACTGGTTCGTAAAAGCTTTTTGGCGCAGATTGAATTCGGCATTTATTACGGCGTCTCGAACAATGCCCGAAGATTTTGGGACATCTCGAACGCCGAGTCGGAGCTCGATTATCGTCCGCAAGATAACGCTTCGGAGAAATTCAGTAATCGCAAAGGATAAACAATGAACGTATCGGACGCCATTCGCACCAAACGCGCGGTTAGAAAATTTCAGGATAAACCGCTTTCCAAAGAATCCATTCACAGCATACTCAATGCAGGCCGCCGTTCGCAATCCGCGAAAAACAGTCAGAATTGGCAATTCATCGCCATGCAGGACAAGTCCATTCTTAAAGCGCTTTCCGAGTGCGGGCAATGGGCCGGGCACCTGGCGGGCGCGGCTCTCGGCGTTGCCATACTCACGCCCGACCCGAATGAGAAATTTCAATATCTATTCGACGCCGGACAAGCCGCGGCCTTTATGCAACTTGCCGCCTGGGAATTGGGAATCGGTTCCTGCCCCGCCTCCATCTATGACTTTGAGCGGGCGCGCTCGATATTGGGTTTTCCGCCCGAATGGCATCTTCGGCTGGCGCTCTCGTTCGGCTATCCCGCAAACGAGGCGAAGCTCACGTCCGTGCCAAAAAAGGGCGGACGCCGCACCTTGGAAGATTTGGTGCATTGGGAGAAGTGGTGAGTATAATTACAGGTGAAAGTTGTCCGAGGCAGAAAAGATAATAACTGCGGCTATAATCTATAAAAATCTCTCGATGGAGGTAGAACATGTCAACCCCCGAACAACAGGAAATAGCTTTATTGAGAAGGGAAATCGACCAATTAAAAGCGCAGATGGACCAGCTTTATCAACATCTCAATCTCACCTTTGCAGGAAATATAAATGACGGCGATGACCCACAGATTGTCGCGGCTTTGAAGGCAGGGAAAGTAGTGGAGGCTATTCGTTTGTACCGCGAAAAGACTAACGTAGGTCTTGGCGCGGCACAAGCCAGCGTCGAGGAGATACGATCAAGGCTGGGGCTTTGATCCTCTCTGCATAGTGAAAAAAGCAAAGGAGATAAAAAATGGCAGACAGCGTATACAAGATCATCGAGTTGGTCGGCACGAGTTCGGAATCGTGGGAGAAAGCGGCGAGCGTGGCTGTGGAGCGCGCGGCGAAGTCCCTGCGCGATCTGCGCATCGCCGAAGTCAGCCAGTTGGACATAGTGTTGGACGACGGCAAGGTCACCGCGTACCGCGCCAAGGTCAAGGTTTCGTTCAAGTATGAAGGCAGCGAGTAAAACGCCTTTCACCACGAAGGCTTGCACTGAACTTGTCGAAGTGACACAAAGTACACTAAGGTAAAAGCCTTTAAAAAAACTTTGTGCCCTTAGTGTCCTTTGTGGTAAAAAAGATGGGGGAAATTTCGTCCAAAGACGCAATGAAGTACAATTGCGTCTCATGTCTATTTTTTTGTCCTCTCTCATCTATTACCCGGTCAAAGCCTGCCGCGGACACGAAGTCACAGCATGGAATATCGAACGCATGGGACTCGAACACGACCGCCGCATGATGGTGGTCACACCCGAAGGTGAATTCCTCACCCAGCGCGGACATCCCAAACTGGCGCTCGTTACGCCGACCCTGCAAAACGAATCTGTGACTCTTTCCGCACCGAATTTCGATTCGATCCACGTTCCATTGCGCGCTTCCGGGACGACTGTCTCCGTCAACATTTGGAAAAGCAAAGACGTTCAGGCTGTGGATCAGGGCGAAGAGGCCGCACACTGGTTTTCGGATTGGCTGGGCTTTCCCGTTCGGCTCGTGCATTTTGCGAACGGATATATTCGCAAAGTCAACGCAAAGTATGCGATCCGTCCCGACGATCACACCGGCTTTGCAGACGGATACCCGATTCTGCTCGCGTCCGAAGAGTCGCTGGCCGATTTGAACGCGCGGCTCGAATCGCCATTGCCCATGAATCGATTCCGTCCCAACGTGGTCGTCAAAGGCTGTGAGCCGTTCGCTGAAGATACGTGGAAACGCATCCGCATCGGCGAAGTGGAACTGGCCATCGTCAAACCGTGTGCGCGCTGTCTGGTCACGACCATCGATAAGGAGACGCTTGCCAAAAGCAAAGAGCCGCTCAAAACGCTGGCAACCTATCGCCGGCGCGGCAGTGGAGTCATGTTTGCGCAAAACGCCATTCCGTTGAACGGGGGCAGGTTCGAGGTCGGAATGAGCGTGGAAGTCGTCGCCTAAAAAATTCTTCCAACGGAGTCGGGTCAATTTATGGAAGCGCAACTCTACGATACGCTCGGCTGGATCGGAACCATCCTGTATCTGGCCGCGTACGCGTTAATCTCAGCCAAAAAACTCGAGGGGGATTCGTGGACGTATCAGGGCATGAACATTGTGGCCGGTATTTTGCTCGTGGTGAATACGTACTACCTGCGCGCCTATCCATCGCTCGGGTTGAACGTGGTCTGGATTGGAATTGGATTAGTGACGCTCGGGCGTAAACGGTTTTCAAAGTAAAATACAAACATGTTTTCACGGCGCGACTTTTTAAAGCTGGCCGGCGCGGGACTGCTCGCCGCTTCCCTTCCCCCGCTCGAATTTGCTTCCGCACAAGACGCGCAATCCGCGCCCCTGATCTTCCGCGGCTCCAGCCGTCACCGGTATTTCGCGCTCACCTACGACGATTGTTACCTCGTCAAGATATTGCAGAAACTGGAAACCCTGCTGGATCAATTCCCCGATTTTCACGTTACCCTATTTGCAGTAGGTGATGCCCTGCTTAACAATCAAAGAAAAGATCCCGGCATCTGGAATCGCTTTTACGACAAGGGCCACGAGATCGGTTATCACTCATGGGATCACACCAACATCGGCGTAATGTCGCCCGATACCGCGCTGGCCGATTACGAACGCTGGCACGAAGCGCTGGTTCAAGTGATGGGATTCAAGCCGGTGGTTCGTTTCGCGCGTCCGCCATTCGGCGTGCTCAGTCATTCGTTCGACGTAGTGTGCGAGAAAAACAATCTGGTGAATACCATCTGGTCCACCGGCTGGGGCGGCGAAACGGCGGTTGGTTTGAACGCCGCGAAACGGTCACAGAACGGCGATATCGTGCTAATGCACATTCGCCCGGAAGATGTTACCACCAGCGCCGAAGCCTATCCATGGATGAAAGACAACGGTTTATCGAGCGTAACTCTTAGTAAGTTGTATGACGATCTCATTACGGAACAAAACGAATCCCCGGGCTGTGATACAGGCAGGGGATCGTCGCTCACGAGAACGTGCATCGAGTAGCGCGAATCGCGATAGCCTCCCCGCGTTATAACAGCGAACCCGCGTATTTCTCCGCGAATAAGGCAGGCTGTCCGCCGGTATTCCAAAAAAGAAGCGTCTCATTCTTTTTGAAGAACCCTTTACGAATTAAATCGATCATTCCCGCCGCGGCGCGGCCGGTATAAACCGGATCGAGCAACATGCCTTCCTGCGACGCGAACAAATGTACCGCCTCGCGCTCCGCCTCGGTCAACACGCCGTAACCGGCGCGGCAGTAGCGGTCGTTGGCAAGCACATCCGCGGGACCGAACTGTATTTTCTCTCCAATTTTTTCACCGGCCTTCGACGCCAATTCCGAGACGTGAGTCTTCAGCCATTCTTCGGATTCGTCAATACTGATTCCCAAAATTTTGCCCTTGAATCCAAACACGCGCTGACCCAACACGAGTCCTGCATGCGTTCCGCCGGATGAGGTGCCAAAGATGATCCAGTCCGCGTGGAGGCCCTGCTTCATCAATTCTTCCATCGCGAAGGCATAACCCAGCGCGCCGGTGGGACTCGACCCGCCGTAGGGAACGAGATATGGTTCCCTGCCGTCCGCCGCCGCATGGTCAAATGTTTCCTGCAGGATTCGGTCGCGGTCTTTGCGATCTGCCACGTGGACGATCTTCGCGCCGAAGAGTCCATCCAGCAAAAGATTCGCGGAGGGCTGGGCGGGCGTGTCGCCGGTCAACACGAGGGTACATTCAAATCCAAATTTTGCCGCGGCCGCCGCAGTTTGACGACAGTGATTGGATTGGAGCGCGCCGGCGGAGATCAACGTCCGCGCACCCTGCTCCTGCGCCTCAGCGACGAGGAATTCAAGTTTTCGAGTCTTGTTCCCGCCGAAGGCCAGCCCGGTCTGGTCGTCGCGCTTGACGAAAATACGCGGCCCGCCCAACGCCGCGGAGAGGCGCGGAAGTTCTTCGATGGGAGTTGGTAAGTGGGCAAAATGTAGCCGTTGGATCATTTTTTCTCCACGAAGGTCACGAATTGGCACGAAGGTTTAATGCACAAGGCGTTTCCATCCCAATCTGGGATGATTTCCAAAATTAAGCCAAATCATTTTTTCTCCACGAAGGTCACGAATTGGCACGAAGGTTTAATGCACAAGGCGTTTCCATCCCAATCTGGGATGATTTCCAAAATTAAGCCAAATCATTTTTTCTCCACGAAGGTCACGAATTGGCACGAAAATTTAATACACAAAGCGCTTCCATTCCAGTTTGGGGTGACTCCCAAAATTAATGAGAACGCCAACTTTCATACCCGTAGCCTTCAAATAGTTGATAATTTGAGATTCTTCTTTACCAGATAAGCGATCAAGGGCTTTCAGTTCAACAACGATCTTTCCATAACAAATCAAGTCTGCGATATATATTTTCTGTAGCGGCTCGCCCTTATAGATGATCTGTAAAACTTTTTCGGACTCAAATGGAATCTTCCGGGACGCCAGTTCGCGTTCAAGCGCCTCATGGTAGACCGCCTCCAAAAAGCCCGGACCAAGTTCACGATGAACTTCAAACGCCGCGCCACCAATAGCAAAAACTTCGTCTTTGAAAATCAAGTCGGTCATGGCATCCTCAAAAATTCGTTCTTTCGCTCTTCGTATTTTCTTTCGTGTCGTTTCGTGTCCTTCGTGGATTCTATATTCTTCGTATTCTTTCGTGTCCTTCGTGGATTCTAACCCAATGCCTCGCGTGTGTGGGCCCTGCCCCGCGAGCGCATCACATCCAATACGCGGGGCATAACTTCAGCATACAACTTGTACCACAAAGCGTTCGGCACAAAGTCCCAGGCGCCGAGTGTGCGCACTACGCGGCCGCCCAGCCCTTCCTTGAAGCGATATACACCCCACATCGAATCGGTTTCGTTGAACTCGTCCGGCGCGCCCCACAGATCATAAACCGCACAGCCCGCGGCCTTGGCGCGTTTCATCGCCTCCCATTGCAGGAGATAGGTCGGCATCTTTTCGCGGTGCGCCTCGCGCGACATGCCGTAGACATAATACGCGCGGTCAGCGAATATGAACAAAAATAATCCAGCGACGGGTTCTCCGTCAACTTCAGCGATCAACGGGATGGTAATTGGTAATTGGGGATTGGTAATTGGAGATTGGATGTTCGCCATGAAAGTTTTCCAGACGGTCATATAGTAACCTTCATCACGGATCACAAACCCATCGCGGACGGAGGTTTCCGCGTACATTTTATAGAGCATCGGCAAATCGTCCCGATTCCCGACCCGCACCGTCACACCTTTTTTCTCCGCCAGGCGGACGTTGTAACGCGTCTTTTGTTTCATGCGCGCGAGCATCTCTTCTTCGGAGGCGGATAAATCGACCAAAACCGAATTGCGAAATTGGACTTGATCGGACGAGAAGACCCAGCCCCTGCGCTTCATCTCGGACATCACAGCCTGCCCGCCGTTATCAATGACATCGTCCTCGCCCTGAGGGACTCCCGTTCCCAGCGTCACATCGGGATCGAGCTTTAAAAAGATCGCACCCTGTTTTTTGGCGAAGGATTGCAGGTCATCCAGCACGAGCTTACGGAGAGACTCATTGCTCCAATTCAGCAACGGGCCTTTTGGGCAGTACAAAATACATAGCCGCGCCGCAAAGCCGCGTTGAAGAACTTGTTTCTTCAAGACCATCACCGCCGCAAGGATTCTCCCCGAAGAATCCTGCCAGACAAAAGGCAGGGGTTGCCAGCCATACTTTGCCTTGACCTGTGACCATTCCCACGTTTGAAGCAAATGCGGGTTCGGCAATTGGTTAATGATGCGATTCCACTCGGAAGAACTGCCGGTAAATGCCTGCATCAATCCGCCTCCCTGCCGGCCATTCGCCATAAATATAGTTTATATAACAATGGCTGATAGACTCGATCCACCGCCTGCTGTGCGCGTTTCAATTCACCGCCGAAGCCGCGCTTGAAGCGATAGACGCCCCACAAGCCGCCACTGCGCGATTCGAAATTAGCTTCCAGAGTCTCCTCGTTTTCATCCGGCACGCCCCACAAGTCGTATTCTTCACAGCCGCGTGCTTTGGCCCAACGCATCGCTTCCCACTGCAAAAGGTAAGTCGGCATGCGGTTGCGTTCCTCATCGTTAGAGGCGCCGTACACGTACCAGGCGCGCTTTCCGTGCGCGAAAATCATCAACGCCGCGAGCGGTTTGCCTTCGTATTCGGCGAGCAACAACTCGCACATGCCGGTTGGATGAAACAATTCGTAGGCGCGGCGATAATAGTCCAGCGAATGCACGCCGAAGTTGTCGCGGCCGCCCGTGACGAGCATCATTTTATGGAACGCGCCGAGATCGTCCCAAGCGCGGACGCTCACGCCTTTTTTCTCCGCGAGGCGGATGTTGTAACGGCATTTCTGTTTCATGCGCGACAATATCTCGTCCTCTGTGCCGCGAATATCCACGAGGATGGTTCGAGGAGGCTGGATGTTGTGGGGGCTGACTCTCACCCGGCCCTTCGGGTCACCCTCTCCCAATGGAAGAGAGGTTGGGATGAGGGAAGACTCCCAGGCATCAGGCTCGATCTTCAAAAAGATCGCGCGATGTTTTTTGCAAACCGCATCCACTTCCCGCCAAAACTGATCGATGATTACTGACAACTGTTCACTCATCACTGGTTTCGGCGCGTACGCGACTGTAAATCCCAGCGGCAATTTGCGAAACAGAATTTGAATCCCCGCCTCGCCGGAGATAATGCGAACTGCGTCCCAGCCAAAAGCGGATTTCAACTCACCCCATTCGGCGGTCTGTAAGAGATGCAGTTCGGGCCGGCCGCGAACGAAGGATTGCCAGTCGGCAAGGGAGGCTTCAGGCATAGGTTAAGTCAAGGAGGAGGTATCGAACACGGGCCGCGCTTCGGATTCGCGGATGGCCGCGCCGGGAACCGCCGCGTTCAGGGTTTGGAAAACCGCGTCCATATCAGCGGCGCGGCTGGCGGCTTCGAGCGAGTCGATCACCGTTCGGAGGCCGCGCCCGTTCAAAGTCTCGGAAGAAGCGAGGCGGAAAATATCGGGATGTTCGGTTCGCTCCAAAGGAGTCCCGGCATCCCAAAGTTCCTCGGTCAATTTCTCGCCGGGGCGCGCTCCGGTGAAAACGATTTCGATATCGCGATTCGGTTCGAGGCCGGAGAGTCGAATCAAATCTTCGGCCAGATCCACAATGCGAATCGGTTCGCCCATATTGAGCACAAAGGTCTCACCGCCGCGTCCCATCGAGGCGGCCTGCAAAACAAGATAAACTGCTTCGGGGATGGTCATGAAAAAGCGGCGCATATCGCGATGCGTGATGGTCAGCGGACCGCCGCGCGCAATCTGTCCTTTGAAAAGAGGGATGATACTGCCGCGGCTTCCGAGCACATTGCCGAAACGCACCACCGTGAAAGGCAGTTGTGTCTGCCGCGCCGCATCGAGCACGAGCATTTCAGCCAGGCGCTTGGTCGCGCCGTACACGCTGGTGGGCCGCACCGCTTTATCGGTGGAGATCAAAACGAAACGCCCGATCTTTTTCTGCGCGGCGGCTTCGATCATATTCCGGGTGCCGATCACATTATTGGTGATAGCCTCCGTCACATTGGCTTCCATCAATGGGACGTGTTTATGAGCGGCCGCGTGAAAGACGACCTGCGGCTGATATTCGGCGAAAATCGATTCGATACGCGCCCGGTCGCGCACATCCGCGATGACCGGGATCAGCGCCAGATCGGGATAGTCTTCGCGCAGTTCGAGAAAGATTTCAAAAATGCTGTTTTCGCCGTGTCCCAGCAGGACCAGCTGGCTGGGTCCGCGCCGGGCAATCTGACTGCACAGCTCGCGGCCTATCGAGCCGCCCGCGCCGGTGATGAGCACGCGCTTATCGGCGAAAGCCTGGCCCACCATTTCATCGTTGACGCGCACCGGTTCACGGCGCAGGAGGTCGGTAATATCCACCTCGCGCAAACGGCTGACGCTGACCCTGCCGCCGATCAATTCATAGATGCCCGGCATGGTGCGCGAGGGAATCCCTTTAAGGCGGCAAACATCTGTGACAAGACGGACGACCCGGCCCGGCGCGGAAGGAATCGCAATGATAACTTCATCCACCTGCCGATTGTCGAGCACAGTGGGCAGATCTGCGATTCTTCCGATGACGCGCACGCCGTAGATCTCATGCTTCTGTTTGGCAGGATCGTCATCGAGAAAGCCGATGGGCGTAAGATTCAATTGCGAAGTTTTTTGCAATTCGCGCGTGACGAGCGCGCCCGCGTCTCCCGCGCCGATGATCAATACGCGTTTTCCCTTTCCATTACGGAAAAATGAAGTCTGTTCGGAAAGGATGCGCAGGGCGAAGCGCGAGCCTCCGATCAATACCAGAGATAACAGCCAGTCGATCCCCAGCGCGGAACGCGGCATGCCGGGGCGGATCAGGTTCAGGCTGAGAAGGAAAAAGACGACGCCCGCAGTCAGCACCGAGGCGGTGGTCACCGCAAACGTGATCAGGCGAAGCTCGTTCGTGCTGGCGTAAAGCCAAAGCCGGCGGTACAAGCCGAAAAAATAATAGGTTGGAATCTTGACCGCCAGCGCGACGACACACATGACCAAAACAGCCGGGAAGTAATACGGCAGTTGGCTGGCATCCAGACGCAACGCAAAACTGCCCAACACCGCGATCAGGATGAGGGCGATATCGCCGAGGAGCACAAAACGATTGCGAACGTGATAATGGGAGGTATCGGAGAGCATTTTCATGATGGCTGTAGCTCGAATGCGGAGCGTTGAAAGCGCCTCCGCCCAGAACCGCCAGCTATGATTCCTTTTTCATCCACTCAACGGCTTCCTGCAAGCCTTCATCCAGTGCGGTCTGGGCGCGGAAGCCAATCAGACGGTCCGCTTTTTCCGGCGAACCAACGGAGCGATAAATATCGCCGGCGCGCGGTTCGGCAAAGGACGGCGCGGGCATCGAGGGAAACTGTTCATGTAACGTTTCGATCAGGTCGAGCACGCGCGTTTCCCGTCCGGTGCAAATGTTGAAGATCTGCCCGGGCGCAGCGGGATGCTCGGAAGCGATCAGGTTGGCGCGCACTACATCGCGCACATTGATCAGGTCGCGCGTCTGGCCGCCATCGCCAAAGATCGTGATGGGTTCATTATCCAGTAAACGGCGGATAAAAATTGGCACGGCCGCGGCATACATCGAGTCGGGTCGTTGACGCGGGCCGTACACGTTGAAATAACGGAGAGCCACGACTTCCAAATTCATCGAAGCCGTATAAAGCTGGCCGTAGATTTCATCGACGCGCTTGGAGGCCGCGTAAGGCGATAAGGGACGGAGGACCGTCTCCTCGGTCAACGGCAGATCGGGAGCATCGCCATAAACAGCCGCGCTGGAGGCAAAGACAATGCGCTTCACGCCCGCCCTGCGAGCGGCCTCGAATAAAACGGAGGTTCCCGTCACGTTGACATCGAAACAATTCTGCGGCTCCTGCATGGATTGCGGAACGGATACAAACGCGGCCTGATGAAAAACTATTTCGACGCCGCGTACAGCCTCGGCCACGCGGGAGGCGTCGCGCAGATCGCCTTCGAGAAGCTCCGGCTTCCCATTCAAGTCGGAAAGATTGCCGCGCTTGCCGGTCGAGAAGTTATCCAGCACGCGCACTTGCGCGCCGCGCACCAATAAGGCGCGGGCGATGTGCGATCCGATAAAACCGGCGCCGCCAGTGACGAGAACCTTCACTCTACCATCCCGTCCGGCGGATGACCGTGCCGATAGTTCGTAAAATAATGTTGAAGTCCATACTCAGGGTGCGGTGTTTGATGTAATACAGATCGTATTCGAGCTTAATGACCGTATCGTAGACTGTGGCCGCGTATCCGTAATTGATCTGCGCCCAACCCGTAAGCCCCGGCTTGACGAGCAGGCGGGCGCGATAAAAGGGAATCTGTTTTTGGTAGGAGTGAACCAGTTCGAAACGTTCGGCGCGCGGTCCCACCAGGCTCATCTCGCCGTGCAGTACATTCCAAAATTGCGGCAGTTCATCCAGCCGCGTGCGCCGCAGAAAGCGTCCTACGCGTGTGACGCGCGGGTCGTCCTTCTCTGCCGGCCGTACCTGCCCATCGGCTTCGGCATCCTTGCGCATGGAGCGATATTTAAAAATGGAATACGGCACGCCGCCTTTGCCAAGCCGCGGCTGGGAATAGAAAATGGGCAGTCCGCTGTCGATCGTAATGGCAATCGCAGTAAACGGAAGCGTGATAAGCAAAATCAATACGCCCAGTAAACCGCCGACAATATCCATCAGCCGTTTGGCCAGTTCGTAAAACCCGCTGACGCGCGCCTGGTCGACGAAGGAGCGCAGCATCCAATCGGATTCGAGGTGATGGATCGGAACGCGCCCCGATACTTCCTCGTAGATGGTGGGCATGCGGATCACATCCACGCCGCGTTCCTGTGCATCCAAAATGATTTGGAACGTCGCGCCGTGAATTTCGCCTGTAATCGCCACTACCACTTCTGAAATGCGATAATCCTCGGCGGCCTTCAACAAGTGAGCGCTGGAGGCAAGGATGGGAAATCCCAATACCGTGTGGCCGGTCTTCTTCGGATCGTCATCTATGAATCCCACCAAATTGAACGGCGGCGGATGCAGGGTCCGATACATTTCAGCCAGAGTATGCCCGGCTTTGCCCGCCCCAACAATGAGCACGCGGCGGCTAATCCCCGATGAGGTATAAATCCGAATATAGATGGCGCGCCAGATCGTAGTCAGGATGGAGGCAAGCAACAGGAACGCGCCCACGCCGATGCGCGGCAGGCTGTTCGGTTCGACGCGGATCATAAACAGCAATGAGTAAACCAGCAACCCAACGAACGCCGCAATAACAATACCGCGCAGGGTCCGGTTCCAATTGGAGGAAGTGCGCGAGTCGTACAATTCCACCATCAGAAAAATCCAGGCCAGCGGCAGGAGATAGAACCAGATCGGCACTTCGATCTGGATCAGTTTTTGGGCGCGCGTCAGCGATATACCCGACTGAAGCATTTGATACAGTAAATACTCGTACCAAATGTACAGCGAGCCAAACACCGCGGCGGTAGATGCAATCAGGTCCCCGATCAGCAGGATCGAACGTTGTTCGCTGGGACGAAGTCGAAGAGGAGGGCGTAAAGTATCGGCCATAAATTATTTCGTTGTTCGCACCGAGGCAAGACTCCATAAAAATCCGCTGCCCCATGAAAGGTGCATGGTGGCAACGGCAAGCGGCAGACCCAAAATCAGAAAGCTCTTTTTAGTTTGGACGGCCGCAACAATTCCCGCCAAAAGCAGAGCGAGAACATAAACAGCCAATATCAAGATCAATCCGAAACACGCCATATCGAACCAAAGACTCAAAACCGCCAAAACGATCAAGGTCAATATAAAGGCTGGAGGCAACGCCTGGCGCCAACGAAGCGTGGCCGGATAACTCCTCAACATTCGCCACTTCCAATATCCATAACGCCAGTATTGACGCGCCAACTCCGAAAGCGTCCCGCGGGCAAAATACACAGATCGGATCATCGGATCGAGCCAGACCGTGCCGCCCGCCCGGCGAATGCGCGCGTTAAACTCATAATCTTCGTTGCTCAATAAAGTCTCATCAAATGGACCGATGCTTTGAATCAGTTCACGCCGAAAGGCGCCGAAGGGAACCGTATCCACCGCGCCGGCTTGCGGTGAAAGACGATATAACGCGTCGCCCGCGCCCAGCGGATGTGCGGCGGCCGCGGCAATCGCTTCGGCGATCCATGTTTGCGCGCCCGGGCGAATTTGCCAAACTCCGCCCACGTTCATGCCGCGCTGTTCTTCCAGCGCCCGAACACAATTCTCAACGTACTCAGGGTCTGGCATCGAGTGCGCGTCCAGCCGGACGATGAATTGTCCGCTGGAGGCGTGGATGGCAACATTCAGTCCGGCAGGAATCGTGCCTTTTTCGTTATCCACCACGCGCACAGCGAGCCGGGGATGTTCCTTCTGAAATCCATTGATCGCATCCCGCGTGCCGTCGGTGGAATGACCGTCCGCGATGACGACTTCCAATTGACCGAGCGGATAGGTTTGCGCCAAAATGGCATCCAGCAAATGACGGATGGTTGCCTGTTCATTGTAGCACGGGACAATCACTGAAACTGTAGGGGTCATGGGCGTAACCCGCATTATACAAAAGCCGGACGCACAGCGTAAGGCTATTTTTTACGGCGCAGTGTGGAGGCCGTAAGCTGGGAAAGGGGAAAAAATAGCAGGAAGCTCGTGCCTTCACCCGGCTGACTGCGGACGCTAATTCTACCATCATGCGCCTGGACGATCTCATGCACGATAGCCAGACCCAAACCGGCGCCCTGCTTCTCTCCGCGCGGGCGGGATGGGTCCGCCTGATAGAAGCGGTCGAAGATGTGCGCCAACGCTTCCTGCGGGACCCCGCGGCCGGTATCCTGCACTTCGAATTCCATTTCCGCCCCCGCTTGCGCGGCGCGTAGAATCACGCTTCCGCCGCCGGGCGTGAACTTGAGCGCGTTATCCACCAAATTCGTGAAGACCTGCGCCATGCGGTCGCCGTCGGCGAGCAAAACCGGAAGGTTCGGCGGCGTTTGCACACGCAGAGTCACACCCAGTTTTTGCGCCTGAATGGAAAACTTCTCGACCACGTTATTCAACAGCGCGCGCACATCCAGCGAGGACATCTTCAAATCCGCGGTGCCGGCTTCCAGCCGCGCCAGATCGAGCAAGTCCAACACCAGCCGGTGCATGCGGCTCGACTCGTTATAAATGACCTCAGCGGCCTGCCGGCGCGCGTCGGGCGAATCGGCAGTGCCGTCCAGGATGGCCTGCGAAAATCCCTGAATGGACGTGAGCGGCGTTTTAAGCTCATGCGAAACATTGGCGACAAAATCGCGCTGTGACCTTTGACTGCCGCGCACGCGCCCGATCATTTCGTTGAACGCGCCGGTCAACTCCTGTACTTCACGCGGACCGCGTACCGGCACCGTATGAATCTCGCTGGCGGGAAAGCCGCGCGCCGCGGCGATCATATTTTGCAGAGGATCCGCCACCCAACGCGCCACAACGAAAGCTAGAATCAGCGAAAGCACCAGGGCGATCAACGCCCCTTCCAGCAAAGGCGTCAATAATTCGTCGGCAAAGATGCTCAGGAAAGGAGTCTTTGGCCGCAATGCCGCCACTAACAACGTGTCACCGTTCGGCAAAGGATTGGAAGTGAACAGCCAGACCTTTCCGTTTCGGGCGCGTAGCTCCGGAATGAGGCGATTCAATATCGGTCGCCGCGCGTACTGCAAGGCAGGTTCCGTTGGGCTGGTATCCAGCAACAGCTTTTGTTGGGAGTCATAAACCAACACGCGCACGTTGAAGGTTTGCGTAATGCGCTGGAGCGAAGCGGAATCCTGTGAAGACAGGATCTGCTGTGGCTGGCTCTGGATGATCGATTCTGCGGCGCGCAGGCGGTCCATCGTCTGACGCGTGAGAGCCGGATTCCGAATCAGGTACAACAAAAGCACAACCGCCACGACTATCAACGCCGTGGCGATCAAAACCGCATAACTCAGCCAAAGACGGGAACGCAGGGAAGAGAACATCACGCAACCAGTTTATAACCGACGCCTGTCACCGTTTCGATGTGAACCGAGGAGTCTTCGATCTTTTTACGCAAATGCGCGATGTGCACGTCCACCGTGCGGGTCTGTCCGTAAAAATCAAAGCCCCATGCCAGTTGCAGGAGTTGCTCGCGGCTGAGGACGAGTCCGCGGTGTTCGGCCAAAGTGAGGAGCAGGTCGAATTCCTGCGTCCGCAATTCGAGGGTCCGCGCGGCGAGGCGCACTTCGCGGCTGGCGGGATCAATGGTCAGGTCGCCGAGTTGAATCCTTTTGGCGGTTGCCGCCAAAGGTTTGCCTCCGCTTCGCCGCAAGATCGCTTTGACGCGCGCCACCAATTCGCGCGGGTTGAACGGCTTGGTCAGGTAATCATCCGCGCCCAGCTCGAGGCCAAGCACTTTGTCGATATCCTCATCACGCGCCGTCAACATGATGATCGCCACCGGATTATTCTCTGCGCGCAAACGACGGCAGACTTCCAGCCCATCCAACTTCGGCAACATGATGTCCAATACGATCAACGCGGGACGTTGGCGCGCCGCCGTTTCGAGCGCCGCTTCTCCATCCGCGGCCTGTTCGACGCGAAACCCTTCGCGCTCCAGATACATGCGCGCCAATTGGATGATGGAGGGTTCGTCGTCAACCAGCAGGATGGATTCGTTGGGCATAAATCGTCAGTCGCCGTGCGGAGGCGCCAGGAGAGCCACCACTTCGATCTCGACCAGTCCATTCTTGGGCAGGGCCGCGACCGCGATCGTACTGCGCGCCGGAGGATTCTCCGTGAAGAATTCGGCGTACACAGCGTTCATGGCGGAAAAATCCTTCATGTCCGCCAAAAAAACAGTGGTCTTGATCACGTAATTCAGGCCCGAACCAGCCGACTCGAGCACGTTCTTCAGGTTGGTAAGCACCCGGCGAGTCTGCGCTTCGACGCCTCCGCTGACCAGTTCCATCGTAGCCGGATCGAGAGCGATCTGCCCGGCGGTATAAACCAGGTTTTCGATCCGCACGGCTTGTGAATACGGCCCGATGGCTTTGGGAGCCTTCTCGGTGGAAACGATCTTCTTTCCTTCTGTTGTGTACATTTCACCTCACTCGCTTCGTAGAAATTAAATCGATTCTACTGCCAATTGAAGGAAAGTGCGAAGTTGAAGCATTAAAAATTGTGTGGATATGAATGCCATATCCACACAATTTTTTTTGAGGAGCTGGCTCAGGAGGAAGTGCCCGTCGGAGTCGGCGTGGGGTGATGAGCGTCGCGGAAAGCGCGGAACGCGTCGCGCAGAACCTTGAGAGGGTTGCCGATCAAATCTCGAATCTGCTTGAACTGCGTGTGGACATCCTTCAGGGTCTGGGTGGCAAGAGCCGTATCGGTCACATTACCCTGACTGTCGAAGCCTTGATGCGCGCTGATCAGTTCACCGACACTATTGTAAAAGGGCCGCGCCTGCTTGACTGCCGCCGAGACTGAATCCAGGGCGGCCTGCAGATCGGTCACATCCAAGCCGCGGGCTTTCGCCTTATCAATGCGTTTCTGCGCGTTGGTCAGAAACTGATCCGCGTTTCCGAAGAAACGCCCCAGGCGCGTATACGCGTTTTGTTCGCGCTGCCATAGTTTTTGGATTTTATCCGCGGAAAGCTGTGTTGGCGCGGGCGGCGTGGAAGTATCGGACAAACCCGCCGCGTACACTTGAGTCAACGGCAAGCCGGAAAGACTCAGCGCGGCCGTCAACGCGACCAGCATGATTTTCTTGAACCAGGTTGAAATCATCATCGTGAACCTCCTTTAAGGTTACGAGACGATTGTAGGGCGGCGCTGTTTCATCCGTATGATGAGTTTGTAAAATTTCTGTAAAATCCGCCCTGATTTCATTCCACGCGATGCAGTGCCAGCATGGTCAGATCGTCAGCCAATGGCTGGCTTTGAAGAAACTCGTTCAGGCTGTGTTCCACCGATTCGAGCAAGTCGTCGGCAGAAGTACCCGACCCCGCCTGCAACGCGTCCGCAAGGCGCGTTTCGCCGAAGAGATCGCCGTCGGGCGAAAAGGCTTCGGTCAGCCCATCCGTATATAACAAAAGACTATCTCCCTGTTCCAATTGAATGGACTCTTCCCGCATGGAGAGGTGTTCCGCCGCGCCGAGGGCGATGCCCGTGCGCGTCAATCTCCGGACCTCGGATTTGCCGCGGCAGACCCAAAGCGGCGGGTTATGTCCCGCGTTGGTATAGGTGAATTGGCCGGTCTCCGTATTTAACACCGCGTACACCGCAGTCACAAACATGCCCTGCCGGGTATCGGGCACCAGCAAATCGTTAACGCGCATCAAAGCTTCCGCCGGCGATTCCGTTTCGACAACGGCGGCCCGCACCAAAGTGCGCGTGAGCGCCATGAAGAGCGCGGCGGGAATCCCTTTATCGGCCACGTCTGCGATAAACAACCCCATGCGATGATTGGGCAATTCGATCACATCGTAGAAATCGCCGCCCACTTGCCGGGCTGTGCGCCAACGCGCCGCGAATTGCCAGCTTGGGTTGCTCGGCAACGTTTCAGGGATGAAGGTCTGCTGGATCTGGCGCGCCAGTTGAACTTCCGTTTCGAGACGTTCGCGCACCACCATTTCTTTTTGCAAACGGTCGTTTTGAATCGCGAGCGCGGCCTGCTGCGCGATCCCGTTGATGATCTCGATGCGGCGGGCGCGGAAACGGCGCCCATTTTCCGCTTCTTCCACAAGCAGAATGCCAAAGAGATCGTTTTTGATCAACAGCGGGACAGTCATCAGGAGGCGGCCATCCGCGTGCAAATACAAATCATCCTGTTCGATCTCAGGCTTGATCTTGAGCCAGGAGCGCATTCTGGATTTCAAGACATGTGTGAGCAGATGGCCCGCCGTGCGCGCCGAATCCAACAGCGGAAAACTGCCTGCAGGAAATTCGCGCGTCCACACCACGGCGCGCATCGCTTCATCCAGGCCATATTCCTGTTGGGGCAAATATACTTCGCGTTCCGCGTCCCATAGATACAGAGCCACGCGTTCCACGCCGACGAGGATCGGCATGATACGAATGATCGTGCCGAGAATCTCATCGAGGTCGCTCAAACTGACCACCGCCTGCGCCACCTGCAATAACGCGGCTGAAGCGTAAGCTTGTTCCTGTGCCGAATCATACAGGCGCGCGTTTTCAATGGCCACCGCGGCATAACTGGCAAAGGTGGCAACCATGTCTTGCGCCTCATGCCCATAGCGGCCCGGCGAATGATGCGCGAGCGTAAGGACTCCCAAAGTTTCCTCGCCGACACGCAACGGCGCGGCCAGCGAGGAATAATCCGCGCCAAAACCGAGCGCCAAACCTGTGGGGCCAATTGGATCATCCGGCTGGCGAATCATCGGCTCATTGGACAGCAACGCGCTTGCCAAAATGATCGAGGCCTCGGCCGAGTCGAAGCGGGCGGTTTCCAACGCGTGCGGATCGCCGCCATGCACAGCGCCCAGGAACAAACCGTTCTCCCCAACCAGCCAAATGGAAGCCACATCCACCGGCAAATTGCGTTCGAGCTCAACAAGGACTCTATCGAGCACCTGTTCCACGCCCACATTCGCGGACACCAAACCTGCCACCTCGCGCAGACCATCCGCCACCTGACGCCGCCACCGTTCGGAACGATACAAGTCGGCGTTGCGAATGGCCGAGGCAATCGTATCGCCAACGGCTTCGAACATAAGCTGATCGTCTTCATTGAAGGCGTTAAGTTTGTCGGATTGAATATCGAGGACGCCGATCACGGCATTATTAAATTGCAGGGGAATCGTCAATTCGGAGCGCGTGTTTCTCGGCGGCAGAGGCGAGGGGCGATAGCGCGGGTCGGCAGTTACATCGCCGATCAGGAGCGTTTTTCGCTCGCGCGCCACCCAGGGAATGAAACCCTCCGGATCATCCAGGGACAGCATGTATCCCTCCAGCGCTTTCGAGCGTTTTCCGCTACCCGCTTCATATTCGATCAACCGCCGGTTGGGGTGAACAGTAAATAGATTTACATATGGATACCCAAAGCGCTTGTTGATCAGCACAGCGGCATCGCGCATCAGTTCGCGCAAATCCAGCGTGGAGGTCACACTCTTGCTTACATCACCGACCAGAGTCAATTGATCGGCGCGGCGGCGCAAATCGCCGTATAACCACGCGCTTTCCACCGCGCGCGCAATGTTATCGGCCAGGGCGCTCAAGATCAATAAATCGTTCGGATGAAACGCATCCAGATGGTCGCTCTGCACGTCCAACACGCCCAACACACGGTCTTCGATCTTCAACGGGATGACGACTTCCGAGCGCGTACCCGGCAGGCTGTCAATGAAACGATACTGCGCGTCGGCGCGCACATCGGGGCAGGAGATTTGTTCCCCGGTCTGTGCGGCCTCGCCGATCAGTCCCTGGCCGATCTCGACCTCCAAAGCCATCGAGGTCTTCTTGAGCCCCTTACGCGGCGCAACGGCGCTGGAGCGAAAACGCAACGCGCTCGAATCCTTCTTCAATGTAAAAATCGCCACGTAATAAAAATGGAACGTCTTTTGAATTAAATCGGTGACGCGGCGCGAGAGTTCGTCTATCTCCAGCACATTGGCGATCTGCGCGCTGACCTGGCGCACGAGGTTCAATTGGCCGAGGCGGAACCGCTCGACTTCCACACGATGCGCGGCGTACAAGCCCACGCTCACGATGCGCGCCAGACCCTCGAGCAGGGTTTGTTCCTCCTTGGTGAAGTTCGGCCCTCGCGGACGCGTAACTTGAAGTGCGCCCAGGATAAAGCCATGATCTTCGAGCGGGAGCGCGGCAAAGGTCCGGAGTGAAGCGCTTTTCTTCGCGGTTTTATGAACGGTCAGTTTTTTACGTTGAACGGCGCGGCGCATTCCATCCAGGGCCGGCTGTGCAGGAAAGAGTCGTTTCTCGTCCCAATCCGGCAAACGGAAAAGGGCCTCGTTCAGCCAGACGTCTATTTTGCCGTTTATTAATCGTTCTGTGACTGAAATAATGCGGTCGCGTTGCGCGTCCAACGAATTGGCGCTGACCAACTGTTCCCCCAGGCTGGCCAATTGCCGCCAATCCCTTGACTCGGAACGTTTCGCGCGGTTCGTAGCGCTCATGCCATTACCCCCGACGCTTGGTTAAGGTGAGCTGATTTCCCCCGCCCGGCGAAGATTCGTAATGGACTTCGTCCATCAACTTGCGCATGAGATAAATTCCCAATCCGCCGATCTGCCGGTCGCCGAGCGCGGCTTTCAAATCAGGCGGGTGGACATCATCCGGGTCGAAGGATTTTCCATGATCGCGCAGGACGATTCTCAAAATATCGCCTTGCATCCCGCACATGATTTCGACTTCGCCGTTCGCCACGCCTGCATAAGCGTGCTCGATGATATTCGAAGCCGCCTCGTCTGTGGCAAGCTGGATGGAATATACTTCCTTGTCGTCGAAACCGTTCTGCGCGGCAATTTCACCGACAAAGCCGCGCATTTCGTCAAGATATTTAAAATCTGCAGGGAATTTAACTGTTTGCATCATTCAAAGAAAAGCCGCCCCACGACCTTGGATCGGAGGCGGCGCGGAGTTTATAGTATTCGTATCGCGCCCACTTGAAGACCGCCTAGAAACTGCCGACAGCCGTCAACTGATCGTCATATAATTTGAACAACTCCGTGAAGCCCGCCAATTCGAGCGCTTCATGGATGCGATTCGACACAGAGGCCAGCACCACTTCACCGCGATTGTAGCGTTTGCAGGTACGCTGGGTTGCCAGCAGGGCGCGGAAACCGGCGCTGGACATATATTCCAGGCCAGCCATATCCACAACGATCTTGTAGCGGCCGTTATCGGCGATAGAACTCAACGCCTCGCCGAATTTCGGGGCGGTAGCGCTATCCACGCGGCCTTTAACTGTGAGTACATCGCAGTGCTTGAATTCTTTTTTGCTGATTTCCATGAACGCATCCTCCGTCATGAATTGGCTGTAAAAAATGCCTGATTAGCAAAAATTATATCATGAGAGACGAAAATTCCAACCGGTCAATTTGTTCCCGCTTCAAGCCCAAACGATCAGCATCGGTTTGCTGGCCGCGTGCAAAAAATGGCTTCCGAGTGTATTTCACTTCCTGATGGACGGGCCGATTCGCCGCCTGAATTGACACACCCATCCTATTCGAGTATGCTTGCAACCGTCCGGGCAGGCCCGGCGCGGCAGAGCCTTGCAAACCCCGCCAGGGCCGAAAGGCAGCAACGGTAAGCGAGTGTCTCTGGGTGCCGCCGATCCCCTGCCTGGATATTTTTTCTGCGATCAAAACCAATATGCCGCGCTGGCTTCGCTTCCTCCTCGTACTCGTCATTGGAATTGCTCTTGGCCTGATCTATGGCTGGGTGATCAGTCCGGTTCAATATATCGATACGACGCCCGACACTTTGCGCGCCGATTACCGCGCCGATTACGTCCTGATGGTGGCCGAGGCCTATCAAGCCGAACAGAATCCCAACCTCGCCGCCCAGCGACTCGCCATCCTTGGAAGCCTGCCACCGGGCGAGATCGCATCGCAGGCGCTCGATTCGGCGCGCCAATTCAATTATGCCGAAGCCGATATTGCCCTGATTCAAAAATTAACCACTGCCATGCAGGCCTGGCAACCAAACACAGACGGGACTTCGCCGTGAAGCGTCAAATCTGGGAATTAGCGCTGGCGCTTCTCGCGGGACTTGGGCTTGGTCTGCTTTACTCATGGGTTCTCTCCCCCGTTCGTTACGTGGACACGCTTCCCAACAGTTTGCGCGCCGATTTCAAAGATCAGTTCCGGTCGGCGATCGCGGCCGCTTACGCCGCAACAGGCAACCTCGAACGCGCCCGCGCCCGATTGGCAGTGCTTGGCGATTCAAATTCAATCCAGGCTTTGAGCGCCCAGGCTCAGCAAATGCTGGCCGCCGGCGGTTCCGGCCAGAGCGTGGAACAGATCGCGCGTCTTGCGTCTGACTTGGGACAGCCCAAAACCGCAGTCATTCCGACAGGCACAACGGCACCAACCCAAACAAGCCCCGTTGAAGCGGCAATTACAATTACCAGCCTGCCGGTTGAAGCGTTAACTACAACAGACGCGACCTCGACGCCAGGCGAAACGCAATCCACACCGACGATAAACGTCATTGCCACCGCAACGCCGCGGCCAACGCGCACGCCAACGCCCACGCCGGGCGCGCCGTATGAATTGATCGGTCAGGATTCGCTCTGCCAGCCGGACGTGCAGGAGGGATTACTCGAAGTGATCGTCATGGACGCGCGGCGGCATCAGGTGCCCGGCGTGGAGATCGTGGTCACGTGGGATCGGGGCGAGGATCACTTTTTTACCGGTTTCAAGCCCGAACTTGGAGATGGATACGGGGATTTCGTCATGCAGGCGGGAACCGTTTACAGCGTGCTGGTAGCGAATGAGGGCTCTCCGGTTTCCAATCTCAGCGCGCCAACCTGCAACGGCGACACAGGAACTTACACCGGCGCGCTTAAGCTAACGTTCCAACAACCGTAATAAAAAATTGGCCGCAGAAATCTGCGGCCGATTTTTTCATGGAAATGAATTGACGGCGTCGTTGCCGAGGCGGATTTCCACATCCACCGTCGAATTCGGGTCTGGACTGATAACGATCTGATTGTTGGCGCTAATTCCCAAAACGGCCTGGAGATATTTCAACGTATAGAGTTTTGGGCTGTATAAAACCACGACCGTACGGCTATAAGCTTGCGGAGAGTTTCCGGTCTCGGTCACCTGCATGCCCTGTGAGATGAAATAATTGGCGGCGCGTTGATCGAGTCCGCCGGAGACTGAGCCGTTCAAAATGCGTACGCGCGCGGCATCCTGCGTCATCAGAACTCTGGGATCGCCGGTTGCCAGCGGGCCGACAGGGCCGGTGGAGGAAAAGATTTCATCGCGCAAAACGCGAATCTTATCCGGAATCGGTTTCATGATGCTGGCATTTTGGCCCGCCAGTATCACGTTATCCAGAATCCCCATCGTATAATCGATCACACCGCGTTTGATATTTTGCGGCGGAATTTGATTCATCAGCGCGGCCAGCCTCATCGCATCTTCAAACGACAGATTCGTATGAACCCCCGAGGCCACTACCTTGTAAATTTCGGGGGCTTTGGCGATCATCCTGGGAAAGTTCTGGGGCGTGAAGATCTGGTCGCGTAACGCGAGAATCACCTGCTGTTGACGATTGGCGCGGTCAATATCGCCATTTTCCGTGTAACGATTGCGCGCATAGGCCAGCGCCTGATAACCGTACAAGTTCTGACAGCCCGGTTTGAGATTCTCGGGACGTTTGTTGCCAATCGGGTCGATGCGAATCTTTTGAGGGATGCAAATATACAGGCCGCCCATCAAGTCAATGGTTTTCTCGAAGGCATAGAAATCCACGATGGCGTAATACTGAACAGGCACGCCGATAAATTGTGAAACCGTCTTCATTGCCAGCGCGGGGCCGCCGCCGGGAAGTCTGCTCCCCTCGCCGGAGGGATAGGCAGTATTAATGCGGCTATAGCCAAAGCCGGGAATATTCACCCACATATCGCGCGGGATCGAAAGCATACCGGCGGTTTTACTCTGCGGGTCGAGCGTGAAGAGAATCATCGTATCGGTGCGCGGCGGGCCTTCATTGGCCAGCCAGTCGCGATAATCCAAACCCATGAACAGCAGATTCACGCGGCTGGCGCCGTCCCACGGGACCGGCAAATTGGACTGAGGCACATCGGGCAATGGCGTTGGAGGCGGAGTGGCTACAGCCGTCCCCTGCTGATTGACCACCGGCGTATTCAGCACTTCGGTCGTCGCGCCGCAACTGGCGGGCGCGATGCCCGGCAATTGAGTCACATTCCAACAGGTGGCAAGACTGCGTGTGGCAATAAATAAAACCACAGCCACTGCAATTGCCACAATCCATACGATTGCACGGCGAATCGAAAACTGTTTAAAACTGAACTTGATCTTCGGGAATTTGATCTTTCCGAATAAATTTTGAAGTCGGTTCATAGTTAGTTGGGCTTAATATATACCATATTTAAACCAAGCCGTTCGAGCCCTTCCTGTGCCCAATGTTGTAAGAGCGCGGAGTCTTCCTGCATGACCTTCATCATAATAGGAATGGCGCGGTAATCCTTGATCTCGGCCAGCGCGCGCAAAGCGGATACTCTGGTCATCTGCGGCGCGTCGTTCGCGGCCTCGATCAGGGCCGGCACTGCCGGGGCGCCGATCTTCACGAAAGCGTTGACCACCAAACTGCTCACAATGGAATCTTCATCGCGCAAGGCGCGGATCAATGCCGGGATCATACTTTCATCGGCGCGGGCGCCGAGCGCCAGCACGGCCGCCTGACGAATCTCAACGGCGGAATCGTTTAGAAACGGAAGCAGGTCCTCGGTCCGCGTATGAGGCGATTCGCCCAAAACACGGACAGCCCACCAACACTGGTCAACATTGTTCGAACGGGATAAATCCAACAGCGCGGGAATTGCCTCATCGCCCAGAGCGATCAACGCGCGCGCCGCCATTTCGGCGCGGGATTCGTCTTCGCCTGTGAGATCGGTAAGCAGGTTTTTCAATTCGGGCAACGCGCGCCTCGTTATCTGGCAGGCGCGGGAACCGGCAGTTTTTCAACCGCCGTCTCGATCCACTTATCCCCTTCGTCAATTAACATGACCGGGATGTCGTCCACGATGGGATATTTACGTCCACAATCCTGGCAAACAAGCCAGGTGTCTTTATAAAGAGTCAACATTCCATCTTTTTCGCGCACGCAATGCGGACAACGCAGGATTTCGAGCAATTCTTTACTGACCATTTATGCTCCAATCAGGGCGGAATTGTACCATGCCCGTTCGAGGATTTCTTCGGCCCAGCCGTCGACGATTCTATGAAGACGGAGACTGGCACAAGTTTTTGCGTTTGGCCATTTTTTCCGGGTCGGAAGTTCCGGGGCCGTATTCGCAAATGGCCTGCCAGGGTTCGTAATGAGTCTTGAATGTATCTTGAAAGTAAATTTGTCCGTCGCGAGTCACAGTGCGGTTGACTTCGATATCCGCGCCGGCGGCGGCGTAGTCCACTTGTTGCATGGAATTTTGATTGAGGTCGGGGTTTTCCTCGAACAGGGGCTTGGGCGCGGGCACTACATTTTGCGGGCCGGTCGTCTGCCATTGCACCGAGCGGCCGTCGGAGGTGGAATATAACTTCCAGGTCAATGTGCGCGCGCCGGGGTCGGTATATGTTTCCATCAAAAGCCAATAGGGCGTGTCATTGGTGAATTTGAAATCAACCAATGGGAAGTAAACAGTCGCATCGAGGCCGGCCAATTTCGGGTCGTCCGCGCCGCTGGCGGTCTGCTCATAATAAGATACGCGATAGGCGTGCGAATAACGTTCCACAATGGGAAAGCCGCCGAAAAAGACGGCGCGGAATAACGTGGTGCTTACCTGACAAACGCCGCCGCCCACACCTTTGATCGTGCGATTTCCGTAAATAATCAGGGCCTCGGCATAACCGTTATCGAGGCTCACGTCGCCAAGCGCCTGCCCCATCGAAAAAGTTTCACCGGGCGCAACCAGCAAGCCGTGAAAGCGCGCCGCGGCCGTTACAATATTTTGGATGCGTTCTTCATGCGAGCCGTAATAATAAGAAGTATATTGGCTGATCAACTGCGTAATGCCCAACTGCGCGGCAGTCACGTTATCGCCCACGGCAGGCTGTGTCTCGACCACCTGAAGCGGAATCGCATGTTCGCCGCGCGCCAAACCGTTTTCGATAAATTTGATGGACGACTCAATGTCCAACGTGCGCCCCGTTTGTGCGGATTGGATCAGGACCAGTTGCCGGCTGACATCATCGAATGTGAAGCGCGCGTTCTCGGGCTGGCGGTCAATATTGGGCTTGAGAGCGGCCAGCGCATCGCGCAAGGCTTTGGGGTCGAGTCCCACCTGAACCTGAGTTAGGCCGCCGTTATCGACTCGTTGCACGCCCAGCATGTTAGCCAGCACCGATACATCATAACTCCACGGTCCCGGGTCGCCTGCTTGTGCGTCGGGCAGAGTCAGAGTCAATGGCTGGCTAAGAATAGCGCGCGCCATGGCGGCTTGCGCGCTGACATCCATCAGCGCGGGCTGGGTCTCTTGAATCACCAGCGGCACTTCGCCGTCGCGGAACGATTGAAGCTGTCCGCTGAGATAGATCAGCGTGGCATCCAAATTCAAGGCGCGCCCCGCCTGGCCGGGCGTGGCGACCACATTCGTCCTATCCAAATGAAGTCCTGCTTCCAGCTTGGGCCGGTCGATCTGCGAGGCGAGGTTTTGCAGATACGTATAAGCCACGCGTTGATCGAAGATAATGACCGGAGCCACATCCACACCGGAGCCGCGCGCTTGAATCTGCCGCGCCAGCGATCCGAATAATCCGTTATTACGGCCAAGATCATACGCGGCGCGCGCGCTGGCTGAGGGATCGAAAACCATGCCTAATTGCACAGGCAGAGCGACCCAGGTCTTATCGCCGTCTCGAAAAAGAACTTTTCCAGTAGTCGGATAGGATAAAGTTTGATTTAGTTTTACCGCCGCGTCGTTCGGTGAAAGGCCGGAAAGGTCTATTCCCGCGACCGAAACGCCCGGGAAAATTCGACCAGCATAAAGGAGCTGATAACTCAGAGTCCACAGGATGACGAGGCTGAAGAATAATGCCAGCCCACCGGCCACAGCCAGCAGAATTTGAGGCAAAATGGGAGCTTGTGAACGCGGGGAAAGACGGTAGGTACCAGCAGTCATGTGCCCGATTATACACACTCGGCTTAGGAATAACTTAGAGACCGTTTCTTAACTCGGTTTTAGCCACAGATGAACACAGATCAACGCGGATTTTTGAATTAGAAGACGCATTTTTATCAATGTAACTTCATTTGAGAATCAGGCCCGGAATCAACATCGGCGTATTCTTTCGATAGATTGCGTAAGCCTCGCCGAATTCACGCAGGAGTTTACGCTCTTCGAAGCGCGCGCCCACCAAAATATAAAGTGTAGCCGCAATGTAAACCGTCAATGAATTGACCGACATACTCGGCGTCAGCCATAGAAAGAGCAAACCTGCCGAATACAGCGGATGCCGCACGAAGCGGTACAGGCCGCCGGTCACGAGCGAGGCGGGCTTTTCATCCTCGATCAATTGCCGCAGACCAACGAAGAACAGCGTATCCGTTTGCAATACACCCACCAGCAATAACAACGCCGCCAAAGCCTGGCCGAATATCATAATGGAATTCCACGGCGCGGGGGCTTGATAGAGAGCGCGATTCGGCAGGACGACCATTAACCACAAAATGGGCAAAAAACTTACAAACGAAAAAATGTTGAAACCGATGCGGTATAAGCGCATAAAGCCATTTCCGAACCGGCGTCGAAACAAATCCTTGGTGGATAACGACGCCAGCCATGAATGGATAGCTCCCCACAATGCGATACAACCGACCAGCCAAAAGACGCTCATTGGCACTCCTTAAACGCAGTGACGACCGAAGCCGCCACTGTCTTACAGTTTTCAATTGGAAGGAAGGCCAATCGTTGCCGTCGATATTTATTCCGCGCCGAAGGCGGGCAGTTCCATCTTCTGCGCGCCCGATTGGACTATATAATGCGGCATCCAGGCCACGCCGAATAGTTTAACGAATATATCCGTTTTCTTGGGCGTGAGCGTGATCTCGGTGGTTTTGTTCACCACGTCGCCCCAGGTGGCATTGACTTCCTCCTCCATCTGTTGACGCTGGGCTTGCAGATCGGTCAATTGTTTTTTATATTGATCGATCGATTCCACCGATTCTTCCACATTCGCCTTGGCATGTTCGGTCAACCGACGCTTCGTCAGCGACGAGGTCAGGCGGCGCGAACTGCGCCGGCCCATGAACAAGCCCAGCACATTTTCAGCGTGCGTACCCAGTTCCTCCATTTTGCGCTGGTTGAAGTCGGTCTCATCCTGCTGAAGTTCGCGTTCCTCACGGTTAAGTTTATCCTGCAGGGTTTTGATCTGACGGTCGATCTGCGCGGTGCGCTTGGAGACTTCGGCGTCACGCGCTTCACGCGCCGTATCCGCGCAGGCCTTCACAAAATCTGCGGCGGAAACATCCGGCCCGGCGTACACTTTCAATGTTTCATTGGCGCGCGCCTTGACTGTCGTCGTGCGATAGACCCAATCCAAAAAATCTTTTTGCAGAGCGGTCAGAGCCTTGGCATCGGTCAACGGCGCGTCGATCGAATCGAAACGCGCGGAGGGCGCCGGCATAGTTTCCACTTTATCGAGCGAAGGGCCTTGATACGGAAAATCATCCCAGCGCGCCATGCCGCGCCGATCCGGATTCGCCATCAACACTGCGCGCGTTACTTCGTTATCCACTCCATATTTACGATCCAGAAAACGCACATCGGCGGAAGCCAACAGCGTGGGACGATAGATGATCTCCTGTATCATCGCTTCGGCAGGCATGGATTGATGCGCGGCCTGGAAAGCCTCCGGCAAACTGTAATTTTGCGGGAGAAAATATTCAGCGATTCCAGCCGGGACCGGCGGCTTGGTCTGACTGCCCGACGAGGCGGACGCGGCCCGGATGCTGGCCGGCGCGGCAACGGCCGGCGCGGAAATTCCTTCGGGCGCGGCTGTCACAGCGGGAACAGCGCGCGTAGCCGGCGCGGCAGGCCCAGGTTCCGCGTGAACGAGTTGGTTGAGCGCAGGGATTTGAGTCCGCGTGAGGGGTCCGGCGAGGAAGTTCATCGTCCAACGGGTCTGGAACAGAGTCGGCGCTTTGTTATGCACGTTCTGCATGATGAACACGCGCTTGCCGAGCGAGGAGATCAACTTATCGAGTTCACTGCGCGAAGCGCCGCCGGACACATTCTCGAGTCCGTCCAGTAAACGCTGTTTATCCTGATCGGTTTGAAGTTTTCCGATGAACCACGTGCCCGCGTTCGAAAGGCCCTTGTAATCCACATCCACCGGGTTTTGTGTGGCAAGCAATAAACCCAAACCGAAGGCGCGCGCCTGTTTGAGCATGCGCAACAACGGTTGTTTGGACGGCGGGTTATTGGACGGAGGCAGATAACCGAAAATCTCATCCATATAAAGAAGCGCGCGCAAAGAAGTCGAGCCGGATTGTGCACGCATCCACGATTCGACCGCCGCGAACAAAAGCGTAACGAAGAACATACGCTCGGCATCGGAGAGATGCGCCAGATAAAACACACTATGGCGCGGCTTGCCGTCTGCGGCGAAGAGCAGACTCTTGACATCCAGCGCCTGGCCTTCGCGCCATGCTTCAAACGAGGGCGCGGCCAGGATATTGTTCAACTGCATCGCCAGGTCCATGCGTGCCTTTGACGGGAAGAAGGTGTCCACTGAAAACGCGCCAAGTTTATCGAAGGGCGGATTTTGCGTTTGGAGAATCAGTTCGGTGAGATCAACATCCTTCCCTTGACTCCAGGCGTTCTCGAATAAATTGGAAAGCAAAATATGTTCGCGCGAACGCAATGGATCCACGTCGTTGATGCCCACCAATCCCAACAACGCGGTAACCGTACTGCCGATCTTCTCGAGCAGGGCTTCGCGGTTCGATTCCCATGAAATTTCGGGCGCGGCCAGCGAAGAAAGCACACTGACCGGCAGGCCCGCGTCAGAGCCGGGCGTGTAAACGGCAAATTGCGCCGCGTTCTGAAGAGCCGTTATGCGTTCTTTGTCGATGCCCCATCCCGCCAATCCATTGCGCCATGACAGCGCCGCTTCGGTCGCGGTCTGTTCGAGCGTTTTTCCGGCGCGGCGCGCCAGATCGGGATCGATCCACGGTTGAAAATCCTGCGGCGCAAGATCTGGAAAATGTAAAAGCAGGTTGGTGAGATCGCCCTTCGGATCAATAATGATGGCCGGGATGCCTTGCAGTGCGGCCTCTTCCAATAACCCGACACATAAACCAGTCTTACCGGAACCGGTCATGCCGGTTACGACCGCGTGCGTGGTCAGATCAGCCGGATCGTATTGGACGGCCTGGGTTGTGGCCTTACCGCTTTTCAGATCGAACATGCGTCCAAGATAGAATCCATCGGTCATAATCGGTCTCCTGCGCAAAGAAATTATTTATCGGCGAAGTGGTCCTATTGTAGCCGAAAGTGTTCCAATGCGGCTGAAGAGTCTAAGGCGCCGCTTGCGCGTACACGCGCTGGAATTCGGCTAAATATTGCGCCGCGATCTGCGGATCGTAAATTACGATCAGGTTTTCATCGTTACGATCTTCGGCACTGCCGGTGAAGTTATACGATCCGGTGATCACAATATTACTGTCAATGATCATTACTTTATGATGCATCAGGCCCAGCGTGTTCCCGTCCTTGTGGACATCCAAACCGGCCTGCCGGAACGCGTCATACTCGGTGCCGATATTGCTCTGTGCCTGACCGTCGTCCATCACGCCTTTTACAACCACGCCAGCCTGTGCGCGCGTCCGAATCGCTTCCGCCAGCGGATCGGATGTGAACGAATAGGCCAGGAAATAAATGCTTTGCCGGGCGTTGTTCACCAAATCCAGCAAGCTGTTCACAATGTGATCCTCGGGTGAAAAATACACGTCAATGGGCACGCCGTTGATCGTCACGCGCGGATTCGGGGTGCCGGAAGTTTTATCGGGACCGAATTTATCGTCCACAAACATCTGATTGAATTCGCGCGTGTAATCTTCGGCTAGTTTGGTCGAATGAATGCGAATGTAATTATTATTATCGGCGTACGCGCCGCTGTCCGTGAGATTCATCGAACCGGTCCAGACCTCCGCATGATCGATAACGACAAATTTATCATGCATCAATCCCTCGCGCCGGTCGCCTAAAACCGGAATGCCGGCCTCAGTGATCTTCTTCGGATCGGAGCGATCCATGTTATCGCTTTCCATCACCATGCGGACTTGAACGCCGCGGTCATGCGCGCGGATCAGCGCATTGCGGACGCTATCGAGGCTGAGGCTGTAAATCGCCGCGTCGATGCTTACACGCGCCTGATCCATGGCGGCGATGAGAGGGCCATCCGGCCCGCCCGTCTTTTGTTTGGCGTTCGGGCTGAGCGGATTCGTAAAATACAGTTCAAACCACGAGCCTTTGACGCCATAGCCTGCGGCTAACGGTACGTCTGTGAGCACCGGCACCGGCGAAACGGTGACAACCGGGGGCTGGGTGGGAGGCGTGACAGTTTGAGTCCCTGGCAACGGGACGCAAGCCGTCCCGACAAAAATTATGGTCGAAACGATAAGGCTCAAGAAACGCCGCATATATTGCTCCATATCAACTATGGGCGGGATTATAGCACAGTTGTTCGATTGAAATCGGCTGTATAATCCCGCCGTGACCACGGAGACTGCCAACCGCCAAATTGCACGCGCCGCCGGAACGATCATGGCGGCTTTCGCGTTAAGCAACCTGGTGGGCCTGGCGAGGCAGATTTTAATCTCACGCGCTTTTGGCACCGATCAAGCCATTGACGCGTTCTACGCCGCCTCCACTTATCCGGATTTGATCTTCAGCCTCGTGGCGGGCGGCGCGCTGGCCTCGGCGTTCATCCCCACCTTTACCGGCTTCCTCGCCAAAGACGACCGCTCCTCCGCCTGGATGCTGGCTTCTTCGATCAACAACCTGATCTTGATCATTCTCACAGCGCTGAGCATCCTCTCCGCCGTCTTTTCACCCCAGATCATTCGTTATATTCTCGCTCCCGATTTTTCTCCCAGCCAGCAGGCGCTGGCCGCGTCGTTGTTACGCGTGCTCCTGATCTCTCCCGCCATTTTCGGCATCAGCGGATTGTTGATGGGCATTCTCAACGCGCATCAGCGATTTTTATTGCCCGCCCTGGCGCCCAGCATGTATTGGATCGGTATGATCTTCGGGTTACTGTTCCTGGCGCCCTCAATGGGCATCTTCGGACTCGCCTGGGGCGCGGTATTGGGCGCGGCCTTTCACCTGCTGGTACAAATTCCCGATTTGGTCAAACTTCCGGCGCGCGCTTATCATTTAACGCTCGGCTTTGATAACCCGGCTGTGCGTGAAGTGGGACGATTGATGGGTCCGCGTTTGCTCGGCGTAGCCGTTGTGCAATTGAATTTCGTCGTCAATGTGATCATCGCCAGCGGACTCGCCGAAGGGTCGCTTTCGGCCATTAAATACGCGTGGCAGGTGATGACGATGCCGCAAGTGGTCATCGCACAAGCCATTGCCATCGCGGCCCTGCCGACCTTTTCCGCGCAAGCCGCGCTCGGCAACAACGATCACATGCGTTCGTCCCTGGCCGCGACTTTGCGCGGCGTGCTGTTTCTTTCATTTCCCGCCTCGCTGGGATTAATTCTTTTGCGCCAGCCGCTGATCGCGGCGTTGTTTCAGCGCGGCACTTTCGACACACGTTCCACAGATCTGGTCGCGTGGGCGTTGCTGTGGTATGCGGCAGGTTTGGTCGGTCATAACATCGTGGAGGTGCTCTCACGCGCCTTTTACGCTCTGCACGATACGAAGACGCCGGTCTTTGTGGGCGCGGCGGCCATGACCTTGAATGTGGTTCTCAGCTTTGCATTTGCGGCGCTGTTCAGCTCCATTGGCTGGATGCCGCACGGCGGATTGGCGCTGTCCAATTCACTGGCTACCGCACTGGAAGGCACAACGCTCTTCATTCTCATGCGGAGACGCTTGAACGGCATCGAAGGCAAATCAGTGGCAGACGGTTTCCTGCGCGCGCTGGCCGCGTCGCTGGGGATGACGATCTTTTTAGTTGTATGGATGCAGGCCTTCGGGAGTCTGAATCGCTGGGTCGTCGCTTTGGGCGGAGTCGCCATCGGCGCGGTCGTGTATGCCGCGGCAGTATGGTCGTTGAAAGTTCCCGAAATAAAAACGCTCACCGCCGCGGTGAGCAATCGCATTCATCGTTATCTCAATGCCACTCCATCCAAATAGCGGTGGCCACGATGATGCCAAGCAGAACGCCGCCGGTCACTTCCAACGGCGTGTGCCCGATCACCTCGCGCAGTTCGTCCTCGCTCCACATGTGACCGCGCAATAACTCCTCGAATAATACATTGATGCGCTCGGCATGCATACCGGCCTGACGGCGCACACCCGCCGCGTCGTACACCACGATCATTGTGATCGCCACACCCAACGCAAAGAGCGGGCTGTTGAAGCCGAGGTATAAACCGATGGCTTGCGTTGCGCCCACCATCAACGCCGAGTGCGAACTCGGCATGCCGCCCGCCGCCAGCAACATGCCCCAATTCCATCGCCGCGAACGCAAATATTCAAACGGCACTTTCAAACCTTGCGCGATCATCCATGCCGCCAGGGCCGAGATGAGAATTCTATTTTGGAAAATGGCGGCCAGGTTCATGTGGACTCTTCTTCGAACGGGACAAGCGTTTCATCGGACAATTTTTTGACTTTGAGTTCCGCCGCTTCCAGCAATTCGCTGCAGCGCGCGACCAGAGCCTGTCCCCGTTCAAAGAGTTTCATCGCCTCGTCCAACGGTTTCTGTTCACCCTCCAACGCATTGACGATCTCTTCCAGTTCAGCAAAGGCTTCTTCATAGCTCAGATTCTTGACCGGTTTTGGAGCGGATGATTTCGGCATACGTTCTCCTTAAGTAAAATCCTGCAAATCAACTTCGTTATAGGTCGGCGCGGACAAAGAAGTTCTGTTTACAACCCCGAGGCTGTATTCGCGATCGGCCGAATTACGATTTTCGCACGTCGAATTCGCCGTCACTGACGCGCACGTTCATCTCCGCGCCGGCCTGCGAGACGCGCGCCACTACGCGACCATTATCCTTGCGCGTGACCACCGCATAACCGCGCGCCAGCACCGCCAGCGGATTCAAAGATTCCAATTGGTGCGCGGCACCCTGCACGCGGGATTTTTGCAGTTGCACCCGATGATCCAGCGCGGTCAAACCGCGGCGCGCCAGATCGTCCACGCGCTGAAGTTCGGATTGGATGCGGCGCTGTGGCGAGGCATAACGCAATTGAGTTACAAAAGCGGAAAGTTCAGCGCGTTGCGCGGACAGCAGATTATCCGCCCAGGCAAAAAGCCGCGTCCGTTCATCGTGGACGCCCGCGGAAAGATCGAGAACGGTAGTCTGCGTAGCCAGTTCGGCCGCGGCAGTGGGAGTGGGCGCGCGCAGATCGGCGGCGAAATCGCATAACGTAAAATCCGTTTCATGGCCCACGCCGCTGATGATCGGCGCGCGTGAAGCGGCCACAGCGCGCACCACGCGTTCGTCGTTGAACGCCCATAAATCTTCGATGGAACCGCCGCCGCGCGCCAATAAGATCACATCGGGGTTTTGTCGGTTCAAGGCTTCCAGCGCCGCGACAAGCGCAGGCGGCGCCTCTGCGCCCTGCACAGGCGCAGGCGCGAGGAGCACTTCCGCGAGCGGCAGGCGCCTGCGCAAAGTATTGAGCATGTCGCGCAGGGCCGCGCCTGTTGCAGATGTGACAATTCCGATTTTGCGCGGCAGTTCGGGAATCGGCCGCTTGCGCTCCGCGTCGAACAATCCCTCGGATTCAAGCAGAGCCTTCAGACGCAGAAATTCCTGATATAACGCGCCCTCGCCCACCGGTCGGATTTGATCGGCGTAAAGTTGATATTGTCCGCTGGCTTCGTAGATCGAGATATGTCCGTGAATTTCCACCGCGAGGCCGTCCTGCAGAGCCGTACGCAGGCGCATGGCTTCGCTCTTCCACATGACGCAACGCAGAGCCGCCGAAGAATCTTTGAGCGTGAAATAGATATGGCCTGAAGCGGGGCGCGATAGATTCGAAATCTCCCCCTGCACCCAAACATCCTGCAAAAGTTCATCGGATTCGAGCAATTGGCGCAGGTAGTGCGTCAGGTCGCCCACCGACCAACGAACCGACGCAAAGAGTGAAGGCTGTGCCATAACGCGAGGATACCACGAGCATGGCGGTTGTCAACGAGGAAAAATTATTACCAAATGTTAATCAATTTTGTTCGCGCCCCGTTCGTTTCTCTGCTACAATTTACCCGACTTCAATGAATTATCTCTGGTCGCCCTGGCGAATGGAATACATCGAAAATCACGATAAAACAGCGGGCTGTGTATTTTGCGAGATGCAGAAGCAGGCCGATAGCGCCGAGAATTTGATCGCTCTGCGCGGCGAACGCGCTTTTGTGATCCTCAACCGCTATCCGTACACCAGCGGGCATTTGATGGTGGTCCCATTCGAGCATCGTCCCAATCTCGAAGAACTCGATCCCGCCATCCGCGCCGAGATGATGGAACTAACGGCGCGTTGCACAATGATTCTGCGCGGAATCTATCACACCGAATCTTTCAATATCGGCATGAACATCGGCGAGGCGGCCGGGGCCGGCGTGAAGGAACACGTGCACATTCACATCGTGCCGCGCTGGGTGGGCGATACCAATTTCATGTCCACGCTCGGATTGACGCGCGTCCTGCCTGAAACGCTGGCAGATACCTATCAGCGCGTGCGCGCCGCTTTCGAAGCCTGAGCGGATTTCTCATCGCCAGACAAGGCGATACCAAAGGGGGACTGACGCCCAAGCCGGATTCATTATGCTTACTGTTAAATGGAGGCCGAATGATCAACCACCGACGCGCCAAAATGCTGGCGGCATTTCTTGTAATCGTCTTTACGATATCCGCTTGCATGGCTTCTTCTCCCAAGTCAACTCCTTTAGGCTCAGATACTTCCGTCACTTCGACGAACACAGAAACCAACGCGCCGACTGCCGTTCAGCCCAGCCCTACTCCGCAAGTCACTTCCACGCCAGCCGTCTTCGGCCCGGATGAAAATCAATTTCCGCCTGCCTACAATCCACTCACCGGCCAGCCGGTGCGCGATCCGTCGCTCTTGGAACTTCCGGCTTTATTGATCTCCATTTCAAATTTTCCGCCGGTGGCGCGTCCGCAGGCCGGTCTATCGTTTGCCGATTACGTATTCGAGATTTACATCACCGAAGGCGCCACGCGCTTCCTCAGTGCGTTCTACGGTGATTTTCCCTTCCCGGAGATTCCCTTTAAAGGCGATTGCGAAGCGCGCAGTGGTCCATTCGTTAAAACAGAAACGATTCTCGGCAATCAGGTCTGGCTGGATGCGAACGGTAACGGCATGCAGGATTATGGCGAACCGGGCATTGGCGGCGTATGCGTTGACTTACTCGATTCAAGCGGCGCGCAGGCCGCGCAAACCACCACAGACTCAAACGGCTATTACGGCTTCGACGTTCAGCCCGGTCATTACACTGTTCAATTCGAGTTGCCGCCGGGCGCGCAGTTTACACAGGCAAATGTTGGGGATGAGAATCACGATAGCGACGCGGACCCTGTTACAGGTCGGGCGGAAGCGGATGTGACCAGCGACGATCTTCTCGTGGACGCGGGCCTGATTCCGCTTGTGGGCGCGACGCCTGCCCCGGCTTCATCCGATAAATTACCCAAAGCGGAAGTCGGTCCCGTTCGTTCGGGGCGGCTCATCTACGCAGACATCGCCGGATTCTTCCAGGACTCGTGTTTGATCTATGCCTTCGCTTCGCCGGAAGTGCTTTCAGAAATTCCAAAATGCTCGATGGTGACTCACGAAGATGCCGGCGGCGGCTCGATGCTGGAGATCGCGCGCATGCAAGCCATCGCTGAAGATAATGAAAAAGCCGATACGGTTTTCGACTATGCCAGCAACTTATATACAGACCAACCGCCCGCGGGCGGATTCCCGGCAACCGGGATCGATGAGTTCTTCGCGTTATTGAATCAATCCGGCTGGAAGTACGATCCGCTGTATCAATCTTACCTGCGATACACCGATAACGCGGATAAAGCCTCCGAAGGCGTATTGCATCCCGATACCGATCGGTTGAACGGACGCCAGCTTCACTTTGAAAATGTGATCGTGCTGTTCGCGGAACATGATGTGGTCGAGCCTACCAATCTCGATATTCATCTCGAACAGGGCAACAAAGGCCCGGCTTATCTTTTCCGCGATGGTCAGGTTTATCAAATTATTTGGAGCACGCTTTCGGGAGAATATGAAAAGACCACCGGACTGCGGCGTCCGATTCAATTCTTGAACAAAGACGGTTCGCAGGCCGCGCTCAAACCGGGGCATACCTGGGTGGTGGTGGTCACACCGTACAGCACAGTCACCGATCAGGGCGGCGGCGTTTGGAAGATTCGTTTCTACGCGCCGGGCGGCTCAAAATAGCTGAAGCCGCGCCAATCTGGCGTACAATCGATGAAATAGAATAAAACCATTCGGGAGGAATCGAGATGCAGCCTAGAATCAGAATGGGTTTGATCGTTGGAGCCATCGGCCTCGCTTTGAACGTTTGTGTGGCCGGTTTCATCGGGTTGTGCGGACCAGCCGTATCCCTGCTGGGCGGAGTCATTGCCGGATTTCTCGCCGCGCAACAGGAAAAAGCCGCGCTCAAAGCAGACGGCGCGCGCCTGGGCGCGGTAGCCGGGGTCATCGCGGGCGCGTTGATATTAGCCGGTCAAATACTCGGCGGAGTTGGAGCGCTTGCGATCATGCAGTATTCCGGCATTAAACTCGGCATTGGAAATATCCCCAGCCCCTCCGCGTCCCCGACGATACAAGCTGTTTATTATCTCACCGGGTTGGGAACTGCTACCTGCATTGGATTGGTCGGCGTAGTTCTCTCGGCACTGGCTGGAGCGGGAGCAGGTTATATGGCCGTTCAAACGCCGTCTGCCGCGTATCCCCCGCTTGATTTGGAACATTGATCCTCTCTAAAAGCCAACTTGGAAAGAATAATATCAATGTCATGGTCTTATAATTGAATTGACAAACTTCATTTGGAGGCGTCATGAGCAAGGAAACTGAGGCAGTCATCCTTTCTGCCGCGCGCACGCCAATTGGAAAATTCCAGGGCGCGTTGAGCAGTGTTCCGGCCACCAGGCTGGGGGCTATTGCAGTCAAAGCCGCGGTGGAACGAGCGGGCATCGAACCCAAAGAATTGGAAGAGGTTCTGATGGGGAATGTAGTTCAGGCCGGTGAGGGACAGGCTCCGGCGCGGCAAGCCGCCATTTACGCAGGCGTACCTGCCACAGTCAGCGCGACGACCATGAACAAGGTTTGCGGTTCGGGATTGAAAGCCGCCATGAGCGCGGCGCAAGCCATCCGCGCCGGCGATGCCGATTTATTCGTAGCCGGAGGAATGGAGTCGATGAGCCGCGCGCCGTATCTGGTCCCGGGCCGTTTGGGCGAATTGAGATTCGGAAACACCCAATTGACCGACGCCCTGCTTCACGACGGGTTGTGGGATCCGTTCGAAGACTGGAACATGGGCAACGCGGCCGAGTTCATCGCGGACGAGTACGAGGTCACGCGCGAAGCGATGGATCGTTTCGCTCTCGAAAGCCATCAGAAGGCAGTCGCCGCGCAGGAGGCCGGGAAGTTCAAGTCCGAGATCGTCCCGGTAGAAGTCAAAACGCGTAAGGAAACGCTCAATGTGGATACCGACGAGGGACCGCGCAAAGACACTTCCCTCGAGTCGCTGGCAAAGTTGAAACCCGTTTTCAAAGAGGGCGGCAAAGTGACAGCGGGCAATTCCTCCAGCATGAACGACGGCGCGGCCGCGGTGGTGATCGCCTCGCGCACTTATGCGGAGAGTCATCGCTTCAAGCCGTTGGCGCGCGTCGTTGGATATGCACAAGCGGCGCTCGAACCGAAACTTTTATTTGCCGCGCCGGCGCACGCGCTTCCCAAGTTATTGAAAAAAATCGGCTGGACGTTTTCCGATGTGGATTTGATCGAGTTGAACGAAGCCTTCGCCGCGCAAGTATTAGCCGATGGCCGCATTCTGGCCGATCAAGGCTGGGACTGGAACAAAGTCAATGTGCACGGCGGCGCGATCGCCCTCGGTCATCCATTGGGCGCCAGCGGCGCGCGCGTGCTGACCACCTTGATCTACGCGCTAAAAGACCGCGGTTTGAAACGCGGCATTGCCAGCTTGTGTCTCGGCGGCGGCGAGGCCGTAGCGATGGCAGTTGAGATGGAGTAGGCACAGGAAACAATCTCATGACCATTAAACATATTTTTGTAATCGGCGCCGGGACGATGGGCAACGGCATAGCGCAGACGGCGGCCACCAGCGGATACACCGTCTCATGCATGGACGTTCAGCCTGCCGCGCTCGAAAAAGCCAAAACCGCCATTGACAAATCCACCGCCAAACTGCTCGAAAAAGGCGCGCTGACGAAAGAACAAAAAGCGGACGCCGAAGCGATCCAATTTGTGAGCAACTTCGAGCGCGCGCAAGATGCCGATCTGCTGATCGAAGCCGCCACTGAGAACCCCGAACTCAAAATTAAAATCTTCAAGGATATGGACGCGGCCGCACGCGCGGATGTCATTTTGGCCAGCAACACTTCTTCGATCTCGATCACCAAAATCGCGGCGGCTACCAAACGGCCGGATAAAGTGATCGGCATGCATTTCATGAATCCCGTGCCGCTGATGAAACTGGTGGAAGTGATTCGCGGACTTGGCACCTCCGCTGAAACGACTCGAACGGTGATGAACATTTGTAAAACGATGGGCAAGGAACCGGTCGAGGCCAACGACTCGCCCGGCTTTATCTCGAACCGCATCCTGTGTCCGATGATCAATGAAGCGATATTCGCCTTGCAGGAAAACATCGGCACACCGGAAGCCATAGATACCGTGATGAAACTCGGCATGAATCATCCGATGGGGCCGCTGACTCTGGCGGACCTGATCGGCCTGGACGTGGTCTTATATGTGATGGAAGTTCTGCAAAGAGATTTGGGCGAGGATAAATACCGCCCTGCGCCGTTACTGCGCAAAATGGTGGACGCGGGATATTTGGGCCGGAAGAGCGGAAGAGGATTTTACAGTTATTCGTGACGAGCGCGTAAAAAGCGAAATATCGAAGACGGGTGGAAAATCCATCCGCTAACGGAATCAAGTCAAACGTCCCGCGTGAAGCGGGACGTTTTTATCTACGTATCCTGCAACTGCGCGGCGCGCAGTGTATTTCGCATCAGCATGGCGATTGTCATCGGGCCGACTCCGCCCGGGACTGGCGTAATGAAGCCGGCGACTTCCTTCGCTTCGGCGAAATTAACATCGCCCACCAAACGATGTCCGCTTTTTTTAGTGGCGTCGGGCACGGAATTGATGCCCACGTCAATGACCGCCGCGCCCGGTTTGATCCAATCGCCGCGCACAAATTCGGTTTTGCCGATGGCCGCGATCAGAATATCCGCGCGCCGCACAACTTCCGCGATATCTTTTGTGCGCGAGTGACAGACGGTAACAGTCGCATTACGGCCGATCAATAACAGCGCGGCAGGCATGCCCACGATGTTCGAACGACCCAACACCACCGCATTGGCGCCTTCGATTTTCACGCCCACTTGTTCGAGCAGATAAATACAGCCGAACGGAGTGCACGGCACGAACAAAGGCTCACGCCCTTTTTGCGCCAGTCGGCCAATGTTGAGCGGCGAGAAACCGTCCACATCTTTTTCGATATTGATCAATGAGAGCACGCGCTCTTCGTTGATCTGCGCGGGCATGGGCAATTGCACCAGAACGCCGCTCACTTCCGGGTCGGCATTCAGTCGTTTCACCAATGATTCCACCTGCTCCTGAGTCGCATCTGCGGACAAATGTTCACTGATCGAACCCATACCCAGTTCCTGACAGGCTTTGCCTTTCGAGGCGACATACGCGGCCGAATCGGGACGGTCGCCGACCAGCACGGTTGCCAGAGTCGGTTTACGCTTGCCAGCCGCGGTGCGCCCGGCAACTTCCGCGGCCACTTCATCGCGCACGCGCTGCGCGATCATTTTTCCATCGATCAATTGGGCAGTCATGTTTGCTCCTTCTTTCTGCGATGAGATGCAAAGGGATTATACAATCCGCCGCACAGCGGATACAGTGATAAACATCCTATTTAGAATAAAAAATATATCTTCATCCAACGATTTCGCCCCGCAAGCCGCCTTGTGTTGCCTCCAACAATTCGACCGCATCGACCTGATTCCAACGCGGCGAGGGAGCCGCCGCCTGCACGCGCAGGTAATTTTCCGTCAGCCCTTCCATTCTCCAGCCGAACTCTCCCAGTTCGGACGTGGATTCCCACAAAACGGATACTTTACGTCCGATAAATTTCCCGCGATACAAATTCGCGGACTCCTCGAGCGCGTTGTGCAAAATATGATTTCGCTCTTTTCGGACCTCGGACCTGATCTGCCCTTTCATGCGCGCGGCGCCCGTTCCCGGGCGCGGCGAATAGGTGAAAACATGCCCGCCTGCAAAGTTCATCTCTTCAACAAAAGCCAACGACTCGGCAAACTCCGCTTCGGTTTCGCCGGGAAAACCGGCGATCACATCCGTGGTAATGGCCGCGTTCGGCATCACGCGGCGCGCGGCCGCGGTCAGTTCGCGGAAAGAATCGGGCGTGGTCTTGCGCGCCATTCGTTTCAGTGTGGAAGCGCATCCGCTTTGCAGAGGCAGGTGAAGGTGCGGCATGAGGCGGGAATCCGCCCACAACGCGAAGAAGTCGGCGTTCAAGTCCCACGGTTCCAGCGAAGACAGGCGCAGGCGTTGAACATCCGTCTCGCGCAAAATAGCGGAAATCAATTGGCTGAGGTGCGAATCAAAATCGTGCCCCCATGAACCGAGATGTACGCCGGTCAACACGATCTCTTTCGTGCCGCCGTTCAATGCCGACTGAATATCTCGAATCACATCGGGAGCCGGGCGGGAATGCCCCTCGCCGCGCGCGACCGTAGTAATGCAAAATGTACAGTGATTATCGCAACCGTCCTGCACTTTGATGAAAGCGCGCGTACGGCGATGCAGGCCGGGCAGAGGCGTGCGATTCAAAGGTTCGAGATCGAAAGGTTTGAAATCAGCAGGCGAAAGATGCAAGGTTTCAGGAACCAGTTGATCTTTCTGACGATTGACCACCACCCGCGAAACATTCGGCAAACCTGCGGCCTGCGCCGGTTGAAGCGTAGCCCAACAGCCTGTGGCAACGATCTCATTCACGCCCGCACGCGCCAGCGAACGAATCTTGCCGCGCGAATCGGACGCGGCTTCGGTGGTCACCGCGCAGGTATTGACGACCGCCAGTTCCGCCGTGTCCGCCGAGGCGACCACCTCATGGCCGGCGGCGCGAAACTGCATGGCCATCGCTTCGATCTCGGCCTGATTCAGGCGGCAACCAACCGTATCAAGATAAACTTTCATTTAAATACATAACCGATATCAAGGTTGAATGGCGACGAAATTATCGAAGATGAAATCCGCATCGGGATGGGAAAACGTCCCGGCGATCAGACCGACATCACCCTGCGTCAAAGTTGCATCGCGGACTTGAGCGATCTGCTGTCCATTAACGTAAAACGTCAGCGTGTCACCCACACAGTCGGCACGCAAATGATTGATATTGACTCCGGTGTGAATCGCGGCACTGGATTGCATTTCATTTTGACCGAGCAAGGTGGATTGACCGTCTTTGAAGATGCCGACGCCGTAAAAGCCGTCGTGCGTGATCATAAAGAAATAATAACTATTCGCCGAGTATCGGCAGATCAGCCCGGCGCGATTGTCATCCGCACCGCCCAGCTTGCCTTCGTCCACTTCGAGACGCACGTTCGCAAAATCCCTGTGCGGCGTGGACCATAAATTTACATCGGGTTGATTCACCGCGATGCGATAACCGCCCGCGTCGTAATCCATCGCGCCGGCGGGCGTTTGCTGGCGATTCCATTGGCCGGATGGATTCGAAAAATCATCCTGAAATAACACCGCGCCCGATTCGACCGCGGTGGGTACAGCTTGAGTTCTCGGAAGCGCGGGAAGCCGGCAGGCTAAAGAGATCAATGTAACTGCAATGAACAAAAATAAAAATGGACGATGGAGATTCATGGCTGTGATTTTATCACGCAGAAAATGGCTTATGGGAAATATTGTTTCAACGCCTGCGCGGCCTGCTGGCCGTACGCGCCTTGCGGATCGAGCTTTTGCGCGTTGACGAATTGATCGTACGCCGCGTTGCGATCTCCAAGCTGAATTTCCGCCAGGCCCAAATGCAAATGCGCCGCGGCAAAATTCGGAGCCTTTTCGAGCGCGGTCGCCAAAGTTTGTTTTGCAGAGGCAAATTGCCCCGCGCTGAGTTGCGCCCAACCCAGCACATCCAATGCCAGCGGATCGTCGGGAGTCAACGTTACAGCTTTTTGTGCGGCGGACAAACCCACCTCTTCCACCTGCACATTGTATTGCACACAAAACGTTGCCAATAAACGCCAATACGTGGACTCATTCGGGGCGAGCTCCACCGCGCGCTGGTACGCGCCCAACGCAGAAACCAGATCGCCCAGCCGCGCATAAATTTCGCCGAGCGATGCCTTCCACGCCGGATTATCCGGTTCGATCTGCGCCGCGGCTTGATATTCGGTCAATGCGTCACGGTCATCGCCGAGTCGTTTCCAATACAAACCGCGCAGACCGCGAACGACTACGTTCTGTGCATCGAGCGACAGGGCGCGGTCCAGGTCTCCGCGTCCATCCTGACCGAGATGCTGTTTCGCCTCGCCCAGCCAGGCCCACGCCTGCGCGTTGTGCGCGTCCATCTGCACCGAATTTTGGAACGCCGTTTCCGCCAAAGCCCATTCACCCACAAGCCCAAGTCCGCGGCCGAGGATTTCGAAGCGCGTCGATTCGTCCGGATCCAAATCGGCCAGATTCAGGGCGGAGCGTAACGTTTGAACAACGGAAGCATATTCGGGGTCGAGTTGCGAGGCGAGTTGAAGATGAGTCAACGCGGATTTAACGTCGGTCAATGAAAGCAGTAAACCCAGCCGATATTGCGCGGCGGCATCCTGCGGCGAAAGCAAAAGTTGATTTTGCAGGGCCGAACGTTCGGCATCCATCTCTCCGCGCTGACGATAGATTTGCGCCAGCCCCGCATAAGCCTCCGCCGAGGCGCCAGCTTGCGCGCTCGAGGCTTGGAATGCCGCGAGCGCCAAATCTGCTTGATCCGTTTGAAGATAGGCCTGGCCAAGCGCGAGTTGTCCGCGCGAAGAAAGGTGCCCGGCTTTCAACAAAAATAAAACGGCTTGTTGAGGCTGATCGGCCAGCAAAGCGGCGCGCCCGGCCTGCTCCCACAAATCAGCGCGCCAAAACAAGCGCGTGGCCGCCGCCTGATAGGAGCGCGCCGCGCCGGCGTAATCTCCCGCGGCGCTTGCCAATTCGGCTGTATTCAATTCGGCATATCCCGAAACAAGGATCGGCGCGCAAGTCGCGGCGATCAACGCGCAAAAAATCAATGAAACTGAAATTATGGGGGGCCGATTGCGCATGAGATAATTATAGTCGGCGGCATGCCTGCGCCGAATCCAAAAGACTGGCAGTATAATCGTTCTGTGGACTCACTGCTAAATCAGATCTTTTCCTTTCTTACGGCCGAGCCCGGCAATCTTTTTTTTCACTTCGCGCTTGAATTTTCAATCGGGTTCGCACTGTATTCCGCTTTCAATCACTGGCGGTCCAGCGAGTTCCCGCAAGCCCGGCGCACCATGCTCGGACTCGGGCTTTTACTGCTCGGACAATTTCTCCTGTTTGCCTTCAGCGCCCTCGGCTGGCAGGGCATCATCAACCCAACCGCCAGCCTCCCGCCGCTCGACCGCGCCTTCAGTCTCTTCAGCATCATCCTCATCACCTGGATGTGGGCATTTCCCGAGCCCAGCCGCCCCGCGGATTCCGCTGTGGTATTGCTTTTCGTATTGATTCTTACCGTCACGGGCTTGAGTCTTTTATCGTGGGCGCCGCAAGCTTCCGTCACCACCTACAATCAGACTCTCGATGAGTGGCTCTGGCAGATCGCCTCACTCGGTTTTCTGGCCCTCGGCGCGCTGACCTTGCTCATCCGCCGCCCAAACGGATATTGGAACGGCCTGGCCGTATTGGGCCTGCTTTTTCTCGGTCACGCGGGACATTTGGTCTTTCTCGGCGAGGGAAATTATTCCGGCGTCATTCGACTCCTGTCCATGGCCGCGTACCCAATTTTGTTGACTCTGCCTCAACGCTTTCAAACCTCCGTTCAAACAGTTGCGCAACCGCGCAGTACAGTGACGGGAATCACCGCCAAAACACCTGCCGCCGCGGCTGGCGCGACGAAACAGGAAAGTACGCCCGTCCCGGCGGAACGACGACGTTACAGCACCGACCCAAAGACATTTCATGCCATGCTGGCCCTGGCCGCTGAAACCAATCCGGCCAAGATCGGCCAGTCGCTGACGCGCGCCATCGCCCAAACCATGCTGGCCGACCTGTGCTTCCTCATTTACTTAACCGACAACAAAAATCAACTGGAACTCGTGGGCGGGTACGATTTGATCCGTGAGGACATACTCGAAGGCAGTAGTCTCACCAAAACCATGGCTCCGATGCTGAGCAATGCCATTCAGCGCGGCCGGCCGTTACGAATGCCAGCCAGCAGTACCTCTGCCGATATCAAAGGTCTGGGTGAACTGCTCGGCCTTTCCAACCCGGGTCACTTGTTAAGTGTACCCATTGTCACGCCGGAGAAGGATATTCTCGGCGGCTTGATGCTGCTCTCGCCCTATTCGAATCGATTGTGGTCGGCAGAAGACCAGGCCTTTCTAACGAACATTGCCACATCGGTTGTGCCGATCATTCAACGCACGCAAAAGATGACCCGCATGGAGGAACAAAGCGAGCAGACGCGCCGTACGCTGGAGCAGGCCAAACAGCGCATCGAAGAACTCGAAAAACGCAATAAAGAACTGCTCAAACAGATCGATGAAAGCAGGAACAGCAACAAAGCGCAGGAACTGGCCTCTTTGATGGCCGCTCAGGAAGAATCTCAAAGAATCATCGAACAGCTTCAAAAGGAAAATTCCGGTTTGCGCACGAACGCCAAGGGCCAGCACATTGACATCGCGGCGCAGATCGAAAAAGAACTGCGCGCCTCTTTGGAAGAAGAAGCGCGCCTGAAAAACCAGCTGGCGGAAGCCAACACCAAAATACTCGAAATGGAAAAGGGACGCTCCACTACCCGATCCACCGAACAAGCCGAAGTGATCGCTTCGATCTCGCAGGAATTGCGCCAGCCGATGTCTTCCATTATCGGTTATACAGACTTGTTGCTGGGAGAATCGGTGGGCATTCTGGGCGCGTTACAGCGCAAGTTCGTGGAACGCGTCAAGGCTTCCACGGAACGCATCGGCAACCTGATCGAAGACATGATTCAGTTGAATACATTGGAAACCGACCTGGCCGATCTCAAACCCGAGTCGGTTGATTTGAACGCCATCATCGACAATGCCATGAGTTACACCAGCAGTCAGGTGCGCGAGAAGAATATCTCGATTCATCTCGACCTGCCGAAGAAGCTCGTCCCGATTCACGCAGACCGTGAAGCGTTGCAACAGATCCTTGTTCATTTACTGCAAAACGCAGGAGCGGCTACACCTGTCGAAGGCACGATCAGGCTCAAGGTCGAGACCAGAAACGAAGGGAATCAGGATTTCTTCCTTATTCAAGTGAGCGACAGCGGAGGCGGCGTTGCATCCGAAGATATCCCGCGCGTCTTCACCCGTCTCTACCGCGCCGACAATGTTTTGATTCAAGGCGTCGGCGATACCGGCGTGGGACTTTCCATCGCCAAGACTCTGACCGAGGCGCAGCACGGGCGCATCTGGGTCGAGAGCGAACCGGGAGTTGGAGCCACTTTCAGTGTGCTGTTACCTATCTCTCCCGAAGCGCATCTCGAACAGCCAGCCTCCTCCAAAGGAAAGAAATAAATGCAAGTATTGCGCCAGTTCGGAACGTCGCTCGTGCTGGCGGTGGTCTCCCTTGGGCTGGTGATTGGGGGACTCTCGTTATCCATTGGAGAAAGTTATACTCCTCCGCCTCAGACGCCCACCCAAAGCCTGCCAACCGCGCCCGTCTTTCTGACCATCACTTCAACATCTGAAAATCAGGTTCCGTTTACTGCCACTTTTTTGCCCACATCGACAAATACCGCGGCCCTGCCTCCATCCTGTATGCCGCCGGCCGGCTGGATTGCCATCGTTGTCCAATCAACAGATACCCTGGGGAGCATTGCAAGCCGCTATCAAATTACTGTCGGTCAATTGACGCAAGCCAATTGTTTGCTGACGCAAAGCTTGATCCCGGGGACGATTCTTTACGTCCCGCCGATACCCACGCATACGCCAATTCCATGCGGACCTCCGCGAGGGTGGATCGCGTACACAGTGCAACCCGGCGATACACTTTTCCACATTGCCTACAATTTCGGGATTACCACTTATGAACTTCAGCGCGCCAACTGTCTCGGCTATTCAACATTCATTCGCGTCGGTCAATCCCTATGGGTGCCAAACGTGCCCACGCGCACGCCGGGCGTAACGATCATTCCTCAATTCCCAACCGATACGCCTGTTCCCACCGAGCCTTTGACGTTAACGCCCCTGCCTTTCACGCAGACCATTCAGCCGAGCAACACACCCGAGCCTCCCACGAATACGCCGATTCCTCCCTCCGGCACATCCACGTCCACACAGGCCCCTCCCTCGCCGACCATTACGGCTTTTCCCACTCAATAAATCAATTGGAACCGGGATATATTCATTCCTATCCTTCATTCTTTCGCGCCTCATATGACACATTCTCTTCCTCGACGCATCCTTCCCCTGATTCTCCCGACAATTCTCATCGCCATTAATCTGACAGCCTGCGGCGCTTCACCCTCCGCCCCCACACCTGCTTCGCCTTCGATTGTTTTAGTTACCGTTGCGCCGAACGCCTCTCCCACACCGACTCCATTCCAACCCTCCGTCTCAACGCCCACTCCGTTCAGCGCGGATATAACGCTTCCCACTGAAACGCCCTCACCGACTCCTATTCCTCCCATTGACGCGACGCCCACGGTGGATCTCGCCTCGCTATTCCCCACAGTGGCCGCGCCTCCACCCGCGGAACAACCTACCACTCAGCCCACTTCCCTGCCTCCGCTCACCGATAACGCAACGGTCAACTTTCTTTTGATCGGGTCAGACAAACGCCCCGGTTCATCCTTCCGCACCGACACATTGGTGATCGTGATCCTATGGCCGCGCGAAGGGCAGGTCTCGCTTATCTCCATCCCGCGCGACCTATGGATTTACATTCCCACAGTCGGCATGCAACGCATCAACACTGCCTATCAAAGCGGCGAACTGGAAGGTTATCCGGGCGGCGGGCCGGGATTGCTCGAAGAGACCATCGCGTACAATCTCGGAATTCATATTGACCACACTGCCATGGTCGAGTTCGACGGATTCCGCCGCATTGTGGATACACTCGGCGGAATCGATGTCCCAGTCAGCTGTCCCTACACAGATTGGCGTTTAATAGACCCAAGTTACGATCCCAACAACTCGAATAACTGGTGGCTGTATACGGTTGGGCCCGGCTTCGTCCACATGGACGGCGACCTGGCCTTATGGTACGCGCGGGCTCGTTCCAAATCCAGCGACTTCGACCGCGGCCGCCGCCAGCAGGAAGTCCTGCGCGCCATCTTCTCGCAAGCGTTGAAAACGGATACGCTGAGCAAGGTTCCCCAACTCTACAACGATCTTTCCAGCACGGTCGTTACGGACCTCGGACTCGGCGACATGCTCAAACTTGCGCCCTACGCCCCGCGCCTGACCGAAGCCGACATCCGCGGCTACTACATCCGCCCGCCTTATGTCACCCCCTGGACAACGCCCGGCGGCGCGGCTGTTCTCCTTCCAGACAGCATCGCCCTCCAACAATTGCTGACGGAAGCCACCACACTTTCAACCGTCACCATTCAGCGTCAAACTGTGACAGTCGAGGTTGAAAACGGCACCACCGTGGGGAATACAGACACTCTGGCCGCCTCAAGGCTGAATTATGCCGGCTATCAAACCAAAATTTCACCAGCCGATAATCAAAACTATACCTACTCCGCTCTCATTGACCTGACCACCACGCAAGATCCAAACGCGCGCATCGCACTGCTCAGTGTGCTTGGTTTGCCGGCCAATACCAGCCAAATTTCCCTTCCAACTCCCAACAGCCCGGCCGCGTACCGCATCATCCTCGGCTATGATTACAATCCCTGCTTCCAGCCGCAGGATCTGTCTCATTAGCGCTTGAAAATATCGCCAAACCCAACCTGTTGACATTCTTATTCTTTTTCGCTAAACTATACGCAAAGACTATGCGCTACGCCTGTAAGGAGGCTTCATGAGCCCAACGACAAATCTGGCACATATCACGCCACAAACGGGGCTCATACCAGCGCTCAAAGCGTGGGAAATGTACCTTAACGATCAAGGCCGTTCCCCAAACACCGTCAAGGCCTTTCTTTCCGACGTTCACATTCTGACCGAATATCTCCCGCCCGACCACACCATCGGCGCCATTACCACCCAGCACCTCAACCGCTTCTTCGAATGGATGGAAAAAGAACGCGCCGTTCCCTGCAGTCCCAAAACATTAGCCCGCCGCATCACCTCCACCAAATCCTTCTTTCGCTGGTTGCACCAGCACGGCACGCTCACGGTGGACCCGGCAGAAAAAGTGTTACAGCGTTCGGCAATCAGCCCACTGCCGCAAGTGCTGAGCGAGGAGGAAGTGCAGGCTGTCCTGCTGGCCGCCGACCGTCACCGCCGCGGCCACAAACCCGACGCGCGTCCGTACACGCTGGTTTATCTGCTTTTGACGACGGGCATCAAGAAGAGCGAATGTCTCAGCATTCACTTAAATCACATTGACCTCGACGCGCCCGGGGAACCGCAGGTATTCATCCGGTACGCAAGCCCGGCCAACCGCTATAAGGAACGCAAACTTCCCCTGGCCGATGATTGGATCCCGGCGTACAAAGAATATCTCGCGCAATATCAGCCCGTGGACCAGCTCTTTCCCTGGTCGCCGCGGCGCCTGGAATACCTGCTCGAAGATATCGGCGAGGAAGCCGGTTTGGACAAACATCTCTCCTTCGATATGTGCCGCTGGACCTCGGTACTGCGCGACTTTCAGTCGGGCGTCGAACCCGATAAAGTTCGGCAGAAGATGGGCATTTCGAAAATTCAATGGCGCGAGATTCATTTGAAACTGCGCCAACTCAATGGCGAGGCTTAATAATAAAAACAGCTCAGTCTTCGAAGACTGAGCTGTTCATGTTTCGGGGGGAATTTTTTCGGGCGGGCGCATCACCGCAAAATAAAAGACTTCGTGCGAGTCATCCGTCAGGCGAAACGAATGAGCCGGGCGATAGCCGGGAATCCAGATCACGGTCTCGCCGGAACATAACAGCGGCCACCGATCGCGTACGCGCGCCGGAAGTTTCTCGTTGATAAAGAAATCCGACAGCTTCTGTGTATGACCTTCCATGCCAAGCGGTTCGAAGCGATCCCCCGCCTGGCGAACGCGCAATTCCAAAGGCAGGGGAATGGTATCCGCATCCAGCCAGACCTGGAACGGGTCCTCGTTCAAAGCGGATTGATCGCGCGCCAACGCGGGCAACCGCCAGCGCTCGCAGTTGACCTGCCAGCCGCCGGAAAGCTCGGCCTGCCCCGGCACCGATAAAGCGATTTCCAACACATCCTCGCGCATCTGCGGCCATTTGTCGAACGGCAGGTTTCCCTCGGATGTAAACAGGTAGAGACTGCCGTTTTCGCGAAACAGACTCAGCCCGCCCGTGAGAGCGACGCGCGCGGTATTCGGCCCGCTGATAAAACGCGCCGCACGCTCCAGCACGGCAAAGCCGATGTCCTGCCCGGGACAGAGAACACTCACAGCATGGCGAATCAAGTTTCGTTGGAGTCCGACCGAAAGTTTCGAGAGTCGATCCGAGTCGAAAATGACGAGTCCCCGCGCTTCACTGACGACACATTCCGACCAGGCGGCATCCAAAGTATCCTGAAGAAGCGCGTGATCGGCTTTGAGCGATTGCACCGTGCGCCAGAGAGCCTCGCGGAATTTTGGGTTATAGGATTCCAATGTTGGGATTAGAAGATTCCGCAACCGATTGCGGGTGAAATTGACTGTGTCGTTGCTGGGATCGTAACGCGGGCGCAACCCATTGGCCGCGCAGTAAATGACCGTTTCCTCGCGCCACACGTCCAGCAGTGGACGGACGACGGGAATCTCATCCGAGAAAATCGGGAGCACAGTGCGATACGACATGCCCTTCAAACCCGTCAGCCCGGCGCCGCGCAGAAAGTGCATCAGCACCGTTTCCACCTGATCGTCCGCAGTATGACCGACGGCCACCGCCTGCGCGCCGTGCCGTTTGGCCTGCTCGAAAAGAAATGTATATCGTAAATGCCGCGCGGCCTCCTCAAGCGACATGCCCTGTTGCTCGGCATAAGCGCGCACATCGCCGTCGCCAACCACCGAAGGAATCATCAAGCGCGAGGCGGTTTGCTCAACAGTCGTGGCGTCGCCGTCCGCTTCGGGGCGCAGGCGATGATTGAAATGTGCCACGAGAATCGAATAACCCGCCTGACGCAGAGCCTCCATCAGACACAAGCTGTCCGGCCCGCCGGAGACGCCCACAATGATCGGGCGGTCCTTGGTCAGTTCACATTGCGTTTGCAGAATGGATTCGACGTTTTCGAGCACGGCTCAATTAAACCATAAATCGGAAATTCCCCAACGGAATCCGCTCCTCACATTTTAGATTTCGTAAAGCTCCACCAACACCCCGCCGGTCGCTTCAGGGTGGATGAAGGCATAGCGTTTTCCATCGGCGGCTGTGCGCGGCTCTTCATTGATCAGCCTCACTCCTTTGGCTTTCAATTGACTCAGCATGCCCGCCACATCGTCCACTTCGAGGCAGATATGATGCATGCCCGCGCCGCGCCTGGCCAGATATTTGGCGAGGCCGGAATCGTCGGTGGTGGGAAATACCAGCTCGATCTCGGAATCGGCCAGCGGCAGAAAAGCCACTTGCGATTTCTCGGCGGGCACGTCGCGCACTTCGTGCACAGCCAGCCCCAGCGCGCCGCGCCAGAATTCCAGCGCCTGTTCCATATCCTCCACGACCATTGCCACGTGATCTATTTTTTTGACTTTCGGCACATGACCTCACAAAGATTCGATTGAACCGCTTCCTTCCAGCAAATCAATATACGCGCCATCCACCAGATCGTCTGCCTCGACTCCCAGCCTGCTCATCAGATCCTCGGCAATGGACTGCCCCTCTGCATCGGACTGATCTGCGCGCAAGACGACTTCCAACTCCATGAACTGACCCAGCCCAGCCACATCGTCAAGATGGATGCGCGTCTGCCCAGCAAGATAGAGATAACGCGTCTTACGCACGCTTCCGCGCACACCATAAGCCAATTCGAGCACGGTTCTCAAGCCAGCCGGGTCGTCGGTCTCGAAGATTCTATAATCGGAACGTTTTGGGCCATCCCGATCCGGGCGTTGATAAAAGATCAATTGCGCGGAACCCGTTCCAAAGTCCCGGAGTTTGAGGCGGCCCTTCTTCACATGAAAAAAAGTATCCTCCTGGGCAATGACCTTGAGCGGCATGTCGCTCAAAGCTTCCGCGCGCCGGCGTATCTCAGCGAAGTCGCGCACGCGGGCTTTGATCTCGATATTGGAGGGCATTATCCAATTGTACCGGCAATTTCCCTCCCTAGAATCCTTTCGCCGCGTATTCGCCCCACACGCCTCTCAGCGTATTGCAAATCTCGCCGAGGGTGACCTTGTTCTCCACGCACTCTACAAACAACGGCATCAGGTTTTCGTCGCTTGCGGCGGCGTTTACCAATTTGGCAAGCAGTTCATTGACGAGCTTCCGATTCCTATCCTTCCGCAAAATTCTCAATCGTTCTCTCTGTTCCAGTTCGATCGCCGGGTCCACGACCAATCGGTCCAGGCTTCGTCCCTCCTGCACTTCGAATTCATTCACACCCACTACGATCTGTTCCTTCTTTTCAATCGCCTGTTGCGCGGCATACGCCGCGTCTTGAATTTCGTTCTGCATATAGCCGCGCTCGATGGCCGCCAGCGCGCCGCCCATCTCGTCAATTTTGGCAATGTATTTTTGCGCGCCTCTTTCGATCTCGTCGGTGAGATATTCGATCAGATACGACCCCGCCAGCGGATCGACGGAATCGGCCACGCCGGACTCATACGCGATGATCTGTTGAGTCCGCAGAGCCACGCGCACCGATTTCTCCGTGGGAAGCCACAAGGCTTCGTCCATCGAATTGGTATGCAGGGATTGCGTTCCGCCGAGCACCGCAGACAACGCTTGAATCGTTACGCGCGCCACGTTATTTTCGGGCTGTTGAGCGGTGAGAGTCGAGCCTGCGGTTTGCGTGTGGAAGCGTAATTCCCACGAGGCCGGTTTCTGCGCCTTGAAACGCCCGCGCATGATCCCCGCCCATAGGCGGCGCGCGGCGCGGAACTTGGCAACTTCCTCCAAAAAGTTGTTATGCGCGTTGAAGAAGAACGAAACTTGCGGAGCGAAATCATCCACGGCCAGCCCGGCTTTCAACGCGGCTTCGAGATAGGCAATACCGTTAGCCAGCGTGAAAGCCACCTCCTGCACGGCGGTCGAACCCGCTTCACGGATGTGATAACCCGAGATCGAGATCGCGTTCCAATTGGGCGCTTCCCGCGCGCAATACCGAAAAACATCCGTAATGAGCCGCATCGAGGGCTGGGGCGGAAAGATATAGGTTCCGCGCGCCACATATTCCTTGAGAATATCGTTTTGAATCGTGCCGCGCAGTTTCTTCACCTCCGCGCCCTGCTTCTTCGCCACCGCGATATACATTGCCAGTAACACGCCCGCAGGCGCGTTGATCGTCATCGAGGTCGAAACCTGTTCGAGCGGAATCCGATCGAATAGCTGTTCCATATCCTGAATGGACGAAATCGAAACGCCCACCTTTCCCACTTCGCCCGCGGCAATCGGATCGTCCGCGTCGTAACCGATCTGGGTCGGCAGATCGAACGCAACGCTCAGGCCCGTCTGTCCCTGTGACAGCAGATAACGATAACGCTTGTTCGTTTCCTCTGCCGTGCCGAAGCCCGCGTATTGGCGCATTGTCCAAAAACGCGTGCGATACATCGTCGGCTGGACGCCGCGCGTAAACGGATATTCACCCGGAAAGCCCAGTTTTTCCAAATAGGACTCGTCCGCAGAGGCGGCGGGAGACTCCCCCCCGGGCACCGCCACACACGGGACCTCGATCCCGGAGGAGGTCTCGAAGCGCGTTCTCCGCTCCTTGAATTTCGCCAATGACCTTTTGAGTGTGGATTCTTTCCAACGATCATATTGTTTCTGAATGCTCATCGCTTCACCTGTCAACGCGCAAGGATCATTTTTCCGCGTCTTTGCGGCTTTTTGACCGATTTTCATCAAGTATAAGACCAAAATCCACACACACGAAATTGAACAAAAATGAAATGAATTTTCGCAAAATATCATTGCCAGCGGGCAACAAAAATGCTAGACTCATCGTATATAAAGATAACGGCTCATCGGGAAGCCTTTTTGCATCGAGCGTAACAACATCAATACCGAGGAGAACGATTTTCATGAGTAAACCTTTGCTCTACATCGGCGCGGGACTATTTTTTCTGATCGGTGTATGCTTGTTCGGTTATGGGGTATTGAGCGTGATCGGTTCCACTTCCGCACAAGGCAGTTCAAGCTGGTTGACGTTCGGCCTGGGATTCGGCCTCGTGGGCGTGCTATTCCTTCTCGGCGGCGCGGCATTCGTCTATTTCGCCATGCGCGGACAAAAAACCGAGATCGTCCAGCAGGTGACCATGAAAGTGGACCTGCCCGGCGAGACCAAGATCGAACAAATGACCTGCCGTAACTGCGGCAGTCCGTTGAAAGCCGAAAACATCAAAATGATTGCCGGCGCTCCCACTGTGGAATGTCCGTATTGTGGAACCACCTATCAATTAACTGAAGAACCCAAGTGGTAAGAAAACTCGCTTTTACGCCGAGCCGGGTTCGGCGTGGAAAGGTTATCGCCATGAAACAAAAACTCGCGGTCCTTCTGGCGCTTCTTCTCCTGTTGAGCGCGACCATCAATGTTTCCGCGCAGTCGGATTACTACTTCAGCGTCAGCAGGGAAGTGGTGCAGGTATTCTGGAACGAGGATGGCACGCTAAGCATCGACTACACCTGGGACTTCGTGAATCAGCCGGGAGCGCACAGCATTGATTTTGTGGATGTCGGCATGCCGAACGGCGACGCGGATATGAGCACGGTTCAGGCCGACGTCAACGGCAACCGCGTGGAAACGTCCACCAGCGATTATCAGGGCAACGGCTCGGGATTCGCAGTGGTTTTGGGTTCGGATGCGATTCCATCCGGAGCCAGCGGAACAGTTCACGTTTATGTCGGCAGGGTCGCCAATGTTCTATACGAGGATAGCGAGGACGCTAACCTGGCAAGCGCGGTATTTGCGCCCACGTATTTCGGCAGTCAGTATGTTGAAGGTTCCACAGACCTCACCGCCGTCTTTCATCTGCCGCCGGGAGTCCAGCCGCAGGAACCGAAATGGCACGGTGCGCCTCCGGGATTCCCGTCACAACCGGAGACCGGACTCGACCAGAATAATCGCATCACATACACATGGCACAACCCGGATGCCAACGTATATTCCGAATATCAGTTCGGCGCTTCGTTCCCGAAGAGTTACGTACCGGCCGGGAGTATTCTCACACAACCCGCCTTTTCATTTCCTCAAATTAACTTTTCAGTAATTTCCAATATCTTGTGTCTCTGTTTCTTTGGCTTCCTCTTCCTCATCATTCCGATGTTGAACGCCATTGCAGGCAATCGCCGCAAAATGCAGTACCTGCCGCCCAAAATCTCCATCGAAGGACACGGCATCAAACGCGGACTGACGGCTGTGGAGGCGGCCGTCCTGATGGAACAACCGCTCGATAAAGTAATGACCATGATCCTGTTCGGCGCGATCAAGAAGAACGCGGCCAAGGTGGACACGCGCGATCCGCTCGAATTGAGCATCGCCTCACCATTGCCGGACGGCTTGCACGATTACGAGATTAATTTTCTGGAGGCGTTCAAAGAGACGAATCTACAAAAACGCCGAAGATTGTTACAAGACATGACGGTTAACCTCGTCAAAGCTGTCTCCGAAAAGATGAAAGGCTTCAGCCGCCGCGAAACCCTGGAGTTTTACCAAAGCATCACAGAGAAGGCCTGGCAACAAGTGGAAGCGGCGGACACACCGGAAGTTAAAAGCCAGAAGCTCGATGAGGCCCTCGAATGGACCATGCTGGACCGCAACTATGATGATCGCTCACGCCGCGTCTTCACCGGGCCTGTCTATGTTCCCATGTGGTGGGGACGCTACGATCCGTCCTGGCGGGGCGGTCCATCTATTGGTTCTGCGCCAACCGTTTCAACTTCCGCTCCGTCTTCGAGCCGGGGCCCTGCGGCCCTGCCCGGCGCAGACTTTGCCGCTTCTGTAGTGGGCGGCGTGCAAACATTCTCGCAAAAAGTGATCGGTAATGTAAACGACTTCACCAGCCGCGTGACCAAAGTGACCAATCCGCCTCCGGTCTCCTCCGGAACAGGCGGAAGTTCCCGCGGCGGAGGCGGTTGCGCCTGTGCCTGTGCCTGCGCTGGGTGCGCCTGCGCCTGTGCCGGCGGCGGAAGATAAATATCTTTCCTGTAAATAAAAATTATATTTAGAGGACAACATGAGCCACTTTACCGAACTGTTCCATCACAAACCGGAAACGACGGATTTAAAACCGGGGCTATATCACTACCTGCGCGAAACCCCCGAGGAGAAAACGCGCGTCCATCTGCGCGTAGACCCGGGCGTCACCGGCACATTGATCGTCAATGCCAGCAGTGTGATGCACCTAAATCCGACTGCAACTTTCATGGCTTGGATTACGCTGGAAGGAAAGACAAGAGAGGAAAGCATTAGCGCGATCCGCTCGCAATATTCGGTCGGCAAAAAACAAGCCGAGGCCGACCTTTCATCCTTCCTCCTTCAATTGGACGAACTCCTTCGCCCCGACGGCGCCTGCCCCGTTCACGATCTCGATCTCGAGACGAAGATGCCGTTCAGCGCGCGCCCGACCGCGCCGTATCGCATGGACCTGGCCGTTACCTATCGCTGTAACAACGATTGCGCCCACTGCTACAACGCGCGCGAGCGAACTTTCCCCGAACTCAGCACCGAGCAATGGTTCAAGGTGCTCGACCAGCTTTGGGAATTGGGTATCCCGCACATCGTCTTCACCGGCGGCGAAGCGACTCTGCGCAACGACCTGCCGGAGCTGATTCGTCACGCCGAATCCAACGGGCAGATCACAGGCTTGAATACGAACGCCCGCCGCCTATCGGACGCGCGTTACGTACAGCAATTGGTGGACGCCGGTCTCGATCATGTGCAGATCACAGTCGAATCGTGCAACGAAGAAATTCACGATGTGATGATGCGCGCCAAAGGCGCCTTCAAACAAACCATTGCAGGGCTCAAAAACGCGCTGGCCTCCAAACTCTACGTGATGACCAACACGACCATGCTGCGTACGAATGTACATCTCATTCCAGATACTTTGGATTTTCTCGCCGACCTGGGCGTTCCGACCATCGGGCTAAACGCGCTGATTCTTTCGGGCCACGGCCTGACGGTTGGCACGGGCTTGCGCGAAAGCGAACTGCAACCCATTTTGGATGTCGCCACGCGTAAAACCGCCGAGCGTGGACAAAAACTGATCTGGTACACGCCCACACAATATTGCGAGTTCGATCCCACCGCCAATAACCTCGGCGTAAAAGGTTGCACAGCCGCGCTGTACAGCATGTGCATCGAGTCGAACGGCAACGTCCTGCCCTGTCAATCGTATTATCACCCGCTTGGAAACATCCTGACCGATTCGTGGGATTCGATTTGGAATCACAAGCTGTCCGTGCAATTGCGCGAACGACAAAACCTGCCGTTCAAATGCGAAACTTGTTCGCTCGTGGCGGAGTGCGGCGGCGGATGTCCGCTCACTTTTGAAAATCACCGCGAAAAATATGGCGTGAACAGCGAAATCGTTCCGTTGTCCGTTTTGAATTAGGCTGTACACACAGAATCTGGAGGCAACATGGATATCTTCAATCGTCTGGCCGGCCGCTTTTCGAAAGTGGAACCCCTGCCCGAAGGTTTGCATCACCTGCAGGCCACTCGCAACGAAAAGCCCTACCGCCTTCATTTGCGTTTGCAAAAAGACGGCACGGGCATATTGATCCTCAACGCTTCCACGATCCTGCATTTGAATTCCACCGCCGCGGAATACGCCTTTCACTTTATCCAGGGCGTAACGCCGGAAGAAGCCGCCAGACAAATCTCGAAACGCTATCGCATCCGCAGAAGCATTGCCCTTCAAGACTACACTGACTTTGTGAATCGGATCGAAACGCTGGTGACGACTCCCGATCTCGATCCCGTTTCTTACCTGGACTTCGACCTGGCCCAGCCTCATTCGGCGGATCTCACCGCCCCACTGCGCCTCGACTGCGCCCTCACCTATCGCCTGCCCGCCGATACGCAAGCCGAATACGCCTTCACCAAACGCGTCGACCGCGAACTATCCACAGACGAGTGGAAGACGATTCTGGATAAGGCCTGGATGGCCGGCATCCCGCACATTACATTCACGGGCGGCGAGGCCACCCTCCGCGACGACCTTCCCGAATTGATCGCGCAGGCTGAAAAGAACGGTCAAGTCTGCGGCCTGCTCACAGACGGTTTGAAATCTGCCGATAAAAAATATCTCGACTCGTTATTACAGGCCGGTCTCGATCATATCCTCTTCATGCTTCAGCCCGATCAGCCGAAATCATGGGCCGCGCTCGAAACCATCCTGCCGGAAGATATATTCGTCACCGTTCACATCACGCTGAATCGCAATAACATCCAAAACGCCGGTGAGACTCTGGAGCGTTTGGCAAAGCTGGGCGTACAAAGCCTGTCCCTCACCCATTCCGATCCGCCCTCGAAGGAAGCTTATCAGGCTCTGCGCAATAAGGCCGCGGAATTGGGTCTTACACTGCGCTTCGATCTGCCTGTGCCTTACTCTGCCGATAACCCCGTGGCCTCCGAAACGGAGGAAGATAACATTCCTGAAGGCGCGGGCAAAGCCTGGCTGTATGTAGAACCGGACGGCGACGTTTTGCCGGCACAAGGCATAACGGATAAAGTCCTCGGTAATTTCCTGCGCGACGATTGGAAGACCATCCACGCTCATCAATGAACTGGCACGCGCGCTATCTTCAGCAGGCCAAATGGACTCACGACCTGCGGGCTTACATCTTCGACAAAATAAAATTAGACGACGCGAAGCGCGTCCTTGAGGTGGGATGCGGCACGGGGGCGATTCTCTCCGAACTATCCACCCAGCCCTCGCTTCACGGCCTGGACCTCGATTGGGTTGCGCTCACCGAATGTCGAGTCCACGCTCCGGCCGCGGCCTTGACACAGGGTGACGCGCTGAATCTTCCCTATGCCGACAATCAGTTCGATATTGCTTATTGCCATTTCCTGCTGTTGTGGACGCGCGATCCATTGCAGGCCATACTTGAAATGAAACGCGTAACAAGATCGGGCGGTTACGTCATTGCATTTGCCGAACCCGATTACTCGCACCGCATCGACCAGCCCAGTGAACTGGCCCAATTGGGAAAATGGCAAACGGAAGCATTGAGCGGACAGGGCGCGGATCCGGCGCTGGGCGCGCGGCTGGCGGAATTATTTTTTCAGGCGGGGATCGAAATCGCCGAAACGGGAACCATTCAAGGCGTCGAACATGAGGCGCTGGACGGGGAATGGGAATCGGAATGGGCAGTGATCGAATCCGATCTGGCAGGACGAGTCCCGAAGAAAGACATCCGAAGAATGAAGCTTCTGGCTAAGACCGCCCAGGAACAGGGTACGCGCGTATTGCATGTGCCGACGTATTTCGCGTGGGGACACACATAAGGCAATGTTATACTGAGCGCATGCCGACCATCAAAAAGACTGAAATTTGTTACCTGCTGGCCTTTCCGGACCATGCCGAAGCGACGCCCGAACCTCACGAACAGATTCGGGGATTGAAGGACGCGCCGTATTTTCAACCGGTGGATATTCGCGTTAGAACGATGGGGCAGAGCGAGGTCCAGGCGGGGGGCGTGCAGGCGAGCGTTCACCGCCAGCGCTACGATGAACGCGTCCAGATCGTCGAATGTCATTTTCAAATGGAAGATGCGCTGAGCACGGAAGCCATTCAGCAACGCGAGATCGTCCAAAGAAATTTGCAGGAGCGCTTCATTCCCGTCGAACATCGCAACTCGGGCATGTTCGAGGAGTATGTGATCCTGCTGATGGTGGGAGCCAGACCCACGCCGGATATTTACCTGCAAAAAAACGGACTGGCACTGGCGCGCTTCATCCGCGCCACCCGTCAGTTGTTCGATGAACAGGAGACCGCGCAGACCCTGAGTTCACGCGTGCGTTATTCGAAAAACGAACTGACCATGGTGGATTGGGAGGCGGCCATCATCGTCGCGCCGGACGGCGATTTTCAATCGGACATCGAACTGCTGAAAATCGGCAATTACCAGCTGTTGCGTTACCGTATGCTGGACGCCAACGTGGAAAACAGCCTGCGCCGCGTACGCGAGCAGTTCAGCGCCGACGCGCGCCGCTTTCGTCTTGGTCCCTCACGCGGGCAGATCCGCCGGATCGTGCAACTGCGCCTCGATATCATGCTCGATTTCGAACACACCGAGCAAAACCTGCTGTTGATCGGCGATTGGTATTCGGCACAGCTTTACCATGCCATTTGCAGTGAGTTCTATCTCGAAGAGTGGAAGCAGACGGTCAAATCCAAGCTGGATAATCTCGAAGGCATTGTCGAGACCATTCAGGAAAATTTTTCGCTTTCGTGGCTCAGCCTGCTCGAAACCATTCAAATCACCGGCTGGTTAATTCTGTTGATCGGTTATTTCATTTTATTCTTCATGGAAGCGGGGGGCCATGCACCGTGAAGAACTTCCGCAGGCAGGCCGGAGATAAAACCCGCGCGCGGAGGCTGGCAGTCATTTCGCTTCCTTGTTGGGGGTTAATCCTGCCGTATCATTCCGCAAGAAGAATATAAATTCATTGCAGATTCAAGTTAAGACCGCCTTAAGGGGCAATTGACTTATGATAAAAAGTTGTATAATCCTTCCAAGCTTTGGAGGCCAATTTTGGAGAAAGCATTGCAATCTGAAAGCCAGACTGAACCGCCGGTACAATCTCCCGCGGAAGAGGAGCAAGTGAAATGGGGGCAGGTATTGGTGGATATTATCGAGACGCTTGTTCTGGCTCTGGTTTTATTCCTCGGCATCAACGCTGTTTCCGCGCGCGTCCGCGTGGACGGCTTTAGCATGGATCCAACTCTGCACGACGGTGAATTTATTCTCATCAACCGGCTGGCGTACCGCTTCGGCGCCTTTCAGCGCGGCGATATCATTGTCTTCCGGTTTCCCGTTGATCCGTCACAGGATTTGATCAAACGCGTCATCGGCCTGCCGGGCGACGATGTTTCGATTCAAAACGGAGTAGTGAGCGTCAACGGCAGATCGCTGGATGAACCCTATATCGCGGCCGCGCCCGCGTATTCCGGCGAATGGAAAGTGCCGCCGGATCATCTTTTCGTCCTGGGCGACAACCGCAATGACTCGTCCGATTCCCATTCCTGGGGATTACTGCCCATTTCAAATGTGATCGGCAAGGCCACCATCATCTACTGGCCGCCGCAAAAATGGAATCTGCTTCAACACTTCGACTTAACAGCGGCGGCTTCCTGAAGGAGCTGGCATGAACAAGAAAAACTCAGCAGACTCACAGGTCATCCCCTGCAACGAATGTTCCGCCGGGATCATGCACGCGCGCTTCATCACTTACTTCACCTGGCTGGGCGACGAACTGATCACTGTGCCGAACTTCCCTGCCTGGGTTTGCGATATGTGCGGCCGTCGTGAATACGATGAAAAAGCCATCTCACAATTGACCATGCTCCTGAATCCGAATGCCGGAAAACCCACCAGGCAGAAGAAAACGACGCATCCCTCCCGACCTCAGCCTCGTCACAACCGCCCCACGCCCGATTTCTGATCCCTGAAGCTTCCCGCTACATGGCACTGGATACAGCTCCCCGAACCCATCGCTTTCTCCCCGCTGATATATTTACATCCGGCTATCGCGCCGTCGGCAAAGTAGCCGTCAGCAGTACCGGCGTGATGGGCATGTTAAACGACACCACCCGTTCCGTGATGGATGTGCACGATGCGCATCTGGCGCGCCTGCACATGCCCACCAAATTGACCGACCATTTCGAGATCATCCGTATGATGAAAAGTCATGTGTATGCCCTGTGCATGCCGCGCCGCGAGGACCTCGGTCCGCAGGCTTTATTGCGCGGCGGCTACAGCTCCGTGATCGAATATCCTGTGCGCGTTACCACGCAAATCTTCGAGATCGAAGGGACGATCGAATCTCCGGGCCGATTCGATTTCACCGCCCTTATGACGGACGGCACCCGCACCTTCATTCCCGTTTACAATGCCACACTGACCGCCATCCTCATCCCCAGCCTGCGCATCGAGACCCCCGGCATGCTGATCAACCGCAATCAGATCGACATCATGGCCCTGCTGGGCCAGCGCGTAAAACCCGAATAAACGCGGCAAATGCTTGACTGCCCCGCGGCGGGATGATACAATCCGCCCGCTCAAAAACAAAGCCAGCCCCCATCGTCTAGTGGACCAGGACACAACCCTTTCAAGGTTAAAACTGGAGTTCGAATCTCCATGGGGGCACTCTTCCCAAGGCATAAATCACTAACTTGTAACGGATAGAAATATAGAACGCCGTCAATCCTCGCTCGATGCCGGGCAACAACCAGGCGCGAGATCAGGGATTGGGCGGCGTTTCGTTTTAACTCGAAGCCATTGCCCTGCAACAGGACATTTTTAAGGCGGGCGTAGCCTCTGGTGCGCAGAGAATTTACAACCTCCTGAACCAGTCAAAAAAATCTCCTGCTTGACAAGCGCCTTCGAATTCTGTATACTGTTTTTACTAACACGTGTTAGCAAGGACAGTTTTCATGCCAATCGCGAGGCGAACGACAAGTTTCGATGTAGCAAAAATGGCCGGAGTTTCCCGAACTACTGTTTCCTTCGTTCTTAATGATGTGCCGGGGGTCAGCATCAGCAACGCCACCCGTCAACGCGTATTGGACGCGGCCAAATCGCTTAACTATTATCCGGATGCGGCTGGTCGAAAACTGGTCAGTGGAAAATCTTCCATGTTCGGCATGGTCTTGCGGCAAAGCCCGGAACAGGTCTTTGCCGATGCGTTCCTGCTCCAGGTGATGCTCGGCGTGGAACAAGCCGCCGCCCGGCAGGGTTATCACGTTTTGCTCAAACCTGTGGAACCCGACGATATTCACGGGTACGCCCGCCTGATTCATGAAAATTACGTAGATGGGATTCTCCTTTCCGGTCCGCGCCAGGATGACGAGGAGATCATACGCCTGCACCGCGAAGGAGTGCCGGTCACGCTGATCGGACAGTTGCCCGGTAGCGACATTCCTTTTGTAGACGTCAACGCCACTGCCGGCGCGATGACTGCCGTGCAACACTTGATCGGGTTAAATCACCGCAAGATCGCGATGATCACTAACGCCCCACTTACCTACACTTCCGCCCAGCAACGGAAAAGCGGTTACGTTCAAGCCATGCGCGAAGCAGGCTTGGAAATAAACGAGTCTCTGATCCGTGAAGGAAACTACACACCCGCAAGCGGCCTTCGCGCAATGAACGAATTGCTCGAACAAAAATCCAGGCCCACTGCGGTATTCGTTGCCAGTGATGTGGTGGCCGTGGGCGCCGTGCAAGCCATCAAACGTTCTGGCTTGCGGATTCCCGAGGACTTGGCCGTAGTCGGTTTCGACGATGTGCCGTTCGCCGAGTATTACGATCCGCCGTTGACTACGATTCGCCTGCCCGCCTTCGGTTTGGGCTGGGCGGCAGGAGAAAGACTGGTGAGGCTGATTCAGGGTGAAGGTCTGGATCAGACCGGTTTATTGCTCGACTCGGAACTTATTGTTCGAAGCTCAAGTTCAGGAAACTAAATCCCTTTGAAATTTGGAATTCCATTATCCCGTTCGTTTATCAGCGCACATCGATTTGAAAGGAGGTGATCTCCAAATAAACTGGCAAGTGTCCAAGAACGAACTGTCGAAACTATTTTTCGGAGGATAAAGAGATGTCCAAACTGTACAAGGTTCTGGCTGCGCTCCTCTTTGCCAGCCTTTTGCTTGCGGCCTGCGGACCGACGGCAACACCGGCTCCCGCAGTGACCCAGCCCCCCGCCGCCGCGACGACCGCCCCAACTTCCGCTCCGGCCACCGAAGCGCCGACTGCGGCGCCTGCCGCCGCGATCGACTGCATGGGCGCCCAAAAAGGCGATGAACTCAGCATGCTGTACCAGTGGTCGGGTCAGGAAGAAGAACGCCTGAATCAGATTCTCAAACCGTTGGTCGACGCGTGCGGCATCGCCCTCAAACCTGAATCCACGCGCGATCAGGCTTTATTGGATACCCGCGTTCAGGCTGGCACCCCGCCAGATATTGCCTTCTGGAATGTGACTCAACTCCAACAATACCAGGATAAACTCGTCCCGATGGATCAGCTGGGCGCTGTGAAAGACAACTACATTCCCGGCGCAATCGACCCGGGCGTGGTCAACGGCAAATGGCTGGGCCTGCCGGTGAAGTCCGATATCAAGACTATCATTTGGTACAGCCCCACCAACTTCCAGGCGCTCGGCTATCAGGTTCCCACAACCTGGGATGATCTCAATGCCCTGGTCGAGAAGATGGTGGCCGACGGCAAAGTGCCGTGGTCCATGGGCATGGAATCGGGTGATGCAACCGGCTGGACCGGCTCCGACTTCATCCAGGACATTATGCTCGTGCAACAGGGTCCGCAATACGTGATGAACATCATCAACGGCACTGTTCCGTACAATGATGCAGGTGTGAAACAGGCCTACGAAACCTACGGCAAGTGGGCCAAGGATGCCAAGTACACCGTTGGCGGCGCTCAAGGCACACTCTCCACCAACTTCAACGACGCCATTCTGAAAGTGTTCTCGGATCCGCCCGAGGCGATGATGGTGAAACAATCCGGCTTTGCCAGCGGCACCATCACGGGGCAGTATCCCGACATGAAGTTCGGCACCGATTTCGACTTCTTCGTCATCCCCGGCGCCAAGGGCCTGCAAGGCGGCTCGGACTGGATGATGGCCTTCAGTGACAAGCCCGCTGTCAAAGCGCTCGTGACGTACCTGTCCTCTCCTTTGGGCGGCGAAAACTGGGCGAAGGCTGGCTTCGATCTCTCGCCGAACAAGGCCGCGGCCGGCAACTACACCGATCCCGGCCTGCAGAAGAAAGCTGAAGCGTTCTACAGCACCACCGGCTTCACTCCCGACATCGGCGACACCATCCCCGGCGGCTTCGGCACTGCGGAATGGAAAGCCATCGTGGATTACGTCAATGGCGGCGATCTGGATAAAGACCTGGCAGATGCGGCTGCCGTCCAGGCGCAAGCATTGAAGAAATAACCGACTCGTTCAACTTCTGGGGACGCCTCAAAAGGGTGTCCCCAGAAGCGTCATTAACCGGAGGAGAAGACTATGGCCGCGGTTCCCGTTCCGAAAGTTATGAAACAGGGCAAGCTGGTTCCCTGGCTTTACCTCTTGCCGTCCATCGTGATCATGACTCTTTTTATTGTGTACCCCATGATCAATACAATCATGCTAAGTTTCGGCAACAAGGATGGGACAGCCTCGGCGGCCACCACCTGTGTAACCGGAAAGCCCTGCTGGGGCGTTTTCGAAAATTATCATTACGCCCTGACGGCTGAACTGGACACCAGTTCCTTTAAAAACCTTTGGTCGTCCTTCTGGCAATCCTCATACGGCAACACCATCAAATGGATCGTTTTTATGGGAGCGGGCACCGTGATCATCGGGCTCGGTTTTGCCATGCTAGCGGACCGGATCAAGTATGAGGCATTCGCCAAAGCCATCATCTTCATGCCGATGGCGATTTCATTCGTAGGCGCCGGCATCATCTGGAAATTCGTCTATGACTTTGGCACGCAACAAGTCCAAATCGGATTACTGAACGCGATCCTGGGCGCTTTGGGGCAAAAACCCATCGCATTTATTTCAACGCCGGGCCTCAACACTATTGCGCTGATCGTCGTGGGCGTCTGGATCTGGACCGGCTTCTGCATGACGATTCTTTCCGCCTCCATCAAATCGGTGCCGGGAGAGATCATCGAAGCCGCGCGCGTGGATGGGGCCACCGAATGGACCATTTTCTGGCGCATCATGGTACCCATCATTATGCCGACCATCGTGGTGGTCATCACGACCATGGTCATCAACACGCTCAAGTTGTTCGACATCGTTTACGTAATGTCGGGCGGCAACTTTGGGACGGATGTGATCGCCGTCCGCATGTACCGCGAGATGTATAAATTCTTCGATGCCGGCCGCGGCACAGCCGTTGCCGTTGTATTGGTGCTGGTGATCATTCCGTTCATCTATTTGAACATTAAACGCTTCATGGAGCAGGAGGCGATACGATGAACCGGGACAAGATCAATAAATTCTTCCGGCAGGTTCCGACTCACGTGATCATCATCGCCACCCTCATCATTTGGGTGGTCCCCACTTTGGGCCTGTTGATCACCTCCCTGCGCCCGCTTCAGGCCATTAATACCACCGGCTGGTGGACGGCCTTCTCGCCTCCGCCCGGAGCCAAGCCTTACTCTCAATACTGCGCGGCTTGCCACGGCTCGAACGGAAAAGCCGTCCCTCAGGCAAATTTGACCGATCCAAACCTGGTCAACCAATCTCCGCGTTCGTTACAGCTCCTGGCCATATTAAGAAAAGATATCAACGGCCAGCCGCACATGAAAGATGTTCCCATTCCTTCGGACCAGGACGCCGCCGACATCAACACTTATCTTAAGCGAATATCCGGCATTTCAAATCCGCCGCGCTTCACATTGAACAACTATATCGAAGCGTTGGTCGGCTATCGCGGCACAAATACTTACGCGGCGGACTGCAAGAATCATACACAATCGCCGGATTTGAATTGTAACTGGAGCGATTTATTAAACCCGCGCGGCATGGGACGCGCCTTCGTGAACAGCCTGATCGTCACCATCCCCGCCACCATTCTTCCGATTCTCTTCGCCGCCTTTGCCGGGTACGCGTTTGCCTGGCTGGATTTCAAGGGACGCTTTGCCCTCTTTGCGATCCTGGTCGGCTTGCAGGTTGTTCCTCTGCAAATGACGCTCGTGCCGATCTCGCGCTTGTACGCACAGCTGGGACTGAACGGAACCTTCCTCGGCGTATGGTTATTCCATACCGGGTTCGGCCTGCCATATGCCATTTACCTGATGCGCAACTTCCTCGGCTCCCTGCCGCGCGATCTATTTGAATCTGCATATCTCGACGGCGCCTCGCACTGGACGGCTTTCCGCAATCTCGTGATTCCGCTTTCGATGCCGGCCATCGCCTCGCTGGGAATCTTCCAATTTCTATGGGTTTGGAACGACCTGCTTGTAGCATTGGTCTTCCTCGGAGGCACCACGCCTGTGATGACGTATCAGATCAGCAATATGGTCACCTCGCTCGGCGCAGGCTGGCAGTTGCTTACCGCCGCCGCGTTCCTCTCGATCATCCTGCCGATGATCGTCTTCTTCGCACTGCAACGTTACTTTGTGCGCGGTATGCTGGCCGGCGCGGTGAAGGGATAAACCATCCAAACGGCGTAAAATAGGGCAATGGCCCGCACGCGTTCGTTTCAGCGGCCCGCGGCCTCGTCTCCCGTTGTAACCAGCGCGGGGGCGGGATGAGGCGGAATCCTTTCGGCAGAGCGCCTCGCTTCCACGTGGACGCGAGGCGTCTCCCTGCCGTCCAATCGAAAGCGGCGATTTCGCACAACCAATACGGCCCGGGTTCAGGAGAAAATTCTGGCAAGGATAAATCATAGGATCATGGATCAAGCGCTTTGGTATAAGGATGCTGTTTTTTATCAAGTATATGCACGGGCGTTCAAGGACAGTAACGGGGACGGTCACGGCGACCTGCCGGGATTGACTGAGAAACTCGATTATCTGAAAGAATTGGGGGTGAACTGCCTCTGGCTGATGCCGATCTACCCATCGCCGCTCAAGGATGATGGATACGATATCGCCGACTATTACAACGTGGCGGAAACGTTCGGCACATTGGACGATTTCAAAGCACTGCTCGACGCGGTTCACGCGCGCGGCATGCGCCTCATCATGGACCTGGTGCTGAATCACACCTCCGACGCGCATCCCTGGTTCCAGACCGCGCGCGCCGACCGGAACTCGTACTACCGCGATTACTACGTGTGGAGCGACACCGACAAAAAGTATGGGGACGCGCGTATCATTTTCGTCGACACCGAGTCTTCCAACTGGACCTGGGACGAACAGGCCGGTCAATTCTATTGGCATCGTTTTTACGCCAGTCAGCCCGACCTGAATTACGACAATCCAAAAGTTCAGGAAGAAATGCTGAATGTAACGCGCTTCTGGCTCGAGCTGGGCGTGGACGGTTTCCGCGCCGATGCCGTGCCTTATCTCTTCGAACGCGAAGGCACCAACTGCGAAAACCTGCCGGAGACTCACGCCTATTTGAAAAAATTGCGCGCCTTCATGGATGAAAAATATCCGGGCCGTATTTTGCTTTGCGAAGCGAACCAATGGCCCGAAGACGTGCGTCCGTACTTCGGCGAGGGCGATGAATTTCACATGGGCTTTCATTTCCCGATCATGCCGCGCATCTTTATGGCGCTCAAAAAGGGAAGCGCCGACGATCTGCGCGAAATCCTGAAGCGCACGCCGCCCATCCCCGAGAACTGTCAGTGGTGCATCTTCCTGCGCAATCACGATGAATTGACGCTCGAAATGGTTACGCCCGAGGAACGTCAATGGATGTGGGCGCAGTACGCGCCCGAGCCGCGCATGCGTATTAATCTGGGCATTCGCCGCCGCCTCGCGCCCCTGCTCGATAACGATGCACGCAAGATCGAGCTTGCCAATTCATTGCTATTCACTCTGCCCGGCTCTCCGATTATTTACTATGGCGATGAAATCGGCATGGGCGACAACATTTGGCTGAAGGATCGCAACGGCGTGCGCACGCCCATGCAATGGGATAATGAATCCAACGGCGGATTTACAACCACTGCCCCGTTCGCGCCTCTGCCCGAAGGAGATTACAGCCCGCGGCACGTCAATGTTGCGGCACAGCGCGCCGATCCTGCTTCGCTGTTCAATTCCATCCGGCGGATGATTGCTGTCCGCAAAGAGCATCCGTCTTTTGGCTGGGGAGATTTCGCATGGCTGGATACCGGCACGAACGCGGTCGCGGCTTATACGCGCGCGTATCAGGATGAGCGCATGCTGATTCTCAATAATCTCAGCGCTCGAACGCAGACCGTACGGCTGACCGTCGGTCCGGCATCCAATGCGTTTACACGCCAAAACATATCGCCTGATGCGCTGACGCTTCAACCGCTCCAGTATCTATGGCTGATTCTGAAAAAGTAGCCCATTTCGCCGCCTCCCCAAACGGATAGCTCCGCAACCCGTCAATCAGGCGATGCGGAATACAGACGCCGCTCTTACAATCCTCATATCAACTCGTGCTATAAAAGGAGCAGTCATGAGCGACACAAAATCTCTTTCCGCATTTTCCGATGAAATTACCGCCGCAGTCGAAGCGGCCTCCGCCTCCACATTACTCGTAAATGCGCGCCGGCGTTACCCGGCCAGCGGCATCGCCTATGCCGCCGATCTGATTCTCACAGCTGACCACGTCGTCACGCGCGAGGAAGATCTGCGCATTGGCCTGCCCGATGGAAAATCCCTGCCCGCGGCGATCGCTGGACGCGATCCGGGCAGTGACCTGGCACTGCTTCGCCTCAGCGAAAAAGCCCTCACCCCCGCCAAAATAGACAAGCATCCGAAAGTCGGCCAGATTGTGCTGGCATTAGGCCGTCCATCCGAGGCAGGCGTGCAAGCCTCCTTCGGGATCGTTGCCTCCATCAACGGCCCGGCGCGCACCTGGCGCGGCGGCCTGCTGGATCAATTCCTGCAAACTGAAACCGTTCCCTATCCTGGTTTTTCCGGCGGACCATTGATCAACGCACGCGGCGAGGTACTCGGTCTCAACACGTCCGGCCTGACGCGCGGCGAAGCGCTCACTATTCCCGTCGGCGTAGCCTGGCCCATCGCGGAAGCGCTTGCTAAACACGGCACGATCAAGCGCGGTTATCTTGGCGTGCGCACCCAACCTGTCGAAAACGGACTCCTGATTCTGTGGCTCGAAAAAGACGGCCCGGCAGACCAGAGCGGTTTATTGGTCGGCGATATTCTTGTCAAAGTCAACGGTCAATCCCTCGACGACGCGGATGCGTTATTCGCCGTCCTCAACGGCGATGTGGTTGGTAAACAAGTGGATGTGAACATTCTACGCGGCGGCCAGCCGCAGAGTCTCAAAGTCACTGTAGGCGAAAGGCGATAACTTGCCTCGTGTCCTGCTGATCGCGCCCGTCCCTGCCATGCGCCTCGGACTGCGCGCCCTGCTCACCGACTCGGAAGTCGAGATCATCGGCGAGGCGAATCGGCTGGACTCCCCGGATATACACGACGCGCAGGCCGATGTCCTGATCTATGCCTCGGCCTCCGCCTCCCTCCCGGACCTCGAATCGGACTCCGTCAAAGGGGCCGCGTTCCTGCTTTTGACCGACGACCCGCTCAACGTCCAGGCGTTGACGCGCTCACAGCTGACTTGGGGCGCGCTACCCGTGGAATCCTCCCGCGAGGAATTGCTGGCCGCCATCCACGCCCTATCCGAGGGGTTGATCGTAGGCGCGGCGCCGTTACTGAATTCCATTTTCAATCCGAGGCCGATGCCGCAGGCCGATTCGGATATCCCGCCATTGAGCGACCGCGAAATCGAAGTGTTGGATTTGCTGGCGCAGGGTATGGCTAATAAACAGATCGCGGCCGCGTTGGGCATCAGCGAACATACCGTTAAATTTCACGTTTCGTCCATTTACACAAAACTAAATGTGACCAATCGCGCCGAGGTGGTGCGTCAAGGCGTGCGCCGCGGATTGATTGCGATTTAATATGATTTAGTTTTAGCGGGGGAAGATAAACCCCGTATAATCAACAATATATCTTGCGGGACAAGAGGAGCGGCGGGGTATGTTGGTGAGTTATTTTCAGGCCCACGGAGCGGGGTTTTGCTTCGGATCATTTCTGTTTTTCATAGCGCTCTGGTTATGTATAGTCATCGCTTATCGAATGAACAAACGGCTTCCCAGTCACGATGAAGACAAACAAGATTATCACATCAGGGCCGTTTGGCTGGCGCCTCTGACGCTCTTTCCCATTCTAGCGGCCGACCTGCTCGCACTTTTGGTATTTACATTTTTCTTTGGGATATTATTGATTGCTCTTCCCTTCGGTTTAGTCTTCCCGCGCCTTCTTATCGTTGTCCTCAAATGGCTCATCGAAAAAGTACAGACCATTGGCGATTTCTTCCTCAAGGTCAATATGAAATTACTGCGCGAGGCGGGCTTTCTCCCCATGCCTGCAAACACTTAAGTTAATTTGCTGTTGGAATCAACGTGAATGTGAACCGGGATCATTAGCACAAAACCAATGGCGATGATCACCTCTCCAATCAATACGCCGCTGGCCTGCCACGGACCGAAATAAGGAACGGCAGGCAGGGCTTGAGATCCCATCCCGAACACGTCTGCCATCCCCGCGAAAACCGAGATGACGTAGCCCGTACTGACCAATCGCATGCCAATATCCGCCGCGATCGTACGCTGTATGCCTTTCCACAAGGTCAATAATCCAACATAGCCCCCCGTGCAGATCATCGCCAGGCCAACCAAAAATACAGCGATCTGCACAAAACCGACCACAGGACTACGATCCCAGCCGAACCAACCGGGTTTGGCACCGATCAGGAACACAAACAGACCCAACAAGGTTGCGCCCAAACTCACCCGCATGCGTAAAGGTGTTGCGGAGTCGAACCGCGCCTGACCAACAGGAGAAGTGGGGTTTGGATCTTTATTCGGCATTATGAGGCCGGTAATTCCTGCATGAGACGGGTAATCCAGTTTTTACTCAGAATATTTTCAACGTCGGTCTCTGAATAACCTCGTTCGTGCAAGAGCGTACCGATCTTTTGCAAATCGGCAATCGTATCGATCTCCGGCGGCACAGATTGCACACCAAAACCGCCGTCGAAATCCGAGCCGATGCCCACGTGCCGGGAATTGCCCGCCATCTGACAAATGTGGTCGATATGCGCGATCACGTCCGTAAGATGGACTTCGTTGCGCTGATTCGTTCCGCGCTTCCAGCCCGATTTCAAGAAAACATTGAACGGCACGACACCGATCACCCCGTTGCGTTCGATCACGCCGCGCAAAACCTGATCCGTAAACTGGCGGTTGGTCGGATAATCCGGCAAGAGCGCGCGGCAATTGCCATGCGTCGCCACAACAGGCCCGCCGTAAAAATCCAAAGCTTCCAGCGCGGCCGGTTCATCCATGTGGCTTAGATCGAGAAAAAAGTTGAAATCGGCCATCGCGGATAGAAGCGCGCGCCCGTCATCCGTGAGCGGACCCGGCTCTCTGGTGCCGCCGCAATAACGCGTCCCAGCCCAGGCCAGGCCAATAAGCCGCAAGCCGCGCTCGAACCATTCGCCCAACTCGGACGGCGTGCGAATGCCTTCGGCGCCTTCCATTAACGGGACCAGGCCCACCGCGTGCCCGCTTTCGCTGGGAGTCTGCCATTCGTCGAGGAGCAGTTTCAAGTCCGAGGAGGAACCGAGTAAACGAAATTTATCGGGATGGGTATCGGTCAATTGATGATAACGTAGTAGTTGATCCAGATAGATTTTATAGGCTTCGTCGAATGTTCGATAAACCTGAGTCTCGCTTTCGAACAGACGCAGGCGCATCGGCGAGGCATACAAGGTGGAAAAAACCACGGCCACGCGACCGCGTTGATAATCGGGCCAGCCGATCAGCGCCTCGCCGTTTTCAGATACGGTTTTTGTGTCCGCTTCCAGGCGGCGCGTATCCGCGGCGGAACGCGTATAGTCGCGGCCAAATGCAAACATGTTCCAGGCCAGGTCGTTATGTGCGTCAACAATGAGATTCATCATGATAAGCAAAAGCGCACCGGTTTGGTGCGCTCTTTGATTTTAATCTTCCTGTTCGCCACCCTCGTCATCCAGCGGAGGAGGAGAAGACTCCTCGTATTCGTGGAATTCTTCGGTGAGCATTTTGAAATCCTTATCGGCAAAAGCCGCGGAATCCACTTTGCGAAGGCTGAGGCCGATGCGATGTTGTTCCGGGTCGATGCGAATGATGCGCAGTGTTTTGACATCGCCTTCCTTCAGCACTTCCTTCGGATGTTCGATGCGGTGTTCGCTGATCTCGGAAATATGGATGAGGCCTTCGATGTCGCCTTCGAGGCGGGCGAACGCGCCGAACTTGGTCAGGCGGGTGATCACGCCTTCGACGAGTTGCCCAACGCTGAATTTCTGCACGCGCGCCGACCACGGATCGTCCTGCAAAGCGCGGATCGAAAGACCGATGCGGCGTTTTTCGCGGTCGATATTGATCACTTTGACTTTGACTTCCTGCCCCACTTCGAGCATTTCCTTCGGGTGTTGAACGCGATCCCATGAAAGCTCGGAAAGATGCACAAGCCCATCCGCGCCGTTGATATTGACGAACGCGCCAAAATCTGCCAGGCTGGTGACGCGGCCGGTATAGACCTTGCCCTCTTCGAGTTCGCCGATGACGCGGTCTTTGATCGACTGGCGCGACTCGGTGCTGGTGGCCCGCTCGGAAAGAATCAGGCGGCGGCGGGCGCGATCCACTTCGATAATCCGTACCGAAATCGGTTCGCCGACCATCTTCTGCCAGCGCTGTTCGGGCGTATCGCCGGTGGACATACTGCGGCGCATGGCGCTGATCTGTGAAGCCGGCACGAAACCGCGCAAACCGCCCACCGGCACAATCAAACCGCCTTTATTGAATCCGATCACCTTGCTGTCGATCACAGTTTCATCGGCGATCATCTTTTCAACGTTTTCCCAGGATAACTGCTCTTCTGCGCGTTTAAGCGATAAGATCACATTCCCGTTGGCGTCTTCGGGATTAATGACATAAGCATTGACCTCCTGCCCCACGCGCAGTGCGGCGCGCTCATCATCGGTCAATTGTTCCAATTCGCGTCCCGCAATCACGCCTTCCGATTTGGCGCCGATGCTGACGAGAATCTGGGTCGGCCCAATGCTGGCAATCGTTCCTTTGCGAATCTCCCCAACTTGCGGTAAATCTACGCTAAGCTCCTCGCTTTGAAGAAATGATTCCATGCTTTGGATATTATTGGTGGATTCGCCCTGCGGGTTCGCTTCTGCGGCCCCCTGCCCGGACAGGGCATCATTTTGGTCAATCACTGCTGGCTCCGGTTAAGAAAAATGTAAGGCGGATTATACAAGTTAATACAGAACTTGGCAACCCTTGTCATTTTATGCGCATATTATGTTGAAGCTTGTGAGAGCAATAGATTCGTGAATGGGCGCGCAAAGCGGTATAATCGCCCACGGAGTTCTCATGCCCGCCATTTACCCATTTACTGCCATTGTTGGACAAGAGCGTATGAAGCGCGCTCTCATTTTGAACGCCGTAGATACCCGCATCGGCGGCGTATTGATTCGCGGCGAACGCGGCACGGCCAAATCGACCGCTGCGCGCGCGCTGGCCGCCTTATTGCCTCATGTCAAGGTTGTGCAGGATTGCCGTTTTGGATGCGATCCCGACCGCCCCGCCACCTGGTGCACGGAATGTAAGGAGCGCGCCGCTGTGAGTGGGAAACTACCCACCGCCGAACGCGCAACGCCTTTTGTCAATTTGCCGGTCTCCGCCACAGAAGACCGCGTCGTCGGCACGCTCGATATCGAGCAGGCCATTCAAAAAGGCGAACGCCATTTTGAGCCCGGCGTACTGGCTTCCGCCAATCGCGGGTTGTTGTACATTGACGAAGTAAACCTGCTCGACGATCACGTGGTGGATGTACTGCTCGACTCAGCCGCCATGGGCGTCAACACAGTGGAACGCGAAGGTATCTCGTTCGCGCACCCGGCGCGCTTCATCCTCGTCGGCACGATGAACCCGGAAGAAGGCGAACTGCGCCCCCAATTACTGGATCGCTTCGCACTATCGGTGGATATCGTCGGCATTCGCGACGCCCGCGAACGAGTGCTCATCATGGAGCGCAACTTGTCGTTCGAGAAAGACGCGGAAGCCTTCCGCAAGGAATGGATGGCGCAGGAGAAGGAACTTTCCGACAGGATCGCGCATGCCCGCGAGCTCGTCGACCGCGTCACGCATACTTCGCGCGACCTGCTTTCCATCGCCGCGCTGACTGCTTCATTGAACGTTGACGGTCACCGCGCCGATCTTGTGATCCTCAAAGCCGCGCGCGCCCAGGCCGCGTTCGAAGGCCGCACAAAGATCAACGATCACGATATCGCGTTGGCCGCAGAACTGGCCCTGCCGCATCGCATCAAACGCACGCCCTTTCAGCAGGCCGAGATGACGACCGAGCAGTTGCAGGAGCGCATCGAACAGCTCGCAGGTCAATCGGTCCCGAGCGAATCGGAACAGGAAGAGTCCGAGTCGAAGCAACAGGGCCAGCCCGAGGAAAAAAAAACTTAAGTCTCGAGGATGAGACCGAGGAAGGCGCACAGCAGGGCCGGCCCGAGCCCATGCAACAGGATGTGTTCGCACACACCAACGCCAATTGGTGGGAAGGCGGACAAAAAATAAAGGCCGGCGAAACTTTCCAGCCGCGCAAACTCAACACCCCGCTCGATAAATTAGCCCGCAAACATGCCGGCCGCCGTTCGCTCACCAAAACGGAGCGCAAACATGGCCGTTATATCAAGGCGCGTCCCGCCGGCGATAAGCGCGATGACATCGCCTTCGATGCCACTTTTCGCGCGGCCGCGCCCTTCCAAAAACGCCGCGCCGAAAAGCGCAAACGCCTGGCGTTCGCGATCGAACGCAGTGACTTACAGCGCAAGATTCGCGTCAAGCGCGTGGCCAACCTGGTCTTATTCCTAGTGGACGCGTCGTGGTCAATGGCCGTAGCCGAGCGCATGAATGCCACCAAAGGCGCGATCCTGTCGCTTTTAACGGACGCCTATCAACGCCGCGACCGGGTCGGTTTAATCGTCTTCCAAAAAGATCGCGCCACGCTCGTCCTGTCCCCCACTAATTCCGTTCAGCTGGCAAAGCGGGCTTTGATCGACATCCCCGTCGGCGGCAAAACGCCGCTCTCCGCCGGGCTGTTCATGGCGCACGATGTGTTAACCCACGAGAAATATATTCATCCCGATGTGGAACCGCTTCTCATCGTCCTGACCGATGGGGCTGGCAACGTTTCAATTGGCACGCTCCCGCCTCAGGAGGAATCCTATCGTTTCGCCGAACTGATCGCGCAGGAGACCGTACGCTCAGTGGTGATCAACATGGAACACGCCGCCTTCGACCAGGGACTCGCTCAGCAATTGGCCGACCATCTCAAAGCGCCGTGCTATGCGCTGAGCGAACTGAAAGCGGAAAGCTTGTACCACGCTGTGCGGCAGGAAATGTCAACACCACAGAAGAAATAAAGAAAAATCGGGGGGATTCTGGAATTTTCTCAACTTTAAGCCTTCTCGAATTGCCCCTTGACATTTAGAACAATTGTTCTATAATCTAGTCAGGTTTACCCAATTCGACAAGGAGGTCGAAATGACAACGTATCGTAGAAACGTCGGAGATGGCCTCTCGGCTTTGTTCCGTGATGTCACCCGCGGCCGCCGTATGCAGCGCGGCGCGGCCTGGGGGCTGATGATCATCGGCGCGCTGTTGGCCTTCGAAATCTTCAACTACAGCACCACCCAATTCGCGCTGACCGATGTGCTCGGCGATCTTAAATTCGCCGGCATGCGCTGGGCCAGCATTCTTGCCATCGCCTTCTGCGGCATCGACTTTGCCGGTATCGCCCGCATCTTTACGCCCGAACAGGGCCGCGATGAACCCACCGAAGTTTGGTATCTCTTTGCCGCGTGGCTGTTGGCGGCGGGGTTCAACGCCATGCTCACCTGGTGGGGAGTCTCAGTGGCCATCGTCAGTCACTCCAGCGCTGGCGCTGGAACCGTGTTGAGCAACGCCACCCTCACTAAAGCCGTGCCCATCTTTGTCGCCGTTATGATCTGGCTGATTCGCGTGCTGATCATCGGCACTTTCTCGCTGGCTGGCGACCGTCTCTTCAGCACCGATCAGCAGGGCCTGCGCAATGCGCCGCGGCCCGCCATGCAAACTTCCCAACCTGTTCTGCGCCCAGCCTCGACGCTGAATCGTCCGGGCAATGCGCCAGCTTTCCGCCCTGCACCCAAGCCGATGCAACAAACTTCCTTTGGGCAGGCTGAACCAACCTACCACAACGTCTCTTTCAGCGAGCGCAACAACACCGAACGTTACGACGCTTAACAATTTAACGCAACACTTTTCGAGCCGGGTCCTTTGACCCAGAATTGAGGATTTTACCCATGCCCCGAGCTCGCTCCAAAATTTACGATGAAGACGCGCAAACAGCCGCGGCCGAGATTGAAGATGGCGGCGGCTGTTTGTCTGCTTTTGCGCTTCCGCCTCTGGCCGTGCTTGCAATCGGCTTCCTGCTAAGCGTCTTCGTTCTTCGCCAGCCCATCTCCATGCAGGCGCAGACCAGCTCTCCAACCATCAACTCGACCGCCGCCCCTCTCCTCTCGGGCCTGGCTCCGTTCTTTACACCCGAAGTTCAATCCTGGAGCGACTCCATTCTTCGTTGGGCGGCCGCATCAAATCTGGACCCAAACCTGGTCGCTGTTGTCATGCAGATCGAATCCTGCGGCGACCCGCGTGCCCGCTCCCGCGCCGGCGCGATGGGACTCTTTCAAGTGATGCCATCGCACTTTTTGACTACAGACGATCCCTACGATCCGGAGACAAATGCCGCGCGCGGCCTAGCCTATCTGGCGCGTTCGCTTCAAACTGCCAACGGAGATGCACGCCTCGCGCTGGCCGGCTATAACGGCGGAATTGGGGTGATTGGCCGTAGTGAATGGCTCTGGCCTTCGGAAACCCAGCGGTACGTTTACTTTGGCGCGCCGATGTACGCCGACGCGCAACAGGGATCAAGCTTCAGCGCGGCGCGGGAGGAATGGTACCGGCGCTACGGCGCGAGTCTCTGCCAACAGGCGCATCAACGCTTGGGGCTTCCATAATTTTCTTGTTCGTCTGTTCAAAAATGAATATCTATCCGCCCGCCAGCGGGAGCCAGATGGCAAATGTCGTTCCCCGGCCATCTTTCGATTCAACTTCAATTCTCCCGTGATGATGTTCCACGATCCAATGTGCAATGGAAAGTCCCAGCCCAAACCCTCCGGCGATGGAGCGCGTACGCGATTTCTCGGCGCGGTAGAAACGCTCAAAGATGTGGGGCAGATCTTCAGCCGGAATGCCAGGTCCGGTATCCCGGATAATGATGCGGGCCTGGGCGCTCACTTTAACGAGGCTGACGAACACGTCTCCGTGAGGCGGCGTGTATTGGATCGCGTTGGCGATCAAATTTAGAAAAACCTGCTTCAAGCGGTCGCGGTCGCCCTGAACAGTCAATTGATCGATTTCGTTGAGATGTAAATTAACTTTGTTGCCAGCCAGCACGCGCATTTCCTGAAACACTTCCACAACCAACGAATCCAGTTCAACCGGTTTCATATTCAGGGCAAGTTTGCCGGACTCAGCCTGCGCCAGCAGTAACAACCCGCCAACCAGGCGCGTCAGCCGGCCCACTTCCTGATCCATGCTGGCCAGCGATTCTTCGTCAATGCGTTTCATGCGGCGCATTAAATCCGCATTGCCTTTGATGACCGTTAAAGGCGTGCGCAGTTCATGGCTTACATCCGCGAGGAAACGTTGCTGTGATGTAAATAACGTCTCGAGCCGCTCCAGGGTTTGATTCACAGATTCGACCAGAGTCCCAAGCTCATCGGTCTGATTGCCATGATAGGGAATCCGCCGCGAAAGATCGTCGGCGCGGTTGATCTGATCGACAGATTCGGTGATCTGGTTCAACGGTTGAAGCGCGCGGCGCAGTACCAGCCAGGCCGCCGCACCTGCAATAACCACCACCGTCAGCCCCACGCTCAACATGATCTTCACCAGTCCCAGGCGAATCGTGTCTTCCGAGCTCAAGTTGCTTCCTACCTGCAAAATTGCCACCAAACGCCGCCCTACCATTAGCGGAACTGTCAATACTCGGAAATGAATATCGCTATTGCCCCTGCGTATCACGCTCTCTGTGTAAATCGGTTCTGTGGTCGTCAGGCTTTTCGGGTCGAGCGGGTCGCGGAACGAATTAAAGGTGGTGCTTATCAGTTTACCTGTATGCGACCAGAACTGAACAACATCGCCGGACATCACATCCATCTGCGGTGGAAGCACCTCGCCGGTCATATCGATTCTGGCATCCTGAATCAGACCGCGCGCCAGCTGTTCCAGATTATCGTCCACCTGATTGAGCAACATTACATTGATCAACGCGTAGGAAGCCGCGCCGAAGATAAGCAAAATCGTCCCCACCAGAATCGAGTTCAGCAAAGTCAGGCGGGTGCGCAGGTACACGACAGATTATGTAACGAAACGAGAGAACGTTTAAGGGTTTTCGCGCAGAACGTAACCCACGCCGCGCACAGTGTGAATCAAGCGCGGTTCATTTTCGGCTTCGAGCTTTTGCCGCAGGTAACGGATATAAACTTCGAGCACGTTGCTTTCGCCGCCGAAATCGTAACCCCACACGCGGTCGAAAATCACTTCGCGCGTCAACACCTGTTTGGGATGGCGCAGAAAGAGTTCGAGCAATTCATATTCTTTGGCCGTCAACGGCACGAGGCGAGAGCCACGCGAAGCCTGACGGGAACCGGTATCGAGAGTCAGGTCGGCAAATTTGAGCACGGGTACGCGTTCAGGCTGGGTGCGGCGTAACAGCGCTCGAACGCGCGCCAGCAACTCGTCTAGATTGAACGGTTTGACCATGTAATCGTCGGCGCCCGCGTCCAGGCCCTGCACACGATCCTGCACAGTATCTTTGGCGGTCAACATCAAAATCGGCACCGAGCCGCCTGTGCGCAGGCGGTGACACACTTCCAAACCATCCATGCCCGGCAACATCCAATCCAAAATGACCAGGTCCGGGGTGTGGTCGCGCGCCAGGATCAAACCGGTACGTCCGTCGGTGGCGGTATCCACCGTATAGCCTTCATAGGCCAGACCTCGCTGTAATAACTTCAGGATCGCCTGATCGTCTTCGATGATCAATATGCGCTCGTTCATAGGTGTCTCCCACGCAAAATATACCACATTTGGTAGAATGTCTGCATGTTCTTTCCGCCCGGTGAAAACTTGTCCAAGCGAATTTTCGATCTGGTCGCGGCAGGAATCGGGCTGTTGATTGCCTCGCCTTTCATGCTGATCATCGCCCTACTGGTGCGAATTTTCCTCGGAACCCCCATTCTGTTTCGCCAACAACGGCCCGGTTACAAAGGAAAACTGTTCTTTATCTACAAATTTCGCACGATGACCGACCGCCGCAACCGGGACGGAGACCTGCTCCCGGACGCCGAGCGTTTGACTTCCCTTGGACGTTTTCTGCGCGCCTTCTCGCTCGATGAATTGCCCGAACTTTTCAACATTTTACGCGGTGAGATGAGTTTGGTAGGCCCGCGTCCGCTCTTGATGGAATACCTGCCGTTGTATTCGCCCGAACAGGCGCGTCGCCACGACGTTATACCCGGCCTGACGGGTTGGGCACAAATCAACGGACGCAACGCCATCACATGGGAGCAAAAATTCGAACTGGATGTCTGGTACGTGGATCACTGGTCGTTTTGGCTGGACTTGAAGATCATTTTTTTGACCGCCGTCAAGGCGCTCAGGCGTGAAAATATCAGCCAGCCAGGCCAGGCCACAACAGAATATTTCCGCGGGAATGAGCTTCCCAAATAGCCGGAATTTGATTCTGCATACGAAATCTCATGGTATTACCGACACTCCGATTGACAGATATTGCTTTTCTTGACACGACTCTTCGGTAGGGTATAATCCAATTTCAATAATGGCCTACGCGAAGACCAGTAACTGAGTAACCGCACAGAGAACCGCCGGTAGTGCAAGGCGGAGGGCCAATCAGTGAAATCCGCTTCGCATCTTGTGCGAAAGGCCGCCCTCGCAAGGATAGTACTCTATCGTAAGAGGGGCGGGTTTGCCCGTTACAGCTTTTGAGGCCGCAACGCGGCGAAAGCAGGTGGCACCACGAGACGCCCCTCGTCCTGCAATGGACTGGGGCGTATTCTATTCACCGCAATGCGATACAAAGATTTTCCGCTGTATCCTTTCGCGGTAAAAAGGAGCCAGAATGCTCGATATCAATCTCATTCGTGAACAGCCCGATTTGGTGCGAAAAGCCCTACAGGACCGGCAAATGGATTCTGCATCGGTGGATTCCATTTTGAAGCTGGATGAAAAGCGCCGTTCGCTTCTTACCCGGGCCGAGTCGCTCAAAGCCGAACGCAATACCGCGTCAAAAGAGATCGGCCAAATGAAAGACGCGGCCAGCCGGCAATCCAGGATCGATGCGATGCGCGCCGTGGGCGACCAGATCGCCGCGCTCGATAAAGAAGTCGCTGAGGCAGAGACTGAACTGACCCGTCTCACTTCCGCCCTGCCAAACCTGCCGGATACGCGTGTGCCATACGGCAAGGACGACAGCGAAAATATTGTGACGACAACGGTTGGCGAGCCGCGTAAATTCGACTTTCAACCGAAACCGCATTGGGACCTTGGGCCTGCGCTCGGTATCCTGGATTTTGAACGCGGCACCAAATTGACCGGCTCGCGCTTTTACGTGTTGAGCGGCGCAGGCGCGCGCTTACAACGCGCCCTGATCGCCTGGATGCTCGATTTGCACATCCGCCAGGGCTACCGCGAACAATATCTGCCGTTCATGGTCAAGACCGCCACCGTCTTTGGCGCGGGGCAGTTGCCCAAGTTTGCCGATAATCTATATAAGGATCATGAGGAGGATTTTTACTTTGTGCCCACTGCCGAGGTCCCGCTGACCGGCCTGCACATGGATGAGATTCTCGAAGACGCTTCTCTGCCGCGCTTATACACAGCCTACACGCCCTGTTTCCGGCGCGAAAAGATGAGCGCCGGCCGCGACGTGCGCGGCATCAAGCGCGGTCATCAATTCGATAAAGTGGAAATGTACATTTACTGTAGGCCCGAAGAATCGGATGCCATGCATCAAAAGATGCTGGCTGACGCCCAGCAAACTTGCGCGGAATTGAAAATCCCATATCGCGTGAAAACGCTCTGCACCGGCGATCTCGGATTCGGCGCGGCTTTAACCTATGACCTGGAATTGTGGGCGCCAGGCTGTGATGAATGGCTCGAAGTATCTTCCATTTCGAACGATACGGATTTTCAGGCGCGCCGCGCCAATATCAAGTATCGCCCAGGCGACGGCGGCAAGGCAAAACTCCTGCACACGTTGAATGGATCGGGCCTCGGCCTGCCGCGTACCCTGATCGCGGTGATGGAAAATTACCAGCAGGAAGACGGCTCGATCGTTGTGCCGGATGCGCTCAAACCCTGGATGGGCGGCGTGGATGTGATTCGTCCGTAGGCCGCAGTTTCTCCCTTCGAAATTTCCATGCCCATCGAACCCGGCTTCTGGCTTGAAGTTATCTTGCAAACCCTGACGTTATTTGTATTGATCGTCGGGCTGTTTGGCTTGTTCCTGCCCATTTTCCCCGGCCTGACTGTGATGTGGCTGGGCACTCTGGTTTATGCGCTGATCGAAGCATGGCTCCACAAAATGGGCACAATTGACTGGGTCTTGTTCGCGCTCATCACACTGTGTATGCTCGGCGGCAATGTGGTGGACAATATCATCATCGCACAGCACGTACGCGAAAAACAGGTGCCGTGGAGCTCGATCCTGCTCGGCTTCGGCGCGGGGATTTTAGCCAGCATCTTCTTCACACCGCTGATCGGGCTGGTCGCTTCGCCGTTGGGTCTGTTCGGCGCGGAGTTCTGGCGTTTACATGACCGCAAAGCCGCCTTCGATTCCACCAAAGCCTGGATGACGGGCTGGGGCTGGTCGATCGCGGCGCGTATCGGCATCGGCGTTGTAATGATCGGCTTGTGGATGGCATGGGCTTGGTTATAATTCAATACATCTTGAGTCAAAGGAGTAAAAATGCCAATTATCGTCACGGATGTTCTCAGTGTGTTCGGTTTTCTTCTGCGCGCTCTCGGCTTTCTGGTCGCGGGCTATGGGCTTGGCCGCTTTGCGCTGGATGCGTACAACAAGGGCGGCTGGCAGGTTCAAATCGCCCTGGCACTGGGATTCTTCGGCCTGTTGATCGGGTTGACGGACTTCTCCAGCCCCGGTTCGGCTGGCGCGTTTGCGTTGGGCGCGGGCGTTGCATTTGTAATGTCCACCATGCCCCCCAAACCCGAAAAACCCAGCGAGGATGCAAAGAAATAAATTGTAGAAAGGAAACGCCCGGCTCAACCGGGCGTTTCCTTTATTTTGCGTTCTGCACTGCTTCGATCAAACGCGCTCTGAACTTTTCCCCCGCCGCGTCTTTTCCGAGACCGATAAACAGCGTCGCGCGTTCGGGCGAATCGGTAAACGGGCCGACGATCTCCACGCCCGTATCCGGAAGGCGCGCGTAAAACGGACTCTTTTCATAGTCACTGACAACCACCTCAGCCAACCGCGCTGTGCGCACCGACAGCGGCTTCTGATCCTCCTGCGTGACGATGAACAGCCATTTCGGGGTCAAGAGAGAGATCGTCACCAAATGTTTTGGCCCGGGGCCCGCGAACAGGCCCTTTTTAGTTTTCTCCGAGACGGTTTGAACTGCGATCAAAATGTCGTTCAAGATCGAGCCTAAATTATATTTCTCGATGTAGTTCGTCAACGCGGCCTTGATTTCAAGCGCAAGCATTTCAAATGTCAATTCTTGTGTGGAACGTTGATAATCACCCATACCCGGTTTTTCTCCTCTTTGAAATATCTTTTATTTTAAAGCATCGACCGCGTCTTGTGCAACGACTGCGGCCTGCTCGCCGTGCAACACGCGGCTCAAAGCGTTTTGAAAGATCGGCCCCATTCTGGTCAACAGATCGCCAGCCGGCATAGCCTGTGCAGATCGAGAGACGGTATCGAATATAACCGGATTATTCCATTGAGTGAGCGCGTTAGGCCGCGTGGGGATGTAACCCGCGGCGTTCGCCCATTCGGATAAAAAGTCATCGTCCATCAACCACTCAGCCAGCTCTGCCGCTAAAACTTGATTCTCGGAATCGGAACCCGCCAGTGTCCAACTCCAACTGGTGGCCAGCGTAAACGGAGTCCCTGTGAGGCCGGGCAAAGGCAAAATAGCGGAATCAGGTTGAGGGTCCTGAAGGAAGCGGGAAGCCCAAACCAGCGCCATATCCACGCGATGATCGGTGAAGGCGCGCCATGCGGCGGCATCCGAATCGACCGGCGCAATGTTCAACGCGTTGATTTGTTGTAACACATTGGTCAGAGCAGTTTGATCGAGGAACGGGTTGTTCGAGTCGTCGGTCAGACGACCGCCGGTGGAAAGGTAGAGGGCAAGCGCCAGAACTCCATTGGGGTCGGCAGTTGAAACTGCCAGCGGATGCGATTTTGCAAGAACATCCTGCCACGTAACCGGCGGGACTTGAAATTGCGAGGGGTGATAGACCAATACGAGCGCATCTCCCGCAAACGGCAACCCGTACATGGCATTTTGCACATGGCCCAGTTGGCGCGCATACGGATACCAATCCGGGCTATTCAACAGTTCCGTCAAACCGTCGAGGGGATGCAGGTAACCTTTCAGCGCGGCGGTTTCGAGATCAGGCCGCTGGAGCGCGATGAGGTCCGGCAAAGTATCGGGGGCGGCATCGTGAGTTAGGGAGAGGATATCCAGCAACTTCGCATCGCCCTCGGCGCTCTTGATACGCACATCCAAAGTGAGAGAGGGATGAACTTGGGCAAAAGCGTTGAGGCGCGTTTTCAACAGAACCGCGGCGGGCGTATCGGCATTGGGATCGAATTCGGGCGGAAGCCAAACGCGCAGAAGTCGCGCGGAAGGAGTCGCGGAGGCAGTGATTGTGGGAGCAGTGGTGGGAGAAGGAGTCGCGCTAACAGAGACAGATCGAGGCGGAAGAGGCAGTGACGTCAAAGTTTCGCAGGCCGCAGCGAACACGAAGATGAGGAATATGGAAAAGCGCGTGAAGCGGGCGATCATCCTACATCAACATTGGACTTGAGCAGTGCCGTCAATAATTTGACCGAATTCTGAATATCACCCATATCCACCATTTCGGACGGCGAATGAACATAGCGCACAGGAACGGACAGCGCGCCCGAAATCACGCCCGAACGCGAAGCTTGAATCGCGCGCGCATCGGTGGAGCCGAAAGTGAGCACTTCGCGTTGATAGGCAATGCGATTCTTCTCGGCAACGCCGATCATCCAGTGCACGAGGTGCGGGTCGGCCAGCATGCCCGCGTCGCTGATCTTGATGGCCGCGCCTTTCCCAAGCGCAACCTCCAGTTTGAACGCGTCGGGCGTATCGCCGCTGGGCGTGACGTCCACCGCGATGCCGATATCCGGATTGAGACCGTAGGCCGCAGTGCCCGCGCCGCGCGTACCAACCTCTTCCTGTGTGGTGAACACAAAATATACTTCATGCGGAGTGGTTTTCAGAGCGCGCAATGTTTCAATGGCCACCAACACACCGGCGCGGTCATCCAACGATTTGGCGATCACGCGCTGACCCAAATCTTGAAAGGGCCGGTCGAACGCGGCCACATCGCCGACTCGAACCGGGCAATCTTTAGCGCTGGTTGCACCGACGTCAATGAACATCTTATCGGCAGAAGGGATCTCGGAAATTTTTTCATGCCGGTCATATCCGATCAGTCCCTGCGTGCCGTTCAAAAAGCGGACGCGGCCGCTGAGCAGATATTTGCCAAACACGCCGCCGATGGAGGTAAAACGTACAAAGCCGCGCTCATCCACATGGTTGACGATCAAACCGATCTCGTCCATGTGCGCGGCGATCATGATCTTCTTTCCGCCGCGGCCTTTGCGCGCGATCAAATTGCCGAGCGCGTCCACGCGGACTTCATCGGCCAGCGGCTCGATTTCAGCGCGCACTACTTTGCGAATCGCATCTTCGTAGCCTGAAGGCGCAAATGTTTCAGTCAATTGTTGGAGCAGTTTTTTCATCTCATCTCGCTTGAACTTGAAAGTTTATAACGTTCTTCGATTCATAGTCGAACTTTCTCACCCGCGGCATGCGCCGCCTGGGATTTCTTCCTGATGACATGCACCCTGCCCACGCCCATCACCTGCCACTCACCGCCCAACCTGCCAACCAGCGCGGTGTTCTCTTCGATGCCGAGTATAAATTCATTATTTTTGAGTGAAGCACGCGCGGCAAAGATCACTGGCTGGAAAACCGCCGGAACGCGGTCAAAGTGCGGCAGAACATACGCGGCAGGCACGATCCCAAACCCGGGCCGCGGGGCGATGCCAACGGCTCGGAAATTCGGCATGCGTTGTGCCAAAATCATCGCTCCCGCCGAGCAACCGGCATAGATCGCGCCGCGCGACCAGGCTTTTTGCGCGGCACCCCAGGCACGGCTGGTGTGCATGGTCTCGTATAAATAACCCGGATCACCACCGGAAAAATAGATGAGGTCCGCCGACTCAAGCACAGACTCATATTGCGGATCGTCCGCAGAGGCGCGGTCAATAATGCGTAGAGGGAATACTTCCGCACCGAGGCGTTCGAAATGCTCCCTGCCCATGCCCTGCCAGCGATTAATGCTCTCATCGCCTTCCTTCCCGGCCGCCGTTGCCAGGCACACCACACGCGGCTTGCGCCCATTCGAACCGAGACTGCCGAGTAAATATTGATCGATGGGATCGACAATCGGCAGGTACTCGCCCGCGCCCAATAAAGCGATCAATCCGTCCATACTCACCTCTAAAACTCTCTTACTCTTTATCACTTCTGAAAATCATTTTGAAATTATTTTTCATCGCGATGGGCACAAATAGACCAAAAGCGTTTCCTGTGGCGAAATCCAATCGCAAGCGCGCATTACGCTACTTCCGTTCGGAAATTAAGCTCTTCGTTATTCGTCCAAGCGCAGTGTGAAGCAGGTTCAACGTATTTTTCCAATCGTCCACGCGCGCGATGCTGATGGGCGAATGAGTATAACGATGCGGAATCGAAACCGAAACAGTTGGAATGCCGGCCAACGAACGCTGAATGGCGGCCGCATCCGTCCCACCGCCGCCCGGTTGCCGGAACTGATACGGAATCCCCGCTGATTCGGCCGTCTCCTGCAAGAACTTCACCAGCCGCGGATCGTGAATCGCCGATCCGTCCGCGACGTAGATGGCGGGACCAAGTCCCAGTTTGGCATTGTAGAATCTGTTTTCAGCGCCGTCGTGCACAGGCAAATCATTGGCAGGCGTTGAGTCAATGGCAATGGCCAGGTCCGGGTCGAAGTAATGAGCCGCCACCTTCGCCCCGCGCAGACCGATCTCCTCCTGCACCGCGAAGGCCGCGCATAAGTCAATATTCGACGGCGCGTGCTTGATCAACTCGATCAAAGTCGCCACACCGATGCGATCATCAATGGCTTTGGAAAGAATCGACGGCCCGGCGCGGCGAAATTTGGTGGCGTAAGTGCCGCGTTCGCCGACTTGCGCCTTGCCGTTCAACCCCAAATCAATGCGCAATGATTCCATTCCGGCCGGCCGTGTAAATTCACCGTGTTCCAGCAAATGCACCGGTTTGACCCCAATCACGCCCAACTTATGTTCGCGTCCCACCTGCACTTGTTTTCCCGCCAGGTGTCTTTCGTTGACTCCGCCGACGGTGTGAAACTCGTAAATCCCATCGCCATCCTCGCCCACAATCATGAAACCTACTTCGTCCATGTGCGCGTCCAACAACACACGCGGACGGTTACGCCGTTTGCCGCGTTTGGTTATCAGTACATTCCCCAACGCGTCCACCTTCACTTCGTCGGCATATCGCTTCACTTCCTCCAGCACGATCTTGCGGACTTCGCTTTCGTCGCCGGAGACAGCGACTGCATTACACAGTTGTTCGAGCAGTTTGAATTGCGCGGCGCCAATCGTCAACATATTCAATCCCACACAATCTTTTCGATAAAGTCCGCTTCGAGGGAAGCGGCAAATTCGGCCAGCAAACGTCCGGCGCGTTGAATATCCTTCACGGCCGCCACTTCCACTGGCGTATGCATATAACGTAACGGTATTCCGATCAGCATGGTGGGAATCCCCTCGGCTGAAACCTGCAAAGAGACGGCATCCGTTCCAGAGTTGGCGGGAACCGGTTCTATCGCGTAAGGAATCTCGAAGCGGTCGGCCAGTTCTTTGAAGCGTTGATGCAAAAATGGATGGATATTTGGGCCAAGAGAAAGCGTTGGGCCTTTGCCAATGGGAAAGGTCTGCCAGCCGCCCGAACCGGGACCTTTGCCGAAGGTCACATCCATCGCCACCGCCAGACTCGGATGCAATTCGAACGCAGAGGTCGCCGCGCCGCCCAACGTAATTTCCTCCTGCGTGGTGGCCGCCGCCCACACATCCCACACATGGGATTTGGATTTCAACTCCTGCAAACAAACAGTCAACGCGGCGACCGAGGCGCGGTTATCCAGCGAATGTCCGCTCACGGTCTCACCGGACATTTCAATGGGTTCCGTGTTAAAGGAGATCAAATCGCCCACGCGCACCCGCCTCGAGACCTCCACCGCGCGCAAGCCGGTATCCACAACCAGATGGCGCATCAGGATTTCATCCTGCGAATCATTGGGCAACAACTTCGCGGACGGGCTCGCGACGACGCCCGGTAATTCTTCAGCCCGGCCCGCGCCGGTTGCGTGAACCAGCACCGGGGTCCCGATCAGGACGCGTACATCCACTCCCCCAACGCTGGTGACGTACAGGAATTCGCCTTCGACCTTTTTGACGATCAGGCCGATGGCGTCCATGTGTGTGGCAATTAACATTGCCGGACGCGGCGGCTTGCCATACCCTTTTTTCAAGGCATGCAGAGAGCCGAGGCGGCTGTATCGAATTTCATCAGTGAGAGGCGCCCAGGTCGATTCGATCAAGCGCGACGCGGGAGTTTCATTGGCCGAGAGGCCCGAAACCGATAAAAGCGACTTTAGGAAGGGAAGGATATCGGACATAATCTTTTATGGTGAAGAAAAGGGGGTAACGCTTGGAGAAGGCGTCACGGTAAAGGTTGGAGTGTCGGAAGGAATCACGGTGGGAGAGGCTGTCTGCGTGGGCGAGGGAGTGTATGTATTACTCGGAATGGGTGTGAATGTTAGGCTGGGAGTCAAGGTCGGTGTCCAGGTGTGCGTAGGAATGAGTGAAGGAGTCCAGGTGGCAGTGGAAGGCAGGAATGGAGTGAGGGAAACAGTCGGTGTAAAAGTTGGCGTGAAGGTCGCGGTAACGGTGCCGGTTAAAGTGATTGTACCTGTAACGATCAACGGGGTCAGGCTGATGGTTGGAGTAAGAGGCGTGCCTGTCATTGTTTCAGACGCTGTTTCCGTGAGAGTCACAATTTCACCCGGTTTGGGAGCAAGCATCACTGCAATTCCGCCCAAACAATAACATGGAATTGTCGCGAGGATGATGCTGACCAGGATCAATCGAAGTCGGGCGCGTGGGTCGGCGTCAGGCATAACGCTTCGATTATAATCCATCCAACATGATCCCTTTGCAATTACGTATCAGTGGGTTTCTTTCTTATCACGAAACGGCGGAACTCGATTTTTCGAAATTTGACCTGGCTTGCATTTCAGGTCAGAACGGCGCGGGGAAATCCTCCCTGCTGGATGCGATCACATGGGCGCTTTTCGGTCAGGCGCGCAAGCGGGATGAATCGCTGGTCAATTTACAATCCAAGGCCGCCGAAGTCTCTCTGAGCTTCCAATATGAGGGCAATGTCTATCGCGTGCAACGGACATTACCGCGCGGTAAGAGCACGATCTTGGAATTCCAAATTCAAGACGGCGATCAATGGCGTCCGCTCAGCGAACGTTCCACGCGCGAGACTCAAGCGCGTATCGAGCAGACCCTGCGCCTGGACTACGAAACGTTCGTCAACGCTTCATTCTTCCTGCAGGGAAAAGCCGATCAGTTTACCCAGCAAACGGCCAGCAAGCGCAAAGAGGTGCTCGGAAATATTCTCGGACTGGAGATTTGGGAACTTTACAAGGAACGCACAGCCGGCAAGCGCAAACTCCTCGAGAACGAAGTCGGCGCGCTCGACGGGCGTATCGCCGAGATCGATGCGGAGCTCGAGGAAGAGGAACCGCGCAGGCAGAAACTGAAACAACTGGAAGATGAATTACAAAGGCAACGCGCCATGCGTCAAACACAGGAGCAGGCGCTGGAAAGCCTGCGGAAAGCGGTGGCGGCGCTGGATCAGCAACTGGCCGCAGAAAAAGCCAAACTGGATGAGGAAAGGCGCGTCCTGAAAGCACAGGAAAAGGAAGCCGATAACCAGAAATCGGCGATTGGCGATCTGGAACTTCAATTCAAAAGCGCGCAGAAATCCCTCGCCGAGGCTGAGAAAAAACTTACAGGACGCGCAGAGCTGGAAGAGAATCGGACTTCGACCCGCGAACAATTGGCTCAATTGAAAGCCGGGAACGATTTACTCAAAACACAAATGGACGAGTTGAAAGAGCGCATCGATCAACTCGAATCGGCTGAGGGCGCGGATTGCCCATTATGCGGACAGCCGTTGAGCGCACAGCATCGCAAGTCCACGCTCAAGCAGTTACAGGCCGAGGGCAAGGAAAAGGGCGACCGCTTCCGCAACAACAAATCGAACATGGACGAGCTTACGAAGCAGGCCGCCGATTGCGAAGCGCAACTCGCCAAAATTGGAAACGCAGAGAGGGAACGGCTGACCCATTCCAATACCGTTACCCAGCTGACGGAACGAATCGAAACGATCAGGAATTCAGTCGGAAACTGGGAAGAGAACGGCGCGAAAAGATTGAACGAGGTCGAGACGATTCTAGCGGACGAAAGATACGCGGCCGAGACGCAAAAGCCGTCCATCAATCTCGAGGAGGCCGAACGCGAATTAAATCGTCTGCGCGAACAGGAAAATCAAAAGCGCGATGAGGTCGTTTTTGCGCGGCAGAAAGTGTCGGTGTTGGACGAGCGCCGAAAACGGAGAGCAGAATTTTCGTCCGAGCGTGAGACGCTGGCGGAGAAAATCGCCCGGCATAAAACGCTCGAACGCGCCTTTGGCAAGGACGGCGTCCCGGCCCTGCTGATCGAGCAGGCCCTGCCGCAAATCGAAACCAGAGCCAACGACCTGCTCGCCCGTTTGAGCAACGGGCAAATGTCGATCCGTTTCGTAACGCAGGCGGAATACAAGGATAAAAAACGCGAAGACCTGAAGGAAACGCTCGATATTCAGATCAGCGATGGCGCAGGCCAGCGCGACTACGAAATGTACTCCGGCGGCGAAGCCTTCCGGGTCAACTTTGCGGTCCGGCTGGCGCTTTCGGAAGTGCTGGCACAGCGTAAAGGTGCGCGATTGCAAACGCTGATCATTGATGAGGGCTTCGGGTCGCAGGACGTCGAGGGCCGCCAGCGATTGATCGAAGCCATCAACCTGGTTAAAAATGATTTCGTCAAGATTCTGGTCATCACGCATCTCGAAGAATTAAAAGATGCGTTCCCGACGCGCATCGAAATCGAGAAAACCGATCAGGGTTCTGTCATTCGAGTGATCTGAATAAAACGAAGAACGCGTTTCGCAAGCTAACACTACACTCGTGACGAAGTTCGTTTCTTCATAAATGAAAGCGAGCTGTGCGCGTGTTTATTTTCATTACGAACGATAGAATTAGCCAGCCATTCAAAGACAGGATTCAAAAGTCGTGAAAACCAGCGGGCTGTTAGTCTATATTATCAGGGGAACGGTTGCAATCATAGCCGGCTTTGTGTTGACCATGATGGCGGTAAAGTACGTTCCCGAACTGCACGCACATCCAGCGCAAGAAGTAATGCTTCTAATTCTCGCGCCTGCTATGGCCCTCGCTTTTTTGATTTTCCAAGTCGAGCCTAAAATCCTGCTTCATTTCAAAGGTACTGGAACGCCAACTCGCATCGCCGTCCCGAGTTTGACCCTTCTGACGGCAGGCATATTGGTTGCCATCGAGAAGCCAACCTCGGTCAGCGGGGCAGTCATCACCTTCCTGGGCGGTAGTGCATTAAGTTTTATTGTCCTATCTTCTGTAATTCCTTATCTCAATGCAATGATAACGCAGGGAGATTTATTCATCCTTCTCATTGCCAACGCCTTTGGCAATGCCGCGAGTCTCTCTTTGGCGATCTTCCTGCCCCCCTTTCAGGGCCGGCCTATCGTTCTAGGCCTTACAGTCGTTCTCTTCAGCCTGGGATCAGGGATAATTTTCTACCACCTATTTTGTGATTGGAAAAAACGCATACAGGAAAAAAGCAGGGGGATCGCTTATGAGATTTTGATCGTTTTGCTCCTTTTCATTTTCGCCCTGGCAATATCCGTTATCGTATTCCATTTTCGTGAAATTGCCACGACGAAGGACGTAACCTTTGGTAATTCGCTCGGGTTAATCAGCCTAACATCATTCGTCCTGACCTTGCCCGGGCTGGCATGGCTGTACTATTTTCCGCGGCAGGCAGTTTGGTGGAACGATCTGCGCAATACGCGTCTCGCCGCCTTTGTATGGAAGTACCGCATCGAGCTGATTACAGCGGGATTCTTCTTCCTGATTTATTTTGCGCTTTCCAATGTTTTCGACATACAGTTATTTCATCGCGACGACATGTTCTTCGATGCGGATGCCGCCGCGTGGCAAACCAGGCTCGCAACCTCCATGTGGGCGGATCCCTACCAGCGTTCCCTGCATCCTTTGGCCCTGATGGTCTTACGACCGGCTGTTATGGCGCTGGGATACTTTTTAATGGGCAACAATGTATTGGCTGTCTCGATATTAACTGCCCTGGCAGGCGCGGTATGCGTTTTTTTAATCTCATATCTCGTCAGGACTAAAACACAGAATCCCCTCTACGGCTTGCTTGCCACCGCCATATTCGGTCTATCCACCACTCAATTAATGTTCGGAGCGCTGGTCGAAACTTATATTTTTTCAGCGCTCCTGTTGATCATTTTCATCCTGACAATACAAAACGAAAAGACTCCGCTGGCATATTTAATTACCCTTAGCATAATGACCATGGGAATCACCCTGACAAATCTGTTCCAGAATTTAGCGGCAGTATTTGTTTTCAGGCCAAATCTCAAATTATTGTTTCGCTATACCGCGCTGGTACTTTCCAGCGTGATCGTTCTCAGCCTTCTCAACAACGTCATCTATCCTAATGCGGGCCCGTTATTCTTCATTCCATCCACCATGGACACGGAAAAGACGAATTTCCATTCCGTTTCTGTTCCAAGAATTAGGGTGGCCGTGCGGGAACTATTCTTCTATTCCGAAGTGGCGCCCACCCCGATCATCATCAGCGGTCTGACGAGATACCCAAGATTTTGGTTTCATGCTCAAACCATAGTCAAAAGAAATATATCCAAGGAGGCGCTGAGCGGATTCGAATCTCCGATTGGAAAAGCGGGCAGTTACATTTGGGGAGGCCTGATTCTCATTTCAATAATCTATTTCCTTCGAGAACTTATTAGAAAGGGCGATTCCTCGCGTCTCTTGCTGACATTGGCGCTCATCTTGCTTTTCAACCTTTCTCTCCATACCATCTATGGATACGAGCTTTTCCTTTATTCCCCGCATGTTTTTTATGCGCTTGCCCTTTTCATTTTTCTCTCGTTGGCCGAGTTGACCAGGCATCGATGGTACCTGCCAGCCTTGTGCGCTTTCCTTGGGATCGTTATGGTGAACAATTTCCTGTTTCTATATACCGTTATCCATACGCTCCTGATGTCGGTAATCCAGGCCTAAGACCGGAGGACGATTCCGCAAATTTCCAAAAGCAGGCATCACAGCGGAACTTTTTGCAGGCGGACTCGTCCATTGAAGCAAGGAGATTGCTATGAAAAAGATCGTTTTCGTTATCCTTGCTTTCATGCTCGCGGCCTGCTCCATCGGCCAGAAAAGCGAGCTATCGAAAAACCAGACCAAGTGGGAGAATGCCCACATCGCCAGCTATCGTTTCTCGCTCTTCATCGGTTGCTTCTGCGCCTTCAGAGACCAGATGCCTTTGACCATCGAAGTGCACGACGGCAAAGTTACTTCCATGGCGTATGCCGACGGCAGTCCGGTCTCAGCGGACGACAGCCAGCTGGAATATTTTCATCGTTTCGCCACGGTGGAAGCGCTCTTTGCGGAGGTTCAGGCCGACCAAAACGGCAGAGCGGATGAAATCAAGACCGAGTATGACTCCAAATATGGCTATCCAACTCAGATCCGCGTGGACCAGATCAAAGAAGCGGTTGATGACGAATATAGTTTGACGGTATCCAACTTCGAGGTACTGGAATGAGGCGACAAAAAAGCGGCTGAATCAGCCGCTTTTTTTATCCGGTTTCGATGCAGTCCCGCCGCGCCTAAGTCATATCGCCAAGCAGTACTTCATCGCCGCCGCGATCGACCTCCCATGGATAGACGATGTAAGCGTCCGTAATGGCCGCGTAATAATCGGGGCGGACACTGCCAAACAGATTCCGATACGGGTTGAAATGCAGAACGCAAGTTTCAGGAAAGCCGCCCGCCGCCGAGACTCGATTCTTGACCGCCGTGATCGTGCGGCCAGAGCCCCAAACGTCGTCCATGATCAAGGTTGGCCGGCCGCGCAATTTATCGTCCGCCGGGAATTGAATAAATTCAGGCCAGACCATCAACGAGCCTTTTTCGCGCATTAATTGGGCCGGGAAATCCACAGCCGCCGTAAGCAGGTGCGTAATATTCATGGCCTCGGCCAGCAGGCCGCCGGGGATAATCCCTCCGCGCGTGATCATTACCATCGCAGTAAATTCACGGCGAAATTGCGGAAGGAGATGGTCGATCAAACGATCCACCTCCTCCCAACTGACTAATTCATGGCGATGTTCAGGCCGCATTCCCAAGCACCGCGGCCAGTGGAGCCGGCGCAGAAACTGGTATCGCCTGGCCGACCGCCCGGGCCTTCTCGGTTTCGCGCGCCCATAAATACAGGCAGGTATGATAGGCCACAGCCGTGTAGGTATGAATCACACTGGCCACCATGATGAACGCAAAGAAGATCATCGCGCCGATGGCAATGCCGGCCACGAGCGCCATCGTTCCGCCTCCAAACAACAGGAAGAGTCCATAGCCCAAAGCCAACCCGATCACGGCTCCGATTGCGCCCAGGACAAAACCGATCAAGCCGGTCACCCAGCCGACGCCCACTGTGCTGAGTCCGATCAACAAGAGATTCTCTTTGGTGATCTTCAGGACGCGCGCCAATCCGTCTTTGAGATTTAAATCATCGATCACCATGGCCGGCAGGACCAGATAAGAAGCCTCGGTCCACAGTACTTGCAGGAAACTGGTGGCCGCGCGGGCAATGCTGGCGCCCACGCCGCGCCGATTGCGCTGTGCCAGACTGCGCAACAAGTTGACGGCCGTCGAAGCCGCCGCCAGAGTCAAAATGTTAAAGAAATCTTTTTGCACTTTCGCCCAGGCTTTATCCATGCGGCCGTCGCCTTCAGCCAGGTATCCATAGATCAAATATACGGTCATGGCCGAGAAAACGTAACTGACTACAAATTGAACGAACACCAGGATCGCGCCGAAAACGAACATCAACGCATTTCCAACCGCGGAATCCGAAAATATAAAAGCCACTGCGATGATCGGGATCACGCCGATCACTGAAACGATCATCCCGGCGATCAATGCGAAGATCGAGGGCTTGATCAAATCCTTATCTTTAAAAGCCATGCTCCAAGCCTGTTGCAAAAACGACCAGCCGCGCGCAAAACTTTGCATAAGAGCCTCCGTTTAAAATTAAATCGTATTATAGCAAACTTACCGGTTCCACTTCAATCCGCCAATTTTCGGGCAGGCGGCCGCGCAGTAACGAGGCCGGGTCCGGCCCGCGCAGAACGATCTGCCAGCGATAATAACCGCCGATCTTTGCAAAAAATGACGGGACCGGCCCCGCCAGCGTCGTCTCTTTCCGCCCCTCAGCTTGAATCCAACTCTCGATCTTTTGCGCCAGCTGACGAGCCTCCGCTTCCGCCCGCGCCGCATCCTGATCCCGAATTTCGAGCCGCAATATTCGTCCGAACGGCGGATATCCCAACCGTTTGCGCGCGCCCAACTCTGTACGATAAAAACCGTCATAATCGTGCCGTGCTACAGCTTGGATCACTTCATTTTCCGGCTGGAAGGTTTGTAAAATCACCTGCCCGCCGCGCGCACTGCGACCGGCACGCCCGGCCACTTGAGTCAACACCTGGAAAGCGCGTTCGGCCGCGAACGGATCGGGCAGATTCAAGCCCACGTCCGCCAGTACGATTCCAACCAGCGTGACCAGCGGCAGGTCGAGGCCTTTCGCCAGCATTTGTGTGCCCACCAACACATCGGCGCGATGCGCGGTGAAATGAGTCAGGATGATCTCATGAGCATCCTTTTGGCGCGTCGTTTCCCAATCCCAGCGCAATGTGCGCGCCTGCGGAAACAGCCGTTGGACTTCGCCCTCCACTTTTTCGCTTCCCAGTCCATATTCGCGAATCTGCGTTCCGCCGCATTGCGGACATTGCTTCGGCCGACGACGTTCATAACCGCAATAATGACAGCGCAAATTTTCCCTGGTTTCGAGATGCAGAGTCAGCGGCATGTCACAGCGCGGACACTTCAACACGTATCCACAATCGCGGCAAAAAACATAGGTCGCAGTGCCGCGCCGATTGAGAAACAGAATCGCCTGTTCATCTTTCTTCAATGTAGTCTGCAGTGCATCCATCAAGACGCGGCTGAAGATTTCGCGGTTGCCTGCCTTGAGTTCCGCACGCATATCCACGACCGAAACCGGCGGCAGGCCCTCCTGCGATTCGGTCTGTGGAGCGACGACGATCCGCTTCGGTAATTCCAAACGAACACTCGCGCCGAGATCGGCCTGATGTCGTTGAACGGAGCTCGGCGTGGCCGAACCGAGAATACATAACGCGCCCGCCAAAGGCGCGTATATTTGCGCGACAGTCACCGCGTGATAGAACGGCGGCCCGGCTTGATAATAAGAAGCGTCATGGCATTCATCGGCCACGATCAAACCCAAATTAGCAAGCGGCGTAAACAATGCCGAGCGCGCGCCGATCACAACTTTGAGCAGGCCCGCACGGGCGCGCCGCCACGTATCATAACGTTCTCCAACCGACAATTTCGAATGTACCAAACCCACCTGCCCCGGAAAGCGCGCGATGAAACGACGAACTGTTTGCGGTGTAAGCGCGATCTCCGGCACAAGGATGATGGCCTGCTTTCCGCGTCTCACCACTTCTTCAGTCGCGCGCAAATAAATTTCGGTCTTACCCGAGCCGGTGATGCCGTGCAATAAAAATGGTCTGACGGCCTGTCCCTGTAACAACGACTCGACACCATGTTCGATTGCGCGCCAGGCACGTTCCTGATCGCTCGTGAGTGTTGGATGCGCTTCCTCCATAACGTCCAATTTTCGCAATGGATCGCGCCAAATCTCCGTCTCGCGCAAAACGATCAACTCGCGTTCTGCCAGTTCCTGCAAATCGGGCAGATTACAGTTGCTTTCGGCATAGACCCACGAGACATTCACCGCGTCTTTGACGCGTATCAAAACCTTGAGCGCGGCCTGACGACGCTTGCGCGTGACTTCGGTTTTGCCGAGATCGTTCAAGGCGGCCTCGGCGATTTCGGGCGCAACCGCCAACTGCGCGGTGCGGATGAACTTGGGGCGGACGCGCGGCGGCATCAAAATGGATTGACTGTCAAAAACGCCATATTTGACCAGCTTACGCGCCACGGGCCGCCATTGAACATTTCCAAAGTGCGCGTCGATCTGACGACCCCGAAGCGGCCCCCGTTCCTCCAGCAGTTTGATCAGCCGGACAGCGATTGCCGATAACGCGTCGCCGCGCTGGATGCCTCTCTGGCGAAGCTCATAGTGCGTATCGGCTTGCTGACTCAGCCCCGGCGGAAGCATCGCATCCACAAAAGCGGCCACAGGCGTGAGGTTGGATTCGCTCAAGGCCTCGGCCAATGCAATTTGCGCGGGAGTCAGTACAGGGTCCGGATCGAGCGTGTAGAAGATCGGTTTGACCTGCGCGACCGACGGCGAATCCACAAAGCGCAGAATCACGCCCTGCACCATTTGATTCCCAAACGGCACGGTAACCAGAATCCCGATTTTTACCTGATCGGCCAATTCATCGGGAACCAGATAATCGAAAACCCCGCTCACCGCGGGCACATTGACAGCGACTTGAACGTAAGTCATGCGCGTGGACTCTTCAAGATGGCGGCCGCGCCGTATCCCACAACTGAAGAATAATCTCCCGTCACGTCGCCGGAGGTGGCATGGTGCAGGACCTTGATTGCATCCGCGCCCAGCTCGCGTGCGGCCCATAACACAGCAGTCACCGCGCCCAGGCCGCAGGCAAATCCCTTGCCCGAAAATTCCGCGTTGAACATGCCATCCGGCGAGAAAGATTCGATCTGACGCAACATTTCCGAATCCAGTTTTTCGGCGTCGCGTTGAGCATAAAAATGAGACAAGTCCGTGCTCCCGACAAGAATAAAATTCTGACCGCGCAGGATGCCAGCCAGAGCTTTCCCCAATCCCTGAGAGACGCGCACATCCCGCGCGCGCACCATGATCGGTAAAAGTTGAAACGGCGCGCCGAGGGCGCGTTGGAGGAAGGGCAGTTCGATCTCGAGGGAATGTTCACGGTCGCGTGCAATCGAAGTCAGCCCAAAGCCGAGCATTTGTTTCAGCGCGGCATCCAGCGCGTGCACCGACCCATGATGGATAAAGATATCGCCCAAAGGCGTGGAATAACCGCGATGAGAGCTAACCAGCAAAGCATCAGCATGATAATCGTGATAAGGGGAAAGGATGACAACCAATTGGGGCGCGCGGCCGCGCAGTGCCGCAAACGCGTATCCTGCCACAGGCCCCGAATAAACGTGCCCTGCATGAGGGGCAATGACGCCCATCACTTCGCCCGGCAGATTGGGCAGAGCGGCCCGATCCATGTACGCATCCACTTGATGCGCAAGCGCATCCGGGTCCGCTTCATACCAGGTGCCGGCAATGGGCGAGGGACGCAAATCGGAAACCATCAAAAAATATTGTAGCACAATCGACTGGAAAGAGAATATTTTACGCGAACTTTGCACACATCAATTGAATCCGGCGCGCCTCCGCGGCGGCCGGATCGTTCGATATCCTACACATTCATTCCAAGAATCAAATTTCGAATTTCATCCGAAAGGAGCGATACGTCCAGGGAGTCATACACCTCCCAAATCTCCGTATGGAGGACGCTCATGCCCGGCTGTAGATCGGTCAACGGCCCCAGCGATTCCAACTCGATGAATTGATCACTGCAATAACATTCCGTATTACAGCCATGATCGGGATAACGGATATTCGACTGCGCGTCGAAGCGTTTAACGAATAATGTGCCGTCCAGCCAATAACCGGCCCAGCCATGGGGATTAAAATAACCAAGCTTCATCGGAGACCGGCCTGCTGTTGCACGAACGAGGACGAAATCATCGCGCAAGATCAGGCGCGGGTCGTTCAGGCGGGTGTACGGCCAAAATGAAAAGTGACGATTGGCAAGCAGGCCTGAGTCATCCACGTTCCCAACCGGCTGAGGGAAAATCCCGATCCCTCCAGGCTGGAACATGGTCAGCGCCCACGGCGCGATTTTCGCCGCCCAGGCGCCGTCGTTGCGCAATTCGTGTCGAAGGATGACCTGCGGCCGTTCGGGGTTCAGTCGAATCTCGATGCACTTGGCAAGATTCGTCCAGGGTTCGGCAGGCATTTCGATTCGCAAACCGTCGGTTATCTCACTGACGATCCCGCCTTCGTTATCCGGCAGGTAGGTGCGCGGCATGGCCTCGGGCGAATGCCATAAGCGGTGCCCGCCGCGGAAATAGAAGTTGCCATAGGGTGTTGAAATGGGCGACAGTCCGAGATCGGCAAATATGTTCTTCCCGCCGTGCGGCGCAAAGCGGATGATGCGCCCGGCATTCGGAATAATCTCGAGCCGTACAAATTGATTCTGGGTGATGCGCGTCGGTTCCCCATGAAAATCGGTCATGTCTCATCTTTCATCTAATTGAAATACAAGCGGCTCTCAAGACGACTTCGAATGCTTATAATGGACATTCGAAACGGTTCGCAGACGTTCTGCCGCGCTTTCAGGCAAAATATCCCGCTGTGGCATAGCCAGCATTTCATAGCCCACCATGAATTTGCGTACTGTTGCCGAACGAAGTAACGGCGGATAGAAATGCGCGTGCAGAGTCCATTCGGGATGCGGGAGTCCATCGAACGGCGCCTGGTGAAAGCCCATCGAATACGGAAAAGAAATTTCGAACAGGTTGTCGTAACGCGTCGTGATCTGTCTGATCGCCTCGGCCATTGCCAGCATCTCATCCTGATTCAAATCCGATAAATAGGCCGTCGGGCGGTGCGCGATCAGCAGAGTTTCAAAAGGCCATACCGCCCAAAACGGAACTAACGCCGTAAAATGAGCATTCTGGAATACGATTCGTTCCTTCTGCCGGTTCTCTTCTTCAAGATAATCCAACAGAAGCTGTTTATGATTCCCGGCAAAATATGCGCCGAACGATCTTGCTTCCTTTTCCACTTCATTGGGCAGTTTGGATTGCGCCCAAATCTGGCTGTGCGGATGCGGGTTGGAGCATCCCATCAGCGCGCCTTTGTTCTCAAAAACCTGCACGTATTCAATGAATTCATGAGCGCCAAGTTCGGTAGCCTGCTCGCCCCAGGTTTGAATAATCTTTTGAATATCGGGTAACTCAAGCTCCGGCAGAGTCAAATCGTGCCGAGGCGAAAAACAGATCACCCGGCAAAGTCCGCGCTCGGGAGCGGAAACAAGCAAAGGGCGGGAGGCTGCGAACGATTCCGTTATGGGATCGGGAAGCAGAGCCGCAAAATCATTGTCGAATACGAAAGTGCCAGAATATTTGGGATTGCGAATCCCGCCTGCCCGTTCATTTCCCGGACACAGATAGCAGGCCGGGTCGTACGATGGCAGATTCTCAGCTGACGTTTTTTCCACCTGGCCCAGCCATGGCCGTTGTGCACGATGAGGCGAAACCAGCACCCAGTCGCCTGTGAGAGGGTTATAGCGGCGGTGAGGAGAATCGTAAGTCACTGTGAAGAGCGCCTATAAATTAAACGCCAATTGAAAATCAGGTCAACTTCCGGATGGGATAATTTAATTTCCATATCATCCAAATCCAGTATAACATACGGAGGAATACCTTTATAATTCATCGAATTAACGATAATTGATTTCAGCCCGAAAACACGAAAGAAGTAATGCAAAAATACCGCCCCCAACTTGTGTTCGGCGCCCTCCTCATTGCCATAAGCTTATTCTTCGGAGTGAAGTTTTTTTTCAGCTCCGCCTATGTTCCGATTCATGGGTTATCCACCCCGGTCAATACAGATTCGCATGTTTACTACGTATCCGTAAGCGGATCGGATGCGAATGCCGGGACACAAGCCCAGCCGTGGAAAACCATCCAAAAAGCCGCCAACTCCGGCAGTGGCACGATCTACGTGCTGGCCGGCACCTATCCCGAACGCGTCAAAATTACACGAGCCGGATTGACGTTCATGGCACAAGGCGTCGTGAACATGAAGGGCTTTACCATCACAGCTAACAATACGACTATAAAGGGTTTCAATATTTCCACGTCTGTAGTCACCGACCCGGATGGTTTTGGCATCAAAGTCAGCGCCAGCGGCTGTCTTTTGGAAGGCAACTATATCCACGATACCGGGCGTGACGGCGTCCTGCTCGACAACTCAACCAGCCAATGTGTGGTTCGGAACAACACATTTGTACATCCCAGCCAATCGGGAGTTGATGTGCGCGGAACGAATAATATTATCGAGAGTAACGACATCTCCGGCACCTACCAGCATCCTCCTCAATGGGCCAACCCTCCCAGCTGGGTGGATGCCGACGGGATCCACTTCTTCGGCTCCGGACACATTATCCGCGGCAACTATATTCACGATATTCATTATGGCATTCCTGAAAATATAGATCCCCACATTGATTGCTTCCAAACCTGGTCAGATTCCTCGAAGGGAGGAAGTGGCAGCAACATTCTATTTGATAGGAATTATTGCAACAACCCTGAGACCATGGATGGCCTTGCTGGAAAGGCGTGGCAAATTCAGGGTGATGCACCCAACCTTCTGATAAGAAACAATGTTGTTCATGCAAACCTAATTGCAATAATTAGCGATACACGCAATTTAACAATAATTAATAATACGTTTGCAGGAGACCCCAATAATCAATTTTCTCAGGGAATATATCTATACAATAGTATCGATACAACTATAGAAAATAATATTTTCGCCTATCAGGAAAATGGGATAGGCTCAATATGGCCGGATGCCATATCCGAAGCATCCTTAAAAGCAGGATATAATTGCGTCTTTAGAGCGGGCGGTATCCCATGGCGCGCGCAGGACCCTGGAGATGTATGGGGATTAAATCCACTTTTTATCAATGAAACTACAGGCAACTATCATTTGAAGGCCGATTCGCCCTGCATAGATAAAGGCATGTCCCAGGTTGACAACCCAATCGATTTCGATGGGACCCCAAGGCCACAAGGCGCCGGATATGACATGGGCGCATTTGAATTTTCGGGGCAATAGAAAATACCATCGGAAAGTATCCCCCTTACACAAAAAAACAATTTAAGTTCGTCACACCCAAATCTTAAGACAGAGATCGGCCATACAATTATTAATTAAAATCGCACAACACCTGGTCAATCATATCCAATACATCCGCGTCAATAGTCATATCAAACTTTCTTGCAAACAACTTGTCCGAATTCATAAATTGATCAAAATGTTGTTTTTGTAAAATTTCGGGATGGCTTGATTTCGACCACATTATATGTCTTAAATTGTTATTGACAAGGCTGTTTTTAAGCGGTGAGTTTAAAAGGATGGTTTGGAAAAAGGTTTCATCAGGCAGGGATGTAAATTTAAAAAAGTTTATATATGTACGATCGCTTTGCACAAGGTTGCCGATATATTCAACACATTCCCTCGTCAAACACCAGTAAGCACTGCCGCCAAATATTGCAAATTTATGGGGCAGTTTTCTCCGAAACGAAAAAATATTATTCAGACGCAATGGTAAAAGGTTGAGAATCCGGAATCTTAACTGTTTTTCCTTCATAAAAGCAATTCGGCGACCCAGAAAATTGAGGTGCCAATAATACAGCCGATCCAGTCCCCCATTCTCATTTTCCCAATGCTCACTGGGTAATGGAAAAAACTCGATAAAGCTTTGTCCGCCACTTGCATTTAAAACCTTTTGAATCTGCTTATTAGATTTTATTGGATAATCTTGTCCTGTGAGTAAAATGACATAATCGTATCGAATATCCGATCTCAAAATCACATACATTATATTTAATGTAATCGCCACAGCGTTAAACTCTCCCCAATTACAAACACGGCGTTCCATAAAATAAACATTATTAAAGGCATTAAGAGAAGCCCTTATTTCTTCAAATATTTGATTGTCGGTCTTTTTATCGACATGAATGAAGAATGACACATCGCCAGCATTAAGTTTGTGAACCAATCGCGTGAGTTGTTTGGGCAGTTTATGCGCCAGAATAACATAAGCAATTTTCATAATTCTTCGCTAAAAACAACAATATGGAAGTCTGTTGAATTATTGAAGCAGAAAGAAATACGTAAAATATTTGGATAACAAGGAGTAACTTCCACGTGATGCTACAACCTTTCCCTATTTGTCATGAAATTACCCGATCGATCATATCCACCAAACCCGGGTTGACGGTCATGTCAAATTTTCTGGCAAACAGCTTGTTAGACTTTATAAGGTTTTCGAAATCCTGGTCGCGTAAATTTTCTGGATGACGCGATTTAGACCAAATAATATATCTTAAATTATCATTGACCAGGCGATCTCTTAAGGGCGAATTCAGGAGAACTGTTTGAAAGAAAATTTCTTCTGCTATTTTCACATTCTTGAAGAAGTTTACAAATGCGTCGTTTTGTTGCACAAAATTATATATATACTCAGCGCTTTCTCTACTCAGACACCAATATGCACTACCGCCATATATCCTGAAATCGCCAGGAAAAATTCGCTGCATTGGCAAAATTTTAGCCAAAGCGAACCATATTTGATCTGGAATCAACTTCAAATAGTTATTTCTTTTAAGAAACGGGAACTCCCACCCGTACCAATGAAGATAAAAATAGTTTACTCTATCAAATCCGCCATTCTCATTCTGCCAATGCTCACTGGGTAGTGGAAAATATTCTATAAAGGATCGTTCATGACTTTCTTCCAAGACTCTTTGAATACTAATGTTGGATTTTATTGGATAATCCTGCCCCGTAAGCAGGATTATATAATCATACTGAATACTCAATGCGTGTGCCATCCGAATACCCTGCAAAGTTGCCTTTACATGGTTGAAATCGCCATGATAGCGCGCGTAACGATCTAAAAAATAAATGTTCTTATATCCGCCCAGGGATGCAACTATTTGTTTATACATCGCGGATTTAGCTTTTTTATCAACGTGAATAAAGAATGTAACATCGTCAGCGTTAAGCCTATGCACAAGACGTATCAACTGATCAGGCAACTGATGTGCGAGAATGATATAAACAATGTTCATAGATTCCACTGTCTCGAAAAGCTATCTTTGTCCCAAAGGGATATCCATCATTGACAAATATTTTACAAAATCTCGATCAGGCTAATCGACAAAAAGTCTTCCCGACTTATCAAGAGAGATCGTTCCAGTATACGCATGCTCTTTATCTAATTCTTGCAATTGACTGCGCGTTTTCCACCAATTTGCGACGCGGCAGGGGAGGGCGTGCCAATAGCCGCCGCCATCCTTCATGGAACGCAAAAAATCAAGATAGATATTCAATGTATTATCATCTTTCAGATAATCAGGATGAGTATTAAGAAGTACCATGCCATTATATTTTCTTATAAAATCAACCTTTTCAAGCCAGATCCGCGGGGTTGTCTCTCCTAACACTGCTGTAAGCGTATAATCCTGTACAAGCGTATATGGCAATTCCACAAAATTTCCCAAAAAATACGGCCAGACACACAAAGTACCTCCCGGAATAGGCTCAAAGGGGTCAGTATCAAAGAAGGATAAATCATATTCGATATTGAGTGTTTGCATCCATTCCGGATTACGGTGAGTCAGAGGAGCTCTAAAGCCGGCTATCTTAAATTCCTGCAAATATGCATTGATTTTAGCCGCCTTCCTATCAAATGTCGATCTGGAGTTAAACAGTTTACCATCGTGCTTCAAACCATGACAACCCACTTCAAAGCCACGATCCCGCAATTCCTCAATTAATTTCATGTCCAAAGGATATTTCTCCATCACAAAGTTAAACGAGGATCGAAATCCCAGGCCTTCTTCCACATTAGCAATATCACGAACAAAAGCTTGACCATCTGCAGTTTCAATATCATGGGTCAAAACAAGAGCAAATTGATGGCCTTCAGGCCAAAAACTCCTGTAAGAAATGGTGCGGTTGCCAGTAGCAATCAAAAGTTGACGCATTACTTCCCATTGAAACATGGCGTACCTAGAATCGATCGGCCAATTAATCTGCGACTTCCTAGAAGCAGGCGCGCTATAATATTTCCGCATTAGCCGGGTTAATTGCCTCGGCAAATACGGCTTAATTAGATAATACAACCTTTTCGCTAATGACAGATTCCAATGATGTGGGCCAAACCGACCTTCGCCCAAAGTTAATTCAACTAACTTATTCTGATTTGTTTCATTATCAGCGAAATCCAATAACGAAATGGATTTTCGGATTGCTTCCTGCCAAAAACGATCTTCAATAACCGGCATGGGCAACCAAAACTTAGACGGCCCGTTTGAACTCCAAAGATTAGTCATTGTTACAGTCCAGCCTCAAAATGTCTTCGAAATGATCATTAGAAAGCTCAGGCAGAGTGGCTATAGAACAATTCGCCAATCAAACGGCACATCCAAACTGGTGAGCGTTGTATAATAGTTGTTAGCAAACGGCGCGGAACTTCGAATCGAGAAGTATGCAAAGGGGGACTATCCGCCAAAATTGTATAATTTAACGATTGTTCTTCACTTCCCCAACCGCGTTTGAAATCGCGCAATCCGTCATTGTCAATATCAGTTCTTCCCCAGTCAAATAGTTTATAACCGTTCTCACATCCCCAGCAAATAGCATTCCAAAAAATTGCATCATTCGGACGAAATTTCCAGAATCTGGGGTCAGAAGCCCCGAACTTATACGTAAGTGTTTCATTGAAGTGCAGAAAAACAGCCCCCGCCAAAAGTTGTCGTTCTTGATACGCCAATAAAATAAAGCCTAATCCCTGCGAAATTAAACGCTCCCAAAGAATGCGAAAGAAACGGATTGGTTGCACGGGTACGCCCAATCGCCGACGGGTTCGAAGGTGCAGATTATAAAATAGATACATGTCTTCCAAAGTCTCTCCTCGCTTAACAACGACCTCCAGTTTTTCTGACTGACGAATATGTCGTTGTACCTGAGACTTGCTAAACTTGCGAAATACCTTGGCAGGATCGTCATTCAAATATGTAAAATGTTGATAAAAACTTTCGCCGGAATATGTATCGATGCGAGTAGACAGTGGCCAACGTATCTGAAGTTCCGACAAACCCTTTTGCCTTCGCCATTGCTGAAGATCTAATATTAATTTGTCTAAATTTTTCTTGTCAACAGCCATTGGAGAGCAAGAATCACTAAACGGCAGACTGATCATCCTTCGCCCAGTCAGCCAACTATTTATCTCTATCATCGGAATCCCTCCCTGCATTTTCCCATTTTCGTCTAAAGAAGCCAATAAATATGGAGTATATCCATAGCATTCGACAAGGAATTCAATCCAACTTGGATGATGAAAAATATTTACATTTGGCTGCTGTAAAATAAACTTATTCCAAATTTCGCTGTTTAATGGAAGTTCCGTCAATGGCATAGGCCTAGCTTTCATTGATCAAAACATGAATAATATTCATATACGTTCTTTCCATATTTGCCCAAGAATACTGCTGGTTAAATTTACTTAAGTTCTTTATGGCTGTAACAAGCCTGGATGGCTCACGATACAATTCGATAATTCGTTGCGCCATGTCTTTTGCGTTGTCCGGCTCGTAGTAAAAGGCGCTATCATCGTCAAAATACTGGCGGATAACCTTTAACCGCGGCGCAATTGCCGGGATTCCCATTGCGGCATATTCCAACATCTTAACTGGCAACATCCAATTCTTATAATCCTCGTTATACTTACGATTTCCAATGATTCCGAGGTCAACCTCAGCCAAAAGTCCCGGTAATTTCTCAACAGGGACCCATCCTATAAATTCAACAACATCATGTAAAGAATACTTTATAACCAATTGCCTTAACTGAGGCATAAATTCCCCGTCACCTATGATTACAAGTTTTAAATATTCACAAAAAGGCTGCGCGCGCCAAACAGCTTCCAATATTAAATCTAAACCCAAGCGCTCAGCCACAGTTCCATGATAGCCCAATTTAATACCGTTCACATCCATTTTTGCGGGGAGAGGGGTGAAAATTGCGGGGTTCGCAAGGTTCATCACGATGCTTATCTTGCCAGACAAGATACCATGTCCTATTAAAGTTTCTCTATGTAATACATTAGTTGTAATTACGTGATTCGCAAATATAGAGCTGATTCGTTCTTCCATTCGCATCAAATGAATCAATGGATGATTTAATGGCACGGAAAATTTTGTCGCATAATATTCCGGCATGGTATCGTGAATATCTAAAATTATCTTGGCGCCCAATATTTTGGGCAGTAAAGATGCGAATACGAGAAAATCCGGCATATTATGTACATGCACAACGTCATAGCGTTCTCGAAAAAAGGCCAAAGCGACTCGAAAAGTCGATATGATAAAAAAGCTTATTTGTGAAAGCACATAAGGCAATAATTTTTTGCTCCACACCTTCTGCATTAAGCAAAAGACACGCAAGCCGGCCGCGGTTGGTTCGATATCACCCAATGCAAAAACATCTACTCGATAGCCGTTTTTCAACAAAATATCCACATAATTCTTTATGCGCGCATCGGTAAAATAATTGGCATATGCGATCATACATATCGAACGAGGCACACGATTTGATGTCATAGTTCGCGATTAGAATCCTTATAAAGGAGAAATGTGCTGGACAAAAAGGCCATTCCATTGGAAATAGCGCTGGCTGGACAGATATTCAAATAAAAATAGCGCGTCGGGCGTTCATTTATTTCATGTAGTTGTCTTTTGAACCGACTGTTCCTCCTTAAGAACACCGACCAATATTTCATCTAAAGTCATAGATGGCCGCCAACCCAATTGTTCCTGAATCTTTAACGTCGAATAGTAAATGTCTCTGCATTCACTTCTTACTACAAACTTCGACAATCGCGGCGGAAGAAGCGGATTCTTTCCGCTAGCTCTCCATTCCAACAATTGCGCGCCCAAAAGCATTACGAACTTAGGCACCGATATCCTGATTGACTTTTCTCCCGTGATCGCTTCGCATTTCCTTGAAAACTCCCGAGCACTGAACTGCGGTTCATCAACCACATTATAGACTTGACCGATTGCTTGAGGAGAAATTGAAGCAAGAAGCATACAATCCACTGCATTTTGAATATAAGTATTAGGGCTATGATTTCTTCCTGAACCGATAGCAAATTTCAAGAACCCAAGCTGGATTAACCCTTTATTTAATGATCGCTTCGTCGACGGTCCATATAGGCTACCGAATCGTAAAACAGTAACAGGCAGTCCCGAATCCTCGTAAAATTTGACAGCTAGTTTATCTGCTTCAATTTTCGTACGCATATAGTTTGCGAAGAGATCGGAGACTACTGGATATGCGCTATTCTCATCAACTTTCCCGTTCGATAAACCATAAACAATTACAGAACTGGCATGAATCACTTGTCTGACGCCCATTTGAAGTGCCGCTTTTAATATATTTTCAGTGCCGCGGACGTTTGTGGCGACATGTACATCCAAAGGCAAATAATTCCTTGTGACTGCCGCGCAGTGATACACTACCGATACTCCTCGCATAGCAGACTCAAGTGATGCCAAGTCCTGAATATCACCACAAGCTATTTCTGCAATTGACTCAATTTCTTTTGGAACGCGATGAATGGAACGCACCAATACCCGAACATCGACGCCACTGCGCGCCAGCGCTTTAACCAGATAATATCCCAAGTTTCCTGTCGCACCAGTTACCAACACTTTCCCTTTAATACCACCGTCCCTTACTATTCGCTTTTCTATTTCAGTTTCAGGAGCTATTTTCTTAACAATCTTCGAAACTGTTCCCGGATTCGATACCGATTCCGGAAGTTCTTTCCAAGTAGCTTCCATAACCCGGATCATTTTTCTGCCATCCACGCCGCTCACTGGCAATGCAGTCCCATTCTGCAGCGCCTCATAGAACGCCTTAAGATGATTGCGCAACCCGGGATTTCTCTTAATCAATCCCAATAGCACTTTAGTAGTATTAGTTATGGTATAGGCCGCGAGCTGACTGCTTTCTTCAAGGTTATAAAGAACTTTTGATATCATACCGGGAGCACGAAGGACTCTATGAAGGGTGCAAACCTCGTTCGCCAAGTCGGCATGGATGATCCCTTTTGTGCCATAAATATCAATGTACTTTGCATATGGTTGTATTTGCATTGATATGACCAAAGTAGCCGACGCGTTTTCGCCTTTTAGCAGGACGCATAGCTCCGTTGGGAGGCCATTGTCATTAAGTTCCTGACCGAAAGTCACACCCGCCACCGATAGGTCGCCAGGTGCAAACTCCTCAGCCAGATAAATCATATGAGGATAGAAATTTGTAAATGCACTACCAGGTAAACGCCAAGCCCAATGGGAACGTCCGGCTATACCTCTATAATCATCAGCGGCGCCCGGCATGCCATAAAACCCATTAACATGAATTACCCTTCCAATCTCACCTCGTTGAACAAGTTGGCGCGCCTTAATAATACAAGGATTAAACAAATAGTTATGGTCCGTAGCCAACATGACGTTATTTTTCCGGGCAATTTCTATCATTCGATCAGCCTCTACAGTAGTCAATGCCATAGGCTTCTCGACAATCACATGACACCCCGCCTCCATAGCACGTATGGCTATATCAGCATGTGTTACTGGAGGAGTAAGAACATGAACCACATTGGGACGTTCTTGTTGGAGAAGTTCATCCAAACTCTGATAGGCCTGCGCATTCTTTATTGTTCTCGTTAAAGCTTCAGCACGAATCCGGTCTTGATCACAAACTCCCACAATCTCAATCGACTCTAACTCCTTCAGTGCCGAAATATGTTCTTTGCCAAACTCCCCTCCCCCGACCAACGCGACCTTCAAAATTTTATTATCCATTTGTGGTTTTTCCTTCGGAAATGTCTTCATCCAATGCCAGGAATTAGTCTGGATGCGCCAATTTATTAAGCAGATAGGCAGATGCTTCAGCATTCGAGAGTGAAAATAATTTCTCTGCGATTGTCCGGTTTCTTTCACCCAGCGTCTTCAATAATTCCCGCGACCCATATAACTTCCTAATTGCATCTGCCAAGCCATCCACGTCATTCTCGTTAACAAGCACTTCAGGCACAACGCGGGGAATTTCAACATGTCGAGTAGTGATGACAGGTTTTCCAAACGACATGGCCTCCATCAACACTACAGGGAAACCCTCGGCAATGCCAAGGGTGCTGGTTCTACTGGGCAAGCAAAATACGTCACAAGAGCGATACATCGCTTTAAGCGCCGTTCCGCTTAATGACCCAAACAATGCGACCTTAGATTCCAAGCCAAGCTCTTTAACTAACTCAGGCACATTAACTTCATTGGGGCGATCATGTTTGCCGCCAACAATCCACACCTCAATATCATCATAATTTAATGACTTTACTGCCCGCAACAAGATCTCGTGACCCTTCCGTTCATCATATTGAGAAACAATCAAGATGACAAATTTCTTCTCAGGCTTATAATCGTCTGTATCCACACTACAGCGAACAACTTCAACAGAGGCGGGGTCTATATGAAACCGATTAAACAATAACTCTCTATTATAGTCAGTTACAGTTATAATCTGATCACACGCGTTCAGAGCATGGACAAAGAGTCTTGGGTTCGGATTCCTGTAAAGTTCATAGGCATGCAAAATAACCATTTGCGGCTTCTTTAATATCTTCTTGCAGAAATAACCAATAAAAAGCTTGCGATCGCCACTAATGGAATAAATTACATCAATTTCTTTCATGCGCACAGCAAAATATTCGGCAATAAAGAAATCGATAGCCGCTCGAAACTTCAGCGATTCTAAAAAGAGCGAAAAGTAACGAAGGGGCGATCTAAAGAAATAAAGCGGTTGTGCAAGAATTACCCATAATGGATGCCACCGATGAAGACGCCAATTTTCCTTCGCGTTATAAAGACCCGCTTGAAATTTGGTCGGGAAAAGCTCGATATCAATTCCCGCCTCCCCATAAACCAAGAGTTCGCGGTACGTAAAATGATCTATGCCACGCTTCATTGACAATATAACACCTAGCCGCATTCGGATATCTCTCCTAACTATCTATGATCAATTTTCAGCAACAAGCAACGTATTTAATATCATTTATTCGTCAAAATATAACTAGCGTTCATACAATCTATCTTCAATCCAATATAATTAGTCAGGCATTAAATCAACTTGGGTTAAATATCCTTTTAATCTCAAGCCCGGCAACATCAACTCCAATAATTCTTTTCCGTCCGGATCGTCCGTAAAATCCAACGCCTTATAATTTTGACTGGCGATCTTCGATGTATCAAAACAGAAACCCTCTGACGGAACATGCAGAAATCCGGCAAGCCTGTCAAGTAAATTCTTTGGATCTTCACAGAAACTTTCATAACTGAATTCAAAAAATTGGCCTTTCCCCTCAAGGGATAACTTGATTTTGCTATCTTCTATCTCCATAATGCAGTCGTTCCAATATTTCGCGCAATATCTACGATAATCCTTATCGGTATACTTATAGTGAGAATATTTCCCAAAATTCTTCTTGAAGTACGATTCAATAACCGAAGGCCCATATCGATATATATGAATAAATTTCGCATTGGGAAAAATATCAAGAATCTTTCGGATCATGAACGAAACCATGGCGCTCTTCGAAAAGAATACTCTTGACGGTCCAGTAAGCAGTTGGAAGCCCATAAATATGTTGCGAATCGTGTCGCCATGTTTGGGAGGCCAGCTTTCAATTGAAATCTCGCTAAACCTTTGGGGATCAATTTCAATCGGCGGGATATCAATCGAGGCCATCTCAAAAGGTTCCAAGCGAGGATGCCAAAGCTCATTCGCTTCACCAGGAAATCCGCAGAGCTGCGGATGAGAATCCAACACTTTGACCAACAAGGATGTGCCACAGCGCCCCGTGCCAATAATAAAATAGGGCGAAAATTTTGTACGCCCAAGCGCTTTAGCGCTTCTGCCCAAAATAAGGCAAATAGTATCGAGCATTCTTTCCTTGAGAATCAACTTATCGAAATTCAACGCAAACTCCTTTGGTACTTACTAATTCAACTTTTTCCGACTAGCTTTTCTCTAATACAAGTTTTGCTAAATTTGCCATTGTAATAGATTGCAAATTTCCATGTTGAGCCTGCCTCGCAAAATGGCTAAAGAGATAACGTAATTTTTCGAAATCTTTTTCGGTTCTAAACTCATGAGGATGTGCCCATAAATGAATAACTTTTCTTTGGCTTGCGGCATCCTCGATAGCTTTTATAGTCTGATGAAATCGAAGATATGGCAAGTTTACAAAATCCAAGAATGATTCAATGCCACGATTTATTCTGAATAACCATTGAGAAGAGGGAATGTCAACAAGATTCTGACGTTCCACTTTAACTTCATATACTTGCGGTGTCAAAAAGGAAAGTTCAAGATTTATACGGTTTAGAATCCTGCCAATCACTGGAATTCCAAGGGCAGGGTGCCGAACTTCTTTACCTCGAAAACAAATAAAGCCGGCATCTCGAAACAAATTCAAATGGTTTATCCTTCCTTGAGGAAAAATCACGGTTTGAGGAACAAGGTCTTTCCTCTTCCCAAGCCTTATCCATTCCTGAATTTCAAACTTCGCTTCATCCGCGCTTAAGCTGTCGAATACGCGATGTGTATAACCATGAAAGGCAATTTCATGACCAGATTCTCTTGTCATCAGCATTTCTACAATATCAGCACCATACCACATTGAATCTTGTGTCCGCCAAATCTGTTCGAAACGTTTGTCAACTCCTTCCAAAGCCATAATTGGACACAGTTCGCATTCTTCGCATTTTTCATAAAACAGATGCCCGGTAATGGCCCAAGTGGATACAACGCCAAACTCATCCATAATGTCAAGCAACCGCCTAATAGTAGCGCGTTCCGTAGATCCATTTCTGGACCAATGCTTAGGAAAAGGTTGCCCCCACAGACTACCCCAAGCAAGTTCAGTGTCGAGAGAAAAGACAAAATAGCCTGTATTACTAGCATAAAAATCGTTCATTCCTGCAAATCTCTCCAAGTAAAATTTTGCATTGCATCGCTCGTCGTTTTACGCAGTTTGAGCAATGCCTGCTTCAAGTGCGACTTTGAGCTTCCTGGCTGATGCTTTCCACGACCAAATTTCGGCTGCCATGGCTGCGTGCGCTCCTTTATCGGGCAACAAATACCGTGACTGCCAAATTTCACATAATGCATTAAGCAGGCCCTGTTCACTAGAATCTTCGGCCCAAAATGCGTAGTCTCCGTCACCTATCACGTCAGTATGACAAACAATGCGCGTTGCTAAAATTGGTAATCCAGCCGCCATATACTCGAACAACTTGATGGGACTGCTAACGCGAAATTTTTCTTCATTTGGGAAAGGCAAGACTCCAATATGTGCATCAGATAAAATATCCGGAATCTTTTCATATGCTACAAAGCGAATTACACGAACACATCCATTTGATCGAGCAGCAAAGTCTTCCAGTTCTGCTCGTTCGGTGCCGTCCCCTACAAGAGATAAATTGAAAGACATTCCCTGAGAGTTAGCACGAACTACTGCTTGAGATAATATCATGAGATTTCGTTCATGATGAAGAGTGCCATGATAAATCAGATGAACAGAGGAATCCAGGGACCACTTTCTGATTGAACGCGCTCGAGAAATAAGTTCTATTTCAGCGCCTGAAGGCCACACGCCCCATAATTTCTCTGTAGGAATTCCAACAGCATCCGCCATGCGGGATGTGATGGCCAGCCGTCCATCTGAATATAAATTGCTCATATGGGTTTCAAGTCGGTAAGCGCTCCTGCGTATCTTTTCTTTCCACGTTTCTTTACCGAATTGCGACATTGGCAAAGACCGAGTATCTGTCACCATGAGGGGACGCCTTCTGCCTATTAATTTTCTAAAAAGCCTTAATGGTAGTATCCATGGCGCGGAAATTTCGTGAAGCAATATAATGTCCAAACTCTCAAATTGCTTAAGAATAATTTGGACGACTTTTAAGTGGTATATAGCGTGCCGAAGCAGATACACCTCGGGCCGCGAAACACAAAGCACCTTAACGCCATGAATATAATGACAACCATTCGGCCCAACAGAAACAAGGGTCACACGCCATCCAAAATTGCGCAGTTCGCTCACAGTTTTTAGCCATGTGGAAGCATCCAAAACAGAACCCAGATTACCCGGATATATCCAGATAACATAAGGCTTATTCACTTGTTGACTCATTTGGCTACCTCAGAATAAGTCTGGATAAGCCGTTTCGCAATAACGCTCCAATCGTAGCGCCGGACCACCAAATCTCGCGCGCGCTCTATAATGTGTTTCCTTAAATCTTCATCCCTAAGCAATAATAGGGTTTTTTCGATAATTTGCTCTTTGGTATCAGCAATAATAAGATGCTCACCGTCCACAACTTCCAACCCTTCGCATCCAATAGACGTCGATATAACCGGCCTCCCTAAGGCCATGGCTTCAAGAATCTTTAAACGTGTTCCTCCCCCGGCACGCAAAGGAACAATACACACACTACATCTCTCATAAAATGGACGAACGTCATCTACCGTACCGGTAACATGGATACTTTCGCTGCCCAGTTCTTGAATCTCCTGAGGGGGGTGAAGTCCAACTATCCATAATTCTAAATGTGGAATTATGGCCTCAAGCTGTGGGTACACCTCACGGCCAAAAAATAACATTGCATCGATGTTTGGCCGGTATCCCATATTTCCCACGAATATTAAGCTGGGTTTATTTGTGTATGGCAAAATTTGATACTGACTTGCATCGATGCCATTAGGTATCACGTCCAATCGCAAACGCGGATTGGACGACAAAAGCAATTGCCTATCAGCCTCAGAAACAGTGACACCGCGCGCAAACCGTTCCGCATAAAAAGGTTCCCAATGTCGCATCATACGGCTATATAACCACATTCTAAATTTTCTAGAGAATCGAGGCTCCATTCGGAAAATCCTGTCATACTTACTAAACACAACATCAATAAAAGTAAGTATTGTTTTCTTTCGCATGGAGAGGGGCAAGGCTTCTAAATACAGGCCCATATACGAGTCAACTATATCAATCACATCGAAATTTATGATGGAAACAAGATGTTTAATCTTTGAAACCAGTTCGGGGGACTCGTAGTAGCGTAATTCGATTGGGCGTTGACGCAGAAAATATTGGGCGACCTGGACAGGGTTATCTAAACCCCCAATGTTCAGAACATCAGCAGTTTCAACGCCTCTACAGAATTTCAATAAGTGATCTATACCGCTTTGGTCTTCAAATATCTTCGCAAATGTAGCGATCCAGACTTCATGCTCGTCAGCAACGCGTTTCAATAAGTTGTAATTTCGTATTTCAGTGCCTCTAACAGGCGGAAAAGGCACATGATCAGTTATCATCAGGACTCGCATAAATATTCCTCATAAATAGGCCGCATAAACTAATTCCAATTTGTGCAATATTTACCCAGTACATTAGCAACAACGATCCAATAAAAGGCTATGGAATGATTCGAAACTTCAATATTCATGGCTTTAATATGTCACAAATATATTCCTCGAAACAAGTAGTAAGTTGCTCTAAATTGAATTTCGTTTTGACGGTAGTAAACGCATTCCTTCTCAAAGTAGCTGCGAAAGCACGATCTTGAATGAGTTTTCTTATCGAATCAGCCATACTAATAGGGTCATCCATAGGAACTATCATTCCGTTTTCAGAATCTGTTATTATTTCAGAGACGCCGCCGGATCGAACAGATATAACTGGCACGCCCTGCGACATTGCCTCGATAACAATCCGTCCAAATGGTTCCTGCCAACGAGAGGTAAAAAGCAATGCATCATAGCATGAGAATCGTCTCAGAATCTCATCCTGATCCAGTTTGCCGAGAAAATGAACTTTGTCTTCAACGCCCAATTGTTCTGCCAATTGTTTTAGATATTCTAAATAATTCAAATCTCCGGTGCCAATGATATCCAAGTGCACTAACGGTTGATTGAGCACTGCCAACGCCTTAATGGCAATATCAGGGCCCTTAGCATGAGCAATCCTACCAGCATACACGAGTCTAATAGTCCTAGCATCATCCGCCGCAAAACTGCGAGAAGAACGATCAGATGGGTCATGCAACAAATCAGACGGCAAGCCACTGGGAATGACCTTCATGTCGTATTCGGAAAAGCCAACGCTAACATAATAATCTTTCAGCGCCTGACTAATCATAAGAATATTTCTTGCACGCAATTGTCTGAAAATGTTGTCTTCAAATACCAAGGAACGATATACCCTTCTCAGAGGTGAAGCGTCCTGCTCTGCCATCTCCTTCATTCGAGCAAGCCAATAATCTTCAACGCGGAAAATTATGGGAATTCCCATATTTTGCGCACAAATCGCAGGAGCAATTGTTACATTCTGGAGTCGCCACAGATACACTATGTCGGGGCGTTTCTGCAAAATAATATCTTGTGCGATCTTATAATTCTTACGTAAAATAAGTCTTCGTTTAAATTGGATCAACTTCTTAAAAAAAACAGTAGCATCCTTAGGATTTCTATCAATGCCATTGCCTAAATAAATGGGGTCGAATTCTAAAACACGATAAACACCATCGTGCATCGATCCCCGCGACAAGCCCCAAGAACTGGTCAGAAGCGTTACCTCGTGGCCTCGATCTATTAATGCATTAACCGTATCCCTGCAATTAATCTCATAGCCTCCAACATAATAAGGGGGATACAACTCGCTAATTACCAGTATTTTCACGATTTCTGCCTATAGGAAGAAAAATTTAAAGATTTCACAATCCCCTTCGCCTCCACCAACAAAAAGTCAAAGTCATCTCTGCCGACAACAGAAAAAATAATATTTAGCACAACAAAAATAATCAACGCCAGCACTTTATATAGCATACTCTCTGACGGTATAAGCAGGGCGGCGACAATCCAACCGGCAAAAATGATAATTGGCTTTAGATAAGTCTCCAAATTCACAGTCAGTCTACGGCGGAGGAAAATATAATTTAAAGGGTTGGTGATGATGGGACCGAACAACCCCGCAACCGCCGCGCCTATAATACCAAACGCCGGAACAAGCACCAAGTTCAAAACAAGACTTACTATTGAATGTGCTACATTGATCTTCACTGGTTTATCGGATTCCCCAACAGCCACCAAGGAGTTGCCTAAAATTGTCCCAATTAATATGATTGCCGTGCTAACCGACATTATGACGAAGACAGGTACGCCCGCCAAATATTGATTCGAAAACAATAGAGTAATAATATCCTTACCAAAAAGGAAGGCAACGCACGCTACGCACAGACTCCCAAAGGTAGTCAAACGAAGAGCATTCTTCAATAAGCGTTCAGCCTTGCCTCGTTCGTTTTTCGCATAAAGTCGGGACAAAGAGGGATAATAGGCCATATTAAAAGAATTAAAAAGGGACTGAAGACTATCCGGAATTCTGCTCGCGATTTCATAATAAGCAATGTCTGCGGAGTTTAGCATGGCCGCAATTAAGAAGGTATCTATGCGAGAATAAAAGAAATCCAGAATACCGTTAAGCTGAAGCGGGAAGCCAAACCGAATAAGCTCCATCGCCAAATCTACTCGAAACACAATTCGCTTTTTAACCGGTATGGAAAAGAACATATATAAGGCGGCCAGCATATACGCCAACCATCGTGAGACGACCAGAGCGGCAAGGCCATCAAAAGACAATGAGATAAAAATCAGCAGAAAGACAAGATTTAAAGCACTTGAAGAGAAATTCCATATGGCTATTTTTTGGAAGTGAAAAAAGCCCTGTAGAATAGATTGAAGAATACCAGTAAAACTATTACTTAAAAACAATATAATTACATAGTAATAGGTGTTTTCATTCCATTGCACCCCAAGGAATTTAAAAATAAGAGGGCCAAAAACAAAGGTTATCAGGACAACTACAAAGAAAATAATTGTTTGTACAATTAAAGTACTATTTACAAGCAACTCTTTATGCAAATTATCGTCAGAATTCGCCAGAAATCGAGAAATGGAAATGCCCAATCCCAAATTACTTATCAGCGACAAAAAAGAGGCAACAAGAGTAAGAAGAATAAAATTCCCATAAACATCGGCAGTAAAGGCCCGGGTCGCAATCATGGCCATCGCCAGGCCCATAATCAAAGTAAGGGTCGAAGCAAAGGCCATCCAAGAGACCCCCCTAATTAACCTGGACGAATTAAATTCGCTCTGGGTATTATCATCAGTCTTCAAAGAAAATGACATTTGCTTTTTAATTCCAAGGATCTACAGGGTATAAGTTACAGTCTAAAAGATCGGCTGAAAAATAGTCTGTAATGCGGTTTTTAGCCCAACCATCGTCCATTATCTACACGGTGTTGAGTCTATTATTTTTCGCTGGAACCAATCTTTGATTGATCCTGCAAATAACAACTTCGTTAAAACCAAACATAATGCCAAACAAGGGGGTCCAATAGGATTGCATAAACATTGGATTAACAATAGCGCCAAGGAAAACGCTCAAATAAGTCAGTGCAAAGCTTAACATATATGCCTTAATTTGAACATCAGCCGCCAATCGCCAATATTTAAAACTGCGAATTAAAAATGCAACCGAGAACCATAGGAAGAAAAGATATCCTAATAACCCCGTCTTCATCATAATCCAAAAATGCGCGTTATGAATATATCCCGTTAAGTTTGACAGGTTTGGGTTCTGTGGCCGATACTCTGCACCCAATCCTAAACCTAATATAGGATGTGCTATTACTTGAGGAAGTACGTATTGATTCTCAGTTTCTCTGAACCGAAGGCTAGGTTCATTTAAGGTGGCACTTGGATTCGCAAGTGTGTCTAACCGAGTTAATGTCGCGTTTATAAACTCATCGATTTGGGGGTTGGCCGAAAATTGCACAGGAAACAGGAGAAGCAGGGCTAATACAATGGTAAGAAAGCCCAAACTCAGTAACCGAGACAATTCTCGCTTTCTAGTCAAATAGGCCAAAAGAATCAAAGCAAAGGTCGTCATTACCCAAAAGCTACGATTAAAGCTAATAATAATTCCCAGGCCGACAATGCACGCTTGCAGATAGATCAAGATATTGTTTTGTCTTCTCCATCCCAAGACTAAGACAGCCATTATAGTAATTCCCATGACCAATACAAGCGACTGTCCCGGCGGGAGTACACGTGTTATGCCGACATAAGTAGTATCTTGTGTCTGTAGCGTCTCGACACGGCCAGGCAAAAATGATAAAGATGTACCCGCAAAAAACTGGGCTATCATTATTACGGATACCACAGTAGCCAAAAGCAAAAAGAATTTTATAAGAAAACGAAGTTCTTTTTCTTCGCGCAAAAAGCTAGTCACAATAAAGAAAACGAGATAATTAGCTACAACTCGCATCTCGCCAAGGCTGTCCTGCAACGTCAACGACGATGTAGCGATGGCTATAAAAGTCGACAGCCATGCCACACCAACAAATAACAAAATAGGCAAATCGAGTGGAGTATGTATTAGCTTGAAATCTGGTTCAACCGCGGCTCTAACAAGAATTAATATCAGGCTGGTTATAAGCAAGATGTCGGTCAAATAAATATGCCCAATTCCCAAAGAAATCGAGAGATTCGCGTTACCGTATAAAATTGTCGAGTCAAGTATAACTATTCCTAAAATACTAATTATCGGTTTCTTTAATATTAGGAACACCGATATGGCAATAATTAGGGCGGCTATAACGAAAAAAGGCGAAGTGAAAGCTATTGAAGCTCCCAATATCAGGCCAACTATAATTGTTAAGCCAACCTGATACAACTTCACTGGAATCCGTCCCAAGATGTTAGTTAACATAACCCATCCAAAATGCTCGCAATAAACGATGCATCATTCTCTTTCTATAAAAGTGTTCCCAATTATCAATATATTATTAAGCAAAAGATAAGAATTACTCTTTATAGTGGAATGTTTTAATGGCTTGAGAAACAAACTCAATTTCCTGATCAGTCAGGTCGGCATACATTGGTAAAGATAATATCTTTGTAACCACGCTTTCTGTGACGGGCAAATCGCCCTGCTTATATCCCAAAAAAGCCATGGCTTTCTGTAAATGTATCGGGATAGGATAATGTATCCCTGTAGATACGCCTTGTTCCTTTAAAAACTCTTGGAGCGCATCTCGTTGATGTGTGCTGATTACATAGAGATGATAAACCGAGGTGTTGCCTGAGAGTTCAGCAGGTATATCAACCGAAGTGTCTTTAAGTAAATCGTTATATAAACGCGCATGCGCACGACGCTGTTCATTCCACGTTGCGAGATAAGGCAATTTTGTACGCAGAATAACCGCCTGTATTTCGTCCAGACGCGCGTTAAATCCAATCATGTCATGGTGATACCTACTTCCCGAGCCATGATCGCGGACTTTGCGAATCTTGGCGGCAAGCTCATCGTTATTCGTAGTAATGAAACCGCCTTCACCATAGGCGCCCAGATTCTTCGAATAATAAAAACTGAAAGCTCCTGCGTCGCCCAGGCTACCTGCTTTTCGGCCTTTGTATTCAGCGCCATGCGCCTGACAAGAATCTTCAATTACTTTTAAATTATATTTTGATGCAAGCGCCAGCAAAGGATCCATATCAACCGTTTGGCCGTATAGATGGACGGGAAGGATGGCCTTGGTCCGTGAGGTGATCTTCGCCTCAACTTGAGAAACGTCCATAAGACAGGTAGCCGGTTCAATGTCGACAAAGACCGGCTTCGCCCCAGCGAGGATAATAGCCTCTGCCGTCGCGATAAACGAATGCGATACGGTAATTACTTCATCATCCTGACCAATATCCAGTGTTCTTAAAATAATATTCAAGGCAGTAGTACCATCACTAACACCAATCCCATGTTTCACGCCGCAGAATTGGGCAAACTCTGCTTCCAGTTTCTGAACATTCTCCCCCAAAAACAGATGCATTCCATCCAACACTTGAGCGATGCCCGAGAGAATCTCCTCTTTCAATGGCATATATTGTTTGCGCAAATCCACAAGTTGAATATTCACTTTTTTATCCTATGCTTTCTCGTTATTCCGTATAATTCGTGCCGGGTTTCCGACTACGATCGCTCCGGAAGGAACGTCGCGGGTAACAACACTTCCAGCACCGACCATAGCATTCTCTCCGATAGTAACACCGCAAAGAACAGTAGCGTTGGTTCCGATTGAAGCACCTCGCTTGATTAAGGTGGGAGTACATACCCAGTCCGTTTCATCTTGAAGCTTTCCAGATGCAGTGGCGGCTCGAGGATATTTATCATTGATAAACATTACGCCATGGCCCAGGAAGACTTCGTCTTCAATAGTAACGCCCTCGCAAATAAACGAATGACTTGAAACTTTTACCCGGCGGCCAAGCCGGACTCCTTTTTGGATTTCTACGAAAGCCCCTATCTTGCTTTCGTCTCCGATCACACATCCGTAGAGGTTAACAAAGCCGTAGATCTTAACATCACGGCCAAGCTTTACATCGGGCGCGATACGAACGAAATCTGCGTTTACCATAGTATTTGTTCTTGTGTGGAGTTCTTTGCCAACGAGCGATGAGCGGCTTCCAAAATCTTAACTATCCGCAATCCGCTACGGCCGGAACTTCTCGGCTCGGTGTGCTTTGAAATACATTCCAAGAAATGTTGGCTTTCCTGGCGCAAAGGTTCAATAAAAGGTATGTTAGGGACGATAATATCACCACGCCGGTAATTATATTGAAATTCGCCGAATCCATTAGTGTAATCGGGTGCATCAATCCCTTTATCATAAATCTTAATTTTTCCCTCATTCCCAAGATCATTGTAAACCGCCATTTTCTTGCTGCCCACGACTGTGACTCTTCGTACCTTACAAGGATCGAGCCAACTCACATGAACATACGTCTTTAGGTTATTCGGAAAAACCAAATTTAAGTAAGCCACATCATAAACGTCAGGAATTACGCATGACATTCCTTGAGCGCTTATCGATACCGGCTTTGTCCCAATAAGATACAGTAGGATTGAGATATCGTGAGGGGCCAGATCCCAGATTACATTCGAATCTCTTTGAAAAAGACCGAGGTTCAATCTGGCCGTATCGATATAATAAATGTCGCCCAATTCACCACTCTCTATATATTTTTTTACCTCTTGCATCGCGCAATCATATTCAAAAGTATGGCCCACCATCAATGTCAGACCTTTTTCGTCGGCTATCTTTATTAAATCTTCAGCATCTTCGCTTTTTAGGGTAATAGGCTTTTCAACAAATACATTCAAGCCATGCTCCAGGCAATCTTTAGCAATATGATAGTGAGTTTTTGGGGGGGTGGAGATGACAACTGCATCCAATCCCATCTTGAAAAGCTCTTTGTAATCAGTAGTCACGTTGATTCCTGAATATCGGGATTGAGCACGCTTCAGCTGATCCTCTTTTTGGTCGGCAATAACAACCAATTCAGATGCAGGAAGCTCATAAAAATTCCTGGTCAGGTTCGGTCCCCAATAACCATAGCCAATTACACCCACTCGTATAGCGCTCATTAAAAATAATCCTCCTGATTAAGGTTATTTATACTGCCCCTTTTGTGGAAAGAATCACAAAAGGGGTTTTCAGCACGATTTTAAAATCGAGCCAAAAAGATTGGTTCGTAACGTATTCAATATCCAGGCTCATTTGTTGATCGAAATCAACTGATGAACGTGCAGTAACTTGTTGCAGACCCGTTAAACCGGGCTGTGCTTCAAGGCGTCGCAGATACCAGGGCTTATATAACTCCACTTCATATGGTATCGCCGGTCTTGGCCCGACCAGACTCATATCGCCTCGTACTACATTCCAAAGTTGAGGAAGCTCATCAAGGCTTAGTTTGCGCAGGATTCTCCCGGGGCGTGTAATTCTTGGGTCCCGTATCAATTTTCGGACGGAAGATGTCTGGCCTTGCAATGCGTCTATTTGCTCATAATCATTCTCAATTAGTGCCTGAATATAAGCTTGGTGAATTGCGGAATCGGCATCCGTACGCATGGTCCGAAATTTATAGCACGGAAAAGTTACTCGCTGCCAATAGAAGTGTTTGCCGCGCGATTGTCGTCTTGCTCCTACACGTTCCTGGACAAAAAATACCGGACCCGGAGAATATAAAATAATCCCGAGGGCAATCAGTAGCATTAAAGGGAAAAGAAGGATCAACAAAAACAAAGCAATAGAGAAATCTATTATGCGTTTCACAATATAATATATAGTTCGGCCCTCGTGCGCCAACGAAATAGCGCTAGGGTCGTTTCTGCGAATCAGGTCAAATTGAGCTTCAGTTTGCAAAAAGGCTCTCCCGGGCATCAAATAAAACCTCGTGCAAGAAATACACAAACTAAAAAGTTATCTGGCTTTCCCGATCAACATTTGACGATCAATAATAGGCCAACGACCAAATCAGACCTGCCAATTTAATATAATGCCTATATATTAAGGAATGGGTTACAAATGCGTTACAGCTATCAATTGTATCGAGGAAATTCAGACAAATACCCGGGGATTCGGCCGCGTTAAATTCATCAACTTTTCATCAGGCCCATGTACTCATACCTTGACCATCGCCAAAGTTTCAGGCCCGCAAAATGTCTTGAAATAGTCTGTAATTATTTTTTAAGTTTTACGATTCTTACTTGACTTCTCTTGCCGGGCGGCAAACCATTTCTTAATTCCCTGGAGACTTTTAGGTCGATTGGTATGTTGCGCACCGCCCTGTAATTGGACACGCGTTGGATTACGCGACCAACTCCGAGCAGCTAGAATAACCAAAGTCAGAATGATCAGGACCACAGAGATTCCCAACGCTGGCAGAATCCATCCGTTCTGGCTCGGCGCGAAAGGCAGAGCGGGGCTAATAGCAGGAGGCTGGCTCACGCCGCCGGATATTTGTGTAGGAGCTATATCTGCAACAGAAGTTAATCGCGTATCAGTAGATATTATTTGGCGATTATTAATAATGGCAAAGTTCCCAGTAACTTGCCAGCTCAGCGTAGAATCCAGCAATGAGGTAGCCGCCCAGGTTACTCCTTGCAAGGTATTTCCCAAAACAGTTAATATCACCTTATCAGCATTCCATGGGGAGGGGATCATTTCAACATACCCCAAGGGGGAATCTGGGGAAATTAAATATGTGACTTGAAAATTGCCCTGTTGAGCGACATCAGTATTATTTAGAAATGGCGCCGGAAGTTTATTGTTGATCTGGCTGACGATAGACAGCTGGCTTGGGTGGCCGATTATCAACAAGTTGTAATTAGAACGGTCGGCCTCAGGAAATTCGTCGGTATAGAAGGCGGACAGCGTAGTCAATGTGCCCCCCGCGTCTCTACCCAGATAAACAGCAAGTTGTAAAGCGTGCCGCCAAGAACTTAAATCATTATGCGATACAACAAAAGCGGTATCATTTAAGGTTGGATTATACGAGAAAAAGCTCGGGAAGGAGGAAAGATCATAACTAGCCGCCGGATCAGTGGTCGACGGAGTTAGAGGCAAATGCAATGTAGATTCAGGCCAGATATTTATCCACAGGCCATTCATGTTGGGCGGCGTACAATTGTCATTAGGGGCAATAAGCGCATTAATCTCCAACCGATTATTGCCGGGCACTAATACCGAGAGTGGCACCGTGATTTTCATATGATTCGACGACTCGTCTGCCGTTGTGTCGCTGAGGCGAACGCTTCCAATCGGATGATTGTTAATCGATACCACTATTCCTGAGCGATCGTAATTGAGCAGTGCCGAATTGCCAAATACCAGGTCAAAATATGCATCAGGCGTCACAGTAAAACCTGACGGAATATTAAAATAGAAGGACGCAGAATTTACTCCCCTACCTCTAAAGGAACTACCAGTCGATCCAAGATCGGCCAGAGTCTGATCTGTAACTCGCGAAGTGGAAGTAGATGCAGTTTGAACAAGTTGGACGACAGCAAGGTTCGAGGGGCCATTAGGACGTAAAACGCCAGTGCTAAGAGCCTGAGCGGCTTTAACGATTGCCTGGTCTGTATCGCCTGATATTACGAGCACTATATAAGCAGGATTCCACGGCGAGTTAACCATCTGAATAAAGCCATCGTCAAGATTTCCTCCTGCAATTTGAAATTTACCTTCCTTGATCGGCGCAGGTAGTGACAATTGTGCCAGTACAGGAGAAAGCGATGATGCCTTTCCCACAAAAATCAAGTTGGTTACTTTAGCCTGTTCGGGTGTGAGATTGCTTAGCGTAGTCATATCTAACGCCAGAGCGCCGCCAGTTAAATTGCCCAAGCCGGCCGCTGTAGTAAGCGTTGCCTGTAATTCGGCGGCAGATGGCTGGTCAGGAACAACAAGCATGGCCGAATCTGGTTCAAAGGAATTTTGGTAAATTGGTCTGGGAAAATTAACCAGGCTGGTGTCGGGTTTAATTAGATTATGAGGCAGGGTGAAATGTGAATTTTTATGTATAAAGATAGTAGTCTGCTGATCTCCGTAACAGGAAAGCCCGGCGCTTAACACAAAACTTAACTGCATACGACCATCGCTACGCGTCGAAATAAAGCTTGCAAGCGGGGCAGGAATATCAATATTAATATCTCCAACCTGATTGAGCTGTAAAACATCCAAAGTTACGTTATTTAATAATACTGTGAGTGTCCCCCCGCTACTGCCCAACACAACCGGAGTGGATTGACTTTGAGCGGTGCTGAAGGAGACACTTAATGACAAGTTCAATGTAGTACCTGCCGTCAACTGCCAATCGGAAGGAAGCGCAAAAGAAAAGGAAGTAGAGTCGAACGGGCCGTTTAGTTGAATTTCGTCTTGTTGAAGCTGAGAAAACGTGACAATATTCGGATCAGAAAAGGCAGTCACCGGCGTTGGTGCTGGGGTTGGAGTCGAAGTTGGCGCCTGCGCCTGTGCAGGCATAGACGTGAAGATGCTGGCCACCAAGACACTAATGCATATAATGGAAAAGAACAGCTTTATAGCAGGAAATTTGTTCATTTATAATTATCCTTTAGTGAAGGCCTTAATCTGACAAAACCTTCCCAGTCCAAAACGGGTTTTTCATCTCCCAGACATATACAGGAGTCTGACTATCTCGCCTGGCCTGTTCCAGGGCGCTATTTGCTTTATCAAACAATTCTTCCAAAGAAATATGACTACCGTACTCCGCTCCGCCAATGTGCGAATCGAGATTAATCGACGCACCAAACGATCCCAACTCAACCGGTTGGGATAGCACTTGGAATATTCTCTCAAAAATTCGATGGGCGGCGGTACCGGTTGTATTGGGAAGCATAACAATGAGGCTGATATCATTCCAGCGCCCAATAATGTCGTTTCCGCGCAACTCTTTCCGAAGAGATTCGGTTACTTTTCGCAGGGCTCTTTGTAAGCCAATAATCGGAAAAGCTTCCAAAACGTCGCGGAGGCCGTTTAATTCTATGATGCCGATAGTAAGCGGATCGTCGGGGGTCCTGGCCATCTCATCTTCAACATAGCGGGAAAAATATTTACTATTGTAAACACCCGTATCGTTATCCAATTGAAGGCGCTGTCTGAAGGCCTCTAAGGGCAGTCGGAGCTGTTCGCTTATAATAGCCAATACTGCGCCAACCAATAGGCCAAGGGTAATTGCCAAACTAGCATTCAATAGTGGTTTGGGACTGGATGGGAGGAGGGGCGAAACAGCAGTATCGAGAAAATCAACGTTATAAACTTGGTTTAAACGACGGGTAAAATTGATGGTTTGATCGCCGATGGTATTAGCCAGCTTCGCCGCCAATTGCGGATCGGGGCCAGAGACCGTCAACACTAAAACGCTGGAGTTAGTGGCCACAACGGATTCATACTTATAGTCCTTCAAATCTTCAGGCTGAAGTTGAAGAGAAGCCAATGTGTCATTATAAATACGGTTGCTATTCATTATTTCCGAGTAGGTGGTCATGACGGTTTGGCTATCGAGAATATTTAAACTTTGCAGCACCACATCGGGTCTATCTGGCAGAACAGCATTCGGAGTGACGATAAACCGCGCTACAGCGTCATATTGAGGAGTTGTTAAATAAGAAATTGCCAATGCAGTTGCCAACGCAACCAAAGTAGTCAATAAAATAATCCACCACCCTCGTCGTAATATTTGAAAATATAAACGAAATTCCATTGGTCACTCCCAATCTGACGAGCCTAGAATAACAAACATCTGCTTATCATAACCGAGTCAAAGTTCGAATCCCTATTGTCACATTTTACACGTAATTACAGCTATTAACGAATATATTGTAATATCCGGGAGTTGGAAATAGCTTTCAGATTCATTGCAGATGAACCTAATCCAACTCGAATAGTTTAACATTGAGTGGAAGTTCAAATTCCCAACATCAACATTTGTATCCGGCGATAGGCAGATACAACGAGCAGTTTTGCGCAGAAGTTATTTTGATCTACATGATATGACCCCGGACTGACGCCAATCCCCTTTTTATAGATATCGATCAGAAAAGTGGCAGCCAACTGGCAAGGGATTAATGGAGATGGCGCTATTGCAAGAATTCAGGCTGAGCAAGATTACAGTCGCGACACCTAATGGCAAATAAAGACACGGCCCCTTCCCCTTTTTTTCCGTTTCACACGCAGATTCCGATAAAAATTCTCCCATGCTTTAGAAAGTTCAACATAGGTTTTGATTACGGAGAAGCCCGATGTTTAAAAAACAAAATAGCGTATGGCGAGATGGATTTCGATTCAAAAAAGACCTTGTCCCCATTGCCTTATTGGTCTTTATCTTGTTATTAGGCACAGGGCTGAGGGTTTATAACCTGGGAAAAGAGAGTTATTGGGGGGACGAAATATATACTATTCTTGAGGGCAAACAAAGTATACCTCAACTCCTTTCTTCCGGAAGATTAGATCAGCCGCCGGCTTTCTATATTCCGTTTCACTTTTGGATACAAGCTTTCGGCACGGCAGAAGCAAGCACAAGGTCATTTTCAGTTCTGACCGGCATAGGTTCGCTTTTACTTATCTATTTAATCGGGCGCAGTTTATTTCATAAAAACATCGGATTAATTAGCGCTTTCCTTCTGGCGATTTCGGTCTTTCAAATCACCTATTCTCAAGAAACGCGGTTCTATGGTTTCTTCGAATTCATGGTTTTACTATCGTACTATTTCTTAATCGTAGCTCTTAAAAGCGGAAGAACGCTACATTTTATTCTCTATGGAATAGCCAGCATAGCAATGGTCTACACACATACTTATGGCATATTTGTGCTGGCCGCGCAAAATTTATTCTTCATCACACAAGTAAAAAAATATAAGGGATTTATAAGAGCATGGATTATTTGTCAAACAGCAATTCTGATATCATTTGTCCCCTATCTTTTCTCCCTGCTCATTAATGATAGCGGCTTGGGGGGAGCGCTTAATTATCAGTCGGGAGGAACTCTCCAGACTCCATCGATCTTAGACCCCGTGCGTACCATTTACAGATTTGTTATACCTGCTCGAGGCGAACGAACCTGGAATAGCGTATTTATAAGTTACCTTATTGCAGCGCTTTCGATTGTTGCGGGTTCTTCAATATACATAGCTCGACAAGGAATACGCCAATGGGCCAGCAACCTGCCCAGGCTCACTAACCTCCAAAGAATGCGTAATCTAAAGAATGAACTTCTTCTATTATTCTTTTGGTTATTAGGGCCTATTGCATTACCTTTTATTATATCCATCTTACTTACACCGATGTATACAGATAGATACATAATTGGAGCGGCTCCAGCCATATATCTATTGCTGGCATGGATTATTTTTAGCTTTCGAAAGATAGTGCCAATAGTATTTTCGCTTGGAATGTTAGTGATTCTGATTGTTCCCGGTATGCGATACTACTATACCATCGACCGTAACCAGCAGTGGAGGGAAGCGGCGGCGTATGTACAGGCAAACCATCTTCAGGATGAAATCATTGTGTTCGCTGGAGGCATAGGTACTGGAATTGAGCAGGAATCATTCAATTGGTATTACCAAGGTACAGCCCCCAATTGTTCGCTGGGCAATGATCTTACAAGTCCTAGCGCAAAATTAACTGCTTTGAAACTATGCACTGACGATTACAAATACTTCTGGATTATTATACGAAACTCCACTGACTTTACCAACCCCATAGATTCCTATAAGGCTTTTTTTGCAGATTCACGTCAGGTGCCCGCTCATCTAATAAAAGAACAACAATTTATCGATATATCAGTATATTTATTTAGATTATCAGATTGAGTGCCTTATAAACTTACGAAAGGGCCAAAAGCTTTCTATCTTGCTTTCCTACAACCTTGGATTGTTCAGAATCATGGGCCTGCTATGGCATTATTTGGATACCTCCATATCAGCAGAGCTACCAGAGAAATTCCAGGGCTTGTATGCGAAATCTTTTTTAAGGAGTAAAGCAGCGAAAAACCCTTGATTTCGTCTTGGGAAAACCGAAATTCAAGACTCCTCATTGGGTTCGGGGTCACATGCCATTAATTTGCATACAAGTTCCAGGACAAATGGTTATTCATATCAGATTGAAACAAATTGAACATTTGTCCTAAAGCTTCAATCATCTTTTGTAACTGTAATGTTATGAAAAGGGTCCTGTGGGGTGTGTAGAATCGGCATAGGCATCAGGTTCTCATGTGTTTTTGGAGCCATGTAACAAATTATCGCAATACGAAATAATTCTCCTTTGAAATAATTAAAGAAGATGGGAAACGATGGCTGACGAAAAAATTACGATTCACCATACTGCCGAAGTATCCTCAAAGGCCACCATTGGGGCAGGGACCCGGATTTGGCATCTAGTTCAGATTCGAGAGGGAGCAACGATAGGGAAGAATTGCATCGTTGGGAAAGACGTCTACGTTGACTTCGATGTAAAAATCGGAGACAACGTAAAGATCCAAAATGGCGCCTTGATCTATCATGGTGCGACTATTGAAGACGGCGTCTTTATTGGTCCGCAAGTTTGCTTGACAAATGACCGCAACCCGCGAGCAATTACTTCGGAGGGACTTCTAAAAGGAAATGATGATTGGGTGCTCGGCCCGACACTCATCAAGTATGGAGCATCTTTGGGCGCGGGCTCCATTATTTTGCCGAATGTGACTATCGGGCGGTTCGCCTTGGTTGGAGCTGGATCAGTTGTTACACGAGATGTTCCGGATCATGGCCTCGCTGTAGGGAATCCGGCACGACTGGCTGGATATGTTTGTCATTGTGGGAGAAAAATGCAGCGCGGGGACAACAATACATGGCATTGCGAAGCGTGTAATTGGACATTTGCTCCTCAGATAAACAATCTAAAAACCGAATTTCTAGTTGAAAATACAGGATAACAACATTCCTTGGATATTTTCTCTTATGATCTAATCATATTTTCAAGGGAATATTTATGAGACTGCTAAAGCTAGATCAATTAATAAAGACGGGAAACGTAGATCATGCCGACTGGAATTATAAATTTGGCCTGGGCTGGATTCAGCGATTAAGATTCAAGCTGGTCGTGACTCTACTTGGAGAAATGAAATATTCGAGGCTCCTGGATGTGGGATATGGAAGCGGGGTGTTTATGCCGGAGTTAATTCGTCATTGTGACGAGTTGATTGGCATCGATATTCACGACAAATATCAGGAAGTGCAGGAAACGCTAGAACAAGTCGGTGTAAAAACGAAGTTGTCTTTAACGAGCATAGAGGGCACAACTTTCCCCAACAATTATTTTGATTGCATTGTCAGTATCAGCGCCCTCGAATTTGTTTCTGACATTGCTTCGGCGTCGCGTGAACTTCATCGAATTCTAAAACCCGAGGGCATTCTAATCATTGTGACGCCTGGTCATTCAAAGATCCTTGATTTTGGTCTCAAACTCTTAACAGGCGAAAGCGCCCAAAAGGATTATGGCAATAGAAGAGAGATGCTTTTGCCGGCTTTGTTTGAATATTTCCATGTTGAAAAATCCCTGAAAGCCCCGCCGTTAATTAGCTGGGCATTACCCTTATACATTAGTTTAAGACTCCGCCAAAAGCAAACTACATCTATGTAGAAAGCCCATGTAATCGATAATCTGAGGAGTTCATAAGTGATACCCATTGCCAAACCGATAATTGGAGAAGAAGAACAACAAGCCATTTTAGACGTCATAGCCTCGGGACAACTTGTTCAGGGGCCAAAAACCCGTCAATTCGAGGAGCAGTTTGCCGGGCTGTGCGGGGCGAAACATGCGATTGCCACCTCATCTGGAACCACCGCTTTGCATATTGCTCTCCTTGCGCACGAAGTTGGTTCGGGTGACGAGGTAATCACCTCCCCATTCAGCTTTATCGCCTCGGCAAATTGCGCTTTGTATGTCGGCGCCCGGCCGGTCTTTGTAGATATCGAACCGGATTATTTCATGCTGGATCCGGAGAAGATCGAAGAAAAGATTACTGACCGAACCAGAGTTATCATCCCTGTTCATCTGTATGGGCAGGCCTGCGACATGGACGCAATTGTTCGGATTGCAGAAAAGCATCATTTGATTATTATCGAAGATGCCTGCCAGGCGCATGGTGCAACGTATAAGGGCAGGCCGGTCGGTTCATTTGGCACGGCTTGTTACTCCCTTTATGCCACAAAAAATATGACCACCATCGAAGGCGGAATGATCGTAACCAATGACGATCGTGTGGCTGAACAGGCTCGTTTGATCAGAAGCCATGGCAGTTCCAAAACCTACGAGCATACCATGTTGGGATACAACATGCGTCTAACGGATATCTCGTCGGCTATTGGGTTGGTGCAATTGAGAAAGTTGGATGGATGGAATACGATCAGGCGCGCGAACGCGGCCTACCTGACCGGGAAACTGTCAGCCGTCCCGGGCGTGATCACCCCCAAAGTCCGGGAAGGGGCGGAGCATGTATTCCATCAATACACGATTCGAATTCACGATCGGGATCGGGCCGCTCAACGATTGAGAGAAATGGGAGTCGGTGTGGGAATCCATTACCCAACACCCATTCATAAACAGCCGCTTTATCAACAGTTGGGATATAAGGACGTTCTGCCGATTTCAGAAGCGGCGAGCAAGGAGGTCCTGTCTCTACCGGTTCATCCTGCTCTAACACGCGCCGATCTCGACTGTATCGTTGAAGCCATCAGGAGTCTTTAATCATGAAGCTTTCCGTGATCGTCCCTTGCTACAACGAAGCCGATAATATTTTGAAACTGCACGATGAACTGTTGCCGGTCGTCGAGGGGTTGATCTCTCATGGCTGGAAAAACATGCCGGAAAAAAACTTTCCCGCTGAAATGATTTTTGTGGATGACGGCAGTCGCGATGATACCATGGCCCGATTGAGAGATAGTTTTGGTGATGAAACCGGAACCAGACTCACCTTCAAATTTCTTAAGCATGAAACGAACCTTGGGCTCGGCGCGGCAATCCGTACCGGATTCACAAACGCCGCAGGCGATATTATCCTGACTGTGGATAGTGACGGCACCTATAAGTTTTCGGAAATACCGGCTCTCCTATCGCTGCTGACCCCGGATGTGGATATCGTAACCGCCTCGCCATACCACCCGGCAGGCGGGGTGGTGGGCGTGCCGGCCTATCGCTTATTCCTGAGTCGGGGTTCATCCTTCTTGTATCGAATATTGCTGGATTGGAATATTCACACTTATACATGTTTGTTTCGAGCCTATCGTTCCGAAGTAGTTCACAATATCGGATTCAAATCCAACGGCTTTTTGGGCGGCACCGAGCTTTTGGTAAATGCCATGATACAGGGCTATAAAGTGGCGGAGTTTCCGGCGGTGTTGCATAAAAGGATGTACGGCGTTTCAAAGGCACGGATTATGCAGACGATCTGGGCGCATTTGAATTTCCAGCTTCGAGTCCTTTTTCATCGGACGCAGTTGCGCTCGAACGTCAATCACAAACATGCCATGCAGTAGCCATGAAAGCGACTGAAACGGCCATCGATAGAGGAGCAATAATGAAGACGGCGGTCATTTACATTTTAATAAGCATTCTCACGAGTGTTGCAGGACAGCTTTTGTTGAAAAAAGGCATGAACGCCATCGGCTCCGTCACACTCAATTTGAATCAGTTGATTCCGACCTTGTGGCAAATGATCACGAATCTGGATGTCTTTATCGGTCTGGTAATTTACCTGTTTGGGATTGTGTTCTGGCTTGCGGCTCTTTCGCGCGTCGATCTAAGCTACGCCTATCCGCTGGCGAGCTTAAGCTATGTGGTCATGCTGATCGCGGCATGGCTAATGTTCGGCGAGAAAATGACATTGAGCCGCATCATGGGAACGATTGTAATTTGCATCGGCGTGCTCTTGATCTATCGAGATTAGCCAAACCCAACCGACCGTGCCCAAACTTCACCTGTTTATTTCAGAAAGCAACGAATGAAAATATTATCCGTAGTGGGCGCCCGTCCCGAGTTTATACAAGCCATGCCTGTGAGCCGCGCAATTCGCAACGATCATCGCGAGGTGTTGGTGCATACGGGCCAACATTATGACTACCGAATGTCCCAGGCATTTTTTGATGAGCTGGACATTCCCGCCGCAGATTACAACCTGGAGGTGGGCTCGGGGTCGCAGGCCGGACAAACCGCGGAGATCATGGTCAAGCTGGAAAATGTGTTGTTGAAGGAAAAGCCGGATTTTCTGATCATGCGCGGGGACACAAACTCGTCCGTCGCGGCGGCCTTGGTCTCCAGCAAATTGAACATTCCTTTTGCCCATATCGAGGCCGGTGAACGCAGTTTTAACAGAAACATGCCCGAGGAGATCAATCGCCTGGTGGCGGATCGCCTGGCGAATTTACATTTTTGCGTCAGTGAAGCGGCGGTCAATCATTTGTCTGCGGAGGGAATTGCAGAATCGGTTCACTGGGTGGGCGATGTGATGCTGGACGCGCTTTTGTACACGCGGCCGATTGCCGGGGCAAAATCGAAGATTCTGGATCAGTTGCAACTCAAAGCGCGGGAATATGCGCTCGTTACAATTCACCGTGCTGGAAACACAGACGACCCTGGCCGGTTAAAACGAATCATATCCGCCCTGAATCATGTTTCTGAAACTGTAATTCTTCCGGTGCATCCGCGCACGCGCCAGGCGCTTTCACGCCTCGACATTTCGCTGGCCGGCCATGTGAAGTTGATCGAGCCGGTCGGATATTTTGATATGCTGACTCTGGAAGAAAATGCGCGCTTGATCGCAACCGATTCGGGCGGCGTTCAGCGTGAAGCCTATTACATGAAAGTTCCATGCCTTACCTTGCGCGATGAAACCGAGTGGGGCGCGACGGTGGAGACCGGCTGGAACAAGCTGGTCGGCGCCGACTCGAAGCTGATTGTGGATAGCTGGTTCGGCTTCAAGCCGCCGCTTGACTACCCGGCTATTTATGGCGATGGAAAAGCCGCCGAACGGATCGCAGACATCATTAACCTGTATCAGGCCGAGGGTCGAGGAAAGAACGTTTCACTCGCGGCTCAAATCGGTTTGCACGGGGGAGTCGGATGAAAGTCGCAATCGTTGGCGGCGGGATCATGGGAATCTCGCTCGGTTATTTCCTGTCGAAGAACGGAGTCGACGTGGAAATCTTCGAAGCTTCTCCGTTCATGGGGGGGCTGGCGGGGCCGATCACGCTGGAAGATGGCACCACCATCGACAGGTTTTACCACGCGATTTTATCCAGCGACAGTCACCTGAGAGAGTTGGGCGCCGAATTGGGAATCGGCGATCAGTTCCGGTTCAAAGAGACGCGCATGGGATTTTTCTATCGCGGCAAAATCTTTTCGATGAACAATATCGTCGAGTTTCTGCGCTTCCCGCCCCTCGGCTGGATCGACCGGTTTCGTCTGGGGCTGACCGTTCTCTATGCCCAGTTCGTGCGGGACTGGCACAAGCTCGAAAGCATCAGTGTTGAGAAATGGCTGTTGGCTTTGAGCGGAAAACGCACTTACGAAAATATCTGGCTGCCGATGTTGAAGGCCAAGTTCGACGGCAGTTTCGACCAGACGCCTGCCACATATATTTGGGCGCGCCTGGTGCGGATGAAATCGACGCGCAGTGGCGCTAACCAGAAAGAGGAGGCGGGTCATCTGATCGGCGGTTATATTTCCCTGATCCGCGCCATGGCAGACAAAATCGAAGCCGCGGGCGGAAAAATCCACCTCAAGCAACCTGTCAGCAAAATCGTGATCGAGAAAGGCGAAGCGTGCGGAATTCAAATTGGCGAGAAAGTATTCGAATTCGATCTCGTTGTTTCGACCCTGCAACCGCCGGTCTTTCAGCGCATGATTCCGGACGCGGCCGCGGAGTATCGCGAATACTTGTCGAAGACTCAATATTTGGGCATCGTCTGCCCGATCATGATTCTCGACCGGGAACTTACCGGTTATTGGACTTTGAATCTTACTGACGATGGTATTCCCTTCACAGGTGTGATCGAAACCACTTCTTACATCGATCCGAAATATGTAGGCGGACATCACTTGGTGTATTTGCCGAAATATACGGCGGCAGACAGCCCTTATCAAAAGATGACCGATGATGAGATCAGGGAATTGTGGTTCGATAATCTGCAGAAAATGTTCCCCGGTTTCAAGCGCGAGTCTGTCCGCTATTTCCTGATTCACCGCGAACGTTACGTGGAACCCCTGCATCGGTTGAATGAAACCGACCTGATTCCGCCGGTGCGAACGCCCATCAAGCGGCTTTACCTTGCCACGAATGCCCAGATTTACCCGACTCTCACCAACGGCGAATCTGTGAGCAGAAAGGCGCGGGAAGTTGTCGAGCTTTTGATCGCTGATATGAAAAAATAACCACCGCCAATAATTTGATGCCGATTGTAACGACGAGGATACAGCCATGACGAAAAACAAACCTGTTGCCAGTTTATCGCTCGATCTCGATAATTTGTGGTCATATATGAAAACCCACGGGGATTCGGGATGGGAGTCTTTCCCGTCCTATTTGGACATTGTTGTGCCCCGCGTGCTTGAATTTCTCAAACAGCGCGGTTTGAGAATCACCTTCTTTATCGTGGGCCAGGACGCGGCGTTGCAGAAGAACGTCCCTGCGATTCGTTCTCTGGCCGATGCCGGGCACGAGGTCGGGAATCACTCCTTCAACCATGAACCGTGGCTGCACTTATATACCGAACAACAGATCGAAGATGAGCTTGCCAAGGCTGAAGGCTATATCGAACAGGCAACGGGCCAGAAAACCATCGGTTTTCGCGGGCCGGGATACAGCTTATCTCTATCGGTCTTGCGCGTCCTGACCCGCCGAGGTTACGCTTACGATGCGTCCACATTGCCAACATTTCTTGGTCCGCTGGCGCGCGCCTATTATTTTATGACCACGAAACTCAGTCCTGAAGAAAAAGCGACGCGTAAGCGTTTGTTTGGGGGAGTGCGCGAAGGATTTCGCCCTATTCGAACCTATCGCTGGCGCCTGAAAGATTTTACAGATCGGCTGATTGAAATCCCCGTAACGACCATGCCTATTTTTAGAATCCCGTTTCACGTAAGTTACGTTTTGTACCTTAGCCGCATCTCCCCCGCCCTGGCCCGGTTCTATTTCTGGGTGGCGATGAAACTCTGCCGATTTGCGCGTATATCGCCATCCCTGCTTCTGCATCCTCTTGATTTTCTGGGGCCTGAGGATCTGAAAGAGTTGGCGTTCTTCCCGGCAATGGACCTTTCCGCCGATAAAAAGTTGAAATTGGTCGGCAATATTCTTGAAATGTATACCCAAAACTTTAAAGTCGTTCCCATGAAAGAACATGCCCGCATAGTCGCTCAGGAGAAAAATGTTTCCGTTTTTGAGCCAAGATTCGAATCGGCAGGTCATGTAACAACACCTTGATTTATATTTTATAGAAGTCCTCGAACTTTTATAGTTCTGGAAAATTGAGGATTTCGCTATTAATGGAAGAAGAATGCCAGATTCAGTCAAGATCTTATTGATCGTAATTCCAATCGTTGCGATTCTATTCTTTCGGAAGGGCTTGAATCGCCCGTGGTTTAAAATATTATTATCTCTTTTTTTAATTGGAATATCGACTATTACGATACTAAATATGGGGAAATACGTTTATAGCAATTTCCATAAACCGCCCGAATGGGATTTTCTATCCTTCTGGCTTTATGGAAGAGTAGGGATTTCAGGCGAAAATTTTTATAATCCATTAAATTATCAGGCGCTATCATTGCCTTATATGCCCAGTGATGGGTTCAAAGATGTAGTGTTTAAAGTTGGATTCCCATATCCACCTTTTACCATGTTCCTTTTTCTTCCTTTAGGCCTACTTCAAGTTGACAGGGCCTATTTATACTGGCAGACAGCAATTTTTTTGACCATGATTATAGATAGTTATTACATATGGAAACTTTTTTTAAGAAAATACGGACTACTCGGTTTTTTATTGACAGTTGCAATGTTGATAAGATTAACACCGGCCCGTGATACTTTTACCTATGCTCAAACAAATTTCCTGCTATTATTGTTTTTTCTGTTATTTTGGGAAAATAAGTCAAATACAAAAGGGGGGATCTGGCTAACATTGAGCACAATCGTAAAGCCTTATATGGCATTCATTTATCTTTACCTCCTATTTACCGGGAAATGGAAACAATTATTAGCCGCCTTGGGTACGTTATCGGCGGCTATCTTCATAAGTTACCTTATCTTTGGGCGTGCCATTTTTATAAGTTTTCTGAAAAATCCATCCGCGAATGCGCCGTCTTACGTTTATTATGAAAGAATCAACCAATCGTTGTTGGCGGCAATATTGCGTTTTATGCCGCAGTATGAAACGTATCGGGAAACTTTTTTGTTGAATCCCTTATATTTGGGGATTGCCGCCATTCTCATCATAACAACCGTCATCGTTGCCTTTAGAGCAAAAAATACCAACGCCGACTGGAAAGTTCTGATGTTTCTATTTCTAGCCATGCTTCTTTATCCAGGTACGCTGAGTCATTATAGCGTTATGCTTATCCTGCCCATTGTTTTGCTGTTCAGCCACGGACATGACAACTCCGTACCGCGGGTCGTTTGCGTAGTTTACACCATAGTAGTGTATGCGTTAACTAGTATTGAAACGGGCAGTTACACTTTCCTGGCGAATCTTATCACCTGGATGTTATGCGTTGCGTATTCAACAGGAATTGTGGATAAGCTGACTGCCAGACAAACTCCCCAGCCACAATTATCTTTTTAATCTTCCGGCATTTCAAAAGCGCCGATAAGAAGGCAGGGTCTTGTGGGCAGGGGAGGTCGTCATATCCGGCGGCAATTCCGGGCGTTATCCAACATGCTGACAATCTGTTACGGATACGCGCCCATACCCGCACAAGAAGATCCTCCCTGTAAGCGGTAACTGGAGGTCATCCGAGGATCCGCATATACATCACCAGAGTCGGGAGTGCGCTTAAAGTTGTTCCAATAGCAGTTGTGATTGGCCGTAATTGCCGATCCTCCTTCGTTATAAACGGCTCCTACTCCATTGGTGAACCCGACAAAGATATTTTTCGTCAGAGTTACCGTCGTATTTCTGAAGTGAATCCCCTGCGCGTCCGCACACTGCGAACCGATAAAAGTATTATTCTGAAAAGTGATATTCTGTGCCGTATTAAACAACGCCGCCAGACATGTTACGATCACATTGTTTTGCATGGTGAGGCCGGATGGGTTGCCTTCAACTTGCCATGCTTTTGCCAACAACCCCCCTCCTCCGTAAGGCAAAACACAAGTATTGCCGGCAAACAAGATATTCTTTCCGGCGCCGCCACGCGAACCGTCCTGCCAGGTTTGGAAGCAATCAATGTGGGGATCTATATTTTCAGGAATGCCATAATAAATATCGTGAATATAGTTGCCGCGGACAATATGTCCGGAGCCGAAGAAGCGGATCCCGTCGGCATCCACCCAGCTGGGAGGGTTGGCCCATTGAGGAGGATGCTGGTAGGTGCCGGAGATGTCGTTACTCTCGATAATATTATTCGTTCCGCGCACATCAACTCCCGATTGGCTGGGATGTACAAATGTGTTGTTCCGAACCACACATTGGCTGGTTGAGTTGTCGAGCAGGACGCCGTCACGCCCGGTATCGTGGATATAGTTGCCTTCCAAAAGACAGCCGCTGGCGCTGACTTTGATGCCAAAACCATCCGGGTCGGTGACTACAGACGTGGAAATATTGAAACCCTTTATAGTCGTATTGTTAGCTGTGATGGTAAAGCCCTTCATGTTCACGACGCCTTGTGCCATGAACGTCAATCCGGCTCGTGTAATTTTGACGCGTTCGGGATAGGTGCCGGCCAGCACGTAGATCGTGCCACTGCCGGAGTTGGCGGCTTTTTGGATGGTTTTCCACGGCTGGGCTTGTGTCCCGGCATTCGCATCCGATCCGTTCATGGATACGTAGTAGGCATTACTTGTTTGAGTCGGCGTAGCTGTGAATGTAGAAGTGGGCGTAGCCGTATTCGTAGGCAGGATGATTTGGGTGGGCGTATAAGTGGCCGTAAAAGGAACGGTAGTGGGCGGAATGCTGGAAGGCGTAAAAGTGAAGGTTGGCACGCTGGTCTGCGTGACTGCCGGAACCGAACTAGCTGTAGGAGTGGATGTAACGATCGCGAATGGAGTGTTCGATGCGGCAACTGTTGTCGGAGTGGATGTAACAACCACGAACGGAGTATTCGAAGCGGCAACTGTCGTCGGCGTGGATGTAATAACCACGAACGGAGTATTCGAAGCGGCAACTGTCGTCGGCGTGGACGTAACAACCGCGAATGGAGTGTTCGAAGCAGTAAATGTCGTCGGCGTGGATGTAACAACCGCGAACGGAGTGTTCGAAGCTTGAGGCGTAACCGTATAGGTGTCAGTTGGCAGAACTGGGATATTGGTCGAGGTGGCTGTCGCGGCCGCCGCATCCACAGATGGCAAGGTACTGGTTGGAGTGCTGGTAAAAGTGGCGGTAGCGGTGGCAGTCACAACAGTCGGAGTGAACGTGGCCGAGGCTGAATCGGAGGGCGCGTTCGGAGTGGGGCTATATGCCGGCTGAGGGTGTTTGTCGGGAGCGCTCCGCGTGCGATACAAGATATGAAAGGCTTCATAATCGAGTTTGGCGCTGCCTTTGGAATTATTGGATTGAAGCATGACTTGAATCTGGCCGTTGGAATCAACAAAACGATCCGGGTTGGAGATTCGGAATCGAAACAGCACCCAGATATCCGCCCTGGCCCTATCGCTCGCGCCGACCCTGACCCAGCTGTTTTTGTTGGTATCGAACAAATACCAGGTCCACTTCTGAACTCTCGCCGAAGGGCCCTTATAGTTCACCTGTAATTCCATAGTGGTGATTTGAACGTTGGTCATTCCTTCCGGAAGCTTGAATATTTGCGTACCTTGATAAGCGCCGCCCGTCGTTTGAAATTCGATATAAGATTTTGGATTGTCGTCTCTTCCGCGCTGATCCCTGCTGGTTAAAGCATCGACCGATTCGCTTGTTGTACTGCCAGATTGAGTGTTCAGCGAATTAGGAACCAAAACGTTATTGGCGATGAGATTGGCGGATGTGGATAAAGCCTTCGCCGAATTCAGGCGAGGGCCGAGTAGACTCAAAAGAAATATAAGGATCATGGTGATCTTAATTTTATTTTGTATTTGCACAGAAATCTCCTTTCACGCAAGGCACGATGCACATCTTAGCTTTTAATGGAAGACGGAAAGCTAAACCAAAGTCCTATTTGCAGAAATGTAGGCAGAAAAAAAGCAGGGCATTTCATTTTTGAAAGCTCGTCTGAAAAGCGCCGATTAAATGGAAAAAAGCGCCTCGTTTCGAAGCGCTTTTAACAAAAATTAAGATCGATTGGATGAACGGATCGGTTTTGCTTCTCTACAAAATGCCCGCCACTACCCGCCCCTAAACCAGTCTCCGTTTCGACAGGCAGGTTCGTCCATCTAAATTACACACGGATCAAATCGTCTTTGATTCCAGCAATATCCTGTTCAGTCCACCCACTCGAAGGTGCGCGTTACAGCTTTCTTCCATTCCTTGTATTTCTTACTCCGTATTCCCGTCTCCATCGCCGGTTTCCATTCCCTGTCCTTCACCCAGTTCGTCCTCAAGTCATCCACATTTTTCCAGAATCCCACGGCCAAACCTGCCGCATATGCCGCCCCCAATGCGGTTGTCTCCGCCACTTTTGGCCGGATCACAGGTACTCCCAAAATATCCGCTTGAAACTGCATCAGCAGTTCATTAGATACCATGCCTCCATCTACTTTCAGCGCCGTTAACGACACACCCGAATCTGCATTCATCGCATCCAGCACTTCCCGCGTTTGGAACGCCGTCGCTTCCAAAGCCGCCCGTGCAATATGTCCCTTATTCACGTAGCGCGTCATACCCACGATTGCGCCGCGCGCGTCGCTCTTCCAGTACGGCGCGAACAGGCCCGAGAACGCCGGGACAAAGTAGATGCCGCCGTTGTCATCCACCGTCCTGGCCAGCGCTTCGACATCTGCCGATTTCTGAATCAAGCCCAGATTATCCCTCAGCCATTGCACCAGCGCCCCCGTAATTGCAATCGAACCTTCCAGACAGTACACCGCTTCTTCCTTCCCGATCTTGTATCCCAGCGTGGTCAACAATCCGTTCTTCGATTGAACTGGCTTCGCGCCAGTGTTCAACAGCATGAAACAGCCCGTACCGTAAGTATTCTTCGCCTCGCCCGCGCTAAAGCAAGTCTGCCCGAACAACGCCGCCTGCTGGTCACCCAAGTCGCCAGCCACCGGAACCCCGTCTAGGACTCCGATGACTGCCTTCCCATAAATTTCTGCTGAAGCCCTGATAGTCGGCAGTATCGCCTGCGGAATACCCATCACTGCCAGCATCTCCAGATCCCAATCCAGCGTCTCCAGATTCATCAGCATGGTGCGCGAAGCATTCGAAACATCCGTCACGTGGATGCCGCCCTTCGGCCCGCCCGTCAGGTTCCAAATGATCCACGTATCGATATTCCCAAACAGCACTTCCCCTCTCTCCGCTTTCGCCCGCGCTCCTGCCACGTTATCCAGAATCCATTTGATCTTTGGTCCTGAGAAGTAGGTAGCCAGCGGCAAGCCCACCTTCGAGCGGAAGCGATCCTGTCCGCCATCTTTGGCCAATTCGTTACAGATTTGATCCGTGCGCGTGTCCTGCCACACGATGGCGTTATACACCGGCTTCCCCGTCGCCTTTTCCCACATCACGGTTGTCTCGCGTTGATTGGTCACTCCCACTGCCGCAATATCCTTGGCCGACACGCCGCTTCTGGTAAGCGCGCCTGAGATCACTGCCTGCGTATTTTTCCAAATCTCCAACGGATCGTGTTCCACCCATCCCGGTTTCGGATAAATCTGCTGATGTTCCTTCTGGTCGATGGCCGCCACATTCCCCTCGTGATCGAAAATCATAAATCGCGTGCTCGTTGTTCCCTGATCCACCGCCGCTGTATATTTCGACATACTATTCTCCGTTCCTGATTCGCGGGGAAGTCTGAGTTGATCTCAATTGCAAATCAGGCTGTGCGCACAAAGTGTACCGCTGACCGCGCGCGGCCAGCAACGAACAATCAGACCGATATCCGCAGGTTGTGCAAATTTTATTGTCGGGGCCGATCTCGATCAACCGTCCTTTTCGAACCAGCCATTGGATCATCGAGAGAACCGCCGAAGGCTGGGCATTCAGAGCGCGGCTGATTTCCGCAAGGCTCAAGCCGTTTTCCTTCTCGGTCAACAAATCCAACAATTGACTCAGCATCGCTCTCACCCCAACCCAAACAGCCTGCCGCCTTGATATATCACAAACGCCGCGAACCATGCAATCGTGGTTTGATATACAGCCGAGCCAACCGCCCATGAAAGCCCAAACTCATGCCTGATGGCGCTCAGCGTGGCGATACACGGAACATACAACAGTACAAACACCAACAGCGAAAGCGCGCTCAGGATTGTAAAGTGCGCCTGCAAAGCCAAACTCAACGACGTGGATTCGGAAGTCCCTTGTGCATCCGACAAATGTACGCCGGGGATGATGCTCAACAGGATGCGTCCCGAGCGTATTCCGGCATCCACAAAACCCCGGCCAATGCCGACCAAATCTTCGCCGAACGTTGTGGGCATAACCGGCGCCGCTTCGTTTCCTCCGACGTAAACCTGGCTCATGGTACTGACGATGATCTCCTTCGCCATGAATCCTGCCGCCAGCGCCCCGCCCGTTTCCCAGTTGCCAAACCCCAGCGGCGCAATGATCGGAACAAGCATATTGCTCATCTGACCAAAATAGGAATTGCGCTGATTCGCCACACCCCACGGCAGATTCAGCAATAACCACATCGCCACCGACGCGCTGAGAATGGTTGTCCCTGCCTTATGGACAAACTCACTGGTATTTTCCCACATGTGGATCAATACGCTTTTGAACGAGGGCTGGCGGTATGGCGGCAATTCCAGCACAAATGCGGAAGTGGTATCCGGTTTGAGGATGGTATGTGTGAAGATTGCGCCTGCCAGCATAGCCACCAGAATGCCGAGCGCATACATCGCCCAAATAACCGTCCCTGCGTGCGGGCCAAAAAAGGCCAGCCCGAACACAACATAAACCGGCAAGCGCGCCGAGCAAGACATCAATGGAATCAGCAAAGCCGTCAGGATGCGGTCGCGGCGGCCGGCAATCGTACGCGTGGCATACACCGCAGGGACTGCACAGCCGAAGCCGAGAATCATCGGGATGAAAGATTTGCCGTGCAGGCCCACAACCCGCATAAAGCGGTCCATGACAAACGCGGCGCGGGACATATAGCCCGAATCTTCCAGCAGGGCCAGGAAGAAATATAAAATCAACAGCCCCGGCACAAAGACCAGCACACCGCCGACACCGGCCACAATACCGTCAATGAGCAGGGAACGAATCCATAACGGAGCCCGCGTAAGGGCCAGCAGGAACGAGAGCCAGTGCGCGATGGGGCCGTTGATCACAAAATCCGTCCAATCCAAAAACGGCGCGGAGACATCGATCACAAGCCGGAAGACCACATACATCACAGCGAGAAAGACCGGCAGGCCAAGCCATTTGTGCGTGACGATATTATCGACGCGGTCGGTGAACGTGAGGCGATCCACGAGCGGGCGCTGAAGCGACTGGCGCACGATGCCATTGATATAACCGTAACGGCGGTCGGCGGTGAGCATATCCACATCATCGCCGAGCATGGACTTCAACTTCTGCGCGCCTTGTTGTGCGGCCGCGATGACCTGCGCGCCGTTCGGCTTTTTCTGCACATGCGCGCGAACATCTTCGTCGTTTTCAAGCAACTTAATGGCCAGCCAGCGCGGCGGATAATGGCCTGTGTCGAATTGATTCTCCTCGAACGAAGCGATCACGCGCGCAATCTCACGCTCGAGTTTGCCGCCGTAATCGAGCTGGAAGATGACTGGGAACCGGGCGGTAATGCTCATAAAATCCTTCTCTTTATGCGGTCATGGAAGCGCGATATAAAAATACGTTCTTATCACGAGGCGCGCAATGCAGGGTTTTTCTGCGCGGCTTTGACGGCTTTCGAAATCAGGTCAGAAACGCCCTTTCCCCGGTTGGCGACTGTGGATACAACAGGAATACCGCCAAGCAAATGCGAAAGCCGGTCGAGATCGATCTTCGAACCGTCTCTTTGCAAATCGTCCACCATGTTCAACGCCAGCACAACCGGGACATCCAATTCCAAAATTTGGACGGTCAGATATAAATTGCGTTCCAGATTCGTGGCGTCCACAACGTTGATCACAACATCGGGCCGCTCTTCGATGATGAAATCGCGCGCGATGATCTCCTCCGGCGAATAAGCGGTGAGACTGTACGTGCCGGGCAAATCTACGATGTTAATGGCCACATCGCCGCGTTCGATGACACCTTCCTTCTTTTCCACCGTTTTACCGGGCCAATTGCCCGTATGTTGATGCAGACCCGTCAGGGCGTTGAAGATCGTGGTCTTGCCGGCGTTCGGATTCCCCATCAATGCAATCGTCAATTCAGGCATGTTTGACCTCGAGCAGTGAAACTTCGATGTGCGCGGCTTCTTCTTTTCGCAAAGACAAGTGATACCCCATGACCAAATATTCGACCGGGTCGCCCAACGGCGCGTGACGCTCCACATAGATCGTCCCGCCCTTGACGATGCCCATTTCAATAAACCGCCTGCGCAAAGAACCGGCGCCGCCGACATGCGTGACGATGGCTTTTTGACCAGGCTTGAGTTGATGAAGCTGGAGAGATGCGGCCATAAACATACCTTTCGGAATTTTTTATTCGTCCTGTTTCATTTTGATACGATCACAAATTCGGCCAACGACAAGCCAAGCGCAATATCCCTGTCCTTCACGCGCAATGTCAATGGGCCGTCAATCGGCGCGGCCTCCACGACCGTCACTTTACGTCCCGGCTCAAGACCGCGCTCGTGCAAATATCTGAGCACATCGGTTGCGATGGCGCTGACCGCCAACACTTGCACCGTCTCGCCGACCGTAACCGCGCTGAGCGGGCGTCCATTCAACGGCGAAAACGAGCCATCCGCCGCGGGAATTGGGTTGCCGTGCGGGCAAACCCTCGGTTCGCCCAAAAAAGCGGAGAGGGCCTCCGTCACTTCGGGCGCGGTGGCATGCTCGAGCGAACAGGCAAACTCATACAAACGCGCCCATTCGAGCTTCAAATGATCGTACAGAAAACATTCCCACAAGCGTTGCCGGCGCATGACATCATACGCGATCCCGCGTCCCTTTTTGGTGAGCGACACGCCTTTATACGGCACATGCTTTACCAGTCCCTGCTCGCCTAAACGACGCACCATCTCATTCGCCGATACCGAAGTTACGTTCAAACGCTCCGCCAGGCGGCCGACTGCCACCGTCTCATGATCGCTCAACTCAACCATGCCCTTGAGATACATTTCTGCGCTTTCACTGAGCGGCTGGGTAATCATAAGGCAAACCTTTCAATTATCTTATGGCTGACCTTATTATTCCACAGGGCGGATTTTTTCCAATGGACGAATGTTATCGGCTTCTTCTGAAGAATGTAATGTTTTGGATTCTTCGCTTCCCCCCGCCCCGATCGCTGATCCCGTCAAATAAAAGGGCTCCGCTCATGGGCGGGGTCCGCCAACCCCCATGCTGGCACACATCAATCCGTGTGCAGGATCACATGGCCCTCCGTGTTCGTCTCCACGCGCAGAGAGGGTAAAGCGCTCTTCGCAGGGCCGCGCAAAACCACGCCGTTCGCATCGTAACGCGAGCCGTGGCACGGACAGACAAATCCATCGGCGTTTTGCTCAACGCTACAGCCAAGATGCGTGCAGGTCAAACTCAAAGCGGAGAATCCAGCCTGAGTACGGATGAGCACAGCCGGAACGTCCGCAAACAGGGTGCGGGAATTCATTTCATATTCCGAAGCGGGACCAAGATCGAATTCCGTTTGGGGCGCAGGTTCCGTCTGATAATCCAAAAATCGAATCAGCGTTCCCAAACCGATCAGGCCGGTCGCCGTCAGAAAGGCGGTGGTGGCGAGCTTGAGAAAATCGCGGCGGGAAGGTTCGGGCATGTTACCGCTCCACCGCATGGCAGGTATGACAATACGCCGAGGATTGATCGCCGCCATTTTGCGTACAACCGCTGTTCATCACCGGCCGAAAAGTGAATATCTGGCGCGTGGCTTTGCCCGTCAGTTGATATGTTCCATCCGGCAAAACGCGCGTATTCCAAAGAGGCTCGCCCTTCTCAGTGACCAGAATCGTATCGCCGGTTTGCAAGTCAACCACAGGATTCAACTGCGCCAGCCGAAAGGCAATATTGTTTGGGTCGTTCAATGTCTCGGTCAACGGCAATTGCGTAAGCGTGCCGTGACAGGTTTTGCACTGTACATATTGAATGTCCTTCTGGCCGGCATGAAGATCGCCGTCGCCCATTGCTTCCGCGCGCGTATGACAATCAATGCAATCCAGCGTATATTCGCACTGCGTAAACTGCGCGATGGGCTGGTAATAATCTTCGATCCGTTTTGTGGGATGATCGGTGCGTTCAACGAAAGTCATCGTGCGCAGATCATAATTGCCGCGGTTGTGACAAGCGTTACATTGAGTATAAGGAATATCGGTTGTCAACTCATGAACTTCGTCTTTGGGAAAAAAGTTAACGTCCGGAGTATGGCAGGCCGCACAACCCGTCCAACGCGTATAGGCTTCGCCTTCGCGCGGCGCGGCGTCGATATGGCACGTCAGGCAGTTTTCGCCGAACTTCTGGATGAAGGGGTTGCTCTCGCCCGCAGGTTCGAACTTTTCCAAAGACGCGATTCCCGTTCGGGTTTGCGCGTCAGTAATGGCAGAGATTCCGAAACGCGGAGTCAGGTCGGTCTGCGCGCCGAACGTAAAACGGATATTGGCAACCGCGCCCGCGTAGGTGGTCTGAACGCTGGTGATCACGCGCTGGATGTGATCCCGATTCTCCGCTTCGCTCCCGCTGTGACAGTTGCTCCCGCCGCACGAGGCTTCGACTACGCTGAGACCGGATGGATTCGCGCCTCCGCGCATCGTGCTGTGCGCCAGGTCTGCGTCGAGGGCGAGGCGTTCCCCGCCGTGACAGATCACACAACCGAAGGTCTTGATCGGATGCGAAGGGCTGATCTCCGGCAAACCGCCATGACAGGTGAGACAATATTCCGGTTCGCCAGTGAGCGCGGGGATCAATCGAATCGGTTTCGGCTGACGAATATCGATCCATAACACAGCGATCACTGCCAGCAGGAGAAGAGCGGAGCCTAAAGCAATCAACCGTTTCATAACTTTAGGAAACAGGCAAACTGCCGAATACGGTCAGGACGATTATCAGCAAAGCAATGACGATCATAATTACTTGCGCGACCCGGTTGGAACGCGGGAACCATGTTCCCAATTCCCGCCCGGCGGCATTCGGAAAAATATACGGGATTAATGCAAGCGCAAGAACGATCGTTAAAGGCGCCGCCACACCCCACAGGAATGGATCGCCCCATTTGAGCATCTCCTGCACCCACAAAAAAAACCATGGCGCGTGCGCTTCGCTGGAAAGCGCGTTCATATCCGCGATGGGCGCGGCAATCGGCGCAGGCCGGATCGCAGAAAGCAGGATCAATGCCGCGCCGGTGAACAACATCGCCAGAATTTCGCGGCGCACCAATTCATTGCGCGCGATACGCGCTTTGTCCGCGCGCAGTGGCGAGGGAGGCACCGCAATCCCGCCATCGCGGCGCACACGGAACGCGTGCCAGACCGCCAAAATTGCCGCGCCGAGCGTCAGCCCGAAAATATGCCAGGCGTAAAAACGAATCAATGCGGCGGGGCCGGGTTGAGTCCCGCCAATGAGCAATATATAAAACGCGTTTCCGATCAACGGAATCGTCCTGATAAGATTCGTCCCAACCACCAGCGCCCATTGGATACCCTGATCCCAGCGCAATATGTAACCCGTGAAATCGAGCAGAATAGCAAAGATGAACAGCGCCAGCCCGAGCAAATAATTGAATCGGCGCGGCGGCGCGTAGGCTCCGGTCGAAATAATTCGGAACAAATGGATAGCAGATACGATTAACAGGAATTGCGCCGACCAGAAGTGCAGGTTGCGAATCAGTCCGCCCATTGGAACAAGGTAACTGATCGTTTGAATGGATTGCGCGGCCTGTTCCGGTACCGGCACATAATAAAATAGCTCGAGAATGCCCGTCAGGCCGATCACCAGCAACAAAAAGACGGCTGTTCCGCCTGCACCCAGCGTATAACGCCAACGCGCCTGCGCGGCGGGAACGGTTGGGGGATGCAGGTGATGGAAGAAGGAGGGGCGCATGGATAAGGGCGCAGGTGTGCGCTTAGTCTCCCGCGTGCGCTCCGTGGCTTTTCGCTTCGAAAACGGGAAAATACCTGGCGAGCAATCCAAAAGCGAGAATCCCTGCAGAGAAAATTCCGATCGAAACAGCGACTTCGGGCAGGGTCGGGAAGTACGCGACGTTGCCCATGAAGGTCGGGAGGTAGAAGAGCGGATCGGAATGTTTGACCGCGAACCAACTAACATTGAAGCGGTTGAGAATCAAACCGAACAGGGTGACGACCGCGCCTATCAGCAGGGCGTTTGCATCCGTGCGATTCCTCTTGAAGGAGAACCAGATGATCGGGAAGACGACACCGATAAGTATCTCCGCCCAGAAGAGCACGCTCATCACGCCGCTGGTGAAGAGGTAATGGAGTTCGCCTGTGATGGCGAGTTCGCCGAATTTGAGGGCGAGGTAAACGCCGAGGGAAATCAGCAGGGCTTTGGCGAGTTTTGCCAGCAGATGCGTTTCAAGTCCGCGCTGGAAATAGCGCGAACTGAGCGACGACTCGAGGATGATCATCGCCAGCCCGACCGAGATGGCAGAGACGAAGAATAAGATCGGCAGGATGGGAGTCCACCAGAGCGGGTGCAGTTTCTGCGGCTGAATGAGCAGGAGGGAGCCAAGCGAAGATTGATGCAACGTGGAAAGCACCACGCCGAGGATCACGAAGGGCATGATGAATTTGTGGATGAGGCGCGCAATTTTGTGCAATCTGGGGAAGCGTTCCATCACAACGGGCGCGAACTCGATGGCAAGCACAGTGAGGTAACTCATCACACAGATGCCGATCTCCAGCAGAACCGAGGTGTGATTCCAATGGATCATCATGTACCAGATGCGCAAAGGCTGGCCGAGGTCCACGAGGAGCGCGACAGCGACCATGATGTAACCGAGGAAGGCCGTCAGCACGGAGGGACGGAGTAACGGTTCAAATTCCTTGATGCGCAGGATGTAAACCGTCCCCGCCATGAGGAAGCCTCCGCTGGAGATGACCACGCCAGTGAACAGATCGAAGCTGATCCAGAAGCCCCAGGGATAGGAATAACTTAAGTCGCTGATGGCGCCAATCCCCAAGGCATAGCGAGTCATCGCGACGACGAAGGCAATGCCCGCGAGCAGAATCAAAACGAGAGGGAGAGTCCCGATGCGGAGGAATTTCGGCAGGGTGAGGCTGAGCTTCATTTGGGCTCCTCCGTTTTTTCTTCGACGGGTTTCCCGTTCTTCTTTTTGTCATAAAGCGCCGCGCCCGCGCTGACGGCCGTCAGCACGGCGCCCCATCCGAGCGCGAACGGGATAGTCATCCCCATCACCTTTTCGCTGATCTCATTGATGGGTGTTTTGGGCAGGTTGGGCAAACCCAATTCGCTAAACGGAACGTGTGAAAGAATAAGATAGGATGTGCCGCCATTCTCGAACTCGCCATAGACGTGGTCAATGTAACGGCCGGGATGCGCGGCAATACGTGCGTGAGCGCGCTGGATCAGTTCGCCGCGGTCGCCGTATTCGAGCGCGTCGGTGGGGCAGGTTTGCACGCAGGCGGGTTCCTGTCTGTTGTAGATGCGCTGAGGGCAGAAGGTACATTTATCGATGAACGCGCCCTCGATGATGCCCTTATCGTAATCAAAGTGCGGCACGCCAAACGGACAGGCGTTCATACAATAACGACAGCCGATGCACAGGTCGGGGTTGTAGGTAACGGGGCCATCCTCCGCTTTGGTATACGCGCCGACGGGACAGGCCGACATGCAGTCGGGATGTTCACAGTGCATACAGTGATAGACCATCGTACTGCGCCGCAGATTGGGAAATTCACCCCCCACGCCGAGGCCCGCGACCCAGATGCGGGTCTTATCCATCTCGATGTTGTTTTCCACACTGCAAGCCACCATGCAGGCGCGGCAATCAATACAGCGCGTGGCGTCGAAGAGATAAGCGTGATGTTTAATATCCGTCATGATTCACCTCTACGCCTTCTTCACTGTGACGAAGGTTTGACTCAACGCCTGTCCGCCGCTGATGGGATCGGTATAGGTGACATGCAGGACCGAGTCGCTCGCGCCGACGCCGTAAGCGGTTTTCAGCCCCTTGGAGAGATGTCCATACCCGGGCGTCAGATAAACGCAATCGGGGCGGATCGCTTCCGTGGCGAGCAGGTGGATGCGGACTTTGCCAACTTTGCTGGCCACCTCCACCCAATCGCCGTCCATCAATTTCATGCGCGCGGCAGTTTTAACATTCATCCACAGGCGCGGCTCATCGGAGTATTTGTGGAGCAATTGGTTGTTCTGACTCCCGAACTGCGTCTGCTGTGCCACTTTGCCCGTCAACAGATAGAACTCGCCGTTCTTCGGCGCGGGCGGTTCCTCCCAAGTGGGCCAGGGAGAGAAGCCCGCGTTCTTCAAAGTCGCCGAATAGATTTCGATCTTGCCAGAGGGCGTGTTGAAAGTGATCTCGCCATCGTTTCTTTCCTCCGGCATTTCGGCGTATCCTTTTTTCCTGGTCTCTTCGAGGCTGACGCCGAGCGGTTTCAACTGCTGGCGGATGTAATCCTCCTCATCCTTATATTGGAAGTAATCGCCAAGTCCGAGCCGCTCGCCCAACTGTTTGTAGATCCACAGCGCGGACTTGGCCTCGCCCTGCGGCTCGATCACGGGCTGGCGGATGAAAGCCTTCCCGTCCACAGGCAGAAGCGGATCGTAACGTTCAAGATACGAAGCCTCGGGCAGTACCACATCCGAGAACCAGGCAGTGTCGTTCATGATGATATCCACCGTGGCGATGAAATCCATCCTGCCGAAGGCTTCGAGCGTTTTATTGCGATCGGGCAGGGACAGGATCGGATTCTGCCGCGAGATGAACCAGCCATGCGCCTGATACGGTTTGCCCGTCAGGACGGCGTCGCGCAATTCCTGGAAGACGCCCAGCTTCAACGGCACGAGCGGATATTTCCACGGCACGCCATCCAGACGAAGAGCCGAAACGCGCGGGTACGGAGGCTGTTTCGGCATTCCCAGCCCCGCGCCCTCCGCCGCGACATCCGCAGTGAGACAGCCTCCCGCGGTGAGCACGTTTCCACTCAAAGCATTCAACGCGGCAATGGCGCGCTCGGTCTGGAAGGAATTGATGAAATTAGATGTGCGCCAACCGGGATGCGCCAGCGCGTTATGTTTGGCGGCCGCATATTCGCGCGCGATCCGCTCGATGTCCGCGGCAGGAACGCCCGTGATTCTTTCCGCCCAGGCGGGTGTGTACTTTTTCATCTCAGTTTGAATGTCGTCGCACCCAACCACATATTGCCTGACGAAATCGCAGTCCGCCAATTCATTCGTCACGATGACGTTGATCATCGCCAGCAAAAAAGCGGAGTCCGTGCCGGGGCGGATGGGAATCCACTCGGTCGCTTTGGAGGCGGTCTTGGTGTAGCGCGGGTCGAGATAGACCAGTTTCGCGCCGCGGTCAATGGCGTGCGAAAGTTCGCCCGTCTCGGAAGTCGAGATGGCTTCCATCATATTGCGCCCCACCATCAGGATGAATTCGACGTTATCGTATTTACGGGCAGGCTCCTCCACGCCGTACGTCAATTGAAAGGCCGTGATCATGGCATTGAAGCATAGCGAACGCTGTGTGCCGTAATTCGGCGAGCCGAACGCGTAGAGCAGATTCTCGAACTGCACCTGACTCAAATTATGCGTGGATGAAAAGACCATCGCCTCCGCGCCGTATTTTTTCTTGATCTTGAGCATGTTCGAGGCGGTGATGTCCAGCGCTTCGTCCCACGACGTTTTGCGGAAGAGGCCCTCGCCGCGTTTTCCCACCCTCACAAGCGGAGTCAGCACACGGTCGGGATCGTACGTGTTCATCAATCCCGATTGCCCGCGCGGACAAAGATTCCCGCGCGAGTGCGGGTGTTCGGGATTTCCGTCCAGTTTGACGACGCGCCCATCTTTGATCTTTGCGATCAGGCCACAGCGCCACACGCACATCTCGCACGTGCTGTAGATGTAGCCGTCGCCATCCGTGCCGATGTTTCCTGCCGCGCGCGCCGCCTGCGCCACTTTGGGCGGGAGCATTTGTCCAATCGCCAGCGCGCCGACGCCTGCCGCGCCGAGTTTTAGAAAATCTCTTCGTGAGATCGTTTGTGTCATGGAGAACTCCAGCGTTCAATCACCAGGCGCCAATCACTGATCCTTATCTTTCCTCTGCCATCCGACGCGGTCGATCAAATAGAACAGCAGGAGCGAGATCAGCGCGAAGAGCAGGATGAACAGAAAGGGGCTGACATTCCACAGGTCAGGGATGATCGCATTGCCATAGTTCGCAAGCGTTGAAATTCGAGGGAACACCTGTTGATAGGTCAGGCCGTAGATCACGGCGCCAGTCAAAAATCCAAGCAGACCAGGGACGAGATAATCCAATTTGCCTTCGCCGCCACCGGCGGCGCAAGTACCCGGTCAGTAACCTGTGAGCGCCATGCCCACGCCAAAGATCAGCCCGCCGATCAGGTTGCCAACGATGTAGGTCGCGGGGATGTTCGGGAACTCGACCAGGCCGAGTCCGCGCAGGGCGTACAGTCCGATCATCGCGACCACCAGCGCGGTCATCATGAATTTCAGAACGGCCAGGTCCGTGAAGCGGAACACGTTCACGATCTTGTGATATTTGGTCAGGCCGGCCTTGTTCAGCGCAAAGCCGAAAAAGATGCCGAAGACCAGAGGGAGTACGAAGGTCGTCATGCGATTCTCCTCTCGATTTCTAATATCGCTTGCGATAGATAATGAGGGCGGTGACAATGCCCGAAGCGAACATGCCCATGATGAACAGGAAGGCCGCTGGCGCCAGCAACATGCCGCCCGAAATGGCCAGCCCACTGGTACAACCGCCCGCGATGCCCGCCGCGTATTCCAAAATGATCGCGCCCACGAAGGCCAGCGCCCAGCGCTTCCACGCCTGCGGACCGAAGATCCGCTTCCACTGTGCGTCCGAATTGACCGCGTTCTTCTTACCCCACAGCAAGGTTCTGCTGGTCGCCGCGCCGATCATCCCGCCGAAGAATATGCCGATCAACAGGATCACACCCCAGGTGATGCCGGGCGGCATGATGAAGTTGAAATACATATTGTCGAAGGCCGCGGGCGCGAGCCATTTGCCGATCATGCCCGCCAGGTTTTCGAACGCGCCCGAGGCTCCGAGCAGGCTGTCGCTCAACCAGACCGCGGCAATGCCCACCAGTCCAAGCAGGATGCCCGCCACGTACGGCGACCATTCCTCCCTGCGGATGTAATTCAAAATGAATTTCATGGTTTACTCCTCGTCCTTCCTGACGATTTCATCCATCAGTTCGAGAATCTTCCCGGCTTTCCTGGTCTCCAAAACATTCTTCAACGACTTGCGCGCGTCCGCCTTGAGCGAAGCGATCTTCGGCAGAATCTCCATCACATCCGCGGGATACTCCTGTTCCACTTTGCGCGTATCGCCGAATTTCACATTGACCAGTTTCTCGCGCGTAATCACAAGGCCGCCCCCGCCGAGGACGATCAAGCCGATCATGCCGATCAAAATCATATTGCCCCAATTGACGGGTTTCCTGCCCAACACGATCTCGTCATAGTTTTGTTTGTAATTGACCGCATTCGGATCGTCCACTACGATCTCATTGCATTGATTGGATTCCGCAACCGGAACCGATTCCGCGCCGACCGTTGCCGCACCCGGCCCAGCCGCGGCAGGCGAGGCCGTCCCCGAGCCGACCGTCACCCCCAGAGCATCCGCATAGACTTTAGCGCGCGCCTCGAGATCATTAACGTGGCACTGCTGGCAGGCCGCCATCACATCCGAAAGCGGAGCCGCCATCCCTTCGTGCGCGGCGGTTTTGTCCATCGCCTGTTGATTCCCGGCGTGGCAGATGTAACAAAAATCGCCGAACGCGTGCGACTGATGCCAGCCCGTCCCGTCTGCGTTGACAGGATCCTGCCCCTGCACCTCGTGACAGTTCTTGCAGGAGGAGGCCTGCGATCCGCACTGTGCGTAAGCCGTTTGAGCATACGTCAAAGCAATCCCGCCGACCGCGGCGAACACGACCCCCACCATGATGAAAACCTTCGACCATGTCTTCTTCTGCATATGAATCTCCTGAAAAGCCGAAACTCCTCGCGAGCCAGTATTTCAATTATGTGCTTGGGGAATGAGCGCGTCTTTCATTAAATTGGCGTGCTGTTGAATGCGGTCGCGCAAAACCCCGCGCAGTAAATCCAGGGCATGGATCAAACGCTCATCTGCAATGCTGTACATGATCGAATTTCCCTGCCGCGTGGTGTAAACCAGGCCCTTATCGCGTAGCACGCGCAGATGGCGTGACGTGGCGGGCTGGCTGATCCCCAATTCGTTCGTCAGTTCGGTAACGTTCAAAGAACGTTCATGTAAGGCGTACAAAATCAAAATCCGCGTCGGATCGGAAAACGCGGAGCATAAATCGGCCTCAAGCAGGGAAACTTCCTGGGTCAGAGTTTGTGAAATCATATAATCATCTCACTATATTCGGATAAACGCATATAGAGCTTTTCAGATAATATCATTGTGAAAAAATTAACTAAAGTACCGTGTGTCATGAGAAAAACAGAAAATTGTCATATCCCCCGCTGGCGCTTACGTGAAAGTCATTTCCCCGCGAGTCGTTCGGCCTCGGTGAATTCTTCCGGTGTGTTCAAGTTCCAAAAAGCGCGGCCTTCGGGATCGTATATTTCAACTTCTGCGCGGTCGAGAATTTGCATCCGCGCCTCTGAAAACCAGCCGCTGATCCTCAACTGTCCCTTCTCCAGCGATGATGCAATGATGGGAATACAGGCTGAACGGCGATACACTGCGTGCAAAGGTTCCAATCCTTCGGCAGAGCGTGCCACGACAAGATCCGCTTCTTTCTCGACGATGAGCTGGTACATTTTCTGGAGCAATTCCACGCTGACGAAGGGCATGTCGCAGGCCGTTACTGCCACAAACGGCGAGGCGGCGGAAACCAGCGCGGTGTAGAGTCCGCCCAGGGCGCCGAGACCAGGCTTCAGGTCCGGGATGAGGCGTACTCCCAAAAATTCAAACTCGCGCGGACGATTGGTCGTCACGAAAAGTTCGTCCGCAATCGGCGCGACGCGTTCGATCACGCGCTGGATGAGCGGGCGCCCGAGGAAGGGTTTGAGCGCCTTGTTCTCCCCCATCCGTTTCGACTCCCCGCCGGCTTGAATGGAGATCGTAAGCATGCGCTTATTTTAAAGCCAATAGCCCAATTCCGCCCGGCGGACGTTATCAATTTTTCAGTTTGCGCAACAGTGGGGCCGATTTTGCGTAGGATAATACAGATTAGAAAGGAGCAGAAATGCAAATAAACCGCAACGTGGGCGCATTGGTGGGAGGCACGATCCTAATTCTCTTTGGCTTGCTGTCGCTGGCCGGAGAAGTGTTCAGTTTTCTCAATTGGAGTTTTTTGTGGCCTTTTATCGTAATCGGAATCGGCGCAGTATTTTTCGTGGCGATGTTCGCGGGCGGTAAACCGGCGGCAGGTTTCGCCATCCCCGGCAGTATCATCGGCGGTATCGGCCTGGTTCTGCTGTTCCAAAATATCACCGAGTATTGGCAGTCGATGTCCTATTTTTGGACTGTCATCATCTTCTTCGTCGGCGTCGGCATCTACATCATGGGGCTTCGAGAAGAGAACGACCACCGTAAGCGCTCGGGCTTGCACGTGATGAAAATCGGCTTCATTCTGTTCATCGTCTTCGGCGCATTCTTCGAACTGCTCTACTCGTCTTTCATGCCCAGCGGCTGGCGCGGAATCGTCTTCCCGGTTCTGCTGATCCTGTTCGGCGGATACTTACTGCTCAGCCGCTCGCGCTTCTCGCGCGGCAGGCACGTTGATTCATCGTCTTCGGACGATTCACTCCCGCCTACTTCATAAGAAAGCGAATCAAAATGGAACATCGAAAATCAATTTTCTTCCCATTAGCTCTGATCGCCGCCGGCGTCATCTGGCTAATGGTCAGTGCGGGGACGATCCCCTCCTCCAATCTCTGGGCGCTGACGCATATCTGGCCGTTCTTTTTGATGGCGGCAGGCCTGGGCCTGATCCTGCGCGCCTATTGGAAATATGCGGCGCCGCTCATGGACGCGGTTATCGTCGGCGGCGCAGTATTGGCGATCGTCTTCGCCCCACAACTTGGATGGACCAACCCGAACTTCTTCTACATCTTTCAAAACGGCGAAACCTATTTCGGCCCCAGCCTGCCCGGTTCTGGAAATGTAATCAGCCAGACCCGGCAGGTGAGCGATTTTCAAGCCATCGATCTGGAATATCCGGCGCAGGTTTTCATCACGCAAGGCGAGGCCGTATCGCTGAAGATCGAAGCGGAAGACAACATGATGCCCGGACTGATGACCGATGTAAAAAACGGCACGCTCGAGATCGACTATAAAAGCGGCCCGGGCAAACGCGTGAATCCGCGCAAACCCGTAATCATCACCATCGTGGCAAAGGATTTGAACGATGTGCGTTTTTCCAGCGCAGGCACGTTGACCATTGACGGCTTCAAAACAGACGATTTGAATCTTTCATTGAGCGGCGCGGGCGCTTTGAAATTGAACAACCTCGTCACGTCGACCCTGACGCTCGATCTAAGCGGCGCAGGAAGTACAACCGCCTCCGGAAAAACCGACCGCCTCAGCCTGCACATCAGCGGCTTTGGGGATTTCAACGGCTCGGAACTGCACACTAAAAGCTCGGATGTAAGCATCAGCGGCGCGGGAAGCGCCATCGTTTGGGCAGACGAGGAACTTTCCGCCAATATTTCGGGCGCGGGTTCGGTCAGTTATTACGGGCCTGCCAAAGTAACAAAACAGATCTCCGGCGTCGGCGAAGTCAAACATCTCGGCGACAAATAATCAAAACAGTCGTCAATAAATCAACAGAACTGGATTTTCGACTCATCCAGTTCTGTTTTGATTCATACCGTCCATTCTTCGCGGCGTACGTTCAGAGAAACACGCGGCGAATCTCCGCTTCGATCTCATCCGCCGCAGAACGGACCGGAAAGCTGAGCGCCGCGTCGAATTCGTTTTGTCCCGGCTGAATGCCCAGCACCCCCACCTCACAATCCAGTTCGAGCACGAGATATTTGGCCAGAATCGAAAGCGGCAGGGAATGCGATGACGCGCTCATCCCATCGATTGCCTCCAGCGGAATCCATTGAACCGCGCCGGGCGCGGCATGCAATTGCGCGGCATCGATGAACAAAACAAATTTTGGGCGAAAGGAACGCAATCGGCTGGCATGGTTTTCCGGCGCAGGTCCCCCTTCCACGATCAGCAAATTTTCAACGCGCACGGTGGACTGGTCTCGAAGCAGATCGCGCGCGATCACGAGCCCTACAGAATCGTCTCCGCGCAGGTCACTGCCGATTCCCACGAGGCAGGTTCGAGGGAGGTCGAGGCGCTCACTCGTTTGACTCGGAGACAGCTTTTGCCGGAGGAGGGTTTTCCAGGAAGGAGGCAACGTCCTCATCCTTTCCATAGTTCACCACAAACTGCGCCTTGCTGAGCGAGGCCAGTTCCCAATCTTCATTCGACATGCCGATACATTTGAACTTGCAGGATTGGACGCATTGCGCGCAATAGATACAGCGATCCATGTTGTAACGCGCCACAAAGCGTTTGGCGGCGCGGTCAATGATCACGATCTCCAGCGCGTGCGCGGGGCAATCCTTGGAGCACAAATTACAACCCGTGCACCTGGCAGGGTCGAAATACAACTTGCCGCGAAAGCGCTCGGCTGTGGCGGGCCGTTCGAAGGGATATTTTTCCGTGACCGGCGCGGAGAAAAACGAAACCAGCAAATCCTTGAACATGGAGCCGATCTTCATGCCAGCCATCCTTTCACGAGGATCAAAACCAATATTTGAAGCAAAGCCAATAACGCGCCGAACCGCCACCACATGCCCACCGTCTGGTCGATGCGCAAACGGGCGAACAAAGCCTGGAACAGCGCCATCAAAAGCACGATGCCCAAAGTTTTGAGCAGGAATAAAAGCGGATGACCGATGCCGCCCAGATAAAATGCAGTCACCAGACTCACTGCCACAACCAATTCCACAGATTTGCCGATGTTGAAAAGCGCCAGACCGCGGCCGGAATATTCGGTCAGCGCGCCGGCCACAATTTCAGTTTCAGCTTCGGGCGCGTCGAAAGGAGGCAGTTCCAGTTTGCCCATCAGCCCGATCAACGCGATGATGAATCCAATGGGCTGGGTCAAAATCAGCCAATGAGTTCCGGTATACACGCTGATGTCTCTGATCGTCCACGAGTTGGCGGCAATGGCGGGACCCAGCAAGGCCAGCAGGAACGGGGCTTCATACGCGAACAACTGCGTGAGGGAGCGCGTCGCGCCGATCACCGAAAAACGACTGGAAGTATTCCAGCCCGCCAGCCCCATGGAGATGGTCAACAGCGAGAGCAGGTAGAGGGTAACGATCAAATCGCCGGGGAAGGAATGAATCGGAGGCAGGCCCAGGATCGGGGTGTAAAGAGCGGCGGTCAGCGCGCCGGTCAACGCAAGGATGGGAAGCCCAAAGAACAAGGCGCTGTTCAAACCGCTTGGCTTGATTTCCTCTTTCGACAACAATTTGACCATATCGGCCAGCGGCTGAAACCAGCGCGGACCGATGCGGTTTTGAAAACGCGCCACCAGTTTTCGGTCGGCCCATTCGTACAGCAGGCCGCTCAAGATGAGCGCGAGGCCGGCCGGAAAAACCATGATGGCGAACAGGGCAGTCCACGTGGTCATCGCGTGTTCAATCCTTGTCTGCGACCTTGATATTTTTTGATTCCGTATTCGCGCAGTTCGGCCCAGGTCAGGGTCTGCGAATCGGTTCCGCCGCGCACGGTCACCATGCGGTCGTTGCAGGAAAAGCACGGGTCCATCCCGGCGATCAGCATTGGCACATCCGCCAGTTGATGCCCGACCGCCTTATTCAATACCGAAGTCCAGTTGCACAAACTGGGCGTGCGGATCTTGAGGCGCACCGGGCTTTCTCCGCCGCCGCTCTTGATGAAATAAAACACCTCGCCGCGCGGCGCCTCGACGCGGCTGACGGTTTCGCCCGCGGGAATTTTGCGCGGAAAACGTACCGCGAGCTCTCCTGCCGGCAGATTATCCACGATCGTACGAATGGTGGAGCAACTGACGAGTAATTCCTTCATGCGGACAACAAAGCGCGCTTCCAAATCGCCGCGTTCATCGGTCACAATGCTGACGGGAAAACGCGTGTACGCGCCGTACGGCGCATCGATGCGCACATCGCGCTTCAAGCCCGAAGCGCGCGCGGTGGGGCCCATGGCCCCAAAGCGCTTGGCTTCATCCAAAGTCATGGTGCCGATTCCGCGCGTGCGTTGCAGGAAAAAAGTATCGGAGCTGACGATATCCAGGTAATAACGAATCCGTTCCTCGAGATATTCAATCGCTTTATGCACGGAGGCAATTTGATCGGGCAAAATATCCTGCTTCACGCCGCCCAGCAAACAGATCGAATAGTTGACGCGGTTGCCGGTGAGTTCCTCCAGCAGATTCATCACCGTTTCGCGGTCGCGCCACGAATACATGAACAGCGTATCGAAACCGGCTTCATGCGCGGCCACGCCCAGCCAAAGCAGATGACTATGAATCCGTTCGAGGCCCGCCACCATTTCACGAATAGCCAGCGCGCGCGGCGGCACTTCCACTTGCGCGAGTTTTTCCACGCCCTGCGAATATACGCTGGTATGCGTATGCGAACAAATGCCGCAGACGCGTTCGAGCAGATACAGGTTTTGAATCCAATTCCGCTCCTCGGTGGCTTTCTCAATGCCGCGGTGAACATATCCCAGCCGCATGCGCGCGCCCGTGATGATCTCGCCGTCCACTTCAAACTCGAAGTGACCGGGTTCCTTCAACGCGGGATGCTGGGGACCGATCGGCACGATGAATTTATTCCCGATCCGGCCGGCCTCGGGCTTGCCCGCCGTTTCGACGGGCGCGGCTTGCTCCTGCTTGAAATCGCGCCGCAACGGATAGACTCCGTTCGGCCAATCGTCGGGCAGAAAGAGCCGCGAGGGATCCGGCGTGCCAACGACAGTCACACCCAGCATCTCGCTTAACTCGCGCTCGAAGAACGCGGCCGATGGAATTTGCCGGCTGACGGATGGAATCTCCGGACAGTCCTCGCGCGGTAATCGCACGCGCAGAGTTGTCACCGCGGCCTGATCGCAAAAATGATACAGCGCCTCCAACTCGTTCCATTCGGGCGACAGGTCCATGCCGGTGATGGCGGAGAGATACCCCCAATCCGCATTCGATAACGCCGCGGCGGCCGCGGGCAGGTCGCTCGCGGAAATATGAACATCCAGACGATTGCTTTCGGGACGCGCGCTGTCTTTTGCAAAGGGAGTCAGGAGTTCCACTGCGCGCTGTAATAAAGTTTCCGTAGTCATGCCGCCTCCTGAAGTTTCGGGAGAGTCACAAGCGGCTCGTGCGTGCCTTCCTGAACGTGTTGAAGCAGTTTGACGATTCCGTCAATGATCGCTTCCGGGCGCGGCGGACAGCCGGGGATGAACGCATCCACCGGCAGGACTTCGTCAATATGGCCGATCACGTTATAACAACCCTGAAATACGCCGCCGGAGATTCCGCATGAGCCAACCGCCACCACGAACTTCGGCTCGGGCATCTGCTCGTAGATGCGCAGAAGCCGCTCACGAGCCTGACGAGTCACGGGACCGGTGCAAATCAAAACGTCCGCGTGACGCGGACTGCCGCGCAATTTAATGCCGAAGCGCTCCACATCGTAGCGCGGAGTCAGTGTGGCGAGGATTTCGATATCGCATCCATTGCAGGAGCCGCTGTTGAAATGAATCGCCCAGGGCGAATTGACGCGCGCCCAGGTGATCATCTTCTCCATCCATTTCGCCGCGTATGATTGTGGAACATTCATCAAACAATCTCCTATCCCAGGATGAGCGCCAGCAGAGCCAATATCAAACCGCCGAGATAAACCAGGCTTGCGGGGGCCAGGCCGCTGGTGCCCAACATCAACGCGCCAAGATGCAACACAGCAAAAAACAATGCCACCACGAAGAACGGACGATAACCGGGCGCGGCGGGCGTTCGATCCGATTCCTCCCCGCTGGCATATCCGCTGACTTTCAACTCACTGAACTTGCCGCGTTTGGAAATACCCTTTCCGAACAAATAAAGGATCGCGGTCAATAAACCGTAAATCGCGAAGGCGAACACCGGAGATAAAATCAAATCTGCCATAAAAGCATCTCCTACTTTCCAAACATGCCCAGGAACGCTTGCGCGGCCGGCGCCGTCAACCAATTCATCAGCGAAGGCCACAGACCGATGGTCACGATCACAAATGCCAGCAAGATCAGAGGGATCGTCATCACCATCGGAATCCCGGCGCCGCGCTGAACGAGTCCGCCTGCTTTGCGGCGATAGAGCATATTCACCACCGGCGCGTAGTACGCCAGCGACAACACGCTGTTCAACGCGGCAAAGATGACGAGTCCCATCAACCAAAGGTTGCCGCCCTGAAAGCCCGCCACGAAGATCTGCCACTTGGACATGAACCCGGCCAGCGGAGGCAGGCCGCCAAGCGCCAACAACGCGATGCTCAACGTCAGACTCGCCCAGGGATATTTGCGCGCCGCGCCTGAGAGATCGTTCACTTCGAGCGGCCGGTGGATTCCGTTTTTCTCCAGCAATGCATACATCAACGCGCCGGCCGCGAGAAATGCCAGGCCTTTCATAACCGTGTGATTGAACAGATGAAACGCCGCGCCTTGCGCGCCCGCCGAATTCCCGTCGAACAAGGCAATGCCCAGACCAAGCAAAATGTAGCCCATGTGACTCAGGCTCGAATAAGCCAGCATGCGCTTGATCTGAGTCTGGCGCAGAGCCATCAGATTCCCAAAGAGCATATTCAACGCGCCGAAGGCGAGCAGGAGCGCGCTCCACGAAACGGAAAATCCGCCGAGCGTGGAGAGTGCGCGCAGCATGGCCACCAAACCGGCTTCGATCACCACGCCCGAAAGCATGGCGCTAATTCCGCTCGGAGCCTGCGAATGTGCATCGGGCAACCAGGTATGCAACGGCACAAAAGCGGCCTTGACCCCAAAGCCGATCAGGAACAGCGCGCCCGCCAGCAACAAGCCCGGCGGCGGCGCAGACATCGCCGAAACCATTTTTCGAATCTCATCCATGGATAACGTACCGGTGTTGGCAAGCACCAGGGCGACGCCCAATAGAACCAGCACCGACCCGGTTGCGCTCTGCATGAGGTATTTCATGCCGGCTTCGAGCGCGGCCGAGCGCTCACGATAAAAAGCGACCAGCAGATACGACGATACCGCCATCGCCTCGAACCACATCCATAGATTGAACAGGTCATTGGCACAACCCAACCCGATCATGAAACCGATCATCGCCAACAGCATGGCGTAGTATTTTTCCTCGCCCGCTTCACCGGCAATGTACGGGCCGGAGAACAGAACCACGAGAGTCCCCAACGTCAACGTCATGCCAGCCAGTAAAAAGCTCAAGCCGTCCACGTGCATGCCGACCGACTCGAATATAAAATACAAGTGAGTTCCACCCGCTGAAAACCCGGGCCAGCTCAAAATGAAAATGGCCCAGGTGATGAGCAGAGTCAGCAAAGCCAATCCGCGTACCGCCAGCGAACGGCCGTTCAATTCCACTTTGCGCAAGCCAAGCCGCCCCGCCAAATACACAACCGGGGAAGCGCCGAGCGGAAGAGCGATCAGCCACGTAATCATTGCGTTCATCTTACGCTCCACACCAAAAAGGCCAGGACGATCAACAGCGCGCCGAGAATGCCGAGCACGTTCCAACTCAGAATGCCGGTTTGCGTTTTCTGTAAAACGGAACCCAACTCAACGGTCCGGGAGGAGATGCGGCGATTCAGCCATTCGAAGCCGAAACTCTCGCGGCTGAGGACGTTCATCCACGCAACGGACCGCCCCGGAGCCTGCCACCTGACCATCCAAAAGATTCCCAGCCCGAGCACGATCACGATCAACGCCAGGTACGTGAGAGGCGCCGCGAAAACCTCATGGAACAATTCGGGCAGGTTCACCGCTGAGATCGTATGAAACGGCAGTGTGTTTTGTAACAACGCGCTGAACGGCTCGATCAACAGCCAGGTCGTCAATGTGCCCAAGCCGAGCAGTCCCAGCGAGATTTTCATGGCGCGGCCTGCATCATGTGCAGGCAGTGACCGGCGCGCCGCGCCGAAGAAGACGAGCCACGTCATGCGAAGGGTGTAAAAAGCGGTCAGCCCGGCGATAATCACCATGCCCGCCAAAGCCCATATCGGCCCATTCTTTAGCCCGGATTCGAGGATCAATTCCTTGCTCCAGAAGCCGTTCAAAATTGGAATACCCATCAGAGCCAGCGCGCCGAGCACAAACACGTTGCGCACAAACGGCATTTGTTCGCCAAGCGCGCCCATCCTGCGCATATCGCGCGTGCCGCTGGCATGAATGACCGCGCCCGCTCCGAGGAACAACAAGGCTTTGAATACCGCATGACTCAGCAAATGGAATTGACTGGCCAGAATGCCGCCCGCACCGATGGCATATACCATGTAGCCAAGCTGGCTGACCGTTGAATAGGCCAGCGTACGCTTCAAGTCCGTGGCTGTGAGCGCCATGAAAGCCGCAATCAAGGCCGAGATGAAACCCACCAACATCACAGTCAGAGTCCAGCCGGGGACTTGCGAAAACGCCGGATAAAAACGCGCCAGCAAATAAACGCCGGCATTGACCATGGTCGCGGCATGAATGAGGGCGCTGACCGGCGTCGGCGCCTCCATCGCGTCCGGAAGCCAGGTATGAAACGGGAACTGCGCGGACTTGGCCGCGGCGGCCAGCAAAAACCCGAAGGCGGCCAACGCCAACAGATTGGGCGGCAAAGTTCCGGCTCCCGCGAGCAAGTCGGAGACCTGATAGCTCCCCAAAGCCGCGTAAGCCGTCAATGCGCCGGCCAATAGGCCAATGCCGCCCACCTGCGTGATGATCAGAGCTTTGATGCCGCCCGCCACTGCTTTGGGGTCATCGTTATAGAACGAGATCAGGGCATAGGAACACAGCGCGGTGATCTCCCAAAAGAAGAACATGAACAGCAGATTGCCGCTAAGCACCAATCCCGCCATCGCGCCGATGAACAGCAGTACAAAGGCATAATAGCGGCTTAGTTGTTCTTCGCCGTGCATGTAATCCACTGAAAAGATAACGGCCAGCGAACCGATGACGCAGGCGATGACGGTTAATGAAACGGCCAGGCCGTCGGGAATAAAAGTCAATTGACCGAAGTAACGTCCCATATCCACGCGTACAGCCGTCTCAGCGGACGAAAACGGAATCAAAGCCAGGGACGCGCACCCAGCCGCGAGACTAAAGCCAACTGCCAGGGCGTGTTGGAGGCGGGGTTGTTCATCGGGAATGCGCCATAAAATCAGCGCCCCCAGCCAGGGCAGTCCAATTACGAGTCCGACCAGAATACCCGTCATACTAGCCTCGCAACGATGAGATCTTGGTCACGTCGAGCGTGCCGGTGTGTTTACGGACTTGCACCGCCAGCGCCAGCGCGATCACTGCCACGATGGTATCGGCCACGATCACCGTCGCGGCCAGGCTCTGACCAAGCCCCAAATTTCCACCCGACTTACCCGCCAGCACCAACGCCATCACCGCGGCCTTCACCAGAATTTGCAAAACCAAGACCAGCTTAACCAAATTGCGCGTGATGAGCAGGCCATAGAAGCCGACAGCCAACAGCAGTATCGTGCCGAGCAGAACTATATCGAGCGGTGAAAGATTCATACGCGCAGATCCTGTTCCAACTGGATGGCAATCGCTTTTTCTTCGCGAGCTATTTGTAAAGCCTGCTCTTCCTTATTCCTGATCGTTCTTTCCGAGAGCAGGCCCAACACTCCCATCACGCCCGAAAAAATCAAAGCGACCTGGACCCAAACGTCGAGCGCGCGTTGTTTCCACAATATATCTGCCAGCAAAACTTCACCGCTCTCAGCGGGATGCGCCACAACCGGATACGCCATCCAGCCTGCGAAAACGGCAATGGCGCCCACGATCACAAACGCGAGCGGTTTCGGAATGATCGAAGTCGGATCATACGTATCTTCGCCGACCACGCTCAAGGTATAGACGAGCAGTACAGTCACAAGTCCCGCGCCCACACTTAGCTCGATCACAGCCACTTCATGCGCGCCGAGCAGATACAAGCTCACGCTGATCGACGCGCTGACGCAGGCCAGATACAACGTGGAAGGCAGGAGATGTTTGGAGATCATGGCGCGATACGCGCAAAATGCGGCGGCGAGGCTCAAAAGCAGATAGGCGATATTTTCCATATTATGGTTTCCGTCCGATATGAGTATAGGCGGAAGTGAAAATCTCTATATGTGGTATTAATCACAATATAGGCTGAATTTCATCCTATCATTTTCATTATTAAAAGAAACGAGCCGATAAAGAACAATGACCGCTTCACCCTCCCCCATAGCTGGCACCGCACAATTCAATTGTCCAACGCCTCGAGAATGATCCGAACTATCTCATTCACGGGGAGCGAGATATCCACAATCAACGCGTCGGATGGCTCCTCCAGCGCTTCGAATTGACTCTTCAACATATTTGGTTTCATAAAATGCCCGCCGCGCGCCGAGATACGCGACCGGATTAAATCATAGCCACCCTTGAGATACACAAGCCGCACTTCGTCGTTATCCATCAGCAATTGCCGGCGATATCTTGCCTTGAGTGCGGAACATGCCAGCACGCCGGGACGATGCATCTTCAGCGAGGCTGAGATCAAATCGTGGAGCGAAGCAAGCCACGGGGCGCGGTCCGAATCGTCGAGCGGAATCCCGGAAGTCATTTTGGCGACATTCTCAGGCGGATGAAAGTCATCGCCATCGTAAAAGTCCCAGCCCAATCGTTCCGCCAGCATGCGGCCAACGCTGGTCTTGCCACTGCCTGAAACGCCCATCAAAATCACAAAGCGCGGAATCATTCACGCCCTCGATACAAGGCAAAAGAGACCGGGAAACATTAAGCCTCGTCCGTTTTCAGCGGAAATCCCTACGGCCTATTTTGCACAGGTCCTAAATCGCGATTCCTTTGAATTGACTCATATACAAATGATGAAAGAAGCCTTTCGCGTCCAGCAATTGCTGATGCGTACCCTGCTCCACGATCTCGCCGTCGTTAATGACGATGACATTATCCGCATCGCGGATGGTGGAGAGGCGGTGCGCGATGATGAAGCTGGTGCGTCCTTTCATCAGGCGCAGTAAGGCCTTCTGGATGCGCGCTTCCGTGCGCGTGTCCACGCTGGAGGTGGCTTCGTCGAGAATCAGGATGCTTGGATCGGCCAACACTGCGCGTGCAATGGATAACAGTTGCCGCTGTCCCTGACTGAGATTGCTGGCGCGCTCGGAAAGAACGGTTTGATAGCCCTGCGGCAATTGACGGATAAAGTGATCCGCGTCGGCCAGTTTGGCGGCTTCGATACATTCTTCATCGGCGGCGTCGAGTCGTCCGTAGCGTATATTTTCCAGCACCGTATCGGCGAACAAAAAAGTGTCCTGCAACACAATGCCGAGCTTGCGCCGCAGGTCGTCTTTGGAAACCTCGCGGATATCGCGCCCGTCAATCGTGATGCGTCCGGCGTTGATCTCATAGAAGCGCGTCAACAAATTAATGATGGTGGTCTTTCCCGCGCCCGTCGGCCCGACCAATGCAATGGTCTGCCCGGCTTTGGCCTCCAGAGTCATATTTTTGATGATCGGTTGATCGGGCTGGTAGCCAAAGCAGACGTTCTCGAAGCGCACATTTCCTTTAACGGGAACAGGCAGAGGCGAGTCGGCGGCGTTATCCACTTCCACTTGCATATCAATAATTTCAAAGACGCGTTCCGCGCCGGCCAACGCGGCTTGAATCGAGTTGTACATATTCGCCAGTTGGCGTAAGGGCTGGATGAAATTTTGGGCATAGCCGATGAATGTGGCGATCATGCCAACCGTGACAAGGCCTTGCAATGCGAGATAACCGCCAAGCCCCGCCAATACAATCACAAAGAAATTACCCAGCACATTCGTAAGCGGCATGAGCATCAGCGCATACGTATTGGCATAGACGCCCGCTTTGAAGACTTTTTGGTTGCTGGCATGGAAGCGCTCCACAACGGTATCGCTTCTGCGAAAGGCCTTGATCACGCGCTGGCCGCTGATCGATTCCTCCATCACGCCGTTGATCTCACCCAGCTGTTTTTGCAGTTCGCGAAAACCTTTGCGCGTATAGAACGCGACGAACCGCGTGAACCAGAACATGATCGGGACGACCAGCAAGGCGGAAAGCGCCAGCCACATATTGAGCACGAACATGGCGATCACGATGCCTATCAATGAAAGCACACTGGCCGCCAGCGAAACGACATTTTGCGAGACCGCCTGATTGATGGCGTCGATATCGTTGGTGAGGCGGCTCATCAATTCGCCCGCGCCGTGACGGTCGAAGAAGTTGATGGAAAGTTTTTGCAAATGTTCGAACAGGTCGCGGCGCAATGTGCGCAGGGCATCTTGCGAGATATGCGCCATCAGCCAGGCAGAAACCGCCTGAAAGCAGTTATCGAAGAGATAGGCAACCAATAGCAGAATTGCAAGATTCGATAAACCGGCGAGTTGTTTGGTCGAAATAAACTTATCAATGGCACGGCCGATCAAATACGGCTCGAGCAATTGAAGCAAAATATAGGCCAGCACAAAGAGCAGAACCAGCGCAAGGATCAATTTATACGGGCTGAGATACAGCGCCAGCCGCGTCAGTGCGCGGCGCGGGTTGCTGGCTTTTTCGATCCGGCCCGGGTGCATTCCGCCGCGCCCCATGGTAGAACGGATATCCGGCACAGCAGGCCGTTCATGCGAAGAAGCTGTATTGCTCATACCGTCTCCAACTTTACGCCGTCGCCCAACTGCGAGGCATAAATTTCCTGATAAACCGGGCTGGATTGCATCAACTCGCTATGCGTTCCCTGCGCCACGATTCTGCCTTCATCCAAAACCACGATCTTATCCGCATGCAAAACGGTGCTGATGCGTTGCGCCACCACAAAACTGGTGCTATTGCGCGTCCAGTCTTTCATGGCATCCTGAATCTTCGTTTCCGTTTCCACGTCAACGGAACTCGTACTGTCATCGAGAATCAGAATCGACGGTCTCAACAAAAGCGCCCGCGCAATGGCAATGCGCTGTTTTTGTCCGCCGGAGAGATTCACGCCGCGCTCTTCGATGCGCGTTTCATAACCGTTGGCGAGATTCATGATGAAGTCATGCGCCTGCGCGGCTTTTGCCGCCGCGATCACTTCCTCATCGCTGGCCTCGGGCTTCCCGTAGCGGATATTATTTTTCACCGTATCGGAGAACAAAATCGTCTCCTGCGGCACAATACCCACGCGCAATAACAGATCGCCCTGTTTTACTTCACGAATGTCCACGCCGTTCCACGTGACCCTGCCGGAGGCAACGTCGTAAAAGCGCGGCACGAGGTTGACAATGGAGGATTTGCCCGCGCCCGTCGCGCCGAGGATGGCGATGGTCTGCCCCGGCTCCGCGATTACATCCACGCCTCGCAGGACAAGCCCATCGTTGGTTCCGTTATAGTGAAAGTTCACGCCCTCGAACGCGATCCGCTCCCCGTCTCCATCCGGCAATGCCAGCGGATCTGAAACATCCTGCACTTCCGGCGCGGTCTCCAACACCTCGTTGATACGTTCGGAGGATGCCGTAGCCGCCGCGACGACGTTCGCCAGCATGACCATGATTCCCAGCGGGCCCAGCGTAGTTTGCAGATAATTGATGAACGCCACGATCTGTCCCACCGAAACGCCGCCCGCCACAGATTGAATCCCGCCAGCCCAGATCACGATCACCATGCCGATATTAACGAAGATGCCCATCGACGGCGAAAGAGTCGCCATGAAGCGCATTACGCGAATATTGCGCGCAGTGTAATCCTCGTTGGCATCTGCAAAACGCTCGTCTTCGTATTCGGCGCGCACGAAGGCCTTGACCAGTCTCACGCCGGCAATGTTCTCCTGTAACATGGCATTGAGGCGATCCAGCTTCTTTTGAACAGTGAGAAACAACGGTCCCATCTGCGAGACGAAGAACATAATCACCAATGCAGTAGCCAATAAAACCGGCATTACCATCAGCGCCAGGCGGCTGTCCGTGACAAACATCAAAATCAGACTGCCCACCATCAACAGCGGCGCGCGCGTCCCGATCCGAATCGAGACCTGCACCATACGCTGAAAAACGGAGGTGTCGCTGGAAAGGCGCACCATCAACTGGCCTGTGTTGAGGTGGTCGAGATTCCCAAACGAAAAAGACTGTATTTTGAGAAACAACGCCTCACGCAAGTCGCGCGCCACGCTCTCCCCCACTTGAATTGAAAGGATGTTATTTCCGATGGCAAACACCGTTTGTAAAGCGGAAATCGTCAGCATGATCAGGGTCGTTACGATCACCACGCGCATATCATGAGCATTGATACCCTGGTCGATGATGCGCTCGATCAGGCGCGGAATCGCCAGGTCGATCAACGTGACCATGATCAGCAGGGCCAGTGCAGTAATGCCCCGCCGCCAATATGGTTTGACAAAACGTAATAACTTTCGAATTTGACTCATGTTATTTATACCGGGACGGCTGATGCTTTCTGCAATGCCGGATGCGCATTACCCCAGCATCCTCCGCATGACTTCCATGGCATGGATCACTATTTCCAATTCAGCGGCGCTCAGCGCGCCCATGCGTTCCTTCATCCATTCGCGCGCTTCCTTGAACACTTCATCCAGCAAACGACCGCCGGCGTCCGTCAAAGTCAATTCCACATAGCGGCGATCCTGCTTATTTTGGACGCGCTTCACCAACCCCTTATTGACGAGAGCGTCCACTGCCTGACTGATCGCCGGGCGGCTGATATTCCTGGCCGCCGCCAATTCACTAATGGAACCGGCGCCGCGGCGCACGTACCGCAATACATGAAACTGTTCCACAGAAATATCGAACTGGCCGGCGGCTTGCGCGCGCAGATGGGCGCGTACCGTGCCCCACAAGGGCGGGATCGTTTCCCAAAAACGATCGATCGCCTGTTCTCGCAATCGTTCGATCGATGCCATAATTCCTTCCAATACATTTAAATATGTTAATGGTTAAGTGTCGAAACTATTATATCCCTCTGTCATCCATTGTCAATCCCGCTGTTCTCGAACGACCAGCATGATGTCCGGGGATGGCTGTGAACATCTCGTTATAATGATTTCCTAAATGGTCGTTCGGAATAGGTTATACGTGTAGGGGACGTTCTCTAACGTCACCGTCGGCGTAAGAGAACGCCGACTACACAGAAAATTTCCAATAACATATGAACGATCACATAAATGCCAACGCCCTTCATTTATTTAAGATATTCATCATCCAACATTAAGGAAATATAAATATTTTGGTGATAAAGTGAATATAGTATATGGTTGCCGTTTAACAAGAGAGGTATTTCGCGCGCGGGTTGAATAAACATGAATATCCATCGCTGAAATGCTTTTCCACCGGCAACAACTCTTTCGAAAGTGGGCGCTTTATAATGGTTTTTAGAATAACTTCATTTACTTTTGCCTGTTCCTTAAGTTCGTCAATCGGGCATACAGCGGGGAGGAATCAATGACCGCATCTGCCTCGATCAACACTCTCTTTCTGGATATCGGCGGTGTGCTGTTGACGAACGGCTGGGACCGCGAGGCGCGCACACGCGCCGCTCAAAAATTCAAGCTCGACTATAACGAGATGGATGAACGCCATCACCTGACCTTCGACACCTACGAAGAAGGCAAACTGAGTCTCGACGAATACCTGACCCGCGTTGTCTTTTACGAGAAACGTCCGTTCACACGCGGAGATTTCAGGACCTTCATGTTCGCCCAGTCCCAGCCGTTTTCGGATATGCTCGACCTGATGCGCAGGCTGAAGTCGCAATATCATTTGCGCCTCGCGGCAGTCAGCAACGAAGGCCGGGAACTGACCGTGTATCGCGTGCAACACTTCCAACTGGAATCCCTGATCGACTTTTTCATTTCCTCCTGCTTTGTCCATTATCGCAAGCCGGATGCCGATATGTATCGAATCGCGCTGGATATCGCCCAGACTTCGCCGGAACAGGTCGCCTATATTGACGACCGCGCCTTATTCGTCGAAGTGGCGCAGGGCCTCGGAATTCGAGGCATCGTCCATAAGGACCTGGCGGGCACGCAAAAAGCGCTGGCAGAGCTGGGTCTGAAATTGGATCAAAAATCATAATCAACTTTTATAAAAGATTGGATTTACAGCAATGACTCAAAAAAAAGCTGAGATTGGGATGGTCGGCCTGGGCGTAATGGGCCGCAATATGTTACTCAATATCGCCGAGCACGGTTTTACTGCGGCGGGATACGACAAGGACCCTCAACGCGTCGCTCAACTGCGGCAGGAGGCCGGGGCTTTTTCCGTGCAGGGCGCGGAACAGATCGCGGACTTTGTTTCGCTCCTGAAGAAACCGCGCGCCATTATGATGCTCGTTCCAGCCGGGCCGATCGTTGATTCCGTTATCCATGATCTTCTGCCGCACCTGGAGCCGGGCGACCTGATCATCGATGCCGGCAACTCGCACTTTACCGATACCGACCTGAGACAAAAAACTCTCGAAGCAAAAGGATTTCATTTCTTCGGCATGGGCGTTTCGGGAGGCGAGTACGGAGCCAGGCACGGACCGAGCATGATGCCCGGCGGACCGGAACCAGCTTACGGCGTGGTTCGATCCGTACTGGAGGCTTGCGCGGCACACGTGAACGGCGATCCCTGTGTGACGTACCTCGGGCCGCGTTCAGCCGGTCATTACGTCAAAATGGTTCATAACGGCATCGAATACGGCATCATGCAGTTGATCGCCGAAACGTATGATCTTTTGAAGAACGGGCTGGGCATGAGCAACGATGAACTCGGCGCGCTGTTCGATCAATGGAATCAGGCGGAGTTGAACGGCTATCTGGTGGAGATCACCGCCGAAATATTTAAAAAAGTGGATGACGAGACCGGCAAACGCCTGATCGACGTGGTGCTGGATGCCGCGCGCCAAAAAGGCACCGGCATGTGGACTTCACAGGACGCGCTGGCCCTGCATGAACCCACGCCGAATATAGACATTGCGGTTGCCATGCGCAATCTATCCGGGATGGACGATCTGCGTTCGGCGATGGCCGGAAAATTCGAATCGACGCCGCAATCTTTCAGCGGCGATCAAAATATTTTCATCCAACAACTCCGTCGCAGTCTGTATGCCGCCATGATCGTGACGTATGCGCAGGGCATGGCGCAATTGCGAGCCGCTTCACAGGATTACGGATATCATCTCGATCTTTCGGCCGTGGCCCGCATCTGGCGCGGCGGATGTATCATCCGCTCCTCCCTGCTCGAACCGATCCGCGCCGCGTACGCGCGCCAGCCCGAATTGCTGAACCTTCTGCTCGATGAGAATCTGGGAAAAACTGTTGCCGAGCGCGGCGACGATTTACGCGCCGTCGCACAGGCGGCCATTGGGCTGGGCATTCCCGCGCCGGGCTTCACCGCCGCGCTGACTTATTACGACAGCTTGCGCGCCAAACACCTGCCCGCCAATTTGATCCAGGCCCAACGCGATTACTTCGGCTCGCACACTTACGAACGCGTGGACGAGCGCGGCATCTTCCACACCATTTGGGGAAAGGAACAGGAATGAAAACCGAATCGAAACTCTCCGCTGTGAGTCTGGTCATCTTCGGCGCGGCGGGGGATTTAACCTGGCGCAAATTAACGCCGGCCATATACGATCTGTATCTGGATGGCCTCCTGCCCGAACAGTTCGCCATCTTTGGCGTGGACGGAAAACAAATTTCCACGGAAGACTGGCACAAACATTTGCACGATGGAGTTAATCGTTTCTCGCGTTACGGTAAAACCGATGCGCCCAAATGGAAGAAATTCGCCGCGCATCTCATCGAGTGCGTGGTCGGCGATTTCAAAAAGGCCGAAACTTTCGAGACGCTGGCCAAAGTCTTAAAGGAACAGGATAAAATCTCGAACGCGCAGGCTGAACGCGTTTTCTACCTCGCCACGCCGCCTACGATCGTGGAAGATATCGTCCGTAATCTGAGCCAGGCCGGGCTGACGAAAGATCGTCAGAAATCGCGCCTCGTCTTCGAAAAGCCGTTCGGCCACGATCTGGATTCGGCACGCGCCATCAACCGCTTCCTTTCGAAAACGCTGGACGAATCGCAAATCTACCGCATCGATCATTTTCTCGGCAAGGAAACCGTTCAAAACATTCTGGCCTTTCGGTTTGCCAACGCGCTCTTCGAACCGATCTGGGATCGCCGCTATATAGACCACGTTCAGATCACCGTGGCCGAACAACTCGGCGTGGAACATCGCGGCGGCTACTACGAACATGCCGGCGCGCTGCGCGACATGATTCAAAATCATCTCCTGCAAATTCTTTCGCTGGTCGCGATGGAGCCGCCGGCCGCCTTCACTGCCGATGAAATCCGCGCCCGCAAAGTGGATGTCCTGCGCGCCATCCGCCCCATCCTCGCCGAGGACCTGCACCGGCACGCGGCGCGCGGTCAATACGGACGGGGCTGGCTGGAGGGCAAACAGGTGGTGGGCTATCGCAGCGAACCGGATGTCGATCCTGCTTCCGTTACCGAAACCTTCGCCGCCCTCAAACTTTTCATCGATAACTGGCGCTGGCAGGATGTGCCGTTCTATATGCGCACCGGCAAACGGATGATACAGGCAGTATCGAAGGTCATTATTCAGTTCAAGCCGGTACCGCACCGATCCTTTCCAACCTCCGCCAGCATTGACTGGCAGGCGAATCGGCTCGAGATCGAGATTCAGCCGGATGAAGGCATCAACCTGCACTTTCAGGCCAAACAACCCGGCGTGGATCTGCACCTCAGCTCGCAGGAAATGTACTTCCGTTACAGCGAAGCCTTCAAGGTCAAACCGCCGGAGGCTTACGAAACATTATTGCAGGATGTGATCCTCGGCGACGCCACCCTGTTCATGCGCGCCGATCAGGTGGAATATGCCTGGGACGCGGTAACTCCCGTGCTGGAAGCCTGGGCCGCGAGCAAACCGTCCGATTTTCCCAATTACGCCAGCGGCAGTTGGGGCCCGGAAAGCGCCGAAGCGTTGATCGCCCAGGACGGACGCAGTTGGTTATAAAAAAGAATTCGCCGTGCTTGTGATTTGCACGGCGAATATTTTTAAACGACGGATATTTCAGCTTCCTTTGGAAACGATCACGAGCACCAGCCAAATTCCATACACTACTGCCGAAACTCCAACAAGTGCCAAAACAACGTCCATAATTTTCAAAATGGGACGCGCCGGTTTCAAGTCGAGCAGGATGCCGCGCAGGCCGATCAGCGAATGAGAAACGACGACTGCCAGAAAAGTAATTTCCATGATGGGAATGGCCGGGTTGCGATAATACGCGACCACATCGGCATATGTCAGCAGTCCGTGCGCGCCGAGGAAATGATTCACCAGCAGATGAATTCCCAGCAGGACGACTAACAACGCGCCGGTCACGATCTTTGCCAGCCACAGCCAGACGTTTTCTCCCGTGCGCGGCGCCGACACGTTTTGAATATCGGTTGTCATCTGCGCTCCTTTTCTACGAGGTAAACATGCGGATGCCAAAGATAAGAACGATCACCAGCGCGAGAGCCGTCAACGCGTAGAACAGTCGCTTCTGCCGCGTCACACTTACGCCGAAAGTGGTCAGGATGATGCGAATGCCGTTTAGCCCGTGCAGAACGCCGGCGGCCACCACCAATAGCTCGCCAGCTATAAAGATCGGACTGCGCACAAGGGCCAGGAAACCGTCATATCCGGAAGGGCCTTGCGCGAGCAGGCTGAGAACGATCAAGTGCAGGAATAAATAAAACGTCAGGCCGAGCGCGGTGACGCGCTGTAGGATGTAAGCCCAGCCGCCGGCCTGTCTTCCCACCGGATTAAACCAATTCAAGAATTTGGCAGGCGACGGTCGATCGCGTTGACTATCCATATTGCTCTCCATATCAGGCGCGGCGGAACAACCTGCCGGCGCGCTCTTTCATGATCTGCACGCGCAGGTCCATGATGCGCCGCGCAGGATCCACAAAGGAAGGACAAACCGCCGTACATTCGAAAGCGCTATGACAGCGCCACACGCCGTCTTCGCTGTCCATCAACTCCAGCAATTCGGGATTATTTTTCAGGCCGTTGGCTTGCGCGCCCGCCAACACAGCCGGCCCAACATATCCGCTGGAAGTAGCGGAGGCTGGGCAGGCGCTAATGCACAATCCACATTCGATGCAATCGGCCAAACGAATGTATTGCGCGGCCTCGGCGGGCCATTTCGAGGGCGGATTCTCGATCTCAGCCTCAGGCACAGGAAGCACCGCTCGAGCGCCGACCCATTCGAGGCGTTGGTAGAGCGTGCCCATATCCACTGCCAAATCGCTGACTACTGGAAAATTCCTCAGCGGTTCCACTTTCAACGTACCGCCGTTCTGCGCCACGTCGCGCAGGCGCGTGATGCAGGTCAGTTTTTCCGTATCGTTGACGCGCATCCCGCACGCGCCGCACGCGGAATGATGGCAGGCGTGGCGGAAGCAAAGTGTGCGATCCATAAAAGCCCAGACGCGTTCGACCGCGTCCAGCACGTACTCATCGGGATCAACTTCGACTTTGAATTCGTCAAAGTGAGGCGCCTCGCCCTGCTTTCGACGCGATATTTCAAGCGTAATGTTCCACTTTTCATCGCTCATGATGATTCCTCAGGCGTTGCATAATATTGACGATAAGATATCAGCGGCATCTCTTTGGTGAGGCAGGCAACATGCACGCCGAGTTTTTCGCAAACTACATCCGCAGTTTTTTCGGCCATGGCGCGCAAAGTCGTGGCTTTTCCGCCGGTGATCGTCACGAATCTATTGACATGATCGGTTTCGGCGTGATCGTAACATTTGAACGTACGCGCGATACTGCGTCCGGTTCCTTCGCCGATCAAAGGGCGCGTGGATGTATATTTGCCGCGCACGTTCGCATTGCGAATGCCGGGCACCAATTCCGCGCCGCGTTCGAGCATCAACTTCACCTGTTCGTCAATAACCGGCACATAATCCAGGTTGTCCACTTGATACGAAGTCGTTCCCACCACTACCATGCGGCGTTGAGGCAGGACGATATCGCCATCCCCGGGAACATTGAGGCGGTTGACGGCGCGTTGGATCAGGCGTTGATCGTACGCCACCATTACGCCCGGCGTGGGCCTGACCGGAACACTGACTCCAGCCATCTCGGCCAACTCTCCCGCCCACGCGCCGGTGGCGTTGATTACCACATCCGCTCGCAGCTCGACCGTTCGACTGGCAGCGCGTTCAAGAGCTTTAACTCCCACAACAGCCCCTTTGCCGTCCATGATCAGACTCTTCGCCTCCGTGAACGTTTTGAATCTGGCTCCGTTAAATTTTGCGGTGGCCGCGAACGATAACGCCAGCCGCAGAGGATCGAATGTGCCGTCAGGGACGAGGAACGCCCTTAGCAATTTCGGATTGATGTTCGGTTCGAGGCGCAGTGCGTCTTGCGGTTTGAGCTCTTCGAAGGGAATATGACAGGCTTCGCATCCGGCAATGAACGCTTCGCCATATCGCAGATCGTCTTCGTCAATGGCGATGAACAACCCGCCATTAGGCTCGATGACGCGCGGCGCGATCTTGCGTAGAATCAGGTTCTCGTCAATACATTCGATCGCCGATTCCCGATCCCCAACCGCGTATCGTCCGCCGCTGTGCAGTAATCCATGCGTGCGCCCGGATGTGCCGTTGCAAATATCGCCGCGTTCCAATACGGTCACATCGAAGCCGCGCAGGGCCAGGTCATGCGCGGTTGCCGCGCCTGTGAATCCCGCTCCAATGATCAAAACTGCCGGTTTGCTCATAACGATTACATTCTATTATGAGCTGGAAAATCAATCAATGAACCATATTGAGGGATTCATTGAAACACCGAAGCGCTGGCCGCAGAATCAATATCGTAAAGGGATGACTTCCACTTTCCGTTTGATCGCATCGAATTCTGCGCGTGAAAATTCTCCCCCTCCAAAATGAAGGGCATTGGCCGCGCCTGCGGCAACGCCATAGCGTAAAGCGATCTCCGGTGAACGACCTTGATCCAGTGCAAAGGCCAGCGCGCCTAACAACGCATCGCCACTGCCCACACTGCTGACGATCTCGAGCTTGGGTGGCGTCGCCTGCCAACCTTCCGTTTCAGTCACCAGAAGCGCGCCTTTGGGACCGAACGTAATCGCAACCTGCCGAATTCCCGACCGACATAATTCCCGCGCTGAAGTTTCCGCCTGTTTCAAGTCGGATAATTCCATGCCCAGGGCATCTCCCAATTCTTTCGCATTCACTTTGATACACACGCCTCGCACCTTCAATGCGGTCTTCAAGGTGTTCCCGCTTGCATCCACCCAAACAGATTTTCCAAGCGTTACAAGCTTGAACAGTAAAGAACGATACCGTTGCAGTGAAAAGCCTTTCGGCAAACTCCCGCTGATACAAACTAAATTCATGGAAACCGCCTGCTTTAAAACGGCTTCCATCAAAGCCCGGGATTCTTCCTCGCTGATTCCCAGGCCCGCTTCATTGATCACAGTCGCATCTCGATTCGCTTGAACTAAAATCGTGCAAGTGCGGGTTTCGCTTTGCGCTTGTGTCCATTGCGCTTGCAATCCTTCCTGCTTCGCCAATTCAGCCAGCAACTTTCCGGCATGTCCGCCAATGGGGCCCATGCAAAGAACGCCGCCGCCCAGAGCATGAATCGTCCGCGCCACATTCAATCCCTTGCCGCCTGCCGCGGTCAATACTTTCTCCGTGCGATGAACTTCACCAACACGTAAAGCGCTCAGATACAACGTACGGTCAATGGCGGGGTTGGGCGTAACGCAAAGGATCATAAATATTTCATCGCCTCATCGAGCGTGGGCTGTCCGTCCGTGCCGCCCGCCTGTTGCGTCGAGAGCGCGCCGCACGCGCACGCCAGCCCCAAAGATTTCTTCAACTTCCAACCATTCAACCAGCCATAGATGAATCCCGCATCGAATGAGTCGCCCGCGCCGACGGTATCCACAACGTTTACTGGAATGTTATTCATTCGGATTCTCTGACTCCCGAAGGTTCCCAACGCCCCATCTTTTCCCAACTTAATGGCAAACGCCTCCACTCGTGACTTGAGCCTGTTCGCCGCTTCATCAACATTGTCCGCGCCTGTGAGCGACTTCGCTTCGGCTTCGTTCGGCAGAAAGATATTCGTGACCGCAAGCAGTTCATCGAAGCCGAGCCATTTTTCGCTGGGATCGTAATTCGTATCGAGCGAAGTGGATAACCCAAGAGCGCGCGCGCGTTTGAATAACGCAGGCAGATCAGGCTGGAGTTTGGTTTGCAGAAAATAACTCGCCACATGCAAGTGACGTGATTGCGCCAGTAAACTGTCAGCGATATCTGAGGCTTGAAGTTCAGCGATCAAGCCTGAATGAGTCAGGATCGCTCTATCCGCTTGATGATTAAGAATCACGCTGAGTCCCGTTTGTCCGCCCTTGCGAATGATGACGTGACTCACATCCACATTGCGTTTTGACATTTCATCCAGCATAAAGTGACCGAAGATATCGTCGCCGCATATGCCGATGAATGCGACCTTCAACCCCAGCCGCGCCGCGCCGCACGCAAAGATGGCGGAGGACGAGCCGATGGTGAGCGCGGCAGAGTCAACCAGTTTTTCGACTTGACCGAACTCGGGAATGACATCACCCGAAAGAATCAGATCGGGATTAATTTCGCCAGCGACTAAAACATCAAACATCATAAAACTCCGAAAAGATATTACTTTTTAGTATGTCATCCCTTCGGGATTAAAGATTAATATGTTTTGTACCAATCGAATGGAGCGTCTGCCGAATAAAAATCATGGAATGGTTTGGCGAGCGCGTGACACAACGAGGTGAGCCGTGAGAGGCGTTGATGCGCGGTAGCGCGCAGGAAATTCATACGCTCTTCGCCGTTCATTGTGACCGCTTCCTTCCACACCGCGCGACCGACAGCGATTCCGCTTGCGCCTGATTGACACGCGACGATGACTTGCTTGACGAACGTGTCATAATCCACCGCCGCAGAAAGCAGAATCCATGGGGTGTGGGCGGCGGCGGAAATTTCTTTGCAGGCGTCTGTCCATTTGGTCTCGTCGAGTTCGGCGGCATCGAGCGGAAACTCCGCTTTGAGAATGTCCACGTTGAGGGGCGTGAGTCGTTTGGCAGATTCGACAACGACGTATCTTTTTTCTTCCGATGAAAGTTTTTTGCTTTCATCGAGCGAATAGGATAGCGGCTCAAGCATGAGCGCGAGATCGTGCTGGATGCAATCTTCAGCGACTTTTGCTGTGAAGTCTTCGATCTCTTTGGCGGTGGGCGAGTCTGGGTGGTAGTAGACGAGCAGTTTGACGGCGGAGGCTCCCATGCGTTTGGCTTTTTCCACGCTCCAGCCTGGGATGATCTGCGCGTGGCGGGCGGTGGCGTCGCCTATGTAGCCCGTCGATTCGACGGCGACCACCAAACCGACATGGTTGGGAATGACGTGCTGTGAAATAGCTTGGGCGGCGGAGACTTCAGGGTCGAGCAGAACAGCCGTCGCTTCGGAGGCGAGCGCAGAAGTCACATCCAGTTTGAAGCGCGAGAGTTCGGAGTTGTCGTTAAATAATGGATTCGCTTTGCGGAGGTTCTGGCGATGATCGAGCGCGAGCGCGGTGAATGTGCCTCGCTTGGAGGAGATCTGTTGTAGTCCGCGGAGTTTGCCGATTGAGAGGGGTTTCATGAGGAAGGTTCCAAGTGTCAGGTGTTGAGTGTTAGATTGGAAGGCGAGGGCGTGAGGGTTGGAGTCTCCGTCGAAACAGAAGCAGGTTGAAGGGGGGTGATGCGGTTCTACATCCTAAAAGGAAAGAGGAAAGAAGAAAGAGAGTCAGCGCGCGTCTCATTGATATTCGGGGAGCATATCGCCGTGGGCTTCGATGAGTTCATCCACGAGGGACCAGATCTGATCGAGGCTGAGTTCGGCGGCGGTGTGTGGATCGAGCATGGCGGCGTGGTAGATGTGTTCGCGCTTGCGGGTGAGCGCGGCTTCGACGACGAGCGATTGCACATTGATGTTGGTCTGTTGGAGGGCGGCGAGATGCGGGGGCATCATGCCGATGTGCGTGGGTTGCAGTCCACTTTTATCCACGAGTACGGGAACTTCGACACAACAGCCAGCGGGCAGGTTGTCAATCAGTCCGTTGTTGGCGACATTGCCATACACGACGCGCGGCGTTCCCGTTTCAAGCGAGTGGATGATGAGCGATCCATATTCCTGACTGCGTTCGTAGGACTCGTCGAGTTCACCGCGTTCGAGGGCGGCTTTGTCGGCTTCCCATTTGGCGATCTGAATTTCACAGCGCGTGATGTATTCGTCAATGGGGATCTCAAATTCTTCGAGCAGGTCGGGGCGGTTTTGTTTGATGAACCACGGCACATACTCGCTGAAGTGCTCGCTCGATTCAGTGACGAAGTAACCCGTACGTTTGAAGACTTCATAGCGGACGTGATTGGCGAGTTCGCGATAGCCGCGCGCATACGTTTTGGCTTCTGCCACTTCTCGAATCTTTGGGTATAAGTTTTCGCCGTTACGCTCGAACTTGAGATAGAACGCCATGTGGTTGATGCCCGCGCAGAGATAATTGATCTCGTGAATCGGCACGCCGATATCTTCGGCGAGGACTTCGGCTGTCCCTTGCACGCTGTGGCACAAGCCGACCGTTTTGATTTTACTGGCGCGGTTGATCGCCCAGGTGTTCATCGCCATCGGGTTGACGTATTGCAGGAAGGTCACATCGGGGCAGACGGCTTCCATGTCTTTGCAGACGTCGAGAAAGACAGGGATGGTGCGCAGTCCGCGCATGATGCCGCCGATGCCGAGCGTGTCGGCGATGGTTTGTTTGATGCCGTATTTCTTCGGAATCTCAAAGTCAATCACTGTGCTGGGTTTGTATCCGCCGACCTGAAACATGCTGATGGCATAGTCCGCGCCATCGAGGGCGGCGCGGCGGTCGAGCGTGGCTTCGATTTTGGGTTTCGCGCCGAAGAATTCCGCGATTTTGTGCGCGACGACCTCGGTCGTTTGGAGGCGCACGGGGTCAATGTCCATCAGGCTGATAGTGGACTCGGCAAGTTCGGGGAAGGCGAGGATGTCTGCCAGTAAGTTTTTGGCGAAGACGGTACTGCCTGCGCCGATGAAGGTGATCTTGGGCATGTTGTGTTTTCCTTTATTTATCGTTTCACGCCGCTCAACCAACGATGGGTCAGCGTTTTACATTTACGAGACGAAATACCAGATCGTCTCACCAGTTTAATTGGACTACTGCCGTTAGATTTCTCGGACGGTCAGGGTTAAGTCCCTTGGCCAACGAACGATAGAACGCCATGAGTTGCAACACGGGCAAATACAGGACTCCGCGCGCCTCCTCGGGGATATTCGACTCAAAATATACATCCGCTTCTTTCTCGCCGATACCTGCTACAGTTCCCCCAAGCATCTTCATCTCTTCGAGCACCTTCGTCTCATGGGCGCGATTCGCCTCCGACAACATCCCCACCACGACGGTGTTTTGATTCACCATGCTCATCGGCCCGTGGCGAAATTCCAAAAAATGGAACGGCTCGCTGTGCGTCAGAGTCATCTCCTTCATTTTGAGATTCGTCTCACATGCCAGCCCATAGCGAATGCCTGAACCGAGAAAATAAAAACGATCAAAATTCAGGTTTTCCCCGATCTCTTTTGCATACGATTCAAAATTACCAATTACCAAATTACCGATTCCCGGCAACTCCGCCATCGCAGAGACTAAATCATTCCGTCCCGCCATCTTTGCGCACAAGGCAGTGACCGCCACATACATCGAAGCGAACGAGCGCGTCTGCGCCACGGATTGTTCCTGCCCTTTGTCGATCACAATATTTACATCGGCGAGCCGCGATAAAACTTCGTCATAATTGCTGATGACTATAATGTCGCCGCGTTTCCCAGCTTTGAATTTTTCAATAGCCTTCACGGTTTCGGTCGTCGTCCCCGAACGGCTGATGGCGAACAATAGTGTTTGCTGATCGGTCAACACCGTCTGCGGATTCAACAACAACTCTCCGCCAGAGACAGCGCGCGCGGAGCGGCCTGTCAGTTCGGTATATAAAGCCGCCGCCGCGAGCGAGAGGTAATAGGTCGAGCCACAGCCGGTGAAAATGACCTGGTCGTAGTCGCCAGCCTCCGGGGAGTCTGAAGCGCTTACTACATCCAGCGCCTGCGCCCAAGCTGAAGTCTGGGAAAGAATCTCATTGTAGGTGTGGTAATTGGTTGGTTGCATAGTTTTTTGTTTGTTCCGTTGGTTGAGTAGGCGATGATCGTCGGCTGTATCGAAACCAACAGTTTGATTCAAATTTTATGTTTTCAAGATACTGGCAGTTTGGATATCTTCGTACTCAACCACCAAGCATCAAATTTTCAACGCTCTCTCTGCATTTTCACGATACACTTTTTTCAACACGTCGTCAGGCAGATACAAACCGTATGCGTAAAAACGTCCCTGCCGTGGAATCGCGCCCGTGTTGTAATTGAAATATTCATCGTCCGTTTCCAACAGGCGGTAGCACAAGCGATAGGCGTCCAAATCGGGGCTCATATCCGAGCCGAATAAAATACGATCCTGATATTGAATAAAGAATTTCCGCGCCGTATAAGGCTGTCTTCCCAGTTCGCCCAGCCGCGCCGAAATATCAATGTAATAATTCGGGCAGTCATCGAGCATTTTCCCCACCCAACCGAGGTTCTCGCCATAACACCCCACATGCGCGCCGATGAAGGTTGTATTTGCATGCCGCTTCACCAAATTAAACAATCCATCCATGATCTGCATGAACGGCGGAAACGGCGGACTGGTAAACGCCCAATCGGGATGCGCGCCGATCTCCTCCCAGCGTTCGTTCGTTTCGTCAATCGTGTCAAAGAACGCGACCGGGTCAGCAACATGAATCAGCACAGGCCATCCCAATTCCCCTGCCGTTTCCCAAATGGGATTCAAACGCGCATCGTCCACTCTGACCAATTGCCCTTGATGATCTTTGACATGTAACCCGAATGGCTTCCAGATTTTGAGTCCTTGCGCGCCGCGTTCTTTTTGCGCGATCAAACGCTTCGCCGCCCACGCCGGGAATTGATCTCCCAACTCCTGCCATTTGCCCCAGTCCACGCCGCCGAAAATTCGAAATCGTTCAGGCGCGCCTTCTTTGAAATGTTTCAGATGAGCATGAAGAATATCTTCGCCCCAGCCACCGTCCAGGTCAACATAATGAGTCACGCCCGCTTCATCGAGCAGATCGAGCAACTCGCTGAGCGGTCTCTTATCCCACCCGCCGCCAAACGCTTCACCCAAATGATTGTGCGCGTCAATGACGGGAAACCTGGGTTTATTCACCGAAGTGACCCGGGTTACCAACTGTGATCTGGGACGAAAATTCTCAAGAAGCATATTGAATCCTTAAACCACAATCACTTTAACGCCTTGCTTCCTCAACGACCGGATGAATTTTCCGTCAGCGAGAGAATCAGTGATAAACATATCCATTACCTTCAATGGCGCCAACAAGGCAGTCGAAACGCGACTCACCTTGGTATGATCGGCCGCGATGATGATCTCCCTTCCGATCTTGAGTATGGCGCGGTCGGTGAGCGTCTCCTGCAGATAATCGTTGGTCAACCCATGTTCAAAACTGATCCCGCGCGTGCCCATGATGACCTTGTCCACACGCACCTCAGCCAGCGCCTGCTCGGTGAGATGCCCGATAAAAGAAAGTTCACTGTTGCGTAACATCCCGCCCAGCGAAATGACCGTAATTTCCTTGATTCCAACCAACACATTCAACACGGGTAGAGAGTTGGTGATGACCGTCAGATTTTTTCGGCCGCGCAGGTATTTCGCCGCTTCGAGCACGGTCGTACCGGAGCCGAGGAAAACGGTCTCGTTATCGGCGATCAACTCGGCGGCCGCGCGCCCAATGCGGATTTTCTCATCCGTCTCTTCGTCAGCTCGATCGAGAATCGGCAACTCAGGTGGAGCCGTCTCCACGGCGAGCGCGCCGCCGTGCACGCGTTGCACTTTTCCTTCGGAGGCCAATGACTCCAAATCGCGGCGCGCGGTGGCCTCACTGACCGAGAACTGTTCCACGATCTCGGCCACGCTCAAACTTCCCTGTTTTGTAAGCAGGGAAAGGATTTGCTTCTGCCGTTCGGGAGTGGGAGAGAAATCGCTCATAACCGCTCACAGTCAATCATGAGCAATCATAGCATTTTTCCCCAAAATTTCAAGAGGGAAACTGTGCACAATTCGCCGGAAGCGGGGCAACAACTGAAACTCCCTTTGCATATCCTGACTACTTTTGATAAGCCCTTCTCCATCCATCCAATGTGCAGTATTTGGCGAAATCATCGCACCGTCAGGAACAGCGCGCAGGAGGTTTTGGGGGCCTGAGAAATCGGAATGTTGATTCGGGGCGGAAAAACACTGAAAATGGCGCCCACTTTAGGTCAAGTGTGAGGCGAAAATATGATTTATGTCACTGAATTTTAACTGTGGGTTGTGTCACAATTCACATCGGAATAGTGCTAGTTCATGCCATGATTCCGAATCAGAAAAGGAGACTGCCTTGTTCACGCTTGACAACTTATTCCTTCTGCTCACCGGCCTGCTGGCCGCGTACCTGTGCTGGTATTTCTGGCAGAGGTACACCCTGCACAAAGCGCTGCACAATCTCTACTATTTAATGGGATTCGCAGTGCTTTTGATTTCAGGGCTGTTATTGATCTTCCATCCCGCGCACCTGAAATTGCTGGCCTCGCCCTATGTATTGACTGTAGCCAGCCTGATCCCGCTCGGCATTTCGATGGGAATCGCGGAGGAGTACTACCCATCATGGAAGAAGTACTTCAAATGGTTCGCCGTGATCGGTTTTCTGGCGATTGCCATTTCGAGCATCGGCGGGATGGAAACGCTGAAGAAAATTTCCGTGCCGCTCTTCCACGGCGTTGCAGGACTCGTGATCTTTCTCGGCCCGTTCATCGCCAAAGGCGCGCCGAAGGGATTCTTCTGGGTCGGCATCGGCGGCCTGTTGATCGGCCTCGGCGGCATCGCGCTGGCCTTCATTTCGATGGGTTCGCAGTTGTTGTTCTTCAGCCCCGCTTTCGTCATGCTCATCCTCACCCCGCTCCTATTCCTGATGGCGGGTTCATTCACTATCGGATTCGCTCGCAAGGGATAATCACATTCCCTCACCCCGGCTTCTCTCCCGAATTTGGGAGAGGAGCCGGAGGCAGGAGCACATCGGAGGTTCGTTCATGCAATTCGTCAAAGACCGTTTCAACTACCTATTCAATTCCACCAAGGGACTCATCCTCGTCGCCATCGCGATGATCGCCGTTGTGACCGCTGTGTGGGGCATGCTATCGGGACCGATGGCTGAAATGGGCGTGCGCGAGGTAGTTATCAAAGCCCTGCACATGGACATTGTGCAAGCCGAACGCGAAGGGCGCATCATAATTCTGTATCACTCCATCGCCATGGCGGTTATCGCCATCGAAACATATATGGTGACAGGCATCTTGAAGATGAAGGAGTTCTTCAAGATGTCGGTGCGCGTGCTGATCACCGTGGGCTATATTCTGACAATGGTCTTCGGCATGGGCTTCGCGTACTTCGGCCATAACTGGGCGTTTCACGGACTCTACATCACAGGTCTTTCGCTTATCTTCTTCGCGGGGGTCCTGTTGTGCGTGGCGCTCTGGCCGTGGAGCAAGGAATACTACGTCACCGACAAGGATTACGCTCACACGAAAAGCGGCGTCGATCTGGAGCGCGTGGCGTTCTTTACCACTGCCGTGACGACGGTCATCTCCGCCATCTTCGGCGCGGTGCCCGGCTCATATTACGGCAACGGTTTCGAAACCTTTCTGGCGGAGAACATCATCCGCTATCCCGAAAAAACCGTGATGGAATACTCGATCATCGGCCACCTGCACATCATGCTGGCGCTGATTGCTATCATGATCACGCTCATCATCGGGCGCTGGCTGAACTTCAAGGGCGCGTGGCACAAGGCCGCCATGCCGCTGATGATCCTCGGCTGTATCGTGCTCAACCTCGGCGTGTGGGGCGTGGTCACTCCGCTCGAACCGATCGCGCACATGATCATCTATGTCGGCGCGACCCCGTCCATGCTGGCCGCGCTCTTCCTGTTGATCTGGGATTGGAACAAACTCATCAAAGACGGCACGGCGCATCTTACCAAACCAAATTTCCTGCAGAAACTCGGCGCCATGGTGCACGACCCGCTCAAATTCGGTCCCACCTGGCAGATGTTATTCATGAACTTCACGACCAGCGGCATCGGCATCTTCATGGCCATCAAGCTGGACGACATCTTCCGCGTCTGGCCTGCTCGTGAAGAACGCATCGAACTGACTGGTCACTGGCACGCCCTCTCGGCCATCATCGCCACCATCATCCTGATGTATTACGGCGACATGATCGGGCTGAAAGGCAAAGTCCGCCAGATCTACGGCTGGAGCATCATCTTCCTCTCGGATATCGCCCTGGCCGCCGTGACCATCTTTGAAATGAAACGTCTCTTCATCACAGAAGCAGACCAACAGCCGCTGGTCAATGGCCTGATGTACGCCATTGATTTCGGCCTCGGCATGTTGCTGGTTCTGCTCGCCATTGTGATGGTCTGGCGCTTGATAGACTTATTCAAAGCGAAAGGACGCTGGACGGAAGAAGTGACTCACGAACTGACAGAGGAGGTGGCCAAGTGAAGCGCTTCATTCTGATCTCGATCCTGCTCGCCGCGTTACTAGCCGCTTGCGCCCCTGTAAATTTGAACGCTCCGATGCCCGTCTTCGACACCGGCATGGATCCCAATGCGTGGGCGAAAATCCCCGCCGGAGATTTTTACTCCGGGCAATTCAACGAAGTCAAGTCCACCGATGCCTACGAAATCATGATCACCGACGTGACCACCCAGCAATACGCGGACTTCCTCAACGCCGCGCTTGCGGATGGCTCTGTCAAAGTGAGTAACGACCAAGTCGTCGGATACTATCCCGGCGACGTATTTCACGGCGTCAAACATGAAGAAGAGATCAAAGCCGGCGACTGGCTCTTCATCCCGTTGAACGATCCGTCACAGAGAATCAAGTTTGACGGAACCCGCTTCACGGTCGAGACAGGATACGAGAATCATCCCATGACGATGGTCACGTGGTTCGGCGCGTGGGGCTACTGTCAGTATTACGATCACCGCCTCCCCACTGAGATCGAATGGGAAAAAGCCGCGCGCGGCACGGACAAGCGTCCCTTTCCGTGGGGTTACGAAATCCAACGTAACAACGCCAACTTCTACTCATCGCGCGACCCATTCGAAAATATGAGCAGTTTTGGTTCGCGGACGAGTCCCGTCGGCTTCTACAACGGTCAAACATATAACGGCTACGCCACACTGGATTCCAAATCGCCTTATGGACTCTACGATATGGCCGGTAACGTTTGGCAGTGGACGGGCGATGTGTACGAAGGGATGCACTATCGTTTCCTGCGCGGCGGCTCGAAAGACACCTACGATATGGACCTGCGCATTTGGGTGCGCAACAATGCCACGCCCACGTATTACAGCCCGGGAGTTGGGTTTCGGTGTGCACGATAACGCGGCAGGTTCGGCTTCGTGTATGCCGGTACGTTTCATCGTAACTGAAGTCAAATCACAGGCCGCGTTGAACGCGTAGCCTTATTTTTCCAAAAGGAGAATGTAACAATGTCCACCAGTAGTTTCTTCGCCAAGTTTCTCCGTTTCATCGGCATCGTGCTGATGGCGCTGACAGGCGGGCTTACCCTGCTCGGCGGCATCGGCACCACGTGCGCCGCACTCGCCCCCACCAACTTTGGCAGTATGGCGGCGCTCGCGCCGTTCCAATGGCTGTATATCGTGTTTGTACTTGCGGGTATCGCGCTCGGCGTACTGGGCATCCGCGCCACGATCATGCTCATCAAAGGCGCGGATAAATCCTATCAGGACGCGCTGATCGTGCTCGTCGCCGGCGTAGTGATCGGCTTCATTCACATCTTCGCTTCGCGCGCCCTGCGCGGCAGTTCCATGCCTGTAGATGCAGTAGTGTACATGACCGTCATCACGCTGATCATCTTCTTGATCTTCAAGATTCCCGCCATCTGGCAGGGCGTGGACTTTGCGAAGGCCAAGGCTGAAAAGAACAGACCAGCCGCCAGCGCCTCCGCTATTTTGCTGGGAATCATGACGCTGACCATCCAATACACAATGGCCTCCACGCACACCTGGGACGGCATCAACTACGCCGACGCGTTCAACACATCCATGACCCTGACGGGCGCGGCGTTGATATTAACCGGTGCGGCGCTGGGCGTGTACACGTTCGTCGCTCCGCTTCTGCACACGCAAAAAAGCGAGAAGGCAAGCGTACCGACCCGGTAGTAATCATTCTTCCGGCTTTCGAACGACAAAACAAGGCAGGCTTTCGCCTGCCTTGAAGTCGTTATAAGCGCAGATATTCAATTTGCTACATCACACCGTGCGGTTTGATACGCCGCCAGATGCCGATAACAAAAAGAAGCCCTGCCGCGATTTCAAAGACGCGGCCAGCCGCAAGCGCATAAGGCGCCCAGAATTGCAGGACGGTGATCAAGATCCCGGCATTGAGCAATACAAAGGAAACCCAGACCAGTCCCACAGGTCCGCGTGAAGAACCACTGCTGAAGCGCGGAACGATCCAGAATGAAACGCCCATCGCCAGTTGCATAAGCCAGCCTATCAGCAAAAATTCCATGTGCAGAGGGAAAAGATTCCAAACCGGCGTATAAAATGGAATCCCCTTCTGGGCGAGAAGCAGTGCGCCGAAGAAAAGTCCCAGCAGTAGATAGAGCAATGAGGCGCGCACGAACCAGACACTTAACCGCGACATCTATCGTTCCTTGACGCGTCCCCAGCTATTGATCACGAACAGCAGTCCCGCCAGAAACTGGAGGGCGGCCGAAATCACCAGCATCCATCCGCCGAATAGATTGGCTCGAGTGGCCTGAATGGGTTCGGCAATCGCCCGCAGGAGCAGTCCAGAGTTGAGCATGGCATAAGTCCACCAGCCAAGCGTTTCACTGCCGCGCGGTTTGGCGGCCGAAAACTTCGGAAACATCCAAAAGATGACGCCGAAGATCAATTGCGTCAGCCAGCCGAAGACCAGTAAATGAATATACACAGGGAACAGTCCGTTCGTTACGCCCAGCGCCAGAAGAATCCCAAGCGTCAGCGCCAGACCCAAACAGATCATCGCCGTTTTGATAAATGTGCGGGTGAGCAACGGCATGCTTATTTTTCCGATAAACTTTTACGAACGGAATATATCGTCATCACAATGAACAATAGAATGGCGACCTCGTTCAACAATCCGCCCCACATGCGAAGCGTATACAAATTAGCGTAATCGGCAAATACGCGCAACGCCAGCGAAAAATGAAGCAAAAACAGTTGCAGATAAAATGCGGGTTGAAAGTTGATTGGGATTCCAAGAACCGCGGGAAAGATGATTGGCGCGTGGCCGAAGATCATGGAAATGACGAACCCGAGAAAAACGGAATGCAATAACGCATCATATCTCGGACCCGCGGCCTGCGCGCCGAAAAACAGGTTCAACGCGCCGCCGATGCCGAGCCACACAAACCCCAACGCGAGACACCAGGCGATATAGCGCGTGAGAGGCAGTTTGTGCCTGATGTTTCTCCAGGCAATGTCGTTACGGATGGACCAAAGCGCGATCAGGATCAGGGCCGCGCCGATCGTCCGCGTGCCAAGTTGGATATTGAACAGAGAAGCAACGTTCCCAGCGAGAAAAATCAGGATGATTGCCCCAAACAGAAATTGTTGTTGACGCGCAGGGCGCAGTACACGGCTTAGCTCCAACCGTTCGCCTGTGATGGTCAATATCAGAAATGCCTGCCAGAAAAAGACAATTTGAAAAATCTGCCAGCCGAACAGCCAAAGCAGGTTGCCCACGAGCCAGGCCACCATGCCGAGGAGCATTGTGACGGTGTGCAGGGCAAACTCGCGGCGCGTCATCACAGACAGGATGGCGATTCCGCCGAGGCTGGCGAGGGTGAGAAGAATCGGCCCGAGAGGCAGAGGACGAACGAGAAAAGTGAGCAGGCCTCCCAGTCCCGCGAGAAGCGGAGTAAGATACATCCACTTTTGTTTAATGGCTACGGCGCGTTCGAGCGTAATCAGCGTCCCGACAAAGCCTGAGACCATCAAAGGGCCGTGCGCAAAGGCAAGCGACGGAGTCAGCGCGGGCAACTGCCAGCCGATACGCATCAACCCGGCCCAGAGCGCGGCAAGCAAGGCAAGGATGGCGAGGAGGAGGAACGGTAAGGAAGTGCGATTGGGAAAAGATTTCATGGCTTTATTCTAATGACGATTTCGATATTTCACAACTGTTATTATCCGTTCGAGCAGGGAATCGTCAGAGAAAATCCATGTTTTGTGCGATAATTCGCCGGAAAACATGCAAGTTGCATCCCATTCATCCATAAGATAACCTTACGTAGAAATTCCAAATGAAATTCAAAACTGTCAATACGATTTTATACTGCAAAAAATGGCGGGAGACTGTTGCGTTTTATAAAGATGGAATTCAGTTGCCCGCGCTTTCCTCCAATGATTGGTTCGTGGAATTCGAATTGAACGAAACCTCCCGTTTGAGCATTGCCGATGAAGCCCGCGCGTCCATTAAGAGCGGAGAAGGTAAAGGGATGACGATCAGCCTGCAAGTTGCTGACTTGACGCAACGCTTGGATGAATTGGCCAAGGCGGGTATCCGCTCGACGCCAATCAAGGAAGTATGGGGATCGAAAGTTGCATACCTGCATGACCCCGAAGGCAACCGGCTCGAATTTTGGGAGGGGCAGGCAAAGGTCGAACACAAGCCTTGACGTTGAGGCATGGAAAGCGAATGTTGCGTTGACTCCCGCAGGAAATTCCGAAGGGTTCGTTTCATTTTCACGAGTTGACTGTCTGCCTTCAATTCTGTAGCGATGAATATTTATGAATAATGTGATAAATATATTGCCAAAATACCCTGTACATGATAGAATTTTTACGAGAAATCAGCCTGAAATAGGTTGATTTTTATTTCCCAAATTTACTAAACGAACGAGGTTGTTCATGCTCCCAAGTTATCTGCTCTCCCTCCGCGAAGGCATCGAGGCCGCGCTTATTATCGGAATTGTATTGGGCGCACTGCGCCAAATGCGCCGCACAGATTTGATTCCCACCGTCTGGCTCGGAACGGTCAGTGCGGCGGTGATCTGTCTGCTGGTCGCGGTCGCGTTGACCGCGCTGGGTCTCGAAATGAAAGATCCGGGCGAGGCCATCTTCGAAGGCTTTACCATGATCATTGCCGCGGGACTGCTTACCTGGATGATCTTTTGGATGAGCCGCATAGGGCGCACGCTCAAAGCCAGTATTGAAGCGGATGTGCATCGGGCCGCCTTCAGCGCGGGCAAGCAGGCTGTTTTCTTCCTCGCGTTCATCGCCATTCTGCGCGAGGGCATCGAACTCGCGTTATTCCTCACGGCCTCGGCCTTCGCCACCGATCCCACCCAGACTGTCATCGGCGGATTGCTCGGCCTCGGCACGGCCATTTTGCTCGGCTGGTCCATCTTCGCAACCATCATCCGCCTCGATCTGCGCCGCTTCTTCCAGGTGACGGGCATTTTGCTTATTCTTTTCGCGGCCGGACTCGTCGCACACGGCGTGCATGAGTTCAATGAAGTTGGCTGGATCCCTGCCATCATCGAACCCATCTGGGACCTGAGCGCCGTACTCAGCAAACAATCCACGCTCGGTCAGGTTCTCGCCGCACTCTTCGGTTACAACCCCAAGCCCGCGCTCACCGAGATACTGGCTTACGGCGCGTACTTTGTTGTTATTTTCCTCGGCCTGCGGATGGCAAACAAACCTCAACCTGTACAAGCAAGTCAGCAAGCGTAACAAAACGGCCTGACTTTTCGTCAGGCCGTTTTTGTGTCTCCGCGTCTTTGCAACACAGTCGAAGCACGCCGGGCTGACGTAAACAGACGAATTAGCCTGAGCAAGTATCCATTCAACATCGGTCAGGGAAGTGTGGAGATCAAAGGTTGTATACTTTTATGATCCGAAGGCAATCGGTTCGAATTTTGGGAGGGGCAGGCAAAAGTCGAACGTAAGCGTTGTCCTTTGATGAAAGGAAATAAACTTGACGCGTCCAAAATCACCTGTGCGACTCGACTGGGTGGATCCCGAAGTCTGCTCGGTGGAATACCAATTAAAAATTATCGGGCGTTTGCCGTTCTTCAAGTCTCTGCCCGCGGAAGCAATCTCCAGGATCAATCTGCTGTTCCATGACCGTGAAATTTCTGCCGACGAACGGATCTATTATGAGGGCGATGAAGCGGAATATCTCTATCTTGTAGCAATGGGAAAGGTGAAACTGGTGCGCAATTCCGCCTCAGGCCGGGAAGCGCTATTGGACATCCTGCATAGCGGCGAATATTTCGGCACGTTGATGACTCTGGGTGGGAATTTCTATACCGAGACCGCCATCGCGCAGACCGACGGCTGTATCCTTCGCATCTCATCGGAGGATTTTGAAAGTATCCTTTCAGAGCACCCGGATGTAATGCGTAAAGTGTTGGAGACGGTAACCAGGAGACTGGTGGAATCGCAGGAAATCGTCAAACAGTTGAGTACCTATACAGTGGAACAACGGATCGCGTCCGCTTTACTGCGTCTGGCAGGGAAAGTAGGCGAAGAATACGAGAACGACATATTGATCCAGCTGCCGTTTTCGCGCCAGGACCTGGCGGCAATGACCGGCTCCACTACAGAGACAGTCAGCCGCGTGATAAGCCGCTTTGCAGAGGATGGATTGGTCAGATCGGGGCGGAAGTGGATTACCATCTCGGATATGAAGCGTTTGGCGGAACTGGCAAAAGGAACTGCAGTTAATTGATCCAAATCATGCAGGTTTTAGGGCGGAAGAAATATACTAGTGGTTTAAAAGCTCACACTTAAAAGGAGATACACATGACTATCCTGACTCAACCACTGCGCGATGAACACAAGGAATTGTTTCCCAATGTGGATCGCATTCGCCAGGTGGCAGAACAGATCGGCGAAGCGTCGGTTTCCGAAATCCGCCAGGGCGTGGAGGATGTTTACGATTTTCTCGCCCATCACCTTAAGCCACACGCAGAGGCGGAAGAGGCCGCACTCTACCCGATGGTGCAGAAAATACTTGGCAGTCCGGATGCCACCAGAACGATGGGCCGCGACCATGTGGAACTCGGCAGTTACATCGAAGAACTGAATTCGTTACGAAAAGGCTTGACCAACGACGCGCTGACGCCTGCACAGATCAAGTCTTTGCGGCGCGTGCTATACGGCGCGTATGCGCTGGTCAAGGTTCATTTTGCGAAAGAGGAGGAAATCTATCTGCCAATCCTCGATCAGCACCTGACGCCCGCCTCCGCAACAGAATTGTTCAAATCCATGGAAGCCGCGGCGCACAAGGCCAAACAAGCCGTATATGCTGAAGCATAAAGAATAGCTTATATTGCAAACCTGTCAGCCTCGCACGCACATTCGCTTTGATGGAGAAAGCGGATAACCCAAAATAAATTGCTCCGCGCTGAGCGGATGATCGAATAAAAAGCCTCGACATAAAATGTTCGAGGCTTTTTACAATCAGTTAATACTTCGCTGATAAGCGTCCTGAAAAATGGGGGGAGGGCGGGACGCTACGCGGCTCCCTTTGTAGCGAGGAAGATAACACGCGTTTTTGCGCTAACGCCGCGCTTCGCGCCACCGGGCATAATGACGGTGGCTCCCGCCGTAAAGGCAAACGTTTCGTCATTCACTGTCATCGAACCTTCACCTTCGAGAAAGTGAAACACAGACGCTTCCGCGGGATGGGGTGGCAGTTGCTGTCCTGCTTCCAGCCCCACAACCAGCGCTTTAAATTGCGGCGTATCTATTAGAAATTGCGGTCTGGGTCCCTCAGCGGAAAAAACGGCTTTGGATTTTATATCGGAAAAATAAAACTCGGACATGGGATCTCCTTATTCCTGGTGAAATTGGTCAAGAACTCGCGAAAATTACCTGAGAGAATTGACATCTTCTAACAAGCTGGCGTTATTGTAGACCTTTTCAATAAATTTTCAAGGAAGAAATCTACTTTACAGGGCTGGCCGCGAGTCCGTGCGCGGATGGGGGTAGGAACGTAAAAATTCAACGTGAAAAGATACGATGTTTTTTTACATCCGGTTAATATTTTGGTTACAAGCGTCACGGAAAATAGAGGGAAAGCATGACTTGGGATACTCACTCCCGTCGCTCGCCATCCGTACAATCAGTTCAAAAGGAGAAAAATCTCATGAATACCCTCAAACGAACCTCCCTTGTCTTTGCCGTTCTCGCGTTTGCACTCGTGGCCTGCGGGTTACCTGCCGCGCCAACGACTCAGCCCTCGGTAGCAGTGGTCGAACCCGCCGCGACCCGGCCCGCCGAAGCCGCGACCAGTCAGCCCGTCGAAAACGAAGCGGGCGAAGCCGTCCTGCTTTTCGATATCGGGATGCACATCGAGCCGATGGGCGAAACCGCGCAAGGATTTCAAAGCGGCAAGAACGATTATCACAACCCGCAGTTCTTCGAGAGACACGTTGATGATATTCGATACCTAGCCGAAATGATCGAAGCGCACGGCGGACGGATGACGATTCAGGCGCAAAGTCCGTTTACGACGGTGGCGCTTGAATCGGGCAATACCATCCTCGCCGATCTCGCCGCGCGTGGACATGAACTCGCCCTGCACTTTCACGAAGACGCGCATCTCGGGAAAAACCCCGAACCGCTTTCCGTTCAGCAATGGTGCGACGTGATGAAGGAAGAACTCGGTTACATCATGCAGGCAGGCGGCGTGAGCGATGTCCGTTATTGGAGCGGCGGCAATTTATACGTCAACCTGTACGAAGCCGCCGAATGCGCGGGCTTGGATGTGAACAGCGATTGGAAGAGTCCCGACACGCAGTCCACAGATATGTCGCTGATCGGCGTGAACCCCTGGCGACCTGCGGGCGGAACGGACGGAAGCGATTTCACGCTCTTTACGCAACACGATCCCAACGGCGCAATCGTCTTCCTGCCCGAAGGTCAATACGATAAAGAAAATTTCGCGTCCATGCGCCGAAGCGATGACGCGGGCGGAGATGAAGCCTACTTTGAATATCTCAAAGAGAGTCTCTATGCCTCGCTCTCAGCCGCGCAGTCGGGCAAGGTCAACGTCTTTCATTTCACCGTTCACCCTGGCGAATTTCGCGGCGACCCGCAAGACCCCTTTGGCGTGATCGAAAAGTTTTTGACCGAAGTTGTTGATCCGCTCGTCGCCAGCGGCGATGTGCAGTGGGCGACCTACTCCCAAATGGCGGATGCGTATACCGCGACAGAGCCGTAACGCAAAATTCATTTTGCGCCTTGAGGACAAAATAAATTTTGTCGTACAAAGGAAATAATGTGCCGCAAAGTTTACTTTGCGATCAACATGCAGGCAAAGTGAACTTTGCCGTACAGGAGTGTTCGATGAAACGATTAAATTTTTTTCTCACGATATTGATAGTTGCTTCGCTGGCTTGTAATGCGAGTCAGCCCACAGTGGAGATTCAGCCGACGGAAACGGCGACCAACTCTCCCGTCGAGAATGAAGCGGTTCTTCCATCCAATGAATTTGATTCATCCAAACTTGGCACACTCGAAAGAGACGTCACGTATTGCACGATGGACGGCGTCGAGTTGAAAATGGATGTGTATTTTCCATCTCAAAATAGCGGACGATTTGCCGTGACGATGTATGTGCATGGCGGCGGTTGGAGTTCGGGCGATAAGGCGAAAGGCGCGGGGGCGGTGGAAATTCCCGAATTGCAGAAGGCTGGTTTTTTGATCGTGTCGGTCAATTATCGGCTGGCACCTGAATACCAATTTCCGGCGATGATTGAGGATGTGAAATGTGCCGTGCGTTATTTGCGCGCTCATGCGGACGCGTACAACCTCGACCCGAATCGGATCGGCGTGTTTGGCGGAAGCGCGGGCGGACATTTGGTTTCCATGCTCGGCGTAACGGACGAGAGCGCAGGCTTCGATGTGGGCGAGTATTTGGAATATTCCAGCCGCGTACAAGCGGTGGTGGATATGTTCGGTCCTGCCGATTTGACTGTTGATTTTGAAGGCGGCGGCGAAACTGTCCGCCGCGCGTTTGGCGATTTTGATTTCGCCCTTGCCAGCCCAGTGACGTATGTGAGCGCGGACGATCCGCCGTTTCTGATCTTGCATGGGGAGGAAGACGCGCTTGTGCCGATCGAACAATCGGAGGAATTGCTCGCCAGATTACAGGCGGCGGGCGTGCCTGCCGAACTTGTGCCTGTTGCCAACGCGGGGCACGGCTTCAAGCCAGTTGGCGGAGAGATCAGCCCTTCGCGCGAGGAGATTTCACGGCGGATCGTGAGTTTCTTTGAGGAGGTTTTGAAATAAAGTACCGTGTCGTTATTTCAGCATAAATATGTGCATGGAAATATACCCAACATTACTCTAATTTTTAAATAATGTTACCATTGAAATATATCGTAATACGATATATAATTTTGCCTCGGCTTATTTAAGAAACATAACATGACAGCGAGGAGCAAGCCGGGGTGCAAGCCTGTGAACGTCGATCCTTCCGAAGGATTTTGCACCTTACTGAGTTCACCGTCCGCGGCGCTCATTGGGATTTCGACTGATTTCGATACTCGCAATCTTTATCTGATGATCTCCCTTATCACGAGCCCGTTTTCCCCAACGGTTTAGTCCCGCCCCCCTGAGTTTGAAGAGCAACCCATGGCCGCCAATATTCCAGGCGGGAAGTACGTCCGCGTTTCAAAGGTGCGTGACGCCGATCTTCGCTCAATGTTGAAATCCATTTCGTGGTCATGCGAGAACTTTGAACGCTGTTCTTTTATTCTAAAGCTTTAGATTGGAGATTTATGGAAACCGTTCACGTCACTCAAACATCTCATACGCCTCTTGAGTCAAAATTGACTACCGCGTCCAATGGCGTTCAGTTGGAGAGTTGGATGCCGCCCCAGGCGGGAATCACACCGGTCGTTCGCATCGGAAAAAAATGGATAAGCCTGTTATGGATCGTCCCCATTACGGTTGTCTTTTTAATTTTACTCGTTGCCGTTGCCCAGCAATTGCGAACGATGCCGGCAGTACAAGCTTTCATTGCACAATATCCGGGGTATACATCCTCCCGGACGGTCACTTCCGGCTTCCCGCTATGGCTGAGATTACAGCACATCTTCAATTTTTTCTTTATGCTGTTCATGATCCGCGCCGGACTCCAGATCCTCGCCGATCATCCGCGCCTTTACCTGAACCGGGACTGTACACCGGGCACGGACTGGTTCAAGTTCCAGCATGACGTTCCGCTGGACCGCGTTTGGACAGCCAAAGATGATTCAGTGGAGCTTCCCGGCTGGCTCGGAATCCCGGGCGTTCGTCACACGGTAGGCTTGGCGCGCTGGTGGCACTTTTCTTTCGATCTCTTATGGGTGCTCAACGGACTGATCTTTTACGTTCTGCTGTTTGCAACCGACCAATGGCAAAGACTGGTACCCACCAGTTGGACGGTTTTTCCCAATGCGCTTTCGACCGCCCTGCAATATGCGTCACTGCAATTTCCAGTTGAACACGCGTGGACGAACTATAACGGCTTACAACAGCTCGCTTATTTCGTCACTGTATTCATGGCCGCTCCGCTTGCCTTTGTCACCGGCGTCATGCAGGGACCGGCATTCTCCAATCGGCTGGGTTGGATCGCCAAAGTGATCAACCGGCAGGCTGCGCGGACGATCCATTTCCTCGTGTTATCCTGGTTCCTCCTTTTCATCTTCATCCACGTCACGCTGGTTTTCATCACTGGAATGCGCCAGAACTTGAACTATATGTTCGCCGGTGTAAATAACTCCTCCTGGGCAGGCTTTTTCATCTTCCTTCCAATCATGGCGTTATTCATCATTCTGTGGATGGTTGCAACGCCCTTCACCCTCAAACATTCCCGCTGGGTGCAAAAAGCCGGAGATACTCTGGTGGGCGGCGTCAAAACGCTTGCCGAATTATGGAGTCCGACTACTCAGTATAAGGAAAGCGACATCTCGCCCTATTTCTGGGTCAATGGGACGTTTCCAGCATCCGACGAATACGATAGGCTTGAAAAGAATCATTTTGCGGACTACCAATTGCAGGTGTACGGGCTGGTCGAAAAACCGCAGGCATTTTCCTACACAGATCTTAAAGCGATGCCCAAGCAGGAACAAATTACCCAACACTTCTGCATTCAAGGCTGGTCCGGCGTGGCAAAATGGGGAGGAATTCCAGTACGTCACATTCTCGATCTGGTTGGGGTGAAGCCCGAAGCCCGTTATGTGGTCTTCTACTCTTTTGCCGATGGCGCCGATGGCGGCATTTACTACGACGTTCACACCCTTAGGAATATGCGTCACAAACTGAGCATCCTCGCCTATGAAATGAATGGGGAGCCTCTCAATTACCTGCACGGCGCGCCACTGCGCCTGCGCTGTGAAAATCAGCTGGGATTCAAAATGGTCAAATGGATTCAGGCCATCGAATTGGTGGACGATTTCTCTCATTTAGGCTCTGGTCAGGGAGGCTATAACGAAGATCACGAGTACTATGGAAATCGCATGCCGATTTAGAATCGGGGCTTGTAAATTTAGCAATAACAAAACTCCTGCAATTTCCTCAAATTGCAACAAAAAGGCCGGACTTCCATCCGGCCTTTCATTATTCTGTGTTCTTCGTTTTGTCAGTGTGGCGTTGAATTCTTCCTCATGGCGCTGTCGCATGTCATGTGGCGCTCATCTGGATAAAGATAGCGGATTACTTCTCGATCCCCTTTAAATAAATACCCACAATTTCATGGATCGTCTCGGCTGGAACGGGGTTCTCTCCCGTATGCGCGGGATAAAAATACGGATACATCATTCCAAGCAAAGTCCATGTGGCGACTTCGATTGGCACAGCGCGAAACTCCCCTGCTTCCATGCCCGCCTGCAACATGGATTGAATCTTTCCGACAAATTTATCCTGGTATATTTTTCCGAACGCTTTGCGCGAATCCGGGCTTAAGTGAGAGATCTCCTGGCTGGCAAGGCGGATCGTAGCGCGCTGTTCTGCCGGCTGAGACAGCACATATTCGGCGAATTTGCGGATCCGCTCCCCGCCGGAAGTTGTCTCCGTTATGATGCTGTTGATCCCCGCCTCCATCTCATCGAGATACGCCTTCAGGATCGCCAGAAAAAGCTGTTCCTTGTCTTTGAAGTGGTAATACAACGCCGCTTTGGATACGCCCAGCTCATCGGAAATTTCACGCATGGCCAAACCGTAATATCCCTTGTTAATGAAGAGACGTTTGGCGATCTTCAAAATTTGTTCGGAAAGGCCGGGTTCTGTATTAGACATACATTTATTGTAACCCTTCTCCGATAAACGTCATTAAGTGGAGCCCGCCTACCAAAGCGAAGTTTTCGTCACCATGAAGAAAACGATTGCCACAGCAAGCAAGGTGATAAGCGCTTCGATCATCCCGGACTGCCGCGACGTTCGACGATAAGCGTCTCCATCCACGCCCTCATTTTCCGCAAGTTGAATCTGCCTGCGAAAAACCGGGGCATAGACCGTGATGCCAAGTATCACGACGACAAAATACAGGACGAGCGAAGTCAGTATCCACGGCATTGTAATGGGATATCCGGCGATGTAGATCATCGCCAACCCGGTAATTAACAGCAACAGGTAAGCGGGGTTTGCCAGGCGGCGATCCAGGAAGCGAATGGCTTTGAGAGCAAAGATGGTTGGTTCGCGCTTGCCTCTTGCGCTGAGAAGCAGCATGCGGTAGGTTGCGTTACTGCCCACCGCCGCGATCGCGGATAAAACGTGAATCCATTTAAGCAGGATAAAAAGCGACATTAACTATTGTCCTTCGATTTTCTCGATGATTTCGTAAATTTGCGGTTTGCCTGTCTCTTATAACAGAATCTGTTGGTAATCGGGGTTAGGATTCTTTAATCATTGCCAGGCGCGGTTGCAGGTTGCAAGTGGAGTGTCTTTCCCAATTCCTGCCGATGGCTTTTCAGCCCAAAGGTTAGGATCACTAATAGAACGGACAACAGGCCGATGGTCAGGTATGACGCGCTGTAGCCACCCACCCCGCCGCCGGCGGAGGCCGCAATCGCGCCGACCAGCGCGCTGCTGATCAACTGTCCCACGCTGGTAAAGACTGCAATGGCGCCTTGCGCCGAAGTCCGTTCTGATTCGGGGGCTTCGTTCAACATAATGTAACGCACGGGCGCGCCCAGCAAAGCGGAAAGTCCCAATCCGATGATTACCCCCGCGGCGATGAACATCCATAACTCTGAATTAAAGAACCCGAACAAAAGTGAACCGAGCGCCAGCAAAATTGTCCCTGCGGTCACAACAACCTTGGAGCCAAACTTATCGAGTAACTTTCCTGCAAGCGGCGAACCAACAGCGAGCGCCACCACAACCGGCATGAGCAGGTAACTGGAGGTGTGTTTATCCACTACACCGGGCATGGCGGCAATTGCCAGCGCGGGGATGAAGACCATGCTCACCTCGCCGGTGCCTGCGCCCGCGGAAAGCGCGCTGGCCAGCACAGACTGGCGGCTTTTGAATAAAGTTAAATTCAAAATGGGGTCTGTTGATTTTTTCTCGATGGCGACGAATACGAAAAGCAGGACAACCGCAAGCAGAAGGAAGGGCATAACATTCAACGAAAACAGACTGCCGATAAAGTTTGCGGTATCAATTTGGTTAAGCCCGTAGGCGAAAGAAGAAAGCAGAATCCCGAGCGTCAACATGCCTGCCCAGTCGAACGCGCCGCGCGTTTCAGGATGGCTGGCAGGCAGTAACTTCCAAGCCATCAGTGCCACGATCAACGCGATAGGCAGGTTGATGATGAACAGCCATTCCCAGGTTGTGACTGTCATAATGATTCCGCCCAAGATGGGGCCGATTAAAAACGCTAGCCCGAAGACTGCGCCGATCAGGCCAAGCGCTCCGCCTCTTTTCTCAGGGGGAAACGTATCACCGATCACCGCGCTGGCAACCGGGAAGATGCCGCCCGCGCCGAAGCCCTGCAGGGCGCGCCCAATCAGCAACACTGGAAATAAATTCGCAGGCGCGAGAGCGACCGTCAGCGAGCCAAGCCCAAAGAGGGCGACATCCAGCACATAGATTAAGCGGCGGCCAAATAAGTCCGAAAGTTTCGCCATGAGCGGCGTGCCGATTAAATTGAACAGCACGTAAATTGTGAATGTCCACGTCAGGGCGCGGTCGCCGATCCCGAAAAAGCTCTGAATAGGAGGCAAGGCCGGCGCGATGATGGCAATATCCAGCGCGCCCATCAACACCCCTAAAAATAGAACCAGCAGAATCTGGTTGCGAGTTTTGTTGTTCATAGGTTTTTCCTTTGTTTCAATTTCACTTACCGAGCGGTTAGTAAGTACAGTTTACCAAAATGGGAAAACGCTGTCAAGACCTGCTAAAAATTCATTGAACTTGCATGATACAGGCTATTTTTATGTTAAATATCATAAATATTGTGGTATGATTACCCCCAGAACTTCCGCCCTTTTCAATATCTCAATGAAAGAATTTGGGGCAAATTTTACAAAGGTAAACAAAAAAGGAACTCAAAACATGATACTTGCGGCAAATCTCGGTTATCCGCGCCTCGGCGCGAAGCGTGAATTGAAATGGGCTTTGGAAAGTTATTGGGCCGGGAAGACCAAAGCGGCGGACCTGTTGCAAACTGCGAAGGAATTGCGCCTGGAACATTGGAAGGTTCAACAAGCGGCAGGCATCGACGCGATCCCCTCGAACGATTTTTCGCTTTACGATCATGTTTTAGACACGACCATGATGGTCGGCGCGATTCCTCAACGCTACTCCAAACTTAAAAACCCAACTGAGCTTGACTTATATTTTGCAATGGCGCGCGGAACGCAACGAAACGGACAGACCTTCGCCGCGATGGAAATGACCAAATGGTTCGATACTAACTATCATTACATCGTTCCCGAAATTGAGAAAGATCAAGTTTATCGTTTGGCTTCCGCCAAAGTGGTGGATGAATTCATCGAAGCGAAAGAAGCGGGGATTCACACCCGCCCGATTCTGCTCGGACCTGTATCCTATCTGCTGTTAAGTAAATCCACCACCGCGGACGGTGTTCCACTGAACACGCTGGCTAAGTTGATTCCGGTTTATGTTGAAGTTCTGCAACGCCTCGCTTCGGCCGGCGCGGACTGGGTGCAAATAGACGAACCCTGCCTCGTTTTGGATTTGGACGAAGCCGCGCGCAAAGCTTATGCCGAAGCATACAAGCAGTTGGGACAGGTTGCTAATATCCGCTTATTGGTGGCAACTTATTTTGGCGGGCTGGGAGATAACCTGGAACTGGCGAAGGGGCTGCCGGTGTATGGCTTGCATATAGATTTGGTTCGCGCGCCACAGCAACTCGATCAAGTCCTCGCGCAATGGCCTGCCGAAAAAACGCTTTCGCTGGGAGTGGTGGACGGGCGTAATATTTGGCGCACAGACCTGGACGCGGCCTTGAAGAAAGTGCAAGCGGCGGTTTCGGCCTTGGGCGCAGAGCGCGTTCAAATTGCGCCGAGTTGTTCGCTGATGTTCAGCCCGCATGATTTGAATTTGGAAACAAAATTAGACGGCGAGTTGAAATCCTGGCTGGCGTTTGCGCGCCAGAAACTGGACGAATTGACGCTCCTTAAAAAAGCCGTCAGTGAGGGAGTTGAATCGGTAGCTGAGTCTTTCAAGGTCAATCGTGAGGCGCTGAAGAGCCGCCGCGAATCGCCGCGCACGCATAATCAGCAAGTGCGTCAGCGTCTCGAAGCGGTGGATGAATCCATGTTGCATCGCGCGCATGATTTTCAAACGCGCAAAGAAGCGCAAGCCCGAAAGCTAGCCCTGCCACCTTTGCCAACCACGACGATTGGTTCGTTCCCGCAAACTGCCGAGGTGCGCGCGCAACGTTCCGCAAAGAATAAGGGTTCACTCACGCAGGTCCAATATGACGAGTTTTTGAAAGCTGAAATTGCCCGCACGATTCAAAAACAGGAAGAGATCGGTTTGGATGTGTTGGTGCATGGCGAGTTTGAACGTACGGATATGGTTGAGTATTTCGGCGAACGCATGACGGGGATTGCCTTTACGCAAAACGGCTGGGTGCAAAGTTATGGTTCACGCGCGGTGCGTCCGCCGATTGTTTTTGGCGACGTTGCCCGCCCCGCGCCGATGACGGTGGAATGGTCGGCTTATGCTCAATCGCTGACTAGTAAACCGGTCAAGGGTATGTTGACGGGCCCGGTGACAATTTTGGAATGGTCGTTCGTACGCGACGATCAGCCGCGCGCGTTGACTTGCCGTCAACTCGCGCTGGCGATTCGCGATGAAGTCCTTGACCTGGAGCGCGCCGGAATTCGTGTCATCCAAATTGACGAACCTGCCTTCCGCGAGGGTTTCCCCTTACGCAAGGCCGAACAAAATGATTATTTGAAATGGGCGATTGAGTCTTTCAAACTGGCTTCCAGCGGCGTGCGGGATGAAACGCAAATCCATACGCATATGTGCTACGCGGAATTCGACAATATCATCGAAGCGATTGGACGCATGGACGCGGATGTGATCTCCATCGAAGCCTCGCGCTCGAAGATGGAATTGCTGGACGCTTTCAAACAATATCAATACCCCGGCGACATCGGCCCCGGCATCTACGATATTCATTCGCCGAACGTTCCTTCGCAGGCTGAAATCGAATCTTTGTTGGAGAAAGCCGCGCAAGTTGTGCCGATTGAACGCTTATGGATTAACCCGGATTGCGGTTTGAAGACCCGGCAATGGGAGCAGGTCATCCCCGCGCTGACGAACATGGTCAACGCCGCTCACACGGTCCGCCAGCTATTGAAAGTGTGAGACTCCTGTAAAAGAATACAGGGATATGGTTTTTTGAGAGCAAACGTACTACATAAGAGAATGTCGTCACGCTCCGTCTAAATTAATAGGCGGGCGAGAGTCTCAGACGCTCTTGTAGGAAAAACCATTGAAAAAGGACTTAAGATGAAAACTTATAAATATCTCATTATCGGAAGCGGCATGACTGCCGACGCCGCCGTGCGCGGCATCCGCGAACTCGACGCGGACGGTTCGATTGGCATGATCAGCGCTGAAACCGATAAACCCTATGCCCGCCCCCCGCTCTCCAAAGGATTATGGAAAGGCCGCCCGTTCGAAAAGGTCTGGCGCGGGACGGAGAATCTCAAAGTGGACTTTTACCTTGGGCGTAAAGTGACCGAGCTTGACACCGCCGCGAAGCGCGTTCGCGACGACCAGGGCGAAGAATACACTTACGGCAAGCTGTTACTCGCAACCGGCGCACTGCCCATCCGCCTGCCGTTTGGGGAAGAGCACATCATTTATTATCGCACGCTGGCAGATTATCAACGCCTGCGCGCGCTGACGGAACAGGGCCAGCGCTTCCTTGTCATCGGTGCGGGCTTTATCGGTTCAGAGATCGCGGCGGCGCTGAATATGCAGGGCAAGCAGGTGACAATGGTCTTTCTGGAAAACTCGATCGGCGAGCGTATTTTCCCGCCTGAACTTTCGCAGTTTTTGAACGATGCCTATCGCAAAAAAGGCGTGGAACTCATCCCTGCCGACGGGGTGGATAAGTTCGAAAAAACAGAGAACGGTTTCAGGGTCAAGACGCGCAGCGGGCGCACCATTGATGTGGACGGCGTGGTAGCGGGGCTGGGAGTCCGCCCGAATGTTGATTTGGCAAAGTCCGCAGGTTTGAAGGTTGAAAACGGCATTGTCGTGGACGGCCGCCTGCACGCCTCCGCACCCGACGTTTACGCGGCGGGCGATGTGGCAATGTTCCCTCACGCGACGCTGGGCAAAATGACGCGGGTGGAGCACGAAGATAACGCTTTGCAAATGGGCAGGCAAGCCGGGCGCAATATGGCCGGCGCAGACGAATCCTATGCGCATACGCCCTATTTTTACTCGGACCTGTTCGAGTACGGTTATGAGGCGGTTGGCGAGTTGAACAGCAAGTTCGAAACGATCATTGACTGGCAGGAGCCTTTGCAAAAAGGCGTAGCGTATTATCTGGACGGCGGACGCGTGCGCGGCGTGTTACTGTGGAACGTGTGGAGCAAAGTCACGGACGCGACCGCCTTGATAGCGGAAGCGGGTCCGTTCACCGCCAAAGATTTGATCGGCAGGATAAAAGCAGAACCATCCTGATGGAATTCGCACATGGGAAGGGAGAAAAACATGACGGAGAGAAATATTCCCGAAATATGGGAATGGGCGGAATACTACTGACCGTGGTGCTATATTGCGGCCGTGCGCCTGCAAAAAATTGTGCCTGAATATGAAGGACGCGTCCGTTTGGTGGAACAAGCCTTCCCGTTGGAAGTGTACGGCGGAGGTCCGCCCGACCGGGAAGAGCTTGAAGTGGAAATCTGGTTCGCCGCGCTTCAGGAATCAAAAGCAGTGTTCAAACCTTTCGGCAGTGACTGGCCCACCACAACGCTTCCCGCCTTCGACGCGGCCTGGTGCGCGTTTCAACAAGGCGAGTCGGTCGGGCGCGATTTCGATCTGCGAATCCGCAAAGCATTCTTCGCCGAAGGCCGCAACATCGGAAAACGCGAAGTGATGCTTGATCTCGCCCACGAAGCGGGACTCGATATGGATGACTTCACCCGCCGCTTCAACAGCGACGAACCCCGCGCCGCCGTGCTGGCAGAAGGCAAACTCGGCAAGGAAAAATTCGGCGTGCGCGGCACACCCACCATCATGCTGGGCGACGGAACGAAACTCCGTCATCCAATGGCTTATGCCGACATTCAACATGGCAAAGTCCTGTCGGTTGGAAAATTGCCGTGTTGCGGCGAAGGTTGTTACGAAGCCACGCGTCAATTTTTTGAAAAGGCGCTTGCGCATGAAACAAAATAAAGAAAGAATCGCAAAGGAAAACAACGGAAAATCTTTGTGATCCTTCGCGGTAAATAGAAAACCAAAATAAAAAGGAACAACAAAATGAAACCCCGTATTATTTACTCTCAAGTTGCGCCCGAAGGCGTTGAAGGCTTGAGCAAACTCGAAAGCTACGTTAGAAAATCCGGGCTCGAACCCGACCTGCTCGAACTGGTCAAATTACGCGCCTCGCAAATCAACGGATGCGCTTATTGCATTGATATGCACACCAAAGACGCCCGCACGCGCGGCGAGAGCGAACAGCGCCTTTACGGCATCAGCGCCTGGCACGAAGCACCGTTCTATAGCGAACGCGAACGTGCCGCCCTCGCCTGGACGGAAGCCGTCACCTTGATCAGCGAAGACCATGTGCCGGATGAAGTCTACGCCGAAGCGCGCAAACACTTCTCGGAAAAAGAACTCGTGGATCTGACGCTGGCGATCATCGCCATCAATTCATGGAATCGGCTGGCAGTCAGTTTCCGCTCGCTGGCGGGTTCATATCAGCCCGACCATCCGATCGCGAAAAAGAATTCGCTGGTGACTCAATAACCGTGACGGAGCAAGTTCGATGAAACGCCTCTTTCTGGACCTCGAGCCTGCTCCGCCCTTTCGGCTGGACCTCACCGTCTGGACTCTGCGCCGCCGTCCCGACAACTTGTTCGACCGCTGGGATGGAGAGACCTATCGGCGCGTGTTGATCGCAGACGATAAGCCGTTCGAAATCGCAGTGACTCAACGCGGCGAATCGAAAAGCCCGCAGTTGCGCGTTACATTGACAGGAGCGGAATTAACTCCTACCATGAAGGCAACCGCCGCCGCCGCGCTCGAGCGTTTGCTCGGCATCAAGATAGATTTGCAAAAGTTTTACCGTCTGAGCAAAAAAGATCAACGGCTCAAACCGCTCGCGGACCAATTTCGAGGCATGAAGCCGCCGCGTTTGTTGACTCCGTTCGAAGCGCTGGTCAACGCCATCGCTTGTCAGCAGTTGACGCTCACCATGGGCATCCGCCTGCTCAACCGTCTGACCGAAGCGTACGGCATGGCTCTCGAAACGGAAGCGGGCATCGTCCACGCTTTTCCGCGCCCGCAAGATTTGGTCACCGCCGATGTGGAAGACTTGCGCAAGATGAGTTTCAGTTATCAAAAAGCGCGCTATCTAACGGGCATCTCGCGCCTGATCGTGGACGGCGAGCTTGATTTGGATGAGATCGCTCAATTGGATGATGCAGAAGCGGTTGCGCGTCTATGCGAGTTAAAAGGCGTGGGACGCTGGACAGCGGAATACGTTTTACTGCGCGGGCTGGGCCGCACGCATATCTTCCCCGCCGATGATGTGGGCGCGCGCAATAACCTGCAAAAGTGGCTGATGTTATCCGGCAGGATGAATTATGATAATACACGCGAGGCGTTATACCGTTGGGATGATTACGGCGGATTGATCTATTTTCATCTGTTGTTGAAGAGTTTGGCAGAGAAAGGTTTGGTACAGTCATGTTGAAGATTAAACGCGTATATGAAGCCGCCGCAACCAGCGACGGAACTCGTTTTCTGGTCGAACGTCTGTGGCCGCGCGGGATGAAAAAAGAAGCTTTGAAAATGAAGGCCTGGTTGAAGAACGTCGCGCCCAGCGCCGACCTGCGGAACTGGTTCGCGCACGATCCGCTCAAATGGGCGGAGTTTCAGAAGCGCTATCAAGCCGAACTGCGCGCCAACCCGGCGGAGTGGCAGCCTATTCTGGAAGCCGCCAAAAAAGGCGATGTGACCCTGCTCTACAGCGCGCATGACGTGGAACACAACAACGCGCTGGCGCTCAAGTCTTTTTTAGAGAAGCAGTCGAAGAAGTAACATCACGGAATCGTTAAAAGCGGCTGGTCTGTCAAAACAGATTGCCGGTTTAAAAAATACACCAAAGGAGAAGTTAAAATGACTGAAAGCACGAACATATTGGATGTACGGCAGATTCCCCCGCGCGAACGTCACCCGAAGATCTTCCAGACCTTCGACGCGTTGAAAGAAGGCGAGTTCTTCACGCTGGTCAATGACCACGATCCGAAGCCGCTCTTCTATCAATTCTCGCACGAGCGCAGTGGAATTTTTGGCTGGGAATACATGGAAGAAGGCCCCGAAGTCTGGCAGGTGAAGATCAGCCGCGTCGCATCGGCTTAAACGACGCAAAGCCTGAGATTGGAGGCGGTCACATGTGGCCGCCTTCTCTCTTATTTACCGGAGAAACACCTCGAGAGATTATCGCCAGTTACGGCGCCCTCGGGATATAATAATTTTAAACTTTACGCCAACATATAGACGGCCAGCCAGGCCTTCGGCGCAGACAATTCGACGCGGTAATGCATATCGTGGAGAGGCGCGGGTTGCGTTTTTGCGGTTCGCATGGATAATAAGAAAATCATCGCCAACCTCGTCCGAAAGATTGCCGCGTGGGTCGACAGCCTCGCCCGACATGGGCGACGATGCCGCTGGCTGGGTGGATCGCCGATGAATTCGAACAGCACGGAATGTACAACTTCGCGCGAGATAACCCGGCCTATGCCGACGTGAGTAATTAATTGGCAATCAAGCGAAAAGCCACTGCCAATATCAAGGAGTAGAAACAGCAATGAATATCCATGATGATCCAGATGACCTCGAATATCAAAACGCGATGAAACTTCAAATGCGTCAGATATCGGACGAGCAATTTCACAAGTTCGAAGGGTATGCCGCGGAAATTTTCACCGCCTTTGGGCTTGATTTGAATACGCCCGCCACAAAAGATACGCCGCGCCGCTTTATCAAAGCGCTTTTCGATTCAACCGAAGGATACGACGGCGATCCAAAATTACTGCGCGTCTTCGACACGGAATGTCACGGCGAACCTGACTGCCGCTTAAGTCAAGTGATCGAAGGGCCGATTCCATTCTTTGCGCTTTGCGAACATCACGCGCTCCCCTTTTACGGGATGGCTTATGTCGGATACATCGCACACGAGAATATCGTCGGCATTTCCAAATTGACGCGCCTCGTGCGGCTCTTTGCCAAACGTTTTTCAGTGCAGGAACGCATCGGACAGCAAATTGCAGACACGCTCGACACCATGCTTCATCCGCATGGAGTGGCAGTGTTCCTCGAAGCGCACCATCTTTGCATGGAGATGCGCGGCGTGCGTGAAATCTCGCCGATCACGCGTACAACCGTTTGGCGCGGGCATTATGCGGAAGACGCGGCGTTGCGTGCGGAATTTTTCACCGCCTGCGGCCTGCAAAGGAACGAAAGATAAGCGCGTAAGGCAGGCTGGCTGAAGATCAGGAGAGAAAAGCGCGTCCCAATCGTTTGAAACGACTGGAGCGCGGCAAGAAACGATCGGCGTCGGAAAAATAAAAGAAAGGAATGGAAATGAAAACCATAGATTTGTTCGAAAATGCAAAGTTTTGGGATAAAGACGCTCACGCCGAACCTCTTCATGTTGACAGGGAGGGACGCGCAATTCTCTTTACGTTAAAATCAGGCCAGTCCATCCGCGAGCACAACGCGCCAAGCTCCCCGTTCTTTGTAGTCGTCTTGAAAGGCAAGGGAATCTTTTCCGGCGGAGACGGCGTGGAGCATACTTGCGGACCCAATACCCTGCTCGTGTTCAATGCGGGCGAGAATCACGCTGTCCATGCGGTGGACGGCGAACTGGTCTTTATCGGCTTCTTACACGGATCGCCGCTCGCTCAAACATAACCGGCCGCTTTTGTGTTATCGTTGGGTTAAATCATTTACAGGCGCAATTACATGAATTTCGAACGCGAGTTCCCCGGCCCTAATTATGGGTACATCCTTGAACTGTACGACCGCTATCAAAAGAATCCCGACGCGGTAGACGAATCCACCCGCCGTTTATTCAGTCAGTGGACGCCGCCCGCGATTCAGGAATCGACAATCGCTTCGGGGCTCGACCTGCACAAGCTGATTGGCGTTGTGAATTTGGCGCAGGCGATACGCTCGAAGGGATATTTGGCCGCCAAACTGGATCCGCTGAACAACCACCCCACGGCGGACCCCGGCTTGACGCTGGAATCCCACGATTTGAATCAGGCTGATCTGGCCCAACTCCCAGCGGATTTGGTGAGCTTCGACGGCAATCCTCGCGCGGAAAATGCCTCGCGGGCAATCGAGGCCCTGCGCTCGATTTATTGCGGCGCAATCGGCTATGACTACGGTCACATCCGCAACCATGAAGAACGCAAATGGTTGCAACAAGTCGCCGAGACGGGGCGCTTCCGTCCGCCGCAACAACCGCTGGATTCGACGCGGCTCCTCGACCGCCTCAGCCAGGTGGAAGCCTTCGAGGTTTTCCTCAACCGCATCTATCCGGGCAAGACGCGCTTCTCCATCGAGGGACTCGATATACTCGTCCCGATGCTGGATGAGTTGATCAGCGAATCGGCACGCGAGGACGTTCACACGATTCTGATCGGTATGGCGCACCGCGGACGGTTGAACGTGCTGGCGCATGTACTTCAAAGACCGTACGATCAAATTCTGGCGGAGTTCAAAGATCCGAAAGACCGCTCGCGCACGTGGGATGAACTGGGCTGGACAGGCGATGTGAAATATCACATGGGCGGAATCAAAGCGGTGCAGGAGGGGATGAATCATACCGGACTGGTTGTGCGCATGCCCGCCAACCCGAGTCATCTCGAATTGATCGATCCCGTGATTCAGGGCATGTCGCGCGCCGCGAATAGCAAAATGGATAATGCGGGCGCGCCGCAAATGTTGCCGAATGAATCTCTGCCAATCCTCATCCACGGCGACGCGTCGTTTGTTGGGCAGGGAATCGTCGCCGAGTCGTTGAACTTATCGCAATTGTCTGCATATACAACGGGCGGAAGTTTGCATATCATCGCCAACAATCAGGTCGGCTTTACCGCAACGGAAAAGGAATCGCGCGGCAGTCTGCACGCCAGCGATCTGGCAAAGGGATTCGAGATTCCCGTTATTCACGTCAATGCCGATGAGCCCGAGGCCTGTTTCGAAGCGGCGTACACAGCCATCGCGTACCGCCAGAAATTCCACAAGGATTTTGTCATTGACCTGATCGGGTATCGCCGCCACGGACATAACGAAGGCGATGAGCCGCGCTTCACCCAACCGATCATGTATCGCAAAGTGGACGAGCATCCTCCCGTCAGAAAATTATGGGCGGAGAAGCTGGAGAAGGAAGGGAGCATCCAATCTGCGGATGCCGACCAACTCCTGCAAAAATATTTGAACGAACTGCAGGAGATCAACCAAAAACTGGACGCAGAACGCGCGTTGAGCGAACCTGTCCCAACACTGCCACCGCCCAAAGCGGCGCAAAAAGCTCACACGTCCGTTCCGCTCGAACGCCTGCAAAGCCTGAACCAGAGTTTGAGAGAATTCCCTGCGGATTTCAAACCAAACCCCAAGCTGATGCGCGCCGCGGAAAAACATCGGCAGATTTTAGACGACGCCGATTCCCCCAGTGTGGATTGGGCGGCCGCCGAAGAATTGGCCTTCGCCTCCATTTTGGAGGACGGCATCGCCATCCGCATGACGGGACAGGACTCGGCGCGCGGAACGTTCAGCCAGCGCCACGCGGTTTTTCACGATGCGGAAACCAACCGAAACTACACGCCCTTGCAATCCATACCGCAGGCAAAAGCCGCGTTCGAGATCTACAACACACCCGTCAGCGAAGCAGGGCCCGTTGGCTTTGAGATCGGCTATAACATTCAGGCCCCCGAACGATTGGTATTGTGGGAAGCGCAATACGGCGATTTCGCCAATAACATTCAAACCATGGTGGACGAATTATTGCTTTCCGGGCGCGCCAAATGGGGACTGACGCCCTCGCTGGTCCTGCTGTTGCCGCATGGGAATGAAGGCATGGGGCCCGATCATTCGTCGGCGCGTATCGAACGCTTCCTGAATCTGGCGGCGGCGGGAAACATGCGCGTCGCCATCCCAACGACTGCCGCGCAGTACTTCCATTTACTGCGCCGTCAGGCTCTGCTTTTGAAAACCGACCCACTGCCGCTGGTCGTCTTCACGCCCAAGGGATTCCTGCGGCATCCGCTCGCGGCCTCCAGTCCGAGTCAACTTGCAAACGGAAGCTGGCAGTCACTGCTCGAAGAACCGGCGGCGAAGCGGAAAGACAAAACCATTAAGAATTTGATTCTATGCAGTGGGCGAATTTATTTGGACCTGGTCGGCGATGAACAGCGGCAGAACAGCAAAAATACCGCCATCGTCAAAGTGGAGCAACTGTACCCGTTCCCTTTGCAGGCTTTGGAAGAATTACTGAATCAATTTACGGCGCTCGAAAAGGTCATCTGGTTGCAGGAAGAACCGATGAACATGGGCGCGTGGGATTTCGTCCGTCCGCGGTTAAAGCAAATCCTCGGCGAACAACTCTCATTGTATTATGTGGGGCGGCCCGAAAGCTCGAGCCCCGCCGAGGGGTCTTCTACACTTTACAGAATTAATCAAAAGGCTCTGATCCAGCGCGCGCTCAAATTTGAAGAGCAGGCGCACATTCAAAGCGTGAGCATCGAGAGAGGTTGACATGGCTATCCAAATTATCGTTCCCGAAATGGGCGAATCAGTGATCGAAGCGACCGTCCGCACATGGCTGAAGAAAGAAGGGGATTTCGTCGAAGCGGGCGAGGCGCTCGTGGAGTTGGAAACGGACAAGGTCAATCTCGAAGTCGGCGCGAAGTCTTCGGGGGTGCTGGCAAAGATCAATGTCGGCGAAGGCCAGGATGTTAAAGTCGGCGACGTGCTGGGATCGATCAATGAAGACGCGAAACAACCCGCTTCAAAACCCGCGACTTCGACCCCGCCGCCCGCAACCGAGACTCCTCCCGCCCCGCAAGAAAAACCGCAAGCCGTGCAACCCCAGCCCGCGCTCGCGACGCCTGTGGCGGCGCGGGTGGCGCGCGAACAAAATGTGGACCTGACGAAAGTGCGCGGTACGGGGCCTGATGGGCGCGTCACAAAATCGGATGTGGAGCAATTTGCACAGAAGCAGGTTCCGGCCGAGAGCGGGGCGGCGAAACAACCCGCCCAGCCGGTTCAAGCTACAGGCGTGGAGTCCACTTCACGGCGGGAAGAACGTCAGCGTATGTCGCGCAGGCGGCGTACCATTGCACAGCGTCTGCTCGAAGCCAGTCAATCCACCGCCATGCTGACCACGTTCAACGAGATCAATATGAGCGCGGTGATGGATTTGCGCCGCCGCCACAACGAGGCGTTTCAAGCGCGTTATGGAATCAAACTGGGTATCACGTCCTTTTTTATCAAGGCCAGCGTCAGCGCGTTGAAGGCGTTCCCGCGCTTGAATGCGGAAATTCAGGGCGACGATGTGGTGCTGAAACAATATTATGATATCGGCGTGGCAGTTGGATCTGAAGAAGGGCTGGTCGTTCCCGTCATTCGCGATGTGGATCGGCTCTCCTTCGCGGAGATCGAAAAGCAGATCAAGGATTTTTCCGTAAGGACAAACGCCGGGACTCTTTCCGTCGAAGATTTGCGCGGCGGCACGTTTACCGTCACGAACGGCGGCGTGTTCGGTTCCATGCTCAGCACGCCGATTCTCAACCTGCCGCAGGTCGGCATTTTGGGATTACATAAAATCGAAGAACGTCCCATCGCTGAAGATGGCCAGGTTGTGATCCGCCCGATGATGTACGTAGCGCTCAGCTACGATCACCGCATCGTGGACGGACGGGAATCGGTTCAGTTTTTGGTGCGCGTCAAGGAATTGATGGAAGATCCAGAGCAAATGCTGTTGGAAGGGTAAGAATGAAAGCGATCGTCTTACTGCCGCGAGAACTGTATCGCGGCAGATTTATTTTTTCCCATTGATCATGGCAGGCTTATACAAGCAGTGTAGAACTTATATGTGAATTCAATCTGTGGTTTCGACGCGGGGGCGGTTGAATAGTCCAAAGGACGTATCGAAACCTCGTGGCCTACTCGATCACCCTTCAAAGTATTTTTTATACAGGTCTTAAACAAGGTTGGGGGCGGAAAATCAAGAGTTAATCCTTTCCAAAAAAGAATATGACGGAATAATCACTCTTTTTTCATCCCTCTTGCAGGGTGAAAGAAGGATTCGATTCGACTACTTTTTCCAGTACTCTTTAAAAATATGTGCAAACATCGCGCATTGTCTATATGTTCTCAACACCCACCTTAGCAACAGAGGGAAATTTTTTACGTCTTGCGGAGGAAAGCGATCCGAGCCGCAGGATTTACTGATGCAAGCTGCCCTATAGAACGCGAAGCATCATCCGAACGTAATGGCCCCGGATGAAACTTCGCAAAACAGTGAAATCGCGCAACTCACATCGGTAATCATCAAACAGCGTCCCGAACCGTCCGTCATCCGCATAGGCTTGACCGGAAATGGGGCGCGTATGTTTTAACCCATCCGCTTCCAGCCTGAGACGTGGTATCGCGCGGGAAATTGATTTGCGCGACGTTTGTCTGCTCTACGAGAGAAGACGCCAAAGGAGATGCAATATGAAAAATCGATCGCTTTTACTGATGGTCGCCGGCATGGTCCTTGTGTTGCTGGCGCTTATACTTACTTCATGCGGAGGAAATGTCACTACACCGCCCGCCACAGAGGCAACCTCCCCACCCACCCAGGCGCCCACTGCCACGGAGGCTCCAACCGCCACCAAGCCTGCCGATGAAAGCGGCGCGGCCGCCTATGCAGTGGATTTGATCGGCGCATGGGTGGACGCCGGCGCACCAAAAACGGATTCCTTCGATTATAAAGGTGTGGATGGCAACACTTATCAGGCCACTTTTGAAGTAGACATTCTGCCGTTATTCACACAGAACGGCGCCTGGTTCGAGAACTCCCCGTCCTGTTCGAGTTGTCACTTTGCGGCCAGCGAAAACTCGGCTCATCAAATGGACCTCACCAGCTACGAAGGCATCCGCACCGGCCCGGACTCCATCGAATCGCCTCCCGGTGAATCGATCCTCGGCGAGAGCGCACCCAACAAAGGCGACTTCAACTGGGATAGCTCCAAACTGCGCGAACGCCTGCGCAACAATCGCATGCCCCCCGGCTGGCAGTTCGATATCACTGAAGGCAACCGCAACGGGCCATGCGTGGAGCTCGAAAAAGATGGCGTGGATGTGGAACTCGACGAATATGACTGCGACCTGAACGCGGTCGGGTTGATCCAGGCGTGGGTGGAGGCGAATGCGCCCGACGGCGACTTCACCTATGGCGGCGCAACCCTCAACTTCGAACGCGATGTCCTTCCGTTCTTCACCAAGCCGAATATGTGGTTCGAGAACTCCCCGTCCTGTTCGAGTTGTCACTTTGCGGCCAGTGAAAACTCGGCTCATCAAATGGACCTCACCAGCTACAAAGGCATCCGCACCGGCCCGGACTCCATCGAATCGCCTCCCGGTGAATCGATCCTCGGCGAGAGCGCACCCAACAAAGGCGACTTCAACTGGGATAGCTCCAAACTGCGCGAACGCCTGCGCAACAACCGCATGCCCCCAGGCTGGCAGTTCGACATCACCGAAGGCAACCGCAACGGGCCGCTGGTTTTGCACGGTGCGCGCGTGGACGCTAAACCGGCCAGTTCAACATTCGGCTCGGGCGAATGTGAGATAAAAGCAGTGGATTTGATCGGCGCATGGGTGGATGCCGGCGCACCAAACGGCGCGTTTGACTTCTCTGCCGAAGATAAGACGCCCTGCGAAGGCATGTTCGAGAATGACATTCTGCCGTTATTCACACAGAACGGCGCCTGGTTCGAGAACTCCCCGTCCTGTTCGAGTTGTCACTTTGCGGCCAGCGAAAACTCGGCTCATCAAATGGACCTCACCAGCTACGAAGGCATCCGCACCGGCCCGGACTCCATCGAATCGCCTCCCGGTGAATCGATCCTCGGCGAGAGCGCACCCAACAAAGGCGACTTCAACTGGGATAGCTCCAAACTGCGCGAACGCCTGCGCAACAACCGCATGCCCCCAGGCTGGCAGTTCGACATCACCGAAGGCAACCGCAACGGGCCATGCGTGGAGCTCGAAAAAGATGGCGTGGATGTGGAACTCGACGAATATGACTGCGACCTGAACGCGGTCGGGTTGATCCAGGCGTGGGTGGAGGCGAATGCGCCCGACGGCGACTTCACCTATGGCGGCGCAACCCTCAACTTCGAACGCGATGTCCTTCCGTTCTTCACCAAGCCGAATATGTGGTTCGAGAACTCCCCGTCCTGTTCGAGTTGTCACTTTGCGGCCAGTGAAAACTCGGCTCATCAAATGGACCTCACCAGCTACAAAGGCATCCGCACCGGCCCGGACTCCATCGAATCGCCTCCCGGTGAATCGATCCTCGGCGAGAGCGCACCCAACAAAGGCGACTTCAACTGGGATAGCTCCAAACTGCGCGAACGCCTGCGCAACAATCGTATGCCCCCCGGCTGGCAGTTCGACATCACCGAAGGCAACCGCAACGGGCCATTGATCATGGCGGGCAAGAAGAAGTAACACAACGCCGCGAACGTCAAGGCAAGGAGGCAGTCACAGGCCATGACTGCCTCCTTTTTTATGCGTTGCAAAAACTTTTGAGACAGGCAACGCATCCACTTTGGCAAAATGGAATCCGCGTCCCTGAATCCGTTGCTTGCCAACAAGTCGCAATCAAATTGTTTACGAGAGGAGCGCCCGCGCTGTTTATTTGTAACCGTACACTCTTCCCTTGATATCGCCAACGACCAGCCAGCCGTCGCCAAGCGCGGGTCCCGTCCGGGCGGTAGTTGCATTGGTGGAAAACTGCCAGAACAATTCTCCGTTTGTTGCGTCCAAGGCGAAAAAGTCTCCCTGCTGGGTAAGAAAATACAACTTGCCGCCGAGCAGGATGGGCGCGCTGAGCAGATAGTTGAACGTCCCTTTGGGAATATCGAACTGCCAGAGCATTTTGCCCGTATCAGCCTCGAGCGCGAAGACTTGTGTGTCGGCCGAACCGAAATAGACTGTCTCTTCCGCGCCGAGAAAGGAGGGCGTCCAGTTGCCTGTGTCAAAGCGCCAGCTCAATTTGCCAGTCTGTGCATCCACGCCATTCATAAAGTCCTGATAACCGACAAAGGCCACCGTATCCCGTGTGGCATACACTTGTTTTGGAAAGCCATCCTCAGATTCATATGCCCAGTGCGGGGAACCATCAGCGAGATTCAGGGCATAGAGGCGGGTGTGACCGCCTTCGTCAATGTCATGCGGGTCGTAGAAATCGCCGCCAAGATACAGCGCGTTACCGTAAATAGCGGGAGTTTGCAGGATGTAATCATCGCTTTCGAAGACCCATTTTTCCTTTCCCGTCCTGGCATCCAGCGCGAAGAGTTTGGCACGCCCGTGCATATTCTGTTCGAGGCCGGGGCCGATAAAGGTGGTCGGCGCGTAGACGATTCCATTGTTCACCAGCGGCGGGACTTGTATATCGATTCCCAATTCCTTTTGCCAGATCACTTTGCCGTTGGAAACATCCAGCGCGGTGATGGTTTTGTTTTTCGTGCCAACGAAGAGACGGGTCCCGTCGCTGGCATAGGCGCGCTCCCAGACTCCTTCAGGCGGCGCGAAAGTCCATTTGACCGCGCCCGTTTCAAGGTCCAAAGCAAGAAGCGGAGAACCCGAAGGGCAAACGATCACAAGACCGCGGACGATGAGCGGGGCCTGATTGATCGCGCCATCGGTGGGAGTCGTCCAGCGCAGGGAGAGAGTTTCAGCGGGCGCGGATGGCGCGCGGGTTTTAGGGGAACAACCGGTAACGATCAGAATGGCGAGTAAAAGTGGAATGAAGAGTTTTTTCATACGCGCCTCAGCATAAGTTGATTATTTGATTCTACCCCCGTTACAGCACCCAATTCTACAAACAGTTTCCATGAGGGGCGCACACTGTCAATCGTTTGCGCGAGGCTTAGCGAAAATACCCCGGTTTTTACCGATGAGGGTGAAAAGAAATTAGTTCTTTTGAAAAAAGAATGATTTGATAATCATTCTTTTTTCACTCCCAATGCGGGAGAGGGAAGGATTCAATCGGAGTGTTTTTTCCGGTACGCTTGAAGAAAATTTTGTTCGATAATTCATAAGCAGGTCATGAGTAAACATCGGGTATTGCTGGCGTGCTCGGAACATCTCTTCGGCGAAAGTGTGGAGACGATTCTGCGCGCTGAGGGAGATATGGAATTGATCGGACCGTGGAGCTTTGAGGATGAGATCTGCCAAAGGATACCGGGGGCAAGCCCGAACGTTGTGCTGATCGTGGATGTCGATTCGCAAAGCGAGGCGGGGGCGAATCTAGCGGCCGCCATCATGGAGAAATTCCCCAGCCTCCCCATCATCCGCATGGGATTGACCGAGAACATGGTGCGCGTCTATTCGACCAACATCCTGCCCGCACGCAGAACAGACCTGATCGAAACCATCCGCAACCTGCCTGCGGCAGGAATTTCCTCAAGCGAGAGGAGTGATAAAAAATAATGATGGAACGCGTTAGGAAATCTTCCATGTCCAGAAGTGTTTTATTTGCACTGGCGCTGGCGGCCCTACTTACGTTCATTGTAGGCGTGACCGGCGTTGCGTTCGCCAGGCCGCTGGCACAAACCCCCGATGGAAAAACGTTATTCACCGAGAAGGGATGCAGTGCCTGTCATACCATCGGCGGGGGAAAACTGGTCGGCCCTGATTTGCAGGGCGTAACCAAACTTCGCACGACAGAATGGCTTACCAATTGGATCAGCGCGCCCGATAAAGTGCTGGCCTCCGGAGACCCGATCGCCACACAACTGGTGAAAGAATACGGCATGGAAATGCCGAACTTGGGATTGACGCCCGATGAGGTGGCGGCGTTGATCACATATTTGGGCGGCGGCGCGGCAACCTCAACGACCGGCCCGGCCGTTACAGCGCCGGCCTTGCCTGCCGGGGATCCGGCTGCGGGCAAGGCGTATTTCGTTGGGGATAAACATTTCCAAAACGGCGGACCGCATTGCATCTCGTGTCACAGCGTGGCAGGAATAGGCTCACTCGGCGGCGGAAATCTAGGGCCCGACCTGACGAACAGCGGTTTCGTTAAATCTGAAACGGCCTTTGCTTCATTTATCAGCGCTCCATCTACACAGACAATGAGCGCGGTGTGGAAGAACACGCCGCTGACCCCGCAGGAGCAGGCCGATTTATACGCGTTCCTGAGCAAAGCCGCCATTCAACAACGCGAACCAAACGCCTTACTACAGATCGCGCTGCTGGCCGTTGGCGGCGCGGCATTGCTGATCTTTCTGGCAAATTTATATTGGGGCAGGCGCTTGAAAGGCGTGCGCCGGCCGATGATCGCGCGAACGCGTGCGGCGGCAGTGAAGAAATAAAAATCTCACCCTCATCCTCAGCCCTTCCTCCGAAAGGGGAAGGGAGTCCCCTCTCTCTTTGGGAGAGGGTTAGGGTGAGGGCAAAACGGAGGCACTTAACATGAGTTGGATTCAGGATTTGATCAACCCGCAGGCCCGCCAATGGGAAGAGTTTTATCGCAACCGCTGGCAGCACGACAACATCATCCGCAGTACGCACGGCGTGAACTGCACGGGCGGCTGTTCGTGGCAGGTTTACGTCAAAGACGGCATCATCACCTGGGAAATGCAGCAGACCGACTATCCGTTGTTGCAGGATGGGCTTCCGCCTTACGAACCGCGCGGCTGTCAGCGCGGGATCTCAGCCTCATGGTATGTCTATAGCCCGATCCGCGTCAAGTATCCGTACGCGCGCGGCGTGTTATTGGATTTCTGGCGCGAGGCAAGATTCGAGCTGGGCCCGGTGGATGCATGGGCCTCGATTGTCGAAGATGAAGACAAACGCAGACGCATCCAAAAGGCGCGCGGCAAAGGCGGATTCCGCCGCACCTCTTGGGACGAAGTGCTGGAGATCGTTGCCGCGGCTTCTCTCTACACTGCCAAAAAACACGGCCCAGACCGCGTCTTCGGCTTCTCGCCGATTCCCGCCATGTCGTTCCTCTCGTACGGCGCGGGGTCGCGCTTCCTGCAACTCTTCGGCGGCGTGAACATGAGTTTCTACGACTGGTACGCCGACCTGCCGAATGCCTTCCCGGAAATCTGGGGCGACCAGACCGACGTATGTGAATCAGCCGATTGGTATAACAGCAAGTTCATCGTCTCGATGGGCTCGAATTTGAATATGACGCGCACGCCCGATGTGCATTTCATCGCCGAGGCGCGGCACGAGGGCACGAAGTTCGTCGTCATCGCGCCGGACTTTTCACAGGCGGCAAAATATTCCGATTGGTGGATTCCGGTCAAGGCGGGGCAGGATACGGCAATCTGGATGGCGGTCAATCACGTCATCTTGAAAGAGTTCTACGTAGATCTGCAGGTTCCATATTTCATCAACTATCTGAAAGAAAATACCGATATGCCGTTCCTGATCGAGCTCGAAAAGGACGGCGACGGTTACAAGGCGGGACGTTACGTGCGCGCCAATACCGTGACGCGCTATAAAGATGTGGAAAACGGCGAGTGGAAATTCCTTGTCTGTGATGCAAAGACCGGCGCAGCGCGTATGCCGAAGGGCGCGGTAGGCGACCGCTGGAGCAAGGAAAAAGGCAAGTGGAATATCAAGATGGAAGACGGGCTGGATAATTCTCCCATCGACCCGACGCTTTCGTTCCTGGATTCGCAGGATGAGACGGTCAATGTTGCGTTCTACGAATTTGCGGAACAAAAGACCGCCATACGCGGCGTCCCTGCCAAGTGGATCGAAACAAGCGAAGGAAAGAAGCTGGTTACGACCGTGTTCGATCTGGTCATTGCGCAATTCGGCGTGAGCCGCGGATTGCCCGGCGATTATCCGCAGAGCTACGATGAAGTGGGCGCGTACACGCCTGCCTGGCAGGAATCCTATACGGGCATCGGGCGCGACACGGTCATTCGGCTGGCGCGCGAGTTCGCTTCCAACGCCGAAGCGACCAACGGCAAGTCCATGATCATCGTCGGCGCCAGCATCAACCACTGGTACAACAACAATCTTGCCTACCGCGCGCCAATCTATGCGCTGATTTTGTGCGGATGCTGTGGAGTCAACGGCGGCGGGATGAATCATTACGTCGGCCAGGAAAAATTATCCCTCGTTGCCCCGTGGACGAGTCTGGCGTTTGCGCTCGACTGGCAGAAGCCGCCGCGCCAACAACAATCTCCGATCTGGCATTACGCCAACAGCGATCAATGGCGGTATGAGGGCGATTTCACCGATTACGCCTACGTTCCGCCGGAAACCAAATGGGCGAAAGGCCACGCCATGGATTTGACGGCGATGGCGGTACGCATGGGCTGGATGCCGTACTTCCCGCAATTCAAGACCAATCCACTGGACGTGGCGAAGGACGCCGAAGCCGCGGGGGCGAAATCTCCCGATGAAGTTGCCAAATGGGCGGGGAAGCAATTGCAGGATGGAAAACTGGAACTTGCGGTTGACGATCCCGATGCACAGGAAAACTGGCCGCGCGTGTGGTTCATCTGGCGCGGCAACGCCCTCCAGGCCAGCGCCAAAGGGCATGAATATTTCCTGCGCCACTATCTCGGCACGCACGATAACATCATCGCCGAGGAGCATGCCCGGGACAAGGTCAAGACCGTCAAGTTCACCGAACCCGCGCCGCGCGGCAAATTCGACCTGATCGTAGATCTTAACTTCCGTATGGACACTTCCGCGTTGTATTCGGATGTCGTCCTGCCTGCCGCGTTTTGGTACGAGAAGAACGACCTCAATACCACCGATTTGCATTCGTTCGTCCACCCGCTTGGGCAGGCTGTTCCGCCCGTATGGGAATCGAAGACCGACTGGGAAATCTTCAAAGCTTTCGCGAAGAAGATCAGCGAACTCTCGACCACTGTGTTCCCGGCGCCGGTCAAAGATCTGGTGATGACTCCGCTCAAGCATGACACGCCCGACGAACTCTCACAGCCCGATGTGAAAGATTGGCGCGCCGGCGAGTGTGATGCAATTCCCGGCAAGACCATGCCGCACTTCCAGGTGACTGAGCGCGATTATGCCAATCTCTACAACAGATTCATTTCACTGGGACCCAACCTCCGCACGGACGGCATCAGCGGCAACGGTGTGCACATTCCTGTGGCGGAATTCTACGATGAGCTGTTGAAGAATCCCGTTGGCGGCTCGCCCGATCCGCGTCACATGCGTTGTGTGGAATGGGGTGGGAACAAGTATCCGTCGCTGGAGGACGCGCTCGACGCGGCAAACGTCCTTCTGCATCTTGCTCCCGAAACGAACGGTGAGGTCTCCTATCAGGCGTTCAAAAACGAGGAGGAACGCATCGGCATGCCGCTGGCGGACCTTGCTGAAGGCGTCCGCGATGTGAGGATGACATTCTTCGATCTGACGCGGCAGGTGAGGCGCACGCTCATCAGTCCGTGCTGGAGCGGTATGGTCAACGATGGGCGCGCTTATGCCGGATGGTGCATGAACGTGGAACGCCGCGTCCCCTGGCGCACATTAACGGGACGCCAGCACTTCTACATCGACCATCCCTATTACATAGATTTCGGCGAAAACCTGCCAACCTTCAAGCCCAAGCTGGTGTCGAAGCCCGGCGACTGGAAAAAAATCGGCGATATCGTGAAAAGCCCGGTAGATGACCAAAGCCTGATCCTCAACTACGTCACGCCGCATGGCAAGTGGAATATTCACTCCACCTACAAGGACAATCACCGCATGATGACCCTCTCGCGCGGCATGGATCCGGTCTGGCTCAACGATGAGGACGCCAAACGGGTAGGAATCGAGGATAACGATTGGGTCGAGGTGCATAACGATAACGGCGTAGTAGTGACTCGTGCCAACGTCAGCGCACGCGTTCAGCCCGGAATGTGCCTGTACTATCATGCGGTCGAGCGCACGATCTATATCCCCAAGTCGCAAGTCAGAGGCGGGAAGCGTGCCGGCGGCCATAACAGCCTGACGCGCACGCGCATCAATCCCGTGGAATTGGCAGGCGGTTACGCCCAATTCACATACGCATTCAATTACTGGGGTCCCGTCGGTGTGTTCACGCGCGATACGTATTGCGTCGTACGCAAGATGGAAAAATTGGAGTGGTAGAAATTTTCCTCGCCCCATCGCCCCTCCCCCAATGGGAGAGCGGACGGGGATGAGGAGAATACAAAGGAGCAAAACATGGATATACGCGCACACGTTTCAATGGTATTCCACCTCGACAAGTGCATCGGCTGTCATACATGCAGTGTCGCCTGCAAAAATATTTGGACTGACCGCAAGGGCACCGAGTATATGTGGTGGAACAACGTCGAGACCAAACCCGGCACAGGCTATCCCACCTTATGGGAAGACCAGGAGAAATACAAAGGCGGCTGGGAACGGGACGATGCGACAGGGAAGATTCACCTTCGCCTTCACAACCGCACCAAGGGCCTCGCCAATATTTTCTACAACCCTGCCCTGCCAACCATTGACGATTACTACGAACCGTGGACCTACGATTACGAGAATCTCTTCAACGCGCCCGAGGGCGACGACCAGCCTACTGCCCGCGCCGTTTCGATGATCACAGGCAAGCCAATGGACACCATCGAAGCCGGCCCCAACTGGGACGACGATTTGGGCGGCTCGCCAGTGTACGCGCACAACGATCCGAATCTGGATAAGCTGACCCCCGAGGAGCGCGATCAAATCGACGAGATCGAACGCGTCGTCTTCTTCTATCTGCCGCGCATCTGCAACCACTGCCTCAATCCGGGCTGTGTCGCGGCCTGCCCGGCAGGCGCCATCTACAAACGCGGCGAAGACGGCATTGTGCTGATCTCGCAGGAAAAATGCCGCGCCTGGCGCATGTGCATTTCGGGCTGTCCCTACAAGAAGACCTACTACAACTGGTCTTCGGGTAAGTCCGAAAAATGTATTCTGTGCTTCCCGCGTCTCGAATCGGGACAACCTCCCGCCTGCTTCCACTCCTGCGTGGGGCGCATTCGTTATCTGGGCGTTTTGCTCTACGACGCGGATCAGATCGAAGCGGCCGCTTCAGTCCCCGACGATGAATTGGTTGCCGCGCAACGGGCCATCATCCAGGACCCGTTCGACCCTGAAATCATCGCCGCCGCGAAAAAGAACAAGATCTCCGACGCGATGATCACCGCCGCACAGAATTCGCCGGTTTATAAATTCGTCAAGGAATGGCAGATCGCTCTTCCGCTTCATCCCGAATTCCGCACGATGCCCATGCTCTACTACGTCCCGCCCATGTTGCCCGTGCTCGCAAAAACCAAGAACGGCAACTACGATGTGGCCGGGCTGGATACCGAAAACCTGCCCGCCATGCTCAGTTCAATGGAGAAGGCGCGCATGCCCATTAAATACATGGCGAGTTTATTCTCGGCGGGCAACGTCGAAGTGGTGGAGGAAGTCTATCGCAAGCTGATCGCGGTGCGCATCTTCAAGCGCGCACAGAAAGTTCACGATTACCAACAAGCCGAAGTGGAAGCGGCGCTCGCTCAAGGCAAAACGAATTCCGAGGAAGTGGAAGCCATCTTCCGCCTGACCTCCCTCCCGACCTATGAAGAGCGTTTCGTTATCCCGCCGCTCGGACGTGAGTCCGCCGTCGAAGCGTGGGAGAGACCGCTCGACCATAAGCGCGAAGCCGGCTTCGGCATCCGCAATAAGATCAAGAGGAAATTCTAGAAAACCTACCGGCCGTGAAGAGCCACAGAGAATCGCTTTGTGGCTATGAGATTTGGAGAATTGCTGATGTACACCGAAATCGAAATGCGAAGTCTTTACCAATATTTTGCACAGATGTTGGAATACCCTGCAGGCGGCACGCTGGACGCGGCGGTCGAGGCGCAAAAACTCCTGGCCGATAAAGATCCTGCATCCACCGCACAGTTGAAGGAATTCCACGACTATGCCGCCTCGCTTCCGCCCGGACGACTTGAAGAGGTATATACCGGCACTTTCGACCTCGACGCGGCCTGCCATCCCTACATCGGCTATCATCTTTTCGGCGAGACATACAAACGCAGCGCATTTTTAGTCGAGTTGAAACAGCGCTACAACGCGGAGGGTTTTATCTTTCCCTCCACAGAACTGCCCGATCATCTCGCCATCATCCTGCACTTCCTGTCCGCCACCCGTGACGAGACTCAGGCACAGGAAATCGCCCGCGACGCGCTTCTGCCCGTTCTCGAAAGAATGACGGGGCGCGCGAAATCAGAAGGCTTCGACGAAGACGAAAACGCCGAGGCGCCCAAAGAGAAAAAAGAGTCTGAGAAACGCACCCAGTTTCACGGTGTGTTGGAAGCGTTGCGCTCCGTCCTGCAACATCAATTTCAAGTTCTAAATGTTTTGGAGCCTTCTTAACCTGATAAGCCCTCGGCCCTTCCCTTTACGGGAAAGGGCATCCCCTCTCCATCCATAAGATGGCAGAGCGAGAAAAAAAGGAGCAGTTTATGTTCGATAACGCCCTCTTCATCGGCTTTCCCTATGTGGCAGTCGTCATCGCTGTCGTCGTCTCCATCTATCGTTTCGCTTTCGATCCATTTTCCTATTCGAGTCTGTCATCGCAGTTTCTCGAAAACCGCAAACTGTTTTTCGGCTCGGTCCCGTGGCACTACGGCGTAATCACTATCCTGCTGGCGCATGCCGCCGCATTCCTCTTCCCCAGCGCCTGGGGGCTTTACACCGCCAATCAGACCCGCCTATATATTCTGGAGATCATTGGCCTGGCCTTCGCGCTGATGGCGACCATCGGCTTGTCCATCCTCTTCTATCGCCGCCTGACCGACGCACGCGCCAACTCAGTTACATCCGAACTCGATTGGATTCTGTTGTTTTTCCTTTTACTTCAGGTCGCTCTCGGTTTCTGGACCGCCTACTATTACCGCTGGGGTTCGGACTGGTTCCTGCACACCGCTGCGCCGTGGCTGGTCTCGCTTGTAAAATTTCAACCGAACATTGCATCCGTAAGCGCGCTTCCGTTCTGGGTGAAATTCCATTTCATCAACGGTTTCATCATCATCCTGCTCCTGCCGTTCACGCGCCTCGTTCACCTGCTCGCCTATCCACTCTCCTACCTCTGGCGCGAACATCAGGTTGTCATTTGGAACAAGGCGCGGCATTAATCCGCAGCCGAATATCCGTGAAACGGATAACTCATCCGCTTTTCTGCGCTTTCATTACCTCCGCCAATTGCGCTTCACGCTGCTCAAGATAAAGTTTGTTGCCAACCCGCTTCAAGATGCCGATGGACTCTTCGAGCAGGCGGCGCGCTTCATTGAGATTTTTCTGTTTGAAGGCGACCTGCGCCAGCACCGCCAGCGAGTTGGCGATGTGCGCGTCGTGCCCGACTTGCTGGTGTGAACGCAGAGCTTCCTCGGCGAACTGCGCGGCTTGGTCGTATTTCATTTCCTGAATGGCAACATTTGCCAGGTTGGCGCAAGAGGCGCCGATCATTTCCAGGTTATTCATTTTTCGAGCCAGCGCCAGCGCGCGCTCGGCACAGGAAGTTCCCTCAGCCAGTTGCCCTGTTGCAAGAAGGACTTCTGCCAGATTCGAGTTGGCGGTCATCTCGCCCCATTCGGAATGGACTGCCTGATATTCCTCCTTCGCCATCCGCCAGAAGGAAATTACAGCCTCCATATTTCCCAATCCAAACTGCGCTGCGCCCGCGTAGTTGAACGTGTGTGCGCGCGCGATGTGCGGACGATGATTTTTCAGCACGTTCATGGACTTCTCGCACCAGTCCATTGCCGCTTGATATTCGCCGAGGCGGAAGAGAAACGCGCCTGCCAAACCCATCACCCTGCCTTTGGCGATGAACGATTCTTTTTTTGCAGATTTTGGCAACTCCTCCAGCGATTGAATCGCCGCCTGCGCCATTTGGAGTCCTTCGCGATACAGCCCCGCCAGATCGAATCCTTGCATGAACGAATCGGACATAACGTTGAAAATGGACGCCTCGCGGTTCTCCGCCGCCCACATCCATGCCAGACGGAAATTAACGAGATCAGCTAAAAAGAGTGGCATGGCCTTTTGCGGCTGACCCCAAAAAAATTCCTTCTCCAATTCTTTCATAAATTTGCTAAAGTAACGCGCGTGCGCTTCTCGAGTTTGCGCGCGCAGATCAACATCGTCGCTCGATCGCAAGTCTGCGTATTGGATCATCAACGCGTGGCGGCGATAGCGTCCATCGTCATGGAAGCGCAAGGCAGATTTATCTACGAAACGCGCCAGCATGGAGAGGTCTGCGCCTGTCACTTCGCAAAACGCCTCACGCGTGAATCCGCCGCGGAAGACCGCCTGCTGTTGAAAAACGATCCGCTCTTCGGCTGTCAGTAGATTCCAAAAATAATCGAACACCGCGCGCATACTGCGATGACGCGGCGGCAGGTCTTGTTGCGAGGCAGTGAGGATGTCGAGATTGCGTTCGATCTCTTGCACGATCTCAGGCACAGCGAGTCCGCGCACCCAGGCGGCGGCAAGTTCGAGCGCGAGCGGCGAGCCATTCACCAGTTCGCACAGACGCGCAATGGCAGACGCATCGTCGGCGTTGGGATGAAAATCGGGTTTGAGGCGGCGGGCGCGATCCACAAAAAGTTTGAAGGCGGCGGAAGACGAATCGGCGAAGGGAAGTCCGCGGACTTCGAGCAGAGTCTCTGCCTGAATATTCAAGCGCGTCAACGATGTGACCAGCAGTTTCAGGTTCGGCGCGAGGCGCACGGTCTCGGCGATCCACTGGCAGACCGCGTCGCCGACGAGTTGCTCCATGTTGTCCAAAATCAGCAGGAGATTCTTGTCGCGCAAAAACTCGCGTATTTCTTCGCCGCTCGTCGCGCTGATCTTCAACGCGCTCGCAATCGCAAGGAACATCCCTTCCACATCTTTGACAGACGCAAGCGAGATAAACCATGCGCCGTCCAAAAATTGATGGAAGTGAGTCTGCGCGGCTTGCAGAGCCAAACTGGATTTGCCCACGCCTCCTTCGCCGACCAAAGTTAATACGCGGCAATCGGCATTTGCCAGCCTGACGCCGATCTCCGCCAACTGCGCTTCGCGCCCGATGAACGATGTGGCGCGAGCTGGCAGGTTGCCAGTGGGACGAGTCTCCGCGTCGCGGATCTGTTCGTAGAGCGCGGTCGTTTCAGCGGAAGGCTCAACGCCCAATTCTTTTTCAAGGATGCGGCGGCAGGTCTGGTATTGCGCCAGCGCGGCAGAGCGTTGGCCCGCGCGGGCGAGGGCAGACATCCGTTGTCGGTGCGCTTCCTCGCGCCACGAATCAAACGCGAGCAGGCGCGAGGTGGCTTCGAGTGCGGCGGGATAGTCCGCGCGGCTGAGTTGAATTTCGGCAAGGCGATGCAGGGCTTGCAAGGCAAGTTCGCGCAGGCGGGCGCGTTCGGTCAGCATCCAATCTTCGAAGTCAGGCGCGTCGCGCACGTGGAAGCCTTCGAGGAAGTCACCGCGATAGAGGCGCAGGGAATCTGTCAGGATAACTGAAGCAGGCTGAGGGGTAAGAGAAGAGGCGGAACGAAGGGCGGAATCGAATTCAATCGAGTCCACGAATGCGTCGCCCGTGAATTGAATCGAATCGCGGGTGATGGTCAGTTCACCCCCAAAATATTTGCGGAGGTTGGCGAGGGCTTGACGCAGATTATTTTTCGCATCGGCGTCGGACAATTCGCCCCACAGCAGCGCGGCGAGTTTGTCGCGGCTGTGAGCGCGGCGCGTGACAGCGAGATATGCCAGCAGAGCGGGGACTTTGTTGGAGATGAAGTTGGCGCTTCGCGTGATTTGCGGCGAGCCTAAGTACGACAAACTTAAGTTTGTCTTGAGGGACGAACTGAAGTTCGTCTTACCATTCGCCGAGGTCGGGATTGACATACGTGAACTTCCAATCCTTCCATTCTTTCACCAGCCCCACTTTGACGGGGTTGTTCAAAATGTAGAGGATGATTCTTTCCATCTCCTTTTCGTCGCGGACGTAATGATCGTAAGACTCGTGATGCCAGAAATAGCCTTCGCGGTTCAGGGCGAGGTTGCAATAGCGGGCAGCGCGTCCTTTGAGCAGGCGCATGATCTCGGCGACGGGGGAGATGGCGCTCTTCATTCTGGATGGCGGAAATTTTTCGATGAGCGAGAGGATCAGCAAATGAATGTGATTAGGCATGATGCAATAGGCGTAGAGTTCGTAATGCTCGTCGGCTTTCTTGTGGATTTCATCCGCCACAATTTGCGCGATGTTTTCCTGCTTGAGCCAGTCATGCCCGAATTGACAACGGTCGAGCCATTTGTCGAAATGTCCGAAATACTTTTTCTGGATGTTGTAGCGGTCTGCGGCGGTTTTGGCGGCGCGCAATTCCTGTTCGCGCTGCGCTTTCAACTCGTCCACCACGACGGCGGGGAGCGAATCCACGAGGCTGAAGGTGATAAAGAGCGGATTGTTCTGCGGGTGGATGTGCGGCAGTTTGCGGCGGTAGTAGATGGGTTCTGGCATGGTTGTGGGACAAACTTAAGTTTGTCGAACGGAAGCGGGCGCAAACTGAAGTTTGCGGTACTGCTCCAATAAACGATTTCTAAACGCTGGCTTTCTATAATTGGCGCAAGATTATCACAATTAAGAGTGAATGACCAGTCACCATGTCCAAATTTCTATCTCCACACCCGCCCTATTATCATCATTTTGTCCTGCGCGTGTGGGAGGAGCGCGGCGCGGACGGACAGGGTTCGGCGTGGCGATTCAGTTTGCAAGACTCGCAGAAGGAGGAGCGCGTCGGCTTCAAGGATTTGAATGAACTCACGGCGTTTCTTGAAAAGTGGATGAAGGATTTATCTGAATCAAACGGTGATTTGTCAAAGGAGAAAATCAAATGAGTTCATGTTTGCCAATGAGCCTTTCCTGATTTGTATCGTGAAAATATTATAAGGAGAGATGTATGCTTTATCAACTCGCTGTCTTCCTACACGTCATTGCCGTACTCGGATACCTGCTCGCGCACGGAGTCTCGGCGGCAGTTTCCTATGGCATCAAGAAGGAGCGCGATGTCAATCGCATCCGCGCCCTGCTGGACATTTCGGAAAAATCCTATCCTTCCATGTTTCTGACTCTGCTTGCCGTCATCGTGTTTGGACTTCTCGCGGCGTTTCTCAACATGACCTGGTGGGGCTTCGGCTGGATCTGGCTCTCGATCGTCGTCCTGGTCGTGATCGTCGTGCTGATGGCGGTCTATGGCGCGGCTACTTTCGGTGAGATCAGAAAAGCCGCAGGGATTCCGTACAGGATCAAGGGAAAGCCTTTCCCTGCCGAACCTGCCAGAAGCGATGAGGAAGTCTTCCTCGTGACGGCGAGGGTGAACCCAACGCTATTGCTGATCGTCGGTTACGGCGGATTCGCGGTCATCGCGTGGCTGATGACTGCCAAACCGTTTTAACGCATTTAATTTTTACGCCACAAAAAGGAGAAGCAAAGAATGAAAAAAGTTTTTAAATGGATCGGTATTGTGCTTGGCTCATTGATCGGCCTAATCCTGGTTGCCGGCGTGACGTTGTTCCTCATCGGCAATGCCCGCCTCAACAAGACCTACGATTTCCCGCCATCGAACATCACGATTCCCACAGATACGGCGAGCATCGAATACGGCAGGCATCGCGTTGAGACGTTGTGCCAGGGCTGTCACGGCGCGGACCTGAGCGGAATCGAAAAGTGGTTCAACGCCGGTCCGATTGGGACGGTCGATTCGGCAAACCTTACTTCGGGCGAAGGCGGGTTTGGGCGCGAAGCGGCATCGGACGAAGATTATGTAAGAGCCATTCGTCATGGAGTAGGTTTGGACGGCAAGCCGATCTTCATGCCAGCCGTTGAATCTACTTCTTATTTAAGCGATAAAGACCTAGGCGCGATCATTGCCTATGTCAAGTCCGTTCCGCCGGTGGACCACGTGACGCACGGGCAAAACTTCACGCCGCTGGCGAAGATCCTTTATGTATTGGGCGCGTTTTCCAAAATGCCGGTCGAGGTGGTGAGCCATGAAATCCATGTCACGGCGCCCGAGGCGGGCACGACCGCGGAGTACGGCGAATACATGGTCAACACCAACGATTGCCGCGCTTGTCACGGCGCGAACTTGAACGGCGGCCCGTTCCCCGACCCGACCATCACGAAGATTTCGCCGAATCTCACTCCCGGCGGCGAGTTGGCTTCCTGGACGGAGGCGGATTTCGTCAACGCGATTCGCACAGGCGTGACGCCGAGCGGGTACCAGCTTGATAACGAGTTCATGCCGTGGGAGACTTTCCGCAACTACACCGACGATGAGTTGAAAGCGATCTGGTTGTATTTGCAATCCCTGCCGAAGTTAAAGCAATATACGAAATAATTCTGCAAGAAGGCATAAAAACGACCTTCGGAAATTATCCGAAGGTCGTTTGACTCTATTTGCTATTTTTATCCGTTTCAAATATCTCTTCGATCTTTTTCCCGAACAGCTTGGCGATCTTGAACGCAAGAGGAAGGCTGGGATCGTATTTCTCGGTTTCAATCGCGTTGACGGTTTGGCGCGAGACATCCAGTCGTTCCGCAAGGTCCGCCTGCGACCAATTCTGTTCGGCGCGTAAAATTTTTAGTTTGTTCTTCATTGGTATTTCCGCGAGAAGATGCCCACGCCGATACCCCAGAGCGCGATCAGAAGAGGAAATACTAAAAGAGTAGGGAAATGCGGGAAGCCGATATTTTCGAGAAAGCCATAGCTGAAAGTGATCAATCCCGTGACGATGGCGGAGAAGGTCACGGCTTGTAGTTGAATTTTTTGTTGCAGTTCATCGCTGTCTCGCAAGGCGCGCATCACCGCGATCAGAACAAAGACAGTTGGGATAACAGGAATCAGCGCGATAACGAATTGGGCAACTTTCGGAAGTTCAAAGTGGGTCAAAACCGAAATGCTGGCTATCAACAATACGATATACAACCCCATTGAGATTCCAAATTCTTTGAAATATCTTTTTTGAATATCGTTATTCATGAGCCGCTCCCGCTTTGGTCGTCTTTTTTGTTGAATGCCTCCTCAAAGACAAATCCTAAAGCGACACCAATCGCAATTCCAACCCCCATATTATTCATGGCTACGCCGATTCCAGCGCCAATAGCGATCCCAATTGCCAAACCTGCCCCAAATTTCTTGTTTTTCACATTTACTCCTGTAAAGTTTACTTGACTTCCGGTAGTATAAAATATCCTTGACATTATGTCAAGGATATTTGACATGTAGATTTTACACTTAAAGCGGTTCGAACCGCGCCGTGAAACAGTGCATAACGTAAATTTGCATGCCGCGCTTATGCGGCAAACGTATCCCGCGCGCGGCTATCCGAGCAATTTCTCCAGCCGATCCACATAATCCGCCATGACCGCGAAGGCCGCGTCGACAGGTTCGGGAGTCGTCAAGTCCACGCCCGCGCGTTTAAGCACGTCCAGCGGATAGTCGGAGTTGCCTGCTTTGAGGAAGCCAAGATAATTTTCGACCGCATGGGGTTCGTTGTTGAGAACGCGTTTGGCGAGGGCGTGCGCGCCCGCTATCCCGGTTGCGTACGCGTAAACATAGTAATCGCTGAAGAGGTGGCCGAAGCGTGACCAGGTCATGCCGACGTGCTCGCGGTTCACATTGACTTTGCCGCCGTAACCCTCGCTGAAAAGGTCTGCCATCAGTTCGATCAGCGAATCGGCGGTGAGGGGCTGTCCGTTTTCGACGCGGGTATGAGTCTCGAGTTCGAAGCGGGCGAGCGTAGGCATAGTGAAGAAATAACGATAGAAATTCGACATCGCTTCTTCGATGACCGCGATTTGAAAATCGCGGTCCGTTTTGGTTTTGAGCAGATGCGCGCGCACCATCGCTTGATGGAAGTTCGACGCGACCTCCGCCGCGAAGAGCGAGTAGTCGGCGTAGACGAAAGGCTGGTTCTGCCATGTGAGATACGAGTGCATGGAGTGACCGAGTTCATGCGCCAGCGTGGACACGCTGAAGACTTCGTCAGAGTAGGACATCATGATGAATGGATGCGTGCCGGGCGCGCCCCACGAGAATGCGCCACTGCGTTTACCTTTGTTGGGATAGATATCCACCCAGCGTTCCTCGAGCGCGCCGTTTCGTAGAATACCGATGTATTCCTTGCCCATCGGGAGCAAGCCTTCGGCGATCCATTCGACAGCTTGTGTGTAAGGAACTTTCGGATGCGTTGGAATCAGCGGCGCCCACATGTCGTAGGGTTCGAGCGTTTCGACTCCGAGCGCTTTGCGGCGAATCTCGAAATAACGGTGCCATGTCGGCAAATGTTTTTTAAATGTTGCAAGCAGATTATGGAATACTTCGACGGGGATGTTGTGTTCGTACAACATCATTTCCAGCGCGTTGCTGTGCCTGCGGACGCGGCTGAGGAGAACGTTCTGTTTGATGGACGTAGCGAGATTCGCGGCGAGCGTATTTCTGTAACTGTGCAGTGTGGCATGATAGTTCCCCCACGACTCGCGACGGGCATCGCGGTCGCCCTTGCCCATCAAGTTAAGGATGACCGACTCGGATAATTCGACTTCGTTGCCGTCTTTATCTTTGATGGACGGAATCTTCATGTCCGCGTTTCGCAATAACGAAGACGCTTCGCCCGCGCCCCCAAACGGGTCGGCCAACATCCCAATGATCTCCTCCACCTCCCCCGAACGGACGTGTTCCTGCTTGCGGAACAGGTTGCTGAAAAACTGTTCATAGGCGGCGAGCCGCGGCTCGTCCTTCATCCACTGTTTGAGCTTCTTCTGCCCGATGGCAAGGATTTCCGGATTCAAGAACGCGGCCGCGGCCATAACCTGGCCGTAGAGTCCCTGCGCCTTGCCGCTCATTGCCGCGGCCTGCTGATCGGTGGTATCCACGGCATAGGAGAATCCCGCGTAGACGTAGGCGCGGCTCATGCGCGCCATCAGTTCCTCGATGGTCTCGAAGGCGCGAAGCAGGGAAGCGGCGTCTTTCAATATCCCTTCGAGCTTTTTGATCTCGGGCAGGGATAAAAGAATCGAGTCCACTTCAGCGGACCAGGCTTCGGACGTGGCGAAGACGGACTCGGCGTTCCAGGTATAGGATTTGTCAATGGTGGAGCGGAGGGGGAGGGAGGACATGAGGGGTTCCTTTTTGGAAGAATGGGATTAATTTTACGCGGAATTTTTTATCCGTAGATTTCATGGATCGGGCAGATTGAATTTTACACGAATAAACGAGCGGAGGCGGCTCGATTTGCGCATCCGTAATTTTAGCTGTGGCATGAAACACCCACATAATACAATTTGCTGGTTTATGGAACTAACCGCCCAATCCCCGAAAGACAAACATCATAGGCAATATAAAGATAGCGGGGAAGGGCGACAAATCAACATTTTCGAGTAAGCCACAACTAAATGTAAATTATCGAGTTACAAGTCCGATCTACATTTTCTTGACAACCAGCAAGGTAATGTCGTCAAACTGATCTGCCGAACCGATGAAGGCTTGAAGCGCTTCTTCCATTTTGTTTATAAAACTGCCCGGCTGAGTTGTATGCGATTTGAGAATTTCAAGCATTTTTTCTTTGCCAAAAAATTCTTTGTTGGTATTTTGCGTGTCGGGAATGCCGTCCGTAAATGCAATGAGTAAATCGTCAGCGGTTAATACGATCTCTCCAATCTGATGTTTTGCTCCTGGAGTTATTCCAATGGCTGGACCTGTGCGGGACAATTCGGCGTGGACGTTGCCATCTTTTCCTGCAATTAAAGCGGATTCGTTGCCGCCGTTGATGTAGAAAAGCTTTCCGCTTTGGGGTTCTAAAATGCCGATGAAAATTGTGGCGAACATGCTTGCGGATTCGTGAGTCTCTGCCACGTAGTCATTTGTCAGTGAAACCGAATGTTGAAGTCGTTGAGCGGGCGTGAGCGAGTCTGAAGCGTTGGCGGTAGAGCGAATTAAACTGCGGAAGAGGGTCATGTATAAGGCCGCGCCGATTCCTTTTCCGCAGACATCCGCAACGACGAATGCTAAATTTCCGTCGGGTAGAATGAACGCGTCGTAAAAATCGCCAGCTACTTCTTTGGCGGCTTTGAAATAGGAGGCAATTTCCCATCCCTCGATTTTGGGCAGTTCTTCGGGCAAAAATTCCTTTTGAATATCGCGGGCGATGTTTAATTCTTTTTCAAGACTTTTTAGATACAGGTCTTGTAAATCACGCAGACGTTTTTTTTCTAAACAAGATTGAATGCGGGCTTTGAGCAAGGTTGGCTCGAAGGGCTTGGGGAGGTAATCTTCTGCGCCGAGTTCAATGCCTTTGACCATGTTCGGCAAATCGTTGTTAGCCGAAATGACGATGATGGGGATATTGCGAATCTCCGAATCGGCTTTTACTTTTTCAAGGACGGTGAAACCATCCATGATGGGCATCATAATATCGAGCAAAACCAAATCTGGTTTTTCGGCGCCGATTTTTTCAAGCGCGTCTTTTCCGTTCGCGGCTGTGATGGTTTGATAGTTTAAGTCCTCAAGTTCCTGTTCGAGATAATCCACGTTGAAGGGTTCGTCGTCAACGATTAGGATGCGTGGGATTTTGTCCATGATTATTTTAAATATTCATTTAATTTTTCAAACAACAATTGATCGTCAATCGGTTTAGTGAGATAGTCGTTGCAACCTGCCTGCAGGGCTTTGACTTCGTCTCCGCTCATGGCGTGAGACGAAAGACCAATGATAGGCAGGGATTTATTCGTTTCCCGAATTTTTCTTGTGGCTTCATAGCCGTCCATTACGGGTAAGGCCATGTCCATCAAAATCAAATCTGGATTCTTAGTCTGCGCCATTTCCAGCCCTTGCGCGCCGTCTTTGGCGATTAATAAGTTGTATTCGTCCTCCAACAATTGAGTGACGAGGTCGATATTTAAATCTGTGTCTTCAACGACCAGGATGGTTTTCATGGATTCTCCGTTATTTTCCCTTATTTTCCCTCATCCCCAACCCTTCTCCCTCTGGGAGAAGGGAGTCTGAGGCCCCTCTCCAACGGGAGAGGGCTAGGGTGAGGGTGTTTATTTTATGAAACAGAATCCTCTACGATGAAGCGGTTTTTTCATCTTGATAATGAATCGGAATGGCGAGCGTAAAGGTCGAGCCTTTATCCGTTTCGCTTACAACGATCAAATCGCCGCCGAGTAAACGGGCTAAATTGCGACTGATGGCAAGTCCCAGCCCTGTGCCGCCGTATTCGCGGGTAGTACTGGAATCAGCCTGCTGAAATTCCTCAAAGATTTTGCCGAGCGCTTCCTCATTCATGCCAACCCCTGTATCTGCAACGTCAATTTTCAGCATTGCGTTTTCATGCGTCACGCTGATTTTGATTTTGCCCGCATGGGTAAATTTTGCGGCATTGCTTAATAGATTGAGAATGATTTGTTTTATTTTGTTTTGGTCTGAATATATCAACGGCAGGGCAATGTCATTTTCTTTTTCAAATTTCACGGCCGGTCTGATCAACGGCTGCGCCGTATTGAAGCATTGATCTACCAACGCGTTGACGCTGAAACTGCTGGCTTGCACGTCCATTTTGCCCGATTCGATTTTGGCAATATCCAAAACGGTATTGATTAAACCAAGCAAATGTTCGGCGCTGGACAACACTTTATCCAAATTTTCTTTTTGCTTATCTGGCAGTGCATCTTCTGATTTTCGGCGCACGATTCTGGTAAAGCCGATGATCGCATTCAAGGGCGTGCGCAGTTCATGGCTCATGGTGGCAAGGAACGTGCTCTTGGCCTGGTTGGCCTGCTCGGCGCTGGCGCGGGCGGATTGAGCTTCGTCAAACAGTTTTGCGTTTTGTACAGCAATCACGGCCTGGCGGGCAAGTCCATTCAGGAATTGCAATTCAGAATCAAGGAACTCTTTGCCTTTTCCATTGCGCCAAACCGCCATCAGTCCAACCAGATCGTCGTTGGTGAGCAATGGCACGGCCAATAAATGTTCGTCAGAGCCAACATCCGTTCCTGTAATTTGCACCGCCCGTCGATCGTTTTCCACTTCGTTGACAATTTCGCCGACTTTGTTTTGAGCAATGCTCCCGAGGATTCCTTCCCCAAGTTGGATGGTGTCGTTCCTTAGATTTTCCGCTTCATACCCGACTGCGGCAATGGCTCTGAACAATTGGCCATTTCTTTCGGGCAGGAAGAGTCCGCTCAATTCGCCTTGCAACACTTGATGCGCATGAGTCGCAATTCCCTTTAGCACTGTGGAAGAATCTAATGTGGACGAAATATCACGGCTGATATCTAATAAAGCGATGTTTTCCCGTTCGCGTCGGCGGGTTTCTTCTAAAAGGCGGGCGTTTTCAAGCGCCACGCTCATCGAACTGGCCAAGGTTTGCAATAAACGTACGGCTGATTCTGAAAAGGCATTTTCGCGATCAATGTTTTGCAAGGAGATAACCCCGCGCACTTCATTGTTGATTAACAACGGAACGCCCAGGTAGGATTTTGCAGGCTGACCCGCCGCTACTACGCCGCCCAGGGCTTTGCGACGTTCTGCCAGCCCCGAGTTAACGACCAGTATGCGGCGCGTGTCAATAATGTGTTTTGAGAATCCAATCGGCTTGATCGGCTCAATTGTTAATCGCTCGCCTTTTTCTACCGCATACCGCCATACGCTACGATTTAATTGTGGGTCGTGTTCAATAATCGTTATGACTTGCGCGTCAAATACCTCCTGCAGTTTCTCGCCAAGTAACTGGTACATGGCTCGCGTTTCCATACTGGCGGATAAATCTGCTTGCACGCCGTTGATGATGGCAAGTTCTTTGGCGTGTTCCTCGGTCTCTTTGAGCAGGCGCTGGGTCTCGTCGAAGAGGCGCGCGTTTTCGAGGGCGGTTCCCAGCGAGGCGGCGATGGTGGTTAACAAGCGTAATTCCGATTCGCCATAGGCGTTCTCACGCTCGTAGTTTTCGATTTGCAGGGAGCCAGTGAGACGATCACTTGCAATGATAGGGACAGAGATGATTGATTTGCTCAGGTCTGTTCCTTCAATAACAGCGCCCACAGTTCTTGCCATCAATTCAGCTGTGTTTCCGACAATGGGTTGACGATCCTTCAGAAATAAATTGAAGATACCGCCGGGGGCCGGGTGTTGTGAAGGAATATTGAGTCTTATGCCATGTTCGTATTCATAAAGAAAATGAATGAGGTTTGTTTTTTCATCGTACCAACGAATGCCAAGATCGCCTATATTCATTACTGCGCTTAACTTGTCGCCCACCAAATCCACAATCGCCTGGAAGTCCAGCTCGGCGGCGAGACCCTGCTGAATGGAGTTGATGATCTGCAATTCAGCGACGCGTTCCTGCTCGGCTTTGAAAAGCCGCTGGGTCTCGTCGAAGAGGCGCGCGTTTTCGAGCGCAACACCCATCGAAGCCGCAATGGTTTGCATCAAACGGATGTTTGATTCATTGAAGGCATTTTCGTCTTTGTAATCCTCTACAGCAATATCGCCAATAACCTTGTCGCTGGAGACAATGGGCACCCTCGCCAGCGCTTTTGAAACTTCTGTGCCTGGCAGATTTGTTATGTTGAATTTTTTTGCAATTTCCGTGGTCTTTCCAAAAATGGGCTGTTTATCCTTTTGAATTTTGCGGAACATTTTCGATGGCTTTATGGGTTCAATGATAAGACGTTGCCCGTGTTCAAACTCATAAGGATAGTGCATGAGGTCAGTTTTCTCGTCATATAAGCGGATGCCAATTTCATCCGTGTTCAATACCTCGCGCAATTTATTGCCGACCAAATCAATAATGGCTTGCAGTTCAAGTTTGGAAGCGAGTCCCTGCTGGATGGAGTTGATGATCTGCAATTCGGAAATATGTTCCTTAAGTTGCGCGGTTCTTTCTGCAACTTTTTGCTCAAGCCCTGAGATCAACCTTGCATTATCCAACGCAACGGCGCCCTGATTCGCCAACATGCCGAGCATATTGCGGTCAGTTTCGTCGAATGTGCCGTAGAGCGAATCCATGTCGGCGTAGAGATAGCCGAGGATTTGGTTTTGGGCGATGAGGGGAGCAATGATCCTGCCCTCACCCCTTGCCCCTCTCCCTGAGGGAGAGGGGTTGGGGTGAGGGAGAATCAGCTGAACGGTCCGCGTGAGGCGGGCTTGGGCGAGGTGGGGCTGAATCGAAGCGAGAACGGCTGAGGCGTCTTCTCCGCGCGGGAGGAGGGATTCCGCAACAACTAATTCTGTACCGCCGACAGTACTGCCGACTTTAGTCGGTTCTGTTGCTTGCCGACTGACCCTAAAGGGCGCTGGCGCAGAGTCGGCGGTACGTTCGAGAATCAACATCACCCGCTCGCCGCCGCTGAGTTCGGTGGCTTCTTCGACGAGGAAGGTTTGGATGGCTTCGGCGGTTTTGAGGGCGTTGAGGCGCAGGCTGGTGTTCGCAAGGCGTTGGAAGGGTTCGCGCAGGTTGGATTCGATGCGCAGATGCGCGAACAATCGCTCCTGGGGTAACTTGCGTGCCTTGCCCTCCTTGACCCAAAATTGCAGGAGTTCGCGATTTTCCTTGACTTTGTTGAGCGCGTTGCGGCGCAGACCTTCATCGCGGATGTTCTGAATTCCTTCCAGCAAAAAATCATAGGCACGGTCAAGCGCTTCATGGCCTTCTTTTGTTTTCTTGTTAGCGGTGAGCGCCTGCGCGTGACGCCACCAGATGTCTTGTGAAGGAAAGCTATTGGACCGGGCAAAGTTTTGGGCACGGTGCAGGGCTGTGGCTTTGGCGGTGGCTTTCAGCGCGGCGGCAGGGTCGCCTGCGGCGAGGTGGATTTCCGCTAGTCCGGTGAGAGTTACATGTTCTTGACTCAGTTGGGCAGCCTTGCCAATCTTCAAAGCAGACTGGTAGTGACGGATGGCGCTCTTCAAGTCGCCTTCGGCGAATGCCAGGTCTGCCCGATTAGCGGCAAGTTGAGCGCCCATGAACGGGTCGCCGAGGTCAGAGGCGAGGCTTGCGAACTCTTGCAGGTGTAAACGCGCCGAGGCGAGGTCGCCGAGGAGGATTTCTATAGCGCTGATGTTCCCAAGCGCATAGATCAGCCCGACCTTGGCGCCCATGGCGCGGGTCATTTCAATGACTTCATTTGTCAGGCGGCGGCAGTGGCGGTAGAGACCGAGTTCAGAATAAGCAACCGACAGATTGCCGAGAACAGCCGCCTGCCGCTCCTTGTAGCCTGCGGTTTCGAAGGCATCAAATGCCTGGTGGGTGTGTTGGATGCGTTCGGCAAGGTCGGTATCGGTAAAGGTAAATGCATTGAAGGCATTGCCCATGCCATACTGGTCGCCCGTCTGTTGGCAGAGCGCGAGCGCAGTCTGCGCGGCGCGGCGCGAGTCTTCGGCGCGGTTCAGGTCGAAGTGGGCATTGGCGAGTGACCAATAGGCGCGCCCCGTACCCGAGTCGTCGCCTAGTTCTTGATAGATGGCGATGGCTTTCTGCGCGGTTTCAATGGCGGCTTCGCTTTGGCGCGTGCGCATTTGCGCTTCACTCAGTCGGAAGAGGGAGAGAGCGCATTGTGGTCTCAATACGCCCTGCAAAGTGCGCAGGGCTACTCGACCACCGTTCGAACTTGCTTTGACGGCGGCGGTGGCGGATTTAATGGCGCCATTCAGGTCGCCTGTCCGCATTTGGACGAGGGCGAGGCGGTTTAACGCTTGCGCGTGTAATTGGTAATTGGTAGTTGGTTTCGCCAATTTCATCATTGCTTTGGCATCTTGCATGGCAAGTTCAAGTTTGCCTTGCGCAATGTAGGATTCAGAGCGCAAGTCTAATAAATCCATCTGTAGGTCAGGCTTCAAACCTGATTTGTTCAATTCTTTTGAAGCAGAATCAATCGCTGTTGCATGTTGCCCCGTCCATGCCAGTTGGCGAACCTGTTCGATTGATTGCGAGCCACCGACAGCAGACTGCTTCTTTTTGTCGGCAAGCATCTGTCGGCGATCTTTTTTAACAGCCTTGCCCACGGTGGATGACTTCCCTGCCATTCCGTTGCTCCTCGTCTCTAAAGTGATTACAAGTTTACAGTTTTACAAATCTTTAGTCAACATGATTATCTGGAGGCAATAATGAACAAAAGAAATTGGCTCATACAGTGCGTTAACATAGCTGCCGCCTCGTCACATCCTTTCCATAACCTAAAACACCGGCATGATACAATTGACCCGCTTATGGAACTGACCGCCCGATCCCCGAAAAGATGCGCCGGGTTCATCGCCGAGCAAATAGATGGGGAATTTGTACTCCTCCACCCTGCCAGGAACATTATCATTCATATCAATGAGACTGCCGCATTAATCTGGCAAATGTGCGATGGGAGCAACACCATCGGCCAAATTATCGAGATTTTGAGCGGGGCTTATCCCGATGCGCGTGTGCAAATCCAAAAAGAAGTACCTGAGACGATACAGAAATTCCGCGCACAGGGCGTTCTGGACGGCGGCTGACGCTGAATCAGAATTGGCAGTTGCCGATATTAATTCTCTACTTAAACTCGATTTTCCAATATAAAATTGCACAGAATTAATCGTATGGGGTTGGAAAATGGCAGAATGATTCGAGCGCGCTTCAGAACGATTTCGTCCGCGCCCGTCCATGAAACTGTCCGATAGCCGGAATCATCTCTCTTCGTGTTTATTGGCTTCGCCGAATTTTTCCAGCTTCACCACCCGTGCCTTATCTCGAATCCGCCACGGAACGATTTGTTTGGCATGTTCCTTGTTTTCGGTTTCGATAATCGCCCAGCCGCAATGCTCGCCATCGTGACAGCCCCATTCAAAATAATGCAAATACCCCGCCATGTGGATTTCCTTGATGATCGCGTCGCAATCCTCTGCTGTATGCGGTGACTCAACGAGATAACGATCCATGATAAGTCTCCTTCTCGAGCTGGCGTAGTAACGGCTAATGTACTGAAATTATATACCCTTCATCCCCCTGCTTTCAAGAATTGTTTGCCCTCCATGCCCCACTCAGAAGCGCGTATTCAAACAACGCTTCTTCGTACTGCAACTTGTAAATTTACTTTTCTTCAAGCGGGTTGAAACCGCGTCCCAATATTTCCTGGGCAGGGGAAACGATGACAAACGCCTGCGGATCCTCTTTTGCCACCGCGGTTTTCAAATTGTGCACCTCGGTAACGGTCAATGCGCACATCAGCACGGAACGATCCTTGCCGGTGTACATACCTTTTCCATGCAGGGCGGTAATCCCCCGGCGCAGGTCGTTCAGAAGGCGTTTGGATACCGCCTCCGCCTTGTCGGTAATGATTAACGCTATAAATTGTCGTCGTTTGTGGCGCGGATAAAGCCAATTACGCAGTCCTTTCGTCCCGGCCGAATCCACAGGGTGTTCGTGTCCGCCTTCCGCGCCGAAACGCGGCAGGACCTCGCCCGTGGCCTGGGTCATGCCGATCGTGCCGATCGCTACCAATAACAGGAATAAATGGTAGGCGATCCCCAATGAGATCACGATATACCCGGAAACGAATCCCACTGCGCCTCTTTGTATGAATTCCTGCACATTCATAGCCGGTTCCGGAAAAAGATAACTTTTACCCATCCAGGAAATAAATAGAATTAAGTAGATCCAAAGATAATTTCGCCGCAAGCGTCTCCCGAATGCTTCCCACATGGAAATGGGAAAACTTGGCGTCAGCAAATTCTCCGCCAAACTCTCGGCCCATTCGGGGGACGGGTGAAATGGGGGCACGAGCATGGCGGCATAAAAATCCGTTTCCATCAGGCGGATGCGATAACTCCATAATTCGTAATACCGATAGCGGCGCGCCTCGATGAAAAGGAACCACGTCACAAGCAGGGTATTCAAAATAATGATCCCATGATGCACATTGGGCTGGCTGAATGAAACAGACAGCGTCGCGCCGGTGGCGACGACCGCCCAGTTGGTGGTTGTATCCAAACGCTGACGCCAGACATTGGCGCGTTGAATCTCCGCGCGGAAAAGATGCACCATCGCGGTGACGAACTCGCTGGTTTTAAGTTTGTAACCGCGGTAAGTCCAGACTGGTTCTTCAGGCTCTTTGCTTTTTGGTTTGGATTTCGTGGATTCAACCGGCATAAGATTTTTCTTTCTTTGGATGAAAAGCCGCTTCTCTCTTAACTGGAAGCTGGTTTAATTCCGATGGAATGTTTCAACCCTGACAGGTTTTTCACTTCGGCAGTTTATACGCTTCCTTCGTTGGCTTGAGCGGGCGCGCCAGCCAATACGGGCGGCGGTTGCCGTCGGGACTGACTTTGTCGGCGGGGCGGGTCATCTTCAGCCATTCGCGGTACACCCGCATGGACTTGTTTGTATCCACGAACAGGTCGCCCGCTTTTTCGCCCGCTTTTGCCTTGCGGACGCTGAACACTTTTTGCAGCCAGCAGTGGACTCCGCTGATCGGGTCGGGATGGACGGCATGAGCAAGATTCTGATTCACGCCGACGTTGCTCCACCAGATGCGGCTCGTGTCGGGGTCGGAGGAGTCCCACGCCGCCGCGCCGTGAATGACGCGCATGAGGAATCCGCCTTTGCCGTCGTCATGCAGTTCAACGAGATTCGACGAGCCTTTGTTCACGCCCGAATTTTCGTTCAAGCGCCAGCGCCCGAGGTGATGGCTGATGGCGATGATGCCAGGCTTGATTCCTTCCGTCACCCAAACGGAGTCAACGAAATAGCCGATCTCGGTCTCGACTTTGGCAAGGTCGCCCGTTTCGAGTCCGAGTCTCTGCGCGTCTTCGGGATTCATCCAGATGGGATTCTTGTGCGAGATTTCATACAGCCACTTGGCATTTGCGCTGCGCGTGTGAATCAATGTCGGCAGGCGGAAATTGGGAAGCAGAATCATCTCGCCTTTTGCGCGGTCAACGACTTCGGGATGAACATGACTCTTCACCGACCACGGAATCACATTTTCCTTTTCACTCCAGCCCCAATTGGCGAGCGTGTCGCTGAAGAATTCAAGTTTCTTCGAGGGGGTGTCGAATCCTGCTTTTATTTCGCCGTCAATATTGACGCCAACAACATGACCGTCTTTGATGAAGCGATCATAACTGTCAATTTCAAAAGTAGATTGGGAATCGGTAAATTGGGAATCGGTAGATTGGTTTTTGCCACTTACCAATTTACCGTTCACTAATCTACCAATTACCTTTTCGAAGGGCGCGTAATTCTCTTTCTTCACTTCAAAGACGCCATACTTCCGCATGTAGGCGAGGGGAGTCAATCCCTCGCGCGCGGCGGCTTCGGGGAGTCCAGGTACGGAGTTTTCAAAGATCCATTGATAGTATTCATCCACGGTGATGATCTCGCCCTTGCGATACGGCGACTCGAACCACTGACGGATGCCGAGCGAGCCGTCGGGGTCCATCTTCGCGGAAAGTTGAATCCAAAACTCGTTCTCTTCCCAGACTTCGCCAGGGTTGGCTTGATAGGTGAAATCAACGTTGACGCCCGCGCGTTCCATCGCCACGCGGCGCACGGGCTGACGGAATGCGATCCATTGGCTTGAATGAGTTTCCTGACTCATCAGGTCGTGGCGCTCGGGTCCGTGGCCTGTGGGCAAAACATAATCGGCGAACCAGGCGGTCTCGTTCCATGTGGGCGTGAGCGCGACGTAGCATTTTATTTTTGAGTCTTCATCTTTGAGCGCCTTGAGCCACATGAAGCCGTCGGGGTTGACCCACATCGGGTTGTAAACGCGCGTGAAATAAACGTCAATGTCGCCGCGACCTTCGGCGAGCATGTGCGGCAAAAGGATGGACATCTCATAATGCGCGAGCGGATATTCGATGGGGTAGTGAAGTTCGTTCCACGTTTCGGGAGCGGGCGCGCCTTTGAACGGCTTGGGCACAAATTTATTCCAGTTGGTCATGGATGTGCCGCCCTTGTTACCGACGCTTCCCGTGAGGACGTTGAGGAAGAAGAGACAACGCGAGACCTGCCATCCGCCGAGGTTGCCGACGCTGGCGCTGCGCCAGACATGCGTGGCGAGTTTGCCTTCGCAGTTGGCGACGAGGCGCGCGGTTTCCTGAATGCGTTCGAGAGGGACTTCGGATTCTTGCGCGGCGCGTTCAAAAGTAAATTCAGAATAGAGTTGTTTGAGGACGGAGTCGAATACTTCAAAGGTAATTGGGGATTGGTAATTGGTAATTGTCTGGCGGACAGATTCCCATTCGGCGGATGTTGATGATTGAATGAATTGAAGGAATTCTTTCCAGTTCGTCCACTTGCGGACGAAGTTTTTATCATAGAGATCATTTTGAATCAGATGATTAGCAATCGCAAGCAGAATCGTATTTTCACTGCCAGGGTATGTCGGCAGCCAAACATCGCTCATGGAGGCGGTGTTGCTCAAACGCGGGTCGAAGGTGATGAGTTTTGCGCCGTCTGTTTTGGCTTCAATGATACGTTGCGCGTGCGGGTTGAAGTAATGCCCCGTTTCGAGGTGACTTGAAATCAGCAGGATGACTCGCGCGTTGGCAAAATCGGGACTCGGTCTATCCTGCCCAATCCAAAAGTTATATCCTGCGCGGGATGACGATGAGCAAATATTCGTGTGGCTGTTGTGACCGTCCATGCCCCATGCCTGCACGATGCGATTGGTGTATCCGTCTTCGCCAGGGCGACCGACGTGATAGACGATTCCGTTCGGGCGGCGCAGTTTGCTCTCGCGCATTTTGTCGGCGATCTCGGTCAGGGCTTGCTCCCACGAAATCCGTTCCCACCTCCCTTCGCCGCGCTTGCCGACTCGTTTCAGCGGATACAAAATCCGTTCGGGGTCGTAGACTTGATTGTGAGTGGCGGGTCCCTTGGCGCAGTTGCGTCCGCGCGAGCCAGGGTGGACGGGGTTGCCTTCAAACTTGCGAATCTCGTACGTGTCTTTATCAACGTAGGCGAGCAGTCCGCACGCGGATTCGCAGTTGAAGCAGACGGTTGGCACGAGCGTATATCTCCGCGCCACTTTGCGAGGCCACTCTTTCCCGTCCCATTCCACCCAGTCATCCCACACATCGGGCGGCGGATACTGGCTGATGCGCCCGTCGGGGTGAACGACTTCGGTCAGTTTGATGGGCTGGCGGTCAGAGTCCGCGAATTGCGGGACGGTGGTGCCTGCGGAGGTTTGGGGGATTTTTGTCATAAGTACTCCGTTGGTCGAGTAGGCGGTGTGCGAAGCGGTCCGCCATATCGAGACTAACAAGTTTCTAAATAAATTTAAATTTGCTCTTTAACTTGGTGGTCTCGATACGCCCTCAAAAAGCATTCGGGCTACTCGACCACCGAGTTGCTTACGAATTCGGAATATACTGCGGCGCCATCACGAAGGCGTATTCGTAGAAGAACAAACCGACAACGGAACACGCAACAGCCAAAGGCGCAAGTCCGCTGAACGCAAAGAGCAACGTCAATGGAATAACGTGCCCCAAAACAATTCCGCCCCACCAGTAGTGGTTGCGGAATTTCCCATGCGTCATCTCGCGCGAAGCGAGCATGGCGGTATCGGTTGGGAAGGAGTTGAATTTGTTTGCGAATGTAAGCAGCAAATTGATAGCGATGCTGGCGGGAAAAAGCGCGGCGAGCATGGAAGTCAGTTCAGTAGGAAAAACGATGAAAAGATTCAGCGCAAGGAACACTCCGCTTGCCACCATCATGGATTGAGCGACAAGTTGGAAAGGCAGTAAGTTGCTCTGCCACATATCGCGTCCCTCCGCTTGACCGAGCAGGAAGGCGGTGTAGATGACGACGCCCAACGCAAAGGGGAAGACGATCCACGCCGCAAACGGGCGGGCAGTTGCCGCTGTTTCGATGGGCAGTATCCCCGCCTGAGCCGCGCCCTCCACGAGCCACCACAATCCCGCGAAGGCGGTGAAACCGACGAGAATGAACGCGCCTCTTGCCACCCATGACTTCCATTGCGGACGCAATAAGATGTTCAGGAAGCGTTTCGGTTGGGACAAATCTTTGATGAGCAGGATCACCGTGATGAGCATGAAGACCATCGCAGTGAAACCTGTCACAAGGAAAGTGGCGGAGTTGAAACTAAAGAGATCGAACATCACGCCGAGACTCAGCAACATGAAGAGTCCGCCTGCGATGTTTTTCGTCACGAGATAGGCGGGCAGTTCCCAATGCCAGTTGATCTTGTGTTGCGCCGTGTAGGCAGTCTGAACCATGTGCTCCGCGACGCGCCCGCCGATCTGGATGGGACCGTTGAGCGGCTGTCCCTGAGTCTGCGGCGCGCGGAGGGGTATGCCGTCTGGTCTCGATACGGCGGCGGTCGAGTAGCGTTCGTTGCGTATCGAGACCCCGCCGCCTACTCGACCACCGTGCAACACAGGCAACGCATACGCGGAAACATTTTGCTCCGTGACTTTATCCGCCCACATGAACGAATCGTGCGTCTGCGCGGCGAACGGATGCAGTGACCAATCGTTGCCGTTGATGTAGAACAATTTCGGGGCGGTTCCCTGCTCGGGCTTGCGAACGGTCACTTGCGCAGTGGACAACTTTCGGCTTATTTCTGAAGCGGGGTCGTTCAAATCTCCAGCGAGAATCGCATGTTCGGGGCAGACAACGACGCAGGCGGGTTCGAGTCCCACATCCAAACGATGCGCGCAGAAATGACATTTCGCGGCAGTGTTCGTTTCGGGGTCGAGGTAGATCGAATCGTACGGGCAGGCTTGCATGCAGGATTTACATCCGATGCAAATGCTCGGGTCGAATTCAACGATGCCGTCATCGCGCTGATACATCGCGCTGACAGGACAGATGCGCGCGCAAGGCGGATTGGCGCAATGATTACAGCGCGTCACTTGAAAGCGGCGGCGCACGTCGGGGTATGCGCCCGTCTCCACATACTTGACCCATGTGCGATACACGCCCAGCGGAACTTGATTCTCGGACTTGCATGCGGTCGAGCAGGCGTGACATCCGATGCATTTAGATTGGTCAATGAGAAAGCCGTAGTTTTGAGTCATGAAAACCTTTTAGCCACAGATAAACACAGATAAATGGGATAGGTTCATGAAGAATCTGTGTGTATTCGTGTTTATCTGTGGTGAATCATTAAGCGGCTTGTGGCGGCGCGACCGCGTTCATGATGGCGGTGGTGAAATCTGCCGGTGTGACGCCAGGCGATTGAATCTGCAAACGATAATAGGCTTCTTCGATCTTAGATTTGAGATTCTCAGGCGTGGCGGCAACTCCGCGCAAGGATTGTTCGAGCGCGCCGAGAGCGAAGACAGGAAGCAGGGTGAAGTCGCCTGAGAATGTGATGTCGTCAATGCGTCCTTCGCGCAAGCGGGCGATGATGCGGATCAAACCGCCCTGCGATTTGAACGCCGCTTCGACAATATGCACGTCCTGATGAATTTTCACGCCCTGCTGTTTGAGTTGACCCTTTTGATATAGCCATTCGTCCGAAGTGAACCGCGCATCAATCTCTTGCGCCATCGCCTCCTCTTCGGCTGTCCATTCGCCTTCGTACACTTCCATGCTCAGCGCTTCGGAGACTTTCCTCATATATAAATCTTTGACCATCGCGCGGTCGGGCGTGGAGCCGAGTTGTTCGGTCATGGTGGTCATGTAGGCTTCGAGCGACTCAAAAATCTTATCGCGCATTTTCTCCGATGGGACTTTCAACACCTGTGACATAGTCTTCTTGTCGAAGGTGTACATCAGACTGCCAACGAGAATCTCCGCGATGCCCATCTGCGCCGCGCCCGTGCCGCCAATTTTCTTCCCATTGACTTGTATATCGTTAATCGGGCGGTAAACAGCAGGGATGCCCAACGTCTGATACGTCTCCACGAGCGGACCCACGTACAGTTTGAAGCGTTCTTCCAACGTGACGGGCAAGTCTTCCTTATGGAAAATCCATTGCGTGAAGAGTTGGCCATTGTCCAAGTACACCGCGCCGCCGCCGACTTCGCGCCGAATAATGGACAGGTTGTGCGCCGCGCAATAATCCAGGTCCACTTCCTTTTGCACGTCTTGATGATAGCCAATAGACATGTACGGTGCGTCTGGCGAGACCATGATGATGGTGTTGGGCGTATCGGCTTTCATTGCATACCCGACCGCGTGGTAAACGGTCTGCGAGCGAAGCGGTGATACGCCTTCCATGTAGAGCAAACGGATTTTTTTGGACATTGGGGGTCTCCTTTGGTGGTGGTGTTAGTTAAAAATACACAGGTAAACAAGTACACATGTACACAGGTCAGTCAATGCACCTGAGACAATTGACTTTCAACTCTTTGATTCTTTCCTTGTATCTCTCCGCCGCCGCTTCGCCCGTGACGAGATGGCTGGATTCCGCTTCGAGATTCATTGGTCGCACTTTGACTAACCAGCCGTCGGTGTACGGTTCTTTGTTGGCGAGAAGAATATTTTTCGCAAATGCTTCTTCATTCGTTGCTACGATCTCGCACGAGAACGGCGCGGGGAACGGTCCCACCCACTTGGCGGACTCAATCGTCGCCAGCGCCTTGCCCTGCTCCACTTTTTTGCCGACGCTCCGAAAACTGACCGCCGCAAATTTTCCACAGCGGGTTTGCGCCACGTCGGTCATGCCGAGCGTGGCGATCTCACCTTCGAATCGAATCCACACATCGCGCTCGATGTCGTAGGTCAGGTCTTCGGGAATGTCGCAGGCGTAGAAGATCATTTGTTTCTAAAATACTCCGTTGGTCGAGTAACCCCGTGCAAGTCGGGTCGTATCGAGACCAACAATAACCATCAAACAAAATATTTCTTGAAAACTGGTGGTTTCGATACGGGCTTCGCTAACGCTCAGCCCTACTCAACCACCGAACATCCTTGTTACTCGAAATTCAGATTCTGTTCTTCCATAAACTTTTGATACGCCGCGACAGCCGCATCGCCTGTCAACAATACCGCGCTTTCGCCAGCCCAATCATTCGGCTTCACCCGAACAAACCAACCTTCACCATACGGATCGGAATTGATCAGCGACGGTTTGCCTTTCATGGCTTCATTCACTTCTACAATTTCACCCGTCACAGGCGACGTAACAGGTCCCACCCACTTGCCGCTTTCCAAAGTCCCAGCAGATTTGCCCTTCTGCACGGTGCGTCCTGCCTCCTTCGGCGTGGCGTTGACAATGCCCTTCGCCAAATTCTGCGCCACGTCGGTAATTCCAATTTTCACCGTACCGTCCGCTTCGGGCAATGCCCAACAATGTTTTTCCACCCAATAGAAGCGGTCTTCAGGGATGTTACATCCACGAACTGTTGCCATTTTGTTCTCCTTTGAAATCGTTGGTCGAGTAGGGATGATGTTCTTCCGTCCCGTATCGAGACCAACATGCGCCAAGAGTATTTTTGTTATTGGTGGTCTCGATACGTCCTTCACAAAAACCGTTCAGGATTACTCGACCACCGAACCTATTCCATGCTCGCCTTGCAAATGATACAAAAGCAAATCAAAAACGACCAGCCGAATCTCATGCTCATATTCTGACACAAAACTCGGGTCGCGGCGCGCCTTCTTCGTCACCTGCTCATAACTCGCGCCGCACACGGGACACGTCACAATGTAAAACGTGTGACCCGTGAATTCATCCACGCGCACACCGAGCGTATCGCCGTGCGTCTCCGCCAGATGATTGTGGACTTCGGAGCGCTTGCCGCCAAACTCGCAATATGGACACTTGAACATGACGATATTCGTTATTCGAGTATTCGATGTTCGATTATCGAATATCGCCTCATGCTGGACTTGGAACTACTTCAGCCACTGCAACCTCTTCCACCCCAACCGCCTCCGCCACCAACTGAATAATGTCGCGGACTTCGATTCTTCCTTCGTTGCCCGTCGTTTTGACCGCGTCGGAGTACATGATCATGTCTTTGGGACAAGTGACGATGAAGAGTTGGATCTTCGCGTTTGCGCTTTCACCAAAGGTGGTCAACGCCTCCTTGATTCGATTCTCGGCGGGACGTTCGCCAGGCGCGACCTTGCCCATCCAGATCTGACCGCCGCCTGCGCCGCAACAAAATGAATTTTCGCAGTTGCGCGGCATCTCGACGAACTCCACGCCGAGCAGTTCGAGCAGTTTGCGCGGAGCGGTGAATCCGCCGTTGTAGCGACCGAGATAACACGGGTCGTGGAAGGTGACCTTGTAATGCGCCAGCTTATTTTTGACCGTGAGTTTACCTTCTTCAAAAAGACGCAATAAAGTAACCGTGTAATGCTTCACTTCAAACTTCCCGCCGAATTGCGGATACTCGTTCTTGAGCGTGTTGAACGAATGCGGATCGGTCGTCACGATCTGTTTGAACTGCGCTTTGCCGAAGGCTTCCATATTCTGCTCGACGAGTTGCTCGAACAAACCTTCTTCGCCGACGCGGCGCACGTCATTGCCTGCGTTGGATTCATTTTGATACATGATTCCAAAATCAAGTCCAGCCTGATTGAAGAGACGCGCCACCAGTTTCGTATTCGGGACGACGCGCTCGTCGAACGAAGCGGTGTCGCCGACAAACCAGAGATGCTCGACAGGTTCTTCGGTCGCATTCTTGACGGGGAACTCCATCTCCTTCGCCCAGCGTCCGCGCAGACGTTTGCCTTTGCTCATCCAGTTTCCGTTGGTGGCGAGAGATTGAAGCGCGTTCTGCACGCCGCTGTCAATTTCGTAGCCGTCAATCAACATGCGGCGGCGGATGTCCACGATGTCTGCCATTGGTTCATTGCCGACGGGACAAACTCTTACACACGCGTAACACGTTGTGCAAGACCAAACCGCCTCAGGGGAGATAACAGCCTCGGTAAGCGGAACCAGCAAACGGTCGGGGTGAGAGCCGAAGGTCGCCTCCTTTAGAAGATAACGCTTGTTCACCTCCAAAGCCGAAGGGGAGAGCGGTCGCCCGTAAAAATTCGCGGGGCAGACATCCTGACAGCGATTGCATTGCACGCAGGCATAAGAATCCAAAACACGCTTCCACGAAAGATCGTGAATGTGCTTCGCGCCAGGGTCGAAAGTTTTTCCGTCAATCATCGTGAGCGGAATCGCAGGGTCGAGTTGACCGCGCGGATTCTGTTTGGCGAGTCCGAGATTGATGGGCGCCATAAAAAAGTGCGTGTGTTTGGAGCGCGAGAGATAGGGGATGATGAACATCACCCAGCCGATGCTGACCCACCACGCAACGTGAACACCCGTTTGCGACGCGCCGAAAATTTTGTTGAGAAAACTTGCGAACGGCATGAACGGATCGGCGCCATCGGTGAGACGATAGGATTGACTCAACACGTGCGCGATGACGTGCATGATGACGAAGATGTCCACGATAAGCGAGTCTGTGTTTTGCGCGCCCGCCTTGACCTTTGGATTCAATAAAATATTTTCACGAAACGCGAGCGCCTTGTCTTTGACGATGAAGCGGCGGACAAAGAAGACCGTGATGGCGATCAGCAGGAACATACTCATCACATCGGCGATGAGATTGAAGGCATTGACGAGTCCCGTCGGCGCGTTGGGGATGCGCCTGCCGCCGTAAACGAGATCGAAGCCAGGGATGAGTCCTTCGAGCGCGTCGAAGAGATTGACGAACGCGTAGGTGATGAGACCGAAGAACAATCCCATGTGGATCGCGCTGAGCGATTTGCGCGCTTTGAAAATCGTCCGCTGAAACAAAACCGTGATTGCGGCTTTGACAAGACTCAACGGAACGTTCTTCAACTCGGGCGCGGGTCGTCCCTTGCGGATTGAGTCAACGATGACTTTGAATCCGTGAATCGTAAATCCCGCCGATGTCAGCGCGAGAATGATGAAGATGATTTTTTCAATCGTTGTGAGCAACGCGCCCTCCCGAAGAAAGTGCTTGGTAAATTAGGGAATGGTAAATTGGTAAAACTCACTTCCCGATTCCCAATCTACCAATTACCAATCTACCAATCTATCAATCTACCAATCTACTAATCTACCAACTACAACAACTCCAACATCGCCTCAGCCACTTCGAACAAATCCGCGGTCGCGCCGTAATGCGCCACGTTGAAGATCGGCGCTTTCTTATCCGTGTTGACCGCGATGATCAACTCGGCGCTCTTCATGCCTTCGAGATGTTCGGGCGCGCCAGAGATTCCGAGCATGAGATACAACTTCGGCTTGACCTTCAGCCCCGACTTGCCGACCTGTCGCGTGCGCGGCAGCCAGCCCGCATCCACGACGGGACGCGAAGACGAAACGACCGCGCCAAGTTTTTCCGCCAACTCTTCTGCCAACTCAACATTATCTTTGCTTCCAATGCCGCGCCCGATCGAAACCAACTTCGCCTGCGACGTGATGTCCACATCGCCGCCAGCGGGTTTGATCGCTTCGACAAATTTCACTTTCAATCCATCCAACGCGACAGGCGAAGCCATCGCTATTGCCGCCGTCGAGCCTTGTCCCGCTTCCACAGGGAACGAACCCGCAAGGCACGCCGCAATCGCCGTGTCGTCTTCGGGCGCGACCTCCGCGATCATTTTGCCGCCGTACGCCTGGCAACTCATCGTCAAATCCGCGCCGATATTTTTCACATACGCCGCGCACGGTTTGCCGAGCCGCGCCGAAAGCCACGCCGCCAGATCCATGCCCGTCGCCGTCCAGCCGAACATCACCAACTTCGGCGACCTCTCCCTGACCAGCGCTTCGATGACTCTTCCATGCGCTTCGGGATTGAATTGACTCAATGCCGCGTCGTCAATGTGGATGGTCGAATCAGACGCGAATACATTGGACGCGACTCCGCTTCCGACCACGACGGCAACTGCCTGCCCTCCCCAAGCCGACGCCAACTCTTTGGCTTTTCCCGCCAACTCAAACGACACATCGGAAAATTTTCCATCCATGTGTTCGGTGATTATGAATACGTCATTACTCATTTGCGTGTCTCCTCATTATGAACCGCTGGTCGAGTAGCGAGCGCTCTTTGCGAGCGTATCGAGACCAGCACGTTCCAAGAAAGCGATTGTTTGCATGTTACGGGTGGTCTCGATACGTCCCGCGAAAACCATGCGGGACTACTCGACCACCGAATTTACGCCAGACCTTTGCTCTTCAACAACTCCACGATCTTCGCCGCGACTTCCTTCGACGAACCCGTCAACATTTCCGCGTGACCCGTCGCCACAGGCGGAGCCATTTTCTTGAACGTGATCCCCGCGCCCGCCTCACCCGACGGCGCGACCTTCTCCACCGTTGCAGTCTGCGCGATCTGCCTCACCTTGCTGATCGGCGCATAGCGCGGCGGCTTGGACGCGGCTTGGACTCCCACGACCATCGGCAATGTGACCGCGTACTTCGCTCCGAATCCGCCAGCAAATTCCTTGTTGACCGTCGCGGTATTGCCGCTCACTTCCACAGCGCTGACACCGCCAATGTACGGCATATCGAGATACGCAGCGATCATCGCCCCAACTTGACCATCCAAATCGTTCGACGCCTGCACGCCTGCAAAGATGATTTCGGGCGCGAGTCCCTTAATCGCCTCCGCCAACCACTTGGCTTGTTGATGCGAGTCCGCGGCGGGATCATCGCCTGTGATCTTGACCGCTTTATCCGCGCCTTTTGCCAGCGCGAGATGGAGAACGTTATCCAATTCCCCAATCAAGTCCACACCGATGACCGTCACCGTTCCACCGACGGCTTCCTTCACCAGCACGGCTTGCTCAATGGATTGCTCGTCGAATTCGTTCAGCACAAAATCCACCGAGTCGAAGTCCACGTTATTACCTTTGACGGGCAGGTCATCGGCAATGCTGGGGATATGTTTGATGGCTACTACAATGTTCATTCAGAAAATCTCCTATTGGATGTCATTGCAAGCGTTCTTTGCGAAGCAATCTCAAAGTTAAGTCGGGGATTGCTTCGTCGCTCTGCTCCTCGCAATGACATTGAAATTAATTACTCACCTCTCATCGACCTATCCAACAACTCCAAAATATCCAACACATCCACATGCTCATTGCCCGTGGACTTGACCGCGTCGGTGAAGCGCGAGACTTCAAAGGGACAAGCCACTGCCAGCACGTCCGCGCCCGTGGACGCAGCTTCCATGGCGCGTTTTTCGGAGAGGCGCATGGTGGTGTGCTTGGCAGTGAAGGAGTCCATCCACATACCGCCGCCCCCGCCGCCACAACAGTAACCGTTTTCGCGGTTGCGCCCCATCTCGACCAGTTCCACGCCAGGGATGGCTTGCAATAGTTGACGCGGCGCTTCGTATTCGCCGTTGTGACGTCCGAGATAGCACGGATCGTGATAGGTGATCTTTTTATTGACGGGATGTTTGAGCATCGGCTTGAGTTGGTCGAGATAGCGAACCAAAAAAGTTGAGTAATGAACGATGGGGCGCTCGAAACCATATTTGGGATACACGTTCTTGAAGGCATTCAACTCATGCGGACCTGTGACCACGAGTTCCTTCCACTCGTACTTATTGAAGGTCTCGATGTTGTACTCGGTCATCATCTCGAAGAGACCCTTCTCACCAGCCAAACGCTGGGAGTCGGCGTCGTCTTTTTCCTCCTTGCCGAGAATGGCGAAGTCAATGCCGAGAGCGTTGAAGATTCGCGCGGCCGCGGATGCCGCGTCAATGCCGCGCGGATGATACGAAGGATACGAGCCGACATACCAAAGCACATCCACAGGACGCGCCACATCTTTGATGATCGGCACAGGCACGCCCGCGTTTTGAATCCATGCGTCGCGTTTGCGTTGCGGTTGTCCGAGCGGGTTGCCCGATTTGGCGGTATTTTCAAAAGCCTGTTGCAACTCAGGCGGGACAAATTTTCCGTCAAGGATCGCCTGCTCGCGCGCGGCGGGCATGATCTTGACCATGTTCACTTCCTTGGGACACACGCGCAGACAGTTGGCGCATGTCGTACAAAGCCACAGTTCGGGCGCCTCGGTCAAGTCCATGCCTGTTTGGGCATAGCGATACAACTTGCGCGGACCATAATTCCCAACCACATCCACAGGGCAGACGGCGACGCACTTGGCGCACTGATAACAATTCGCAAACGATTCCGCGTTGGGGATGTCCGCGATCTTTTCGATCAGTTCGGGCGTGTACTCGAAGATCACCCGTTGTTCGAACATGCGGTTCCAATGACCCGAAACATCCACGCCGTCTACGATGACATTTTCTTTTTCCACATATTTCGCTTTGATTGGACCAGCCATAAGTTATGGTCTCCTATTTATTTATGCTCGGTGGTCGAGTAGCCCCGTGTTCGTTGGGGCGTATCGAGGCCGCCACGCCGTAGAGCAACTTTTGTTACGAGATTTTGTATGCGCACCTGATGGTCTCGATACGAGCGAGGCGAACACTCGCTCTACTCGACCATCGGAGTTTCATTGTTAACTTTCGGCAACCCAAGCAGCCTCCGCGCCATATTCGGCAGGGACGGTAGCAACTCATTGAAGTCGCGGCTCAAACGCCAGCTGGTCGAGCCGTACATGTACACACCATAAGCGCAAGCGAGAAAAGCGCTGTTCGCAAATGGAGCGCGTTTCGCGTTGCTCGTTAACTCATCCACAAACAGACCTGTGCCTTCGGCAAACTTCATGCTCATCGCCGTCACCGCGCCGACGCGGGCGTATCCATCCGCGAGATTTTCGGCGAGCAGGTTGTGGGTACTACCCGCCAGCAATGGAAGAATCCCTGTTCCAGTTGTTGGGTCCCACAACCAGCGAGTCCACAGCCAATGCTCTGTTGGGTTTGTGTTATGCAAAAGTCCAGAGGCGAGTTCGAGAGCGAGACGGGTATCGAGCGCGTTCAACGTTTCGACGAACGTTGCGACTCGCACAGGCGTTGGCGCTTCGCCGTTTAGTAATTGCTCAAAGATGGTGAAGTCACCTTGCGAAAAGTAATTGGTAATTGTGCGGGCATTTGCTTTGGTGTGCGCGACAGCAGAAGCGATGTCAGTGAAGGAAGATGTCAACGAAGCAGAGTCAAGCCGAAGGTCGGAAAAGAAGCGGGCGTGACGTTCCGCCAATTCATCCGCTATCGCAATCACATCCTCAGGCGCGACCTGCGCGAGCGACTCTTCCAACGCCTTGTGCAATTCAGGGTCGTCGGGTCCCGTCTTTTGCTTGATGATGTGACTCTGTCGTTGAGGTAACATAGATCGAGTAACGCAAAATTAATTTTGCGTTACGCCCTCACCAACGCCATCGCGCGCGCCGCCGCAAGACCAGCGGATGAAATCGAGTCGTTCAAATCGGCAGGACCCGCCGCCGCGCCCGCCACAAAAATTCCTGGCACGGATGTGGCAACCATATCGAGTCCGCCCGCGCCGCCCGCTTCGATGAAGCCGTATTTATTTTGTTGCACGCCCATCAGTTGCGCGATGGCGCGCGTGCCAGCGCTTGGCTCCATGCCGATCGAAAGCACAACCATGTCCATCGTCACTTCCATCGGACGCGACATCGTCGTATCTTCGCCGCGAATCAAAAGTTGGTCGCCCTTCTTCAACACCTCGCTGATAACGCCCTTCACATAATTGACTTTATATTTTTCCTGCGCGGGCCAATAAATTTCATTTTCCCAATAACCGTACATGCGCATGTCAATATAAAAAATCATCACGCGGCTGTCGGGCAATTGTTCGCGCAGTTCAATCGCCTGCTTGCTCGCGATGCCGCAACAAACTTTCGAGCAATACTCGTTGCCGATTTGCCTGTCACGCGAACCCACGCATTGGATGAACGCAATCTTTTTCGGCGCTTCGCCGTTCGACGGGCGCACGACGTTATGCTCCCTCAACATCTTTTCCAAATCGGTGAGCGTGATGACATCGGGAAACGAATAGTAGTTATAGTATTGCGTGGCGCGACCTGGATCGAAATGCTGGAAGCCCGTTGCGATGATGACTGATCCGACATTAAGCGACTCGGCGACCCCGCCCGCTTCAATCTCGACGTTGAAGTTGCCAGCGCTCCCAGACATTCCCTTCACTTCGGCTTGATACTTCACCTGCACGTTGGCGTGACTCGTGACCGACGCGGCGAGTTCCGCCATCGCTTCCGACGCGTCGCGCCAGTGATGAGTCAACTTGGCGTAACTCTCGCGGTCGGGCGTGCCGCCGAGACGCTCGCGCTTTTCGATGAGTATCGCTTCCCCGCCCAGTTCCGCGACAGACCGCGCCGCTTCCAATCCCGCAGGACCTCCCCCGATGATAAGTACTTTGCCAGATGTCATGTATTCCTCCAGAATTCGGTGATTGAGTAGGCGGTGTTCGTCCGCCGTATCGAAACCACCAATTTCATTTAAAACTTTTTATTTCATGTTTACTTGTCGTTGCTGGTTTCGATACCTTCGTACTCAACCAGCGAAATTATTCTTCATGCCGTCAAATTGACAGGCTTATCCGCGTCTTCCCACGTAATCCCAGATTTCGTCCCCGCGCGGATCGCGTCGAGGTCCGCCTGGAATTCATCCCAATATTTCTGCCAGTTGATTCCGAGTTTCTCCAAAAATGGACGCCAATCCGTCGAATGCCAGTGGAACTGCACCACGCGGAACGGATGCGCGCCCATCGCCAGCGCGGCAACTTGCGCGTCGGAGAGAACGGGGATGCCTACTTTGCGGTCATGCGCCTTCGCCGCGAATTGACTCTTGTCAAGCGTGGTCACGCAACCCGTATCGTGAGTCACCGTCAAATCGGGATTGACTTCATTCTTCATCGTCTCGATTTTGCGAAGCACCGCAAACGAACGTGTGAAGTCGCGTTGTACGAGGACGTGGCGGAATCCGAATCCGCAACAATCGAACCAGGTGGAATAATCCGCGACATTGATGCCGAGAGACTCAAGCATAGCAGTGACAACGGCAGTGCGCTGTCCGCCGTAGATTTCGGGATCGTAGATGGCGTCTTCGGCGACGATTTTGTAGTAATGGCAGGCAGGGTGAACCGTCGCGGTGATCGGACTCATGTCCACGAGTTGGCGTTCTTTGAATCTGTCGCGCATGGCGTACACCCATTCGCTGTAATGGACGATCTCTTCAGGGATAACCAGCGGCTTGCCCATCTTGTCGAGGATGCGGCGGACATCATCGCGCAGTTCCTTGTGATGCACAAGTTGTTCGCGGATCTCCTTGTAATGTCCGAACGACGTGCCGCAGTGAATCAATGGGAAGTATCCCGTCTCGTACGCGGCAGCGAAGTTACGCGACATGACGGCGGCTTGTCCCACCGCGTTGGAGGCGGCGGAGGCGTAATAATTCCAGCCCGTGCAGGAGGTCTGGTCGGTGGGATCGTGATAATCCAAATTGAATTGACGATGAAGCCACAAAATGGACGAAGCATAGCCAGGGATGTGTCCGCAATGACCGCAGGATTTATGATGCCAGGTATGCTCGATGGGAATCTTCTTCATGCGCCCATATTTGGTCGGGAACTCGATGGTATCGCCTTTCATTCTTTGCAGGACAATCTCACCCTTCGCTTCGAGTTCCAGCAGGCGGTCATGCATATCGTCGGTCGGCGCAACTTGCGCATCGCGCACAACGGGATGCGATTTTCGTTCCAGGATCTGTTCGACGGTGGTTAATTCGGTCATTGCGATTCTCCAATTTCATTCAATCTCGGTGGTCGAGTAGCCCCGAATGCTTTTTGAGGGGCGTATCGGGACCACCAGTTACCAGAAATAAACCAATAACAAATATACTTTGCTTACTTGTGGTCTCGATACGACGGCGGAAGCAAGTTGATTTGCAAAGACGTAACGATTTCCGCCGTCTACTCGACCACCGAACTTATCCTTCTTCCAATTCTTCCTGCATCACTTCAACCAGCAGGTCATACAAACTTTCATCCAACTCTTTGATGATGTCCATATTCCCCGACTCGAACCAGATCGTATAAAGTTCGAGCAGGGTCTTTCTATCCGTGCGCCAGGCAACATCGGTGAGTCCGCGAATCGAATCCATGGGAATCGCCTTCCGCCAGACGTGCATGTTCTGGGAAAAATTTGTCACCCACGGACCCCAATCGGGAAAGAAATCAGGCTGGAGCATATCGGGCGAGACTTGATTCCCTTTGAGCATGACCTTGTAGATAACGCGGCTGTAGCCCTGCAATGCGTCTTTCGATTCTTGTAAGCCGTTCTTGAGAGAGACTTCGCGCAAAATCGTGACCAATCCCCCAGGGTTATTCTGCCGCGGACAGCGCACGCACGAGAAGCATTGCGCACAGTTCCAAATATCTTCGGTGATGATGTCGTAGATGCGCTCGACATCTTCGCGCGCCATCGCCTGCGCGATCACGCGCGGACTGAAGTCATAGAACCGCGCCGAAGGGCAGGTCGAGACGCAAATGCCGCACTCGTAACAACCGTAGAGGAAGTCCGAGTAGCGCGCATCGTTCTTGACTTCGAGGAAGAGACGCTCTTTTTCCTCGTATGTCGCTTCGGGGTGACGATCCGCCGCCTTGCCTGGGTTCCAATTTTCGAGAGTGGTCGGCATAATACTCCTCATGCGTCTAGCGTTCTCAAAGAAGTGTCGCGTAAGCGACGTTCTCTAACGTCGCTCCCTGCGCTGGAACGCAACCTACGCGAGCATATTTTGTTTTTCGCGGGCGACCGCTTCGAGCAGGTCATCCCATTTCGGGACGCCGACGAAGCGCGTCTCGTTGACTAGAATCGTCGGCAGGGACATCACGTTCAGCGACTTGGCGATCTCGCGTCCGTTCGCAGTGGCGAGACTGACCAGTTTCATTTCCACTTGTGAATCTTCCGCCGCCAGGCGCTGAACCATCTGGATCGCCGTCGGGCAGGTCGCGCACGTGGGGTGGGTAAACACACGAATCTCAATCATCAGGAAACTCATATCCTTCGCAGTGAATGCAATCGTCCAAATCTCGGCGGGACATATAATCCTCGTACAACTGCGCCGCGTCCCTCCCCGCCGCAAACTGCTTCAAACCAGATGCCAAATCGTCGGGCTGGAAGCGGACGATCCAGCCTTTGTTGTACGGACTGCGGTTCACCAATCCCGCATCTTCAAACAGGGATTCGTTCCCCGCGATCAGCGTCCCATCCATCGGCGCCCGCAACGGACCGAGCCACTTGGCGCTTTCCACGATGGCGACCGTCTTGCCCTGCTTGTAATGCACGCCAATAGGACGAAAACTCACAACGAGCATCCGACCAGCGGTGGTCTGCGCCACATCTGTAAAACCGAGCGTCACGTTCCCGTCCGCTTCGGGTCTCAGCCAGAGATGTTCTTCGATCTTGTAATACAGTCCCTGCGGCAGAACACAACTGCGGACAAGCACAAAACTTGACATTACGCGCCCAATTTACCAATTACCAATTTGCCAATTACCAATTTACCAACTACTAAAACCCAATCACCGCGTCCGCGTCGCACGCCATGTCGTTGAACGCCGCGCCGCCGATCATCTCCACGCCTTCGATCATGTCGTCCATGGTGTAGCCGTGCAGGTCAAGCGAGGGCTGGCAGACGAGAAAACGGACTCCGATCTCACGCGCCTGTTCGATGAAGAATTTCAATTCCTTGCCGCCGCCTCCCTTGCGCGGAATGACGATTCTTTCGCCGTTGCCTTTCGCCACACACTGCGGCCCGTTCATGGTGAAGTAAATGCACACTTCATTGTCCATCGCCGCGCCTGCTGTGGCAAGGAAGAAAGGAGTGGCTGTTCGTTCCGGGTCTTTCTCCCCGTGAGTCTGAACATAGAGAATCTTTTTCACATCAGAGTCGTTCGTTTTCCAGACACTCATGATTGGGTCTCTCCAAAAAAAGATGGCTCATCTGTAAAGAATACGCAATGTTATTGGCGCGTGGCGAACGTTCTCCCCTGGCACCGCCCGCCAGGGCAGGTGTAGCGTTCGCTACGCGCCGTACGGTTGCGTAAGAGACGCTCTCCAGCGTCGAATACTGCCACTATACAAACAACTGCACGTCCGCGTCCGCGGCATATTCAAGGAAGGTCGCCGCGCCGCCGATTTCACATTCCTTGATGAAGTCTTCGCGCTTGAAGCCGAAGACATCCATCGTCATCTGACAACCGATCAGGCGCACGTCCATTTCGATTGCCATATCGCGCAGTTCCTCAATGGTGGCAACGCCTTTGTTCTCAAAGGTCTGCTTCATTAAAGAGGTGGCAAGGGCGTTGAAGCCAGGGACGTTTGCCATAATGAGCTGGGGGATCGGCCAGTTGATACTTTGGAATCCCTCAGGCCCGAACGGCATTTTCATTGGCATGGCGGGATTTCCAACAGGTGTAACAGCCGTGCTCAATTTCGGCTTAAGCAGGGGCAGGCCATAAAAGGTGAAGAAAATGCCCACCTCCCAGTTCATCGCGCCAGCCGCAGTGGCGAGAATGAACGGGGGGTAGGCCCAGTCCAGGGTCCCTTTTGAAGCGATCAAAGCGAGTCGCTTGGGGGCATTCGGGTCAGATTTAGACATGGTAGCCTCCGATCAAATTGCAAACTATTTCGAACGACGGATGAAGAAAACAAACTTGCCGTCCTCCTGCATGGAGCGCAGTAGTTCATTCCCTGTCTGGCGGCTCCAGGCTTCCATGTCGGGCGGCGCGCCCGGGTCAGTGGCGATCATCTTCAACACCTGACCGATCTCCAGCGTTTTGATCGCCTTCGATGTTTTCACCACAGGCATCGGACACAACATGCCGGAGCAATCGAGAATCTGATCTTCCTTCAAAACATCCATTGGGCCTCCTACGCTATGTTTGAATGATAGCAATACGGGTTGCGTTGTACCATCCCGTGCGCGGGTGAAACCACCTCCCCCGCGCGGGGGATAACGTATATAATCCGTAATATGCTGTCCAGAATTAAAACTTTCCATCTTTCGGAGCGTGTTCTTTCCTTTCTGGTGATCTTCCGCTGGGCGGCTCTGCTTCCCGCGCTTCTCACCGTCAATGTGAAGAATGAACAGGGACCGCTGTTTCTGCCCGCTCTCTGGACGCTGGGAATTGCGCTGATCGTCAACCTGATCATTTCCATTTTTCATCGCCGGCTCAATAAACTTGTTTCGGATCATCCTGCCGTGCTGGGCCTTGACCTGGTCTTCTCGGCGGGAATTTTATTCATCAGCGGCGGGGCGCGCAGTCCGTACTTTGTTTATGCGCTAAGTCCGCTTCTGGCTGGCGCGTTCTTTTTTCAAATGCGCGGCGCGCTGTATTCCGCCGCATTCTTCACGCCGCTTTATCTGGCCGCACATCGCTTCGATTTATCGGACAGCGTTGTGGTGCTCACGCAGTTGGCGGGCATCTGGCTGATTCCCGCCCTGTTTGCTTATCCCGCCTCCCTGTTGAAAACCATTAATCAGGCGCGCGACGAACTGAGCGCCGCCCGCGATGAACTGACGCGTCAAAATGAAAGCCTGGTCTCTGCGCACCGGCAGTTAAAGGTAATTCACGATCTGACTGTCCTCCTGCAGGCCGCGCCCGACCTGCTCTCCGTTCAACAGCGCGTGCTCGGCGCGGTGACGACGGGTCTCGGTTTTCGTAAAGCGATTGTGGGGCTGGTGGACCCTGCCCGCGAAGAGTTGGGCAACTGGTCGCTGTATCCAGTCAACTCCTCCTTTCCCAAAGCCGCGCCGCTACCGTTGAATTCCGAAAACGGCGAAATCTTCAAGTCCCTCCTCGAACGCAAACGCTATCGCACAGGCAACTTGGATGAATCGCTGGTGGCTCATCCCGCGCTGAATTCCTGGCTTCGCACAAGCGAATGGATCGTGCTTCCACTTTCCCTGCGCGAACATGCAGTGGGAGTTCTGCTTGTGGAAGCAGACCAGACCTCCGAACTGACCCGCCCCCGCGAAGAGGCGCTGACCAACGTCTCGAATCAAGCCGCCCTCGCGCTGGGCACCACCATCCTGTGCATTGACCGCGCCCGACGCCTCGCCGTCGAAACCGAACGCAACCGCATTGCCCGCGATATTCATGACACCGTGGCGCAATCGCTCTTCGGCATCACCTACTCGCTCGATGCCTGCATAAACATGCTCCCCGAACAGGCCGACGACGTAAAAAAAGAGTTGATCGAACTGCGGACTCTGGCAAGCGGCGCGCGCGACGAGGTACGCCGCTCCATCTTCGACCTGTGGCCGTCCGCGCTTACGATGGAGAGTTTCCAGGCCGATTTGGCGAACTACGTCAGCGGTTTCTGTCGTCCACGGTCGTTCAGCATTATTTTCAGCGATCAGGGCGATTTCAACTCGCTCTCCTCCGGCATGAGAAGAACGGTTTATCGAATGGCACAGGAGGCGTTGGCCAATTCCGCGAGACATTCGGGCGCACAGTTGGCGCGTTTATGTCTCACCGTCACGGATGACGAAGTTCATTTGGATATTTCCGACGAAGGCAAAGGGTTCGATCCCGCGCTGGCGTTATCGCGCAGTCAGAACCGCGAGCACTTCGGCCTGCATGGAATTCAGGAGCGCGCCCGCGTATTGGGCGGCGACTGCGAGATTATCAGTTCACCGGGCAAAGGTGCGCGCATTATGATCCGGCTTCCCATCCATGAGCATTCTCCCGCCTGAACGCATCCGCATCCTGATCGTGGACGATCACGCCGTGGTCCGCAAGGGATTGGCGATGGTTCTTCGTCTGGAACCCGGCCTCGAGGTCGTGGGCGAAGCGCACAACGGGCGCGCGGGCCTCGAAGCCGCACAGCGTCTTCATCCCGATATTGCGCTTGTGGACCTCGTCATGCCTGAGATGGATGGGCAGGAGATGGCGCTCACGTTGAGAAAGTCGAATCCCGATATCAAGATCATGATGCTCACCGGCACCGAAGTGGATGACCGCGTATTCGACCTGCTGGCGGCGGGGATCGAGGGCTATGTACTGAAAAATATCGAGCCATCTGAATTGACGGGCGCGTTGCGCTCGGTGATGCGCGGCGAAGCGTACCTGCATCCAGACGTGATGAAGCGCGTGGCCGCGCGCATACAAACCCAGCCCGCGCGCGCCTCTTCGATCCCGCTTACCGCGCGCGAACTCGAAGTGCTCGAATGGATGGCGACGGCCAACACGTACAAGCAGATCGCCAAACAACTGTTTGTGAGCGAGGAGACGATTCGCACGCATGCCAAAAATATTCTCGAAAAGATGAACCAGCCCAACCGCGCCCAGGCCGTGCTCGCGGCGATGAAGGCGGGACTGATCAAGTAAGGCGCGCGATACGACGGTTCGCAGATGGAAACGGAGGCCCGCCGCGGGGAAATTGTGATGGCGGCATTTGGTTCGTCTTTTTGTTGGGGGAAAGTGGTATTGAAAAGCATCATGCTATTTCGATGAGAGATTCTGTTGCATTTGTTTGTCAATAAAAACAACAATCTGTTGGAATTGCTCCAGCGACATTCGATCATTAATGACTACATTAAGCGAAATGACATACTCATCGTATTTTGCGTTTAGGTCGGCTCGGCAGCCCCCAAACTTATCCCAACTGCAAGTTAATGAATACTTATCTGCTTTTACTTCTACATCTCTCAATGCTGAACAGGTTGTAAGGCCATACTTTTGGTCCATTTGATTTAGAGATTCAATAAAGGATCGAGCCTGCCATTCAGTTCCAAATCGCCAAACGAGATAGTTTGCTAGCCCGTTTCCCCTTTGCCAAAAAACGTGCTGGTAACCATGTTCAATGGCACCATCTAATTCCGAGGGATAATGTATTTCCCCCACTACGGCATTTTCTGGAAAGTAGCTTGATGGAATACCAAGATCAAGAACTGAGAAGTTGCGGTCTGGCGCGCAGGTCTAGAAAGCACAACCTGCAACGGAGAGCATGCGATAAACTCACTTACGTTTCTTGATGTTGATTTTCATTTTAGGATTTCCACCACCATTTCCCTTTGTAAATAGTCTGCGTTATATCAGAACGATTAACTGCCATTACCCCCATAATGACAAGTAATAGTCCAAAGAGAAGTAACGATCCAGCAGGGTAAATGAGTTGCTTCAGAACAGATGCTACGAAGGCAACAAGTGCCAAACCTAATGTATTGCCTCGTGTAATTCCGTTCAGTATTAATAATCTCTCCACCAAAACTGCAAATATTGACACCGCTAGCCCAAAAACAAAAGTGATTATAAGGAAATTAGTTATACTGGTCATATCTCACCTTGGTTTATCGAGGGATTGATGGATACCATGTGACAGGTTGAGAACCTTGAGCTAAGTCACGGACTAAAGAAACACCTGATGCAAAAGGTCCCACTACTGGAAATGCACTAATAAATGCAAGCCATCCCCCAAGAGAATCCTTCTTTTTGCTCGCATCAATAAGAGATACAGTGCTATCAACATATCCAGTCCCCTGCAGTACATATCCTCCAAAATTTCCGAATTTTGTAACATTTCCTCCATAGATTCCAAGTGGCATCCCTGCAGCATCAAGAACAACATTTGGCCAACTGACCCGCGACGGGTTCCATACGGTTATGGTTACATCTTGGTGGAAATCATAATAATCCATTAGATGACCAATCTCGCCAGGATCCCATGTTCCAGTTTCTTCAACATAACGGTGCGTCCAGTAATCTTCGCGAACCTGGCAGAATACAGTATAGTTTTTATATGCATCTCCAGGTTTCCGAGGATCACCCATGTAAGCATCTTTCAGTGGATTATAGTCAGAATGGCTATTCATATAATCCTCGATTTCAGCCGACATTTTTTCTCTATGCTTGGAATCCCTTCTCTCAACGGCATCATCACCAAAGTAATACCGATAAAGGTTAATTATTCCACCAGGCGTATATTTTCCGGCCGAACAGAAAAGATCACCAAGACCGCAATCCACACTATGCCCTGATGGATCCGTATACCTGATCGGCGAATTATTCACATACGCGTACCGGTCATAGCCCTGCACCCCCGGCGGGACGCTTGAGCGAAGCGTCCCAGCGCGGGGTCGTATCCCCTCCACTGCGTTTCGGGGACGCTTCGCGGCCACCTTGCATTATAGAACATGAGACCGAAATCGGTCATGTTGGAATATTGGCCGGTGAAGGTGTAGTGGGTGGGCGTAGTCCCTGAGGCGTAGCGGATCGATCCCCAGGCCGTGTATCTCAACTCGGAGATCAGTCCGCCGCTGGCGTTGGTCGTGAGGCTCGTCGAGCCGAGGTGATCGGTGAGCAGGAAGGATAACGTCCCGTTGACTCTCATGGCTACTCGCTGTGCGCCTGCATAATAGTACTTGGTGATTGTACCGCCGGTCTGCTCGTAGTAGTTGCTTACAAAAGTTGTTGCGACTCCATTAATTGTGGATTGGACGTTCCCATTCTGGCGGCCCAAAGTTTCTTATGGCGTATATAATCGAGTCGTGCGGTTGGTTTTCAGTTTTATAGAAAATGCTTTTTGAATTGGTTAAATGAGAAGGATCAATACTATCATACAAGGGTTTTAGGTCTAACCCTATCCTTCCTGCACCAGCTTTCAATAACATAAGCGAAATCACAATATCGCGGATATCATCGCTTTTCGAAGCAAGTAATGCTAGCTCTAATGCACAATATGCCAAAATATTTTCCTTTTTATGTTGTATTCGCAAAGCAACTCTCCTGACATATAACACCAAAGCCCATGAAAGCTTAGGCCTTCTTTTTATGAACTCTTCAATAGCTTTTCTTTCTTCCAGTGACGCGCCTATGTAAATTTGTGCTAGCTGATCCAGCACCAGATCAAAAGGATGATTATTGATATCATCCCACACGTCTGCTTTACTCTTGAACACATATGCCTTAGGGCCGAAAAGATAGTTGAGTTTCCATTTTGCCCATGAGGTCCGGAAATATTTGTCCACAGCTAGAATCCTTCAAGCCTATTGCTTCGGTGGATAGGCCATAATGTTTAATATTATTGTCCAGCCTGAATCCATTAAATCGGTCACCTCACGATAAAAAGTTGATCCCTCAAATTGTCTATAGTCGTTTGCAAACAGAACTGGATTCCTAAGAGATTTAGTCTCATTCCAAAATTGTTCCTGTGCTGTTCTCCTGAAATTATCTACATACAGATAGCGACCACCTTTGATCTCACTGGCAATTTGTACATAGCCGGGCGGATCTTCCCCCTCGATAATCTTTCCTAAGACAGTTACTCCGCTTCCGGCCCCAATCGTCCGAGCGCATGCAGGGTTTTTCAAACATAAGATTACAATCTGGCGAAAACCATTTTGCGCAAGACTCGAGTTTGCAGCAATCACATCCGCCAGCCCGCCACCGGTAATAAATTCATGAGCCAGCGGGCCAGCCACTAAACCACTCAAGATAAAAGCGGCGATTTCAGCAGGATGTTGATCTCCATACGAACAATATGTCTTATTGCCCGCGTCGCATTTAGCTTGCTCACTGTGTTGTGTTTTACATACACATCATTGTCCTGATCTTCCCATGTGTAGTCGCCACCTTCACCATTCCAAGTCATATGTCCACTTGGATCATTATACCTGACCGGGTTATTGTTCACGAACGCGTAGCGGTCATACCCCTGCACCCCCGGCGGGACGAGGCTGTCGGCTTGAGCGAAGCGTCCCAGTGCGGGGTCGTATCCCCTCCCCTACGTTTCGGGGACGCTCCGCGCCATCTTGCGGTGTAGAACATGAGACCAAAATCGGTCATGTTGGAATATTAGCCGGTGAAGGTGTAATTCGTGGGCGTTGTGCCGCTAACATAGCGCGTTTCTCCCCAGGCCGTGTAGCGCAATTCGGAGATGAGATTGCCGCTTGCATCTGTGGTGAGGCTCGTCGAGCCGAGGTGGTCGGTGAGCAGGAAGGATAATGTGCTGTCGACTCCCCGCACCCATAAAATACCATTTAGGAGTTGCCGATGTTCTTGCGCAGGTCGTTCACGTTTCATTTTAGCTTTCGGGAGCAGCGGCTCAATTTGCTCCCATTGTTCGTTAGTTAGGTCGCCTCGGTCTCTCATGGCAATCAGTTTATCCGCTATTTTATGTTTTGCATACAGATCCTAGTTATACAGACAAATAAAGGTGTCTACTAATTTTTTATTTGTAGCTGAATTACGCTTAGGATTTTTCTTCCAATACTTATTTCTACAGTATAGTTATCTGGATCCAAGTAGATTTTTAGGGGAATATGCATCTCTCCATTCGAAACCCAAATATTGTCATAATAAATCGGTTGTTTCAGCAGGTCTCTTTCACCTTCGTATATACGAATTTGTATCTGCTGATGAAGCTCCTGAATGTTTGCCCTGACATAACCACATATATAAACGCTTTCATTTGCTATAAAGTCAGCCACCTGAATCCATTCACCATTATTCTTTTTACAGGGGGATGCATTATCAATTTGTATTATGGTTGATTCGTATGCAGGAGCAGAGTACATTAGCAATGCTAATAGAAAGCACAACACCGCGAAGATTAATAGCCCTATATAGCCAATATCTTTTGCTCTCATGGTTTGTTCTTCATTTGCTCCACCATAATGGAACTATATTCATCACAAACGACTCACTCTTGCCGACTTGACCGTTAATATCGAATAGGTTAGGAAGTCCGTTACCGCCCAGCACAAGGTTCGATTCCGTAGTATACATATACCCGGCTCGGGGGGTATAGAATGGCCAACCATTTTCATCTAAGTTAACATTTAACCCTTTCCCAACTCCAGCAAACAGACCAGCATCTATGTTAATTGAGCCGGAAATATCGATTTGTTTCCCTTCCAGATAATCCGTGATGTCTTCAACATCTCGAGGGATTCCCTGCACACTTGAAGTGCCAAGATAAACATCCCCTTCTATTCCCGTTGGAGTTCCTCCATAGATAAAAGTTCCTACGGTTTGAACAACGTATAGATTGCCTTCCTTCCAATCGACCAGGAAATCCCACTGATCGTAAACACCGCCTTCCAATCCGTAACCTGCTTGTCCACTATAACCAACATGAATACCAGAAACCGGCTTCGGATGGCGTTTGATAATCAGCTCAACTGTAGAGCAATGATTGTAATTTCCCGCGTCACATTTGGCTTGTTCGCCATGTTGTGCTACATACGCATCATTGTCCTGATCTTCCCATGTGTAGTCGCCACCTTCACCATTCCAAGCCATATGTCCACTTGGATCCGTATACCTGACCGGATCATTGTTCACGAACGCGTAGCGGTCATAGCCCTGCACGCCCGGCGGGACGAAGCTGTCCGCTTGTGCGAAGCGTCCCAGTGCGGGGTCGTATCCCCTCCACTGCGTTTCGGGGACGCTCCGCGGCCACCTTGCATTATAGAACATGAGACCGAAATCGGTCATGTTGGAATATTGGCCGGTGAAGGTGTAGTGGGTGGGCGTAGTCCCTGAGGCGTAGCGCACCTGTCCCCAGGCCGTGTAGCGCAATTCGGAGACTAGCGGGCCGTCCGCATCGGTGGTGAGGCTCGTCGAGCCGAGACTTGCCCTGAGCGAAGTCGAAGGATGATCGGAGAGCAGGAAGTAAAGCGTGCCGTCAACTCTCATGGCAATTCGTTGTGTAAAGGTCTGCTCAATCTAGCTCATCTTTTTGATCGAATTTCAAACAACTACTCTGATTTAATGATTGAATTTACAACTTCTAAAATCTTTGTACCAGTTTCACTTTCTGAAAATCCAAAATCATCGCTTATGAATATACCGAGACCAAGAGCTAATTGCTCTAGTTTTTTTGTAATTGCATTTGCTTTATTAAGTTCGTCAATCATGGCATTGATATCCTCGATGATGTACGGAAGAAATCTATGCGGCGGTGCCGAATTGGTTACGTAATCTAAAAGGAAAAGTAGGTTTTTGTGAAGTTTTTTCATTTTATCAACCTTGCGGCTGCAGGATTTGGTAAATAGACTTGCAATCCGCCACCAACTGCATAATCTCCAAATCGGACTATATTCTGAGCCTGATCTGCGACGTTGCCAACAAGCATCTTGGTTCCTTTGGGTACTATAAACTCAGCTACATTGGTTGCAAGATTGGTATTTGGTAATGCTAGATACCTTCTTGCATTACTAGGGTAGACATAGGGCTTGAGAGAAAACCAAGGAGATCCTGTCGGCACCGACGTTCCTCCATATCGTCTGAACACATGTAGGTCGTCAGCCAATTCTATAACTTGAGGTTCTCCCTCAAATGCGCCTTTTACAACCTTCCAATATTTGGAATCAACGATACTTTTCCATGGCACGTCATCCAAGTGTTTCGCCGCACTACTTGGAATGAATGGCAGTAATCCTGCCAACATCCATGGACTGCAATCGCTATTGGCGCAGTGATAGGCAGTGTATGCCCAGTCCACAGGCTCGAAGAGGGCACTGACCAATGTCTCTGTGCCATAGTAGAGAATAGCTTCGGCAACCTCTCGATTTCTCTTCTGCTTTTGCCCTGTCGGATCATACTCTAACTCAGCCAGTTTTTCAGCATCAATCGCTCTCTGAAGCGGAGTAAGGTTACCGCCTTCACAATAATCACATCGCATGTGCCCTGATGGATCCGTATACCCGACCGGATCATTGTTGACGTACGCATACCGGTCAGACCCTTGCACCCCCGGCGGGACGAGGCTGTCGGCCTGAGCGAAGCGTCCCAGCACGGGGTCGTACCACCTTGCATTATAGAACATGAGACCGAAATCGGTCATGTTGGAATATTGGCCGGTGAAGGTGTAGTGGGTGGGCGTAGTCCCTGAGGCGTAGCGGATCGATCCCCAGGCCGTGTATCTCAACTCGGAGATCAGTCCGCCGCTGGCGTTGGTCGTGAGGCTCGTCGAGCCGAGGTGATCGGTGAGCAGGAAGGATAACGTCCCGTTGACTCTCATGGCTACTCGCTGTGCGCCTGCATAATAGTACTTGGTGATTGTACCGCTGGTCTGCTCGTAGTAGCCGCCGACAAAAGTTGTTGCGACTCCATTGATTGTGGATTTGACGCGCTGGCCATCGCCATCGTAGAGGAAGGATGCGCTCATAGATGGTCCGCTCACCGAGACTAGACGATTCTCCGCATCATAACCCAAGGTATAGGTCTGCCCGCTGATCATGCGTGTGGTTTGATTGCCATTCGCATCGTAGCCATAAGTGTTTCCACTATAAGCCGATACTGCATGAACGTGATTGGCATCGTAAGTGTAATTTGCGCCTGCTTTGCTCGCCAGATTGCCGGTCACAGGATCGTAGGTATAGCTCTCGTTATATAGTCCATTTGAACCTCCTGTGGCTGAGGCGCTGGTCAGGCGGTCGAGTTCATCGTAAGTGAAAGTCTGGATCTGCGGGCCGGCGAAAGAATCAGCAATTGTAAGAATGTTTCCCGCCGCGTCATAGGTGTACGAGAGATTCTGCAAGGAGCCGGACGAGATGTTTTGCAGGCGGCCGCCCTGCTGATTCCATGGATAGTATGTGTAAGCTATGTCCATTGCCGATCCCGGCGATAAAGTGGCCGTGGGGGTGATGGTACGAGTGGGTGTGGGAGTGAAAGTAGCCGTTGGAGTCGGTGTCGCGGTATTGTGCTGAGCATATCCTGGTGTGAAGTTGCCGCTAAAACTGTTGTCATAGTAAACGGCAATCCGGCCCTGCCCGCCGTTAGTATTCGATGTGACACCACCATTTACTGTCACCACATTGAGTGATACGTTATATCCTTCGATCCTCACTGCGCCGCCGGCCCCAGAGCCTCCCCTGCTGGCAATATTTCCATCACTTTTAATGCTGCCAGTAAAGCTAATCGTGTATCCTGAAAGAAAGACAATACCGCCACCGGCCGCTCCGTTCCCACAAGATTCTCCTGTGCGCTTTACGTAGCCGGCCTCCCCGCCACCAGCGCCAAAATAAATTTTACTTAGCTGTGCGTTACCATAAGGGGCGCCTACGCGGCCCGAGCTGTCACTCCCGTTGTTGGTTCCTGCAGTGGCATGCCCCCCTCCGCCGCCTACTTTCCAATTGCAAGTGGATGTTCCGCCCGCATCGCCACCGCCGCCAAAAGAAGTTGAGTTGGACGCTGGTCCTTCTCCTGTACCGGTCAAATCCCAATGTCCGCCGCCGCGATACCCCGATCCGCTGGCGGATATTTTGCCTGCGCCGCTAATCGTTCCTGAAGCGCGAAGAATTATCATTCCTGATGTGGAGCCGTTCCACGATTTACTGGTTAATGTACCATTTACGGTCACATTATTGTAATTTGGAACACGCATTAGTATCACGCGTTGTTGCCCAGCGCCGGTACCGATATTGCTATCATTATTGTTGTTAGCGCCGTAGAATCTGGTCTTGGAAGTTGTGAAGTTGACAGTGTGGCTTGAAATACTGGATACATGTAGAAATTCGAAATTGCCTGTGTTGGCATAATTTGAAGCCGTGCCGCGTACATTGATCAACATCACTTCATCGCCGACAGCAAGACAGTTGGATGGCGGTATAACTGATAAAGTAGCGGATGTGCTGGATACCCCGATCACTGCATAAGATACGCCGTCAGCACAGGTACGCCCATTACTTGCATTGGCATTGATATTAAATGTACTGCCGCTGGCGATAGTAAGATTTCCATCGTCTCCAGTACCATACGAGACTGGGGCTCTTGAATTGACAGAATCGTAATTTCCGCCAGTAACACTTGAACGATGGAAGACGGCCCAGGGAGCGGAACTGCTGTTATCGGAGTTAAAAGTAAAACTGGATGGATAGAGATTGCCTACCAATCGCGTGTTGTTCCCTCTGAACATCTCGGGGGTTCCTGCGGAAGGATAGGTTGGAGCTTGCAGGAAAGAGAATGCCTTTTGGAATGCAGGTGAAAGCGATCCTGTAACCGTCCCGCCCAAACCGCGAACTGTAATGCGTCCCGCCGAATCATAAATGGTGCTTTCCACATAAACGTTCTGCCCAATCACTGTATCTAATTGCATTTGATCATTGTATTGATTGCCTACTGTTTCACCGTCGGGATAAGTCATCGTATCCAGCAGGCCGACTGAATTATGCGTCCACTGTGTTGGAAAGGAACCGCCGCCGGTGACGGCCTTGATTTGCGATACCATCCGCCCGCGCGAATCATAGCTCCACGAAGTGGAACCAGATCCGTCATTCATGGAAGTGCGGCGACCGATGCCGTTCGCGCCTGCGTCGTATCCATATGTGACGTTGACCTGCGTTCCACAGCTAGAACCGCTGGATGCTTTGGATGTGAGCCGGTTCAGCAGGTCGTAACCCATCGTCAAGATACAGCCGCGGGCGTCGGTCTGGCTGGTAAGGTTACCTGCCCCATCGTAGGCGTACGACCAGTTCCCCATATCGGGATCGAACATCACGATCTTGCGCCCGGCGTTATCGTAAGTGAGCGTGGTCGCCGCGCCGCCGCGTGTTACAGTTAGCAGGCGATTCAGCTCGTCATAAGTGTATGCCAAGCCGGGACCAGTAGAAGGCGTAACTGAGGCGGTACGGCCCCATACATCATTAAGCGTGACAGTATCATGGCCGTTGGCATCCGTAACAGTAGTCTGTAAACCATTGTAGCTATAGGCTGTAGCAGTATTATCCGGCGCAGTGACTGTTAGATGGCGACCCAAAGCATCGTATGTTGTGTTTGTATAATACGCCGTTTCGCCCCCCGTGTGTGGCGTGGATTGGGCCACGACGCGGCCATAACCATCGTAAACGAAATCGGTCAGAATGCCGCCGGCATTCGTTTGATATTGACGCCCCATGCCGTCGTAATTGCGAATCATCGTATACGACTGACCAGCATCGATCTTTTGAGTTAAGGCGGCTTGCAAGCCTGAGGCAGAATCGAAATAACTGATTTGCAGGGTCGGGTCGGTGGAATCATCCCCCGGACGGACCAACTGGACAAGACGCCCAAAGGGGTCATATTGTGCTGAAATAACGGCATTATTTGGATCAGTCTCTGTCAGCGGCAGGCCTAATGTGTAATCATAAGTGAGAGTGGTTGTTTGATTGATGGCGTTCGTGGCCGTGAGAGCATAAGTGTGATAAGCCGGATCGAAAGTTGTTGAGGTGGTGCGTGCACCGCTTGCGGGCGCGGTGGATACGGTTCCATATCCGCTGTAACTTGTAACGGAGAGAGTATTCCCCCATATGTCGTAGCTGTAACTCACTTGGCTGTATTGGGTGCCGCTTACCCACGTACGAGTGGCTGTAAGTTTGCCGGCAGTGGACGGTGAGGTATAAGTGTTGGCATTATCGTATAGATTCAAGGTTTGAGCAATGACCGCGCCATTTCCATTCCTGATCTGCTGACGCGCTGGCAAGCCTACCAAGTAAACACTTCCATTATTGGTCGGGTAATAATCTATAGTAGTTGTTCGGTAATTGATCCCGTCAGTTGATTCAGTGGTCGAGATCAGGTTCCCGTAGGTGGATTCGTACGTATACGAACTGAGAGTGGATATATAACTCGTCCCATTTGTCCCAAATATCTTTTGTTCTGTGGTAGTGGGATAGACCCAATAAATTCGAAGATAATAATCATGTTGTGGGTAGCCCAAAATAGTCGATTGGCTGGTTGTTCCATAACCAAAATCTGTTTCGGTCATTAAGATATTCGCAGAACTTTTTACCTGCGTGCTAATCGGTTTTCCTTTTCGCGCATCGTCCTGCCAATATTTGGTTACCACTTTATGTCCATCCGGGCCGGTTTCAGTCACCGAAGCATGACCTCGAAATTCAGAGGCTTCCTCCGTATAACAATAAAATGGATCTGGCGCACAAGCACCGGCCATCGCGGAATGGGCAGGATCATTCACTGCCGCGCCAGTGTAATTATAAGTGTAAACATATTCATGCCCCTGACCGTCAAACAAGTGTTTCTGCTTGACGCGCGAAAAGGTTGGCAGGGCTTCCATTCTAAATGTATTGATTGGTGTGTATACCGCTGCGGAAGCGTTGATCAAAGGGCTTAAATCAGTGGAGCCGTAAGGCAAAATCTGAGTAAATGTAACGGTGCCATTGCTGGTAGCCGTTCCCCAAAGATCTGTGCTTCCATTATTCATGCCGACATTGACCGTGCCCCCGACTGGTGTATAGGTTACTGTAAATTTGTATGCCATGCCAGGCCGCATGATCTGCCGGTCATTATGACCGTCTATATAATGGGAAGTGCCATCACTGTATGTGGTCCCTGCAAGCCCCATAAAATCCTTTTCGCAGTATAGGCCACTGCCTGCTCTTGCCTTCCACGGATCAGGTGGGCGAGTCCACCCACATGGCGCCCAACCATCGTTAGAACCGAAGATAACAGTGCTTGTGTAAACAGCACGGGCATTAGAATCGTACCAAGTCTCATAATCGAATTGCACGCCCCCCCCATATCCGTTACTTGCGTATGTTAAGTGTGTATTATCCCCGTAAGTAAAACTATATCCGGGAAGGGCAGTATTATTCAGACCGTATTGCTGGACGCCGCGCAAAGTGGTCATTTTCGCGCCGGCTGAAAAGGTATAATTTGGGAAAATTATGTTCGAATTTGCATTGTCCGGAGCATAGGTGAAATCATATCGGCGGATCTCTGTCTCAAAACCGCCATCTCCGTCCGCATCCTGTTGGATATGCACGGATTTCAGGCGATACCTTTCAAAACTGTGATAGATGTTATCTGCCGCCCATTGACTGAAAAAGTCCCAGCGGTTTTCGCGCTCAAAATAGACTCGATAACGTCCATTCGGGTACACAATCGTTTCCGGGTAAACAGCCACCGTGGCAGTCACCGTATCGTATCGTGATGTTAATACTTTAGTGTCATCGAAATATGTGTATTCCAAACTCTGCCCAAATACGTTGGTTGCACGCCGTAATGCCCAAAGATAGGTAAGCCTGCCCAGATGCTTGCCTGAGTCATCTGAGGCATAAGCCATATAGCCCGTTGCGCCAGCCACTTTTCCTGCTATATCTCCAAAATAGTAAACATTTCCTACCTTGTCTCGTACCGTCCAGGTGTCGGTATTCCCATCATAATCAACCTTCCAGAAATTTTCATCCACCGCGTGATAACGATTATCGGTGCCTCGTGCTAAACGCGTGCTGATTCCTCCTACCGTAAGAAGGTAGGTATCGTCGGAAGCGTAATCTCCGCCGCCTGGTGTTCCATGAATATCTCTCTCGATCGACCCAGTGTCCAGCGACCAGCCCATGCCTACCCAGGAAGCTAAAGTACTGTTCGTACTGCCCGCTGTTGGGTCATACTTCGATTGATCAACCACTTGACTATTGTAGGTGAGCGTAAGATTTGGCTGTAAACCACCCGGACTAGACGGCACTTCGATTGGCAAAGAAAAAGTACCTGCCCCAGTGAACTGGGAAACCTGAAATGCATCTATGGTCGGCACATGATTTGCCTGCCAATTATTCACGCCAATATCAAACACGGAGAAATGGTTGATAGCAGCCTTGATGGTCTTCGTTTCCCGGTCTACTCCAGATAAAATCCCTTCCCAATTCTTGGTTGCCGGGTTGTACCAATACAAAGAAAGTTCATCCACCTCTTCTTCGGGAATATTCAAATCAGCGTAACTGACTTCAATATCAATATCTTGGTTAAACTGATGTAATTCAGCCTTATCGGATTTATTTTGTGCTTTGATCTCAAATATTGCACTACTTAGAAAATGAGCGGGCCTCTCGGCTTCATTAAGTGATCCGATGGAAATTAGTGTGTCTTCTGAAAAAATATTGACAGGTAATCTGACTTTTATTTTTCCATTTCTAGCTTGAATCATTCCTCCAGTTTTCCGGATCGTAAATTGCTCTTGAGCCGCGAGGCTGATCGAAGTCTCAGCCTTCTTCTCCTGACCATTGAAGAGAAAGGCTGTAACGATGACCGTACTTACGTTCTGCTCGGCCTGAATTATCACTCTGCCGCTGTCTTGAGCTATAGGTAGAATAAGAGTACGTGTTGGTTCATCATAGTTCGCGCCTTTGTCAACAATAGGCCGGATTCCTATGGGGAAGGCCCATTGCAAAGTCCAAATGGATGCAGAATTGTCCTTCACATCCGGGTTGATGTCGTTGGCGGCGAGGCCTTCGATATTCCATAGAATCATCACCTTGCCATTGGGAAGAATTGAGTCGGGAATGGCGCTCAGAGTGAGAGTAATCCCCAATTCTTTTGTAGGAACAGCAGTCTCTGTGGCGGTAGCGGATGCGGCAGAAGAGGTTGCCATCGCTGTATTATCTACGGCCAGTGTTGGGGCCGCAGTAGATTCTGCCGGCGGCTTTGGAGTGTCTGTTTCAGATGGGGTTACGGGTTCAGCTGTAGCATCATCAGTGGGAGAGGGTGTTTGTGCGGCCGTTGGCGTCCCTGTATCTGTTGCACTTGGTATTGGAGCCTGCACAGGGACAGAGAAATTCAACTGGCTCAGAAATAAACTGACCAGTACAATGAAGTTGACAAGAATCTTCATGCGGTATCCCCTTTCAGTTCAATTGAAATGGTTCGAAAGGATTCTCCAGCCCAAATACTCCTAAACCCTGTCTCTTATCTTCTGTTAATATAGCAAATTTGTATAGCAGAGTCAAGACCTTTGGCTGTTTTCTTTGTGTTCGTAAATACGGAATACACGGACAGACCGGCAAATCTGGTATCGGCGTTAATTCGTGCGGTTGATATTTATATTCGCCGAAGCAGTGTATAATCTCTTCAGCAAAACATCTACATCAGCAGTCCACCGCTGTTTTCGTTGAGGGAAACTCAATCTT
>CAZCUF010000005.1:0-230530 GCA_964502095.1 uncultured Anaerolineaceae bacterium
GGCTGTTCCGACAATCCGTATGTCGGTTCGGGCGTGTTGGATGGCAATGGCATCCCATGCGATTTCTTTGCCGATGTCCACATCCGCAAAGCCTTCAGCTATTCCTTCGACTGGGACACCTTCATCGACGATGTGTACAAAGGCGAGGCTGTTCAATCGTTGGAACTGTCCCTGCCCGGCATGGTTGGCTACGATCCCAATGCGCCTCATTACACCTTTGATCTCGATAAAGCCAAATCCGAGTTCGAGGCCTCCACGCTGAAATCGCCCGATGGCAAGAGCGTAATGGATGTCGGTTTCCGCATTCAGATGCTCTACAATCAGGGCAACACCACCCGCCAGACTGTAGCCGAGATTCTCGCTGGTAGCCTGTCCCAGGTCAACGACAAGTTCTCAGTTGAGACCCTGGGCCTGCCGTGGCCGGCTTACCTGGCCGCCCAGCGCGCTGGCAGAATTCCGATCATGACCGGCGGCTGGCTCGAGGATATCCACGACCCGTCCAACTGGTATCAGCCTTACACCGTTGGTGCGTATGGCGGCCGCCAGAATATGCCGGCAGACCTGCAAGCTCAGTTCAAACCGCTCCTGGATCAGGGTGTTGGTTCCACCGATCCGGCTACGCGCGCTGCGGTCTATCAGCAGATCAATCAACTCTATTACGATCAAGTTCCCGGCACGCCGCTCGTGCTGGCAACCAGCCACGGCTTCCAGCAACACTGGGTGCAGGGCCTGATCCGTAACCCGATCTTCCCCGGTGTTTATTACTATACGATCTCCAAAGCGGCCGGCGCCAAGAACCCGACCACCTTCACCGAAGCCACCTTTGGTGACACTGATACGTTGGATCCCGCTCTGGCTTACGATACCGCCAGCGCTGAGGTGATCCAGAACATTTACCAGACCCTGGTCTTCTACGATGGTGACAAACCGGGCGCCTTCGTTCCGATGTTGGCGGCTTCCATGCCCACCGTCTCTGAAGATGGCAAGACCTTCACCTTCACCCTGCGCCAGGGCTTGAAGTTCTCGAACGGCGATCCTCTGACCGCTTCGGATGTGGCCTTCTCCTTCGAGCGCGGTTTGTTGCAGGGCGGCGGCGTTTCCCCGCAGTGGCTGCTCGCCGAACCGTTCTTCGGTGTAGGCAATCAGGATGTGGCCCAGATGGTCGACTCCAGCGGCGCTCTCGTGGATGATCCCGAGAACCTGCAGAAGGCCGATCCTGCCAAACTGAAAGAGGTTTGCGAGAACCTGAAGACGCAGTTCGTCGTTGACGACACTGCCGGAACCGTTGCCATGACCCTCGCTCAGCCGTGGGGTCCGTTCCTCGCCACCATCGCCCAAAGTTGGGGCTCGATCATGAGCGCCAAGTGGGTTGCCGACAACGGTGGTTGGGATGGCTCCTGCGATACTTGGCAGAAGTTCTATGGCATTCAGTCCGCCGATGACCCGCTGTCCAAGGTTGCCATGGGCTCCGGCCCGTTCGTTCTCGATCACTGGACTCCGGGCACCGAGACCGTTCTGACCAAGAACCCCAACTACTGGGGTGATGCGCCCAAGCTCGATCGTGTGGTCATCCAGCAAATTAACGAATGGGGCACTCGCTTTGCTGAACTGCAAGCTGGTGACGCCGATCTGGCGGCTGTTCCGGTTGAAAACCGCGCGCAGGCCGATGCGTTGGTTGGACACATCAGTGTCTTCGATACCAGCACCGGCTCTTATGGACCCCTGCAAGCCGTCTGCGGTTACGATAGCTCCAAGCTTGGCGCCGCCAAGTTCACAGTCTGCGCCGCTGGCCAGACCGGAACCGGCGGCCCATTGGATGTCTTCATCGGACTGCCCGGCCTTAGCATGGATGTGATCCTCTATAACTTCGCGATCAAATAAGATCACGTAGTCTGTACGTCATGTGCGGGGGCCGCAAGGCCCCCGCACATTCCCATGTTTTTTTCAACCGAATGAATTGAAAAGCCTTTTTAGTTCTGTTCGGTTGGAAAGGACAAAGTTCAGGAGACAGCTACTATGCTTAACTACATAATCCGCCGTTTATTGCTTGTGCCGGTTCTGCTGTTTGGAGTGACGGTACTGATCTTCGGAATGTTGCAGTTCCTGAGCCCGGTGGAACGCTCGGCTTTATATGTGCGCGACATTCCCAAGAATGAAAACGCCATCAATGGGATCATCAAGCAGTATGGGCTCGATAAACCCATCTACGTTCAATATTGGCAGTGGCTGGTCGGTCGTTTCAACCCAATCGAGGGAAAGCGCGTTGGTGGCATCCTCTTCGGCGACTTCGGCTATTCCCGCACCGCGTCCACGCCGGTGGCAGATTTGATCCGCAACCGTTTCCCGAACACGCTGGACCTCACTATATGGGCGGTGGCGCCGGTAATTCTCGTTGGCATTTGGCTCGGAGTTCAAGCGGCGGTTCACCAGAACGGATTTATCGACCAGGCGGCCAGAATCTTTAGCATCGTTGGAACCTCGTTTCCGACATTCGTCTTTGGCCTGCTGATGCTCATGATCTTTTACGCCAACCTGCAATGGTTCCCGCCGGGCAGGGTTTCGGATTGGGCCAATCAGGTCATATTCTCCGATAGTTTTCACCACTACACCTATTTACTGACCTTCGACTCCCTGCTCAACGGCCGCTTTGATATTTTCTGGGATGCCCTGCGTCACATGCTTATGCCCATTCTCACCCTGTCCTACATTAGCTGGGCTGTTTTTGTGCGCGTCACACGCTCTTCGATGCTGGAAACTCTGCGCCAGGAGTATGTAGTGACCGCCCGCGCAAAAGGATTGCCTGAAAGTGTCGTGGTCAATAAACACGCCAAACCCAATGCCATGATTCCGGTGGTTACATTGGCGGGTTTTCAAGTGATCGGCCTGCTGGGCGGTGTGGTCATCACTGAAACCGTGTTCAACTATCCGGGGATCGGCCAGGCGGCGGCCAATGCGGCGGCGCAATTGGATGTGATCACTGTTCTGGGATTTGCCGTTTTCAACGGCCTGATCCTGATCGTTGCGAATCTGGTGGTTGATGTGTTATACGCGTTCGTTGACCCGCGCGTGCGCTTATCCTAGGAGGCTCGAATGGCCGAAACAAGCAATATTCCCGCTGGTGACAATAACCTGTTGCGCGAAGCGACGCCCTTGCGTGAGATCGGACGGTTCGAGCGTTTTCTTGGCCCCGATAATTATCGCATTGTAACCGGACTGCTTAAAACGCCCGCTTCCGTTTTGGGTTTTATCCTGATCATCCTGTTCATCTTCATTGCCCTGGCCGCGCCGTTGATCATTCCGCCCACTACGCCCAACGATCCTTATAAGATTCCGCGCGATGGGTTTTCCTCCGAGCCCCAACCGATGTTCTCGGATTGGAATCGCAACGCGCCGCCTCTGCCCTTCTGGTGGAAATCGATCATGAAGACCGATCACTGGGTGCATATTCTGGGCACCTCCCAGGGCCAGTATGATGTTTTCTATGGAATCGTCTGGGGTACGCGTACGGCCTTCAAGACCGGTTTTATTGTTGTGGTGGCTACTTTCATTATTGGCGTTGTGGTTGGATCGGTCTCAGCCTATTATGGCGGCGCAGTGGATAATATCATCATGCGCATCGTGGACGTGTTCCTGACTCTGCCGTTCATTCTCGCGGCGTTGATCCTCGCGGCTGTGCTTACACCCAAGATGGGAAAGAGTCTGATTCCCGCCACGATTGCGCTGATCACGTTTGGCTGGATGGGATATTCGCGCATTATCCGCGGGGATATCCTTTCCATTAAGGAGCGCGATTACGTGATGGCCGCCCGCGTGATCGGCGTGAAAGACTCGCGCATCCTTTTCCGGCACATCATCCCGAATGCCATCTTCCCCACTTTGGTGCTGGCCTCGCTGGCCATCGGCGATGTGGTGCTTTCCTTCGCGGCGCTCTCCTTCCTCGGAATTGGCACAGCCCTCGGCTATGCGGATTGGGGACAAGTGCTTTCCTTTGCCCGAAACTGGATCACCAGTTTGAATACATACTGGTACATCATCGTATGGCCGGGCCTGACTTTGGTGTTATTTGTGATGGGCTGGAACCTGGTGGGCGACGCTTTGCGCGATGTTCTCGACCCGCGCATGCGCGGCAAATCCTGACCTGTGCGAACAAAAGTCCTATTCAGAATTGTTCTGATCTCTTTGGGAATAGCGCTGCTCACCGCAGCGCTATTCTTCGATAGCGGGATCGCGGTGAATCATGTTCCGCAAACTGCGGCTACGCCAACTGTGGATCGCCTCGCAGAACCCACTTTACCCGCCGCGCCTTCGCAAGCCGACCGCGGCGCGCAAGTCTATTGGCTGTCCTGCCTGCCGTGCCACGGCGACCGCGGCCAGGGATTGACCGATGAATTCCGGCAAGTGTATCCGCCTGAGGATCAAAATTGCTGGACTGCGGGCTGTCACGGTAAGCGCCCCTATGTCAATGGGTTTACTCTGCCCACTGCGATCCCGGGGTTGATCGGCCCGGGCCTGTTGCAAAACTTCCAGACTGCGGCCAACCTGCAAGTCTTTATCAAACAGGCCATGCCGTTCTGGAAACCGGGCAGTTTGAGCGACCAAGAGTCGTGGGAGGTGACGGCTTTCCTTCTGCGGCAAAATGGACTGTGGGATGCGCGGACGGAACTCAACGCGTCCAACGCGGACCAGATCAAGGTCGGCGGAGCCGCGGCGGGTTCCCCTTCCCAGCCGATTCCGTTTCTGCACCTTGCATCTGTCATCCTCGCGGCTATTGTTCTTCTTCTGGCGCTGTTTCTTCTTTTCCGCTTCATCTCTCGAAAGCCTTCCTCATAAATTTGCCGAAACAACACGCAGTGGGTCTCTACCTGTATAATGGGCGCACCGTTTTGGAAAGAAGGGATGAGTCATGATGTTTCGTAAGAATCTGATGATCCTTGCAGGGTTCACGCTGGTCATCGCGGCTTGCGGGCTTCCGGCGGTATCGGCCCAGCCAACCTCCGCGCCCACGGCGACATTACCGCCTGCCCCCACTTCCACACCTGCACCGCGCACATTGACGGTTTGCCTCGGCGAGGAACCGAATACCTTGTATCCGTTTGGCCAGCCGAATGCGGCAGGGCGAAGTGTGTTGGCCGCGCTGGACGATGGCCCGATCGATAACGTGGATTATGTATATCAGCCGGTTATTCTGACTCAACTGCCTTCATTTGCAAATGGCGATGCACAGATCGCCAAAGTCACAGTGAAATCGGGCGACTCAGTAGTGGATGCCAGCGGAAATCTCGTAACTCTTTCCACCGGCGTAAAAGTACATCCCGCCGGATGCCGCGCCGATGATTGTGTCATCACCTATGACGGCACAGGCACGCTCGAAATGGATCAAATGGTGGTGACATTTCGCCTGCGCCCGGATATCGCCTGGTCGGACGGCACACCGCTCACTGCAGACGATTCGGTCTATGGCTATCAGCTCGCTTCCGACGCGGCCACGCCCGGTTCCACGTATTTGACGGATCGCACGCAAAATTATGAAGCCGCCGACGCGGTCACCGTGCAATGGTGGGGCAAGCCCGGTTTTTTTGACGCCACTTATTCCCTTAATTTTTGGACTCCCGCGCCCAAACATTTGTGGGGCAAATTCCCTGCCGCGGATCTATTGAAGACCGATCTTTCAGCGCGTATGCCGATGGGCTGGGGTCCGTATATCCTTCAGGAATGGCTCCCGCAGGATCACATTACCCTGATCAAGAATCCCAAGTACTTTCGCGCCGCGGATGGCTATCCCAAATTCGATACACTTGTTTTCCGCTTCATCGCGGACCCGAACTCGGCCATCTCCGAACTGGCCGCGGGCCGTTGTGACGTGCTCGATCCAACGGTTCCTCTGGATGGCCAGGCCGACCTGCTTCTGCAAATGCAACAAAGCGGACAGCTCAAAGCCTCCTTCGTTTCGGGCATGACCATCGAATGGCTGGGCCTCGGCATCAAGCCCGCTTCCTATGACGATGGCTACGATACGTTGTATGCCAAAGACCGCCCCGATATTTTCGGCGATGTGCGTACGCGCCAGGCCGTCGCGTATTGTCTCGACCGCAAGAAAGTCGTTGATACGGTTCTCTTTGGTCTCACTAGCGTGCCGAATACTTTTCTGCCCGTTGATCATCCGCTTTACGAAGAGGCCGCGGCCAATTATCCGTTCGACCCGGCCAGCGGAATCAAACTGCTCAGTGACGCCGGTTGGAAGGATATCGATGGCAACCCGGCTACACCGCTTCGGGCTGTGGCCGTCAAAAATGTGCCCGCGGGTACGCCGCTCCTCTTGAACTATTACACCACCTCCGCTACACAACGCCGGCAGGTGGTGGATATTCTCACGCAATCGCTGGCGCAATGCGGCATTGGTGTGAACGCGCAATATTTTTCGCAGAACGATTTATACGCGCCCGGGCCGGAGGGTCCGCTCTTTGGCCGCCGCTTTGATCTGATCGAATATGCCATGGGAGTTAGAGGCAGTCAGCCGCCTTGCGATTGGTTCACAGCCTCTGAAATCCCCACCGCCAAAAATCATTGGATCGGTACGAATATTACGGGTTATTCCAATCCCGATTTCGATTCAGCCTGCGCCGCGGCACAACAATCCCTGCCGGACGAAGCCGCGTACGCCGCCTCGTATCATCAAACCGAGGAATTATTCGCCAGTGACCTCCCGGCTATCCCGCTTTATTTTCGCCTGCAGGCCGCGGCCTCCCGCGCCGATTTCTGTCACTTCGACCTCGACCCCTCGGCAGACGCAATGTGGAATATCGAAGCCTTCGACTACGGCCCCACCTGCCAGCAATAAAGAATGCGACGTTTTCTCCCGATTATTATCTTGTGGACGCTGTTGCTCGCGTCATGTTCTGAACCTGCGCCCGCTCCCGCGACAAAAAGCGAATCTGCCCCCGCGGCGAATCCCACGACCGTTCCATCCGCCGAGGAGATTCGCTTTGCATTGGTGGGCCAGCCGAAAGAAGTTAACGTCTGGTCGCTGTTCGATGAGAGCGGCGCGAGCTACGCTAACTATGCACTGCGCGCCGACACGTACCCCAGCTTGTATCGTCTCTCGATTCCCAGCCGCACATTCGAACCTTACCTTGCCGATGGCATGCCTTCGGTTGTAACCCAGGAGGGATCGTTCTACATCGCGATGGTAAAGCTCAAGCCCGGCCTGAAATGGAACGACGGTTCGCCGCTCACCGCGTACGATGTGGCCTTCACCGTCAATGCCGCGCTTAGCTATCACCTCAGCCTCGATTGGAACTCGGCCTACGACCCGAACATTCTCGATCATGCCCAGGCAACGGATAATTTCACGGTTAAATTTCTTTTCAAGGCGCCGTTTACGGTTGCAAATTGGCAATACGGCGCTTTGCAGGGTCCCGTTGTAAGCCGTAATTTTTGGGCTTCAAAATTGATCGATTCAGAGCGCCTGCTTCCCGGGCCCGATCTGACCGCCCCGCTAACCCAGACTCAAGCGGACGCGAATCGATTGCAGGCTGATATCAATGAATGGAACAGCCAGCTTTTGAAGCTGAGTCCGGCCTCGAAAGATTATAGCGACTTGAGTTTGCGCATCAGCAAAAATCAAGATCAACTTAATTCACTTTGGACCCGGATCGATAAGTTAAGCGGTGAGTACAACGCCGATCTATCCGCGGCGCGCAACTCCTTGTTTGCCTTGCGCGATGACGATGAACCGACCTTCGGACCTTTTTTACGCGCCACAGTGGACGACCAGATTTATACGCGCCGGGCGGATTCGTCCTATCCGTTCGATCAGCCGCATGTTGACCGGGCTGTATATCAAATTTTTCCCGATGAGGCCGCCGCGGTCAAAGCGTGGCAGGCTGGCCGGGTCAATGTGATTCTTGTTCAGCACGGTTTATCCTCTGCCAGCGGAATCGCCTCGTTGACGACGAATGCGGACAGCAGTGCGCGTTTTCTGGCGTTCAATCCCAGGCGCGTGGAGTTGACGGACCCGATCTTGCACCGCGCTCTGGAGTGTATGATCGATCGTCAGGCGCTCGCGGATATGGCTTTACAGAAGAATGCGATTCCGTTGAGTACGTTTGTTTTACCCGGCAATCCCAGCTGGCTGAATGTGAACGTACATTCAACGTGCACAAATATGAATGCATCCGAACGTTTGCAAAAAGCGGTGGATATGCTTAGAACTGCCGGCTACCGATGGAAGCGCGAACCGACAACTCAACAAGCTGGTGAGGGACTCATCTTGCCCGGCGGCGTGACGTTCCCGCCGATCACTTTATTGACGCCGAAAAAGGAGATCGAGCCTCTACGGGCGGCGGCGGCAGATTACATCGTCAAGCAGGCGCAATGGCTTGGCCTGCCATTGAGCGAACATCTGACCGATGCGGAAAGTATTCGCTATGCGGTTTACAGCAGTGGCGATTACGATCTGGCGCTTCTTGGCTGGCGGTTGAGTGAATATCCTGCGTATTTATGCGCTTGGTTTCAGCCGCCGAGTCCGTTCGTGTATAACGGGGACAAGTTCAAGTCCGCGTGTGAGACGTTGAATTCAACCGCCGATCTTGTCACCGCGCAGAGCGCCGCCCTGGATGCGCAGTCCGCGTTGATGTCCGATTTACCGTTCATCCCGTTGTATGAGGATGTAATCCGCGACGCGCAGAGCGGTTTCGATTATCCGTTTCAAAATATACTGGACGGAATTTCCGGCGTGTACGGCGCGCCTGCACTGGCAGTTCGCGCACCGTGAAAATTTTAAAGAAACAGTTATAATCAGACATTCCTTTTCAGGAGTTGCCCGTGTCTCAGGCTGACAAAGCACCACTGTTGCAGATTCGAAATTTAAAGACGTACTTTTATACGGAGGACGGCGTGGTACGCGCGGTCGATGGAGTGGACCTTGATGTGTATCCCGGCGAGGTATTGGGCCTCGTTGGGGAATCGGGTTGCGGCAAAAGCGTTACTTCGCTTTCGATCATGCGCCTGATCGCGCCGCCCGGCAGGATCACGGAGGGCGAGATATTATTGAACGGCGTGAATCTGCTGGGCCTGCCCGAGAATGAAATGATCAAAGTGCGCGGCAATCGTATCTCGATGATCTTCCAACAGCCGCAAACCGCGCTGAACCCGGTATTCAGAGTTAACGATCAGATCGGCGAGGTGCTGAACATTCATCAGGATTTCGGCAAGGAGGCTGGCCGCGCGCGCGCCGTCGAACTGCTTAAGATGGTCGGTATTCCCGATGCGGAACGCCGCGCCGAATCCTATCCGCATGAACTTTCGGGCGGCATGGCCCAGCGTGTGATGATCGCCATGGCGCTGGCTTGTGTGCCTGAAGTGTTGATCGCGGACGAGCCGACGACGGCGTTGGATGTGACCATTCAGGCGCAGATCCTCGACCTGATAGGCGAGATGCGCGAACAGATGGGCACGTCGGTTATTTTAATCACGCACGATCTGGGCGTGATCGCGGAAATGGCAGAACGTGTGGCGGTGATGTACGCGGGCGAGATCGTGGAGCAGGCCGATGTCAACTCGCTGTTCGAACAGCCGCTTCATCCGTATACGCAGGGCCTGATCGGTTCGATCCCTATATTGGGCGAGATCAAGGAACGGCTGGATGTGATTCCCGGTTCGGTGCCGAACCTGGTGAACCTGCCGCCGGGCTGTCGCTTTGCGCCGCGCTGTGCGGCACGCGAAAAATTCGGCTTGAAGATCTGCACCGAGGTCAAACCGGATTTGATGGAAGTGAAGCCGGGACACTCAGTACGCTGTTGGTTGTATGAAAATTCCGAAGAGCAGGGCCATACGGCTCCATTGAAAGTGCGCTAAAACGCCGCGGAGAACATGATGATGACAGATGCAACGCAGAACGGCGCAAACCAGGATTTGGTACAAGTCGAACATTTGGTGAAATATTTCCCCGTGCGCGCGGGATTGATGCAGCGCGTGGTCAATTGGGTGAAGGCTGTGGACGACGTCAGCTTCACTGTAAAACGCGGTGAAACGCTCGGCCTTGTGGGAGAATCGGGTTGCGGAAAAACAACCATTGGGCGCTCGATGTTAAGGCTGATCGAACCCACTTCAGGGTCGGTGCACTTCGATGGAAAGGACGTGATCAAACTGCGCGGCAAGGGACTGAAGAGAGTCCGCCGCGATATGCAGATCATTTTCCAGGATCCTTATGCCTCGCTCGACCCGCGCGTGCCCATCGGCGAATCGGTGATGGAGGGATTGCAAATCCACAATATCGGCACGCCGAAGGAACGTTTCGAGATCATGCTCGATACGCTCAGGAAAGTGGGGCTTGAGGATTATCACGCCCGCCGTTATCCGCACGAATTTTCCGGCGGCCAGCGACAGCGCATCGGCATTGCGCGCGCACTGGCCCTGCGGCCCAAGTTCATCGTCTGTGATGAACCGGTGTCCGCGTTGGACGTATCGATTCAATCGCAGGTGCTCAACATTCTGCGCGACCTGCAAAAGGAATTCGGGCTCACCTATCTTTTTGTCGCGCACAATTTGAGCGTGGTCGAACATATCTCCGACCGCGTGGCGGTGATGTATCTCGGTAAAATGGTGGAACTGGCGACGCGCGAAGACCTATATCGCCTGCCGCTCCACCCGTATACGCAGGCGTTGATGTCCGCCATTCCGGTGCCGAACCCGAAGCTCAAACATAAACGCACTATTCTAAAGGGCGATGTCCCCAGCCCGTTGAATCCGCCGAAGGGCTGTCGCTTTCATCCGCGTTGCCCGATCGCGGAGAAGATTTGTGCGGAAGAAGAACCGGTTTTCCGTGAAATGCGGACCGGTCATTTTGTGGCATGTCACTTTGCAGAGAGATTCTTATAATCAAAGCAGGTTTATAAAGTATGGCACCTACCATTTTGCTGGTTGACGATCAACGCGACATTCTGCGGCTGTTGCACTCCACGCTGAATACCATGGGGCACGAGCTTGATATCATCGAGGCGCCCTCCGGCGAAGAAGCCTTATTGGAAGCCTCGCGCCGGCACGTTGACCTGCTGGTGGCCGATTATCTCCTGCCCGGCATCAACGGCATCGAGTTGATGCACAAGGTCCGCGCCCGTCACCCGGATGCCAAGGTCATTTTGGTGACGGCCATGAACGACCGCAAAGCCCGCGATAAAATGCTCAATGCCGGCGCGGTCGCCTTGTTCGATAAGCCCATTCCTCTGGCGGACTTTTTGGATGTGGTGGAACGTTCGCTCGGTTTGGTGCGTACCATCTTTCCGCCGGAGAATGAACGCCCCGCTTCGAATCAGAATCGACTCTCGGACCTGCTTGCCAATTTCAGGCAGGATATCAAGGCCCAGGCTGTGTTCCTGCTCAGCGACCGTGGCCGCGTGCAAGCCCGCGCCGGTGACCTGAAAGATACCAGCATGGAAGTTTCCCTGCTTTCCGCGTTGATGGCGATCTACAGCGCGGGGCTGAAGGTTTCCAAATTTATTCATCAGGATCGACTCAACACCTTTCACATTTTCAATAGCGGCGATTATGACCTGGTGTTGATGCCGGTGGACGTTTCGTACGCACTGCTGTTGGTGGGCGAAGGCCTGGGAGATCACACGCATATGGCCGAGACGGTTTCTTCGATGCAGGCGGTGCGCGACCATGTTGAAAAGGCGTTGAAACATATCGGGGCCACCGGCCCGCTTCCCGATCCCGAAAAAGAAGCGACCGCCCCTGTGGCAACTGTTTCGAAGGGAGGCAAGGCGAAAGTTGGCGAACCGCCTTCCACTGCCGAATTGGAAGGCCTGCTCAAACAGGCTAGTCGAAAAAAGATGAAAGAATCGGAGATGGATGCGTTCTGGAGCGAAGCCGCTGAAAAGCACGGCAATACATCCACCAACCCGGATGTGATCTCGTACGAGCAGGCGCGCCGAATGGGATTGGCGCCCGGTGGAGACAAGTAACTTTATTGCCCGCGTACGCGCCCTGTGTTACAATCCTGCCCGCACTGGGGCGTGGTGCAAGGGTAGCACACCAGCCTTTGGAGCTGTGGATCTTGGTTCGAATCCAGGCGCCCCAGCCAGACTTCCCGCTATGGCGGGGCTTTTTCTCTAAACAGGTTTTACGCCTCTCCGCGGGTCGAAAACCTGTTTTTGTTTTCTCTTTTGCCGGGAAGGCGAGAGTTAAAAGGTGATCCATGAAAATAACAGCTATTCTGCTCGCGGCCGGGCAGGGCACGCGTATGAAATCCAATCTGCCGAAGGTTTTGCATCCACTGGCGGGCAAGCCGATGATCTGGCATTCCCTTCAGGCGATCCGACAAGTGACCACGGAGAAACCGGTGGTGGTGCTCGGTCACGGCGCGGAGGAGGTTGCAGAATTCCTGGGCGATTCGGCCAGAATCGTCATGCAGGAGCCTCAACTCGGCACCGGCCACGCGGTGACGCAGGCCGAGTCCCTGCTGAAAGGCAAGACCGATTACGTGGTCGTCTGCTACGCGGATATGCCTCTACTGCGCGCTGAAACGCTGGGAAAACTGATCGAGACGCAGAAACAGAACCAGGGTCCGCTTTCGATGCTGACAGTGATTGCCGATGATCCGCGCGGCTTCGGTCGTGTTGTCCGTAACGCGCAAGGGACCGTGGAGGCGATTGTCGAGGAATATGTGGCCGCGCCCGAACAATTGCAGATCAAAGAGTTGAACGTGGGCGGTTATTGTTTCTCGTCCGACTGGCTGTGGAGCGCATTGCCTCGTATTCCGCTTTCAAAGAAAGGCGAATATTATCTGACCGACACTGTGGAACTGGCAGTGAAAGACGGCCTGCCGGTCCGCGCCACGGTGATGGATGATCTCGAAGAGACGATTGGCATCAACACGCGCGTGCATCTTTCCGAAGTCGAGGCCGCGTTGCGGCGACGCGTCAACCGCGCACATATGTTGAACGGCGTCACGCTGATGGACCCGGCTTCGACCTATATCGAGATGGGCGTGAAGATCGGCCGGGATACAGTCATCCTGCCCAACACATATATTCACGGGGAGACTGAGATCGGTGAAGCGAATACGATCGGCCCAAATACGATCATCCGCGATTCGAAGATTGGCAATCGCTGTAAGGTGCTGGCCTCTGTAATGGAGGGCGCACTGCTCGATGACGATGTGGATATGGGCCCGTTCGCGCGCTTGCGCAAAGGCGCGCATCTGGGACCGCATGTACACATGGGCAACTTCGGCGAAGTCAAAGATTCGTATCTGGGCCCCGGCGTGAAGATGGGACATTTCTCTTACATCGGCAACGCGCAGATCGGCGCAGAAACGAATATCGGCGCGGGGACGATCACTTGTAATTTCGACGGCGAGAAGAAACATCCCACTGAGATCGGAGAGAACGTCTTCATCGGTTCCGACACGATGCTGGTCGCGCCGGTGAAACTCGGCAAAGGCGCGCGCACCGGCGCAGGCTCAGTGGTTACGAAAGATGTCGCCGATCATACATTAGTGGTCGGCATGCCGGCCCGTGCCATCAAAAAACTGGAACCCAAAGCACATAAGAAATAATCGTCGGCCCGCAGAGGCGCGGAAGCTTCCGCTTCTCATATCCCAAAACAGAAAAGCAGACCATGACTCTCTCAAGCGAAGAAAAACAAACTCTGATCGACCAGGCCAACGAAGCGCGGCAACGCGCTTATGTGCCATATTCCCATTATCCGGTGGGCGCGGCAGTGCAGACGAAAAGCGGCCGCATCTTCACGGGCGTCAACGTGGAGAACGCAGTCTTCCCGCTTACGTTGTGCGCCGAACGAAACGCCATTTTCAAAGCGGTTTCGGAGGGCGAATGCGAGTTCGATACGCTGGCATTGGTCACCGATAACGGCGGTTCGCCGTGCGGCGCCTGCCGCCAGGTGATGGCCGAATTCGGGTTGAAAACCAATGTGTTGATCGCGGATGGGAACGGACATCTCCTGTACGAAACCACCGTGAACGATCTACTGCCCGATGCGTTCACGCCCGAAGATTTGAATCGCTGAAACCATGCCGAAGACGCCGCGCTCGTTACGTGTGGAGGCCATCGTCCTCCGTCACAGCGACTGGGGCGAGGCCGACCGCCTGCTCACGCTCTATACGCGTGAACAGGGCAAGGTGCGCGCCATCGCCAAAGGCGCGCGCAAACCTGCTTCACGCAAAGCCGGGCATATCGAACCTTTCACACAAGTTAAACTGCAGTTGGCCAGGGGCCGCGACCTGTTGATCGTTACGCAGGCCGAAGCCGTCAACGCGTATATGCCTCTGCGCGAAGATTTGATTCTCACGAGTTACGCTTCGTACGTGCTCGAATTGATCGAACGTTTTACGTTCGAGGAAGACACTGAAAGCTTTTCCATTTACCGTTCGCTGACGGAGACCCTTGCCCGCCTCGCCTCCCAAGCCGACCCGTGGCTTGTGCTCCGTTATTTCGAAATGCGCCTGCTCGACGATTTGGGCTTTCGCCCGCGGCTCTTCGAGTGCGCCAACTGCGGACGAAAGATTCTGCCCGAAGATCAATATTTCTCGTACAGCGCGGGCGGTGTGATCTGTCCGCGTTGCGGCGAGGGAGTGCGCGGCTTGCCAAAGATTTCAGTGGAAGCGCTCAAATATTTGCGGCACTTCCAACGCTCGAGTTACGCCGAAGCCTCGCGTGCGCGGCCCAGCCTCGAAGTCCAGCAGGAGACGGAAAATCTCATGCAAGGATATTTCACTTACCTGCTGGAGCGGGAGTTAAATACTCCGGGTTTTCTCAAAACGATTCGGGGATGAACTTCTGCGCGTCCGTTTGGCCCAGTTGACTACGAATAACCACGCCACCGGCCCGATCACCCAGCCCATGCGCCGCCAGAAGTTGCGCTGAAACCAATCCCAGCGCAGGCGATAGACAATTTGTGTGATGCCCCAGCGCGCGGTCAAAGCCCGGCCGAGCGCGCTTCGCATCAGCCGGTGTTTGTATCCGTTGAATGAAAAATCGTTGCGCTCGAACGCGCGTACGATCTCGCGCGCCGCGAACTGACCGTATCCCAGCGCGAGGCTGATGCCCTCGCCGAAGAGGGGATCCGCGCCGGCCGCATCGCCCGCCAGAATTACGCGCGGCGTGGAGAATTGCGCAAAGGGACTGAACCAGCGAATCGGATGTCCTTGCAATTTCACTTGTTCGAGATCGAAGCCCTGACGCGCCATTTCCTCAGCCAGCGGCTCTTTTAATGCGGGCCGCCGCATGCTTGCAAGCAGATTGGTATCGTACACGCCCCAACAACGCATGGGTTCGCCGCCAACTTGAGTCGGGAAGTCCCACGTGTAACCGGCGATGCCCGCGGGAACGGGGAAGAAGTCGAAATAAGCGACATCTGCCCGATGCATGTCGTTGCGAGGCGTGTGCTTCGCTTCGTTGTTCGTGAGATTGTGTTCGGGAGTCAATACCTCCAGCACGCGCGCGGTGTGGACGGATTCGTTCGGCAAAATACAGCGGCGCGTGACTCCGTTCGAGCCGTCCGCGCCGACGACGATCTGTGCGCGCAATGTTCCGATGTTTGTTTCGACGAGGACGCAGTCTTCGCGCGGCTGAACATTCCTGACTGTGATTCCCTCGCGAATCTCGATTCCCCTGCTTCTGGCTTTTTCTGCCAGCCACCGATCGAACTCATCGCGGCGGATGATGCGAATAGCGTACGCGTTCGGTAAACGGACGCGCAGGCCGCGGCCCGCAAAATCCAGATGCGCGGCCAGAGCGTCCACGTGCGGCACTTCGCTCACGTCCAGGCCGAGGCGCTGGAGGATGATCTCTGCATCCGCCACCAGCCCGCCCGCGCACAGCTTGGGACGCGGATAACGCGCTTTTTCCAGGACCAGCATGCGGCGCGCGAGAAGCGGAGCCAGTTGTTGCAGGTGCAGTGCGGTGGAGAGTCCGCTTGGGCCGCCGCCGAGGATCAGGATATCGGTCGATTCCATGCGAAGTGAAATTATAGCCCGGTTGCCTGCATGATTTCAATTTCATAATATATTCTTGCCCGCCGAATAATCGGATGGCTTCCATTGTATAATCTTTTCTGACCCTGATGGTTGGAATATTCTGCCCGAGGTAAATTCGAGAAAGAGGAACGATGAACGGCTTGCCACCTCCCGTAGAAAGAGCGGATACTCCAAAGTTTGCCATTTATGCCATCATCGCGCTGATCGCGGGGATTATAAGTTTGGTGTTCCTGCTCAAGGCTCGCAGTCGGGCCGTTTTTCTGTCGCAACCTGTTCATTATGCGCCGGCCACACAGGCTTTCATGCCGGGGCAGGAGTTGACTCTGAGCGCCGAGCATGCGGCCATCTATGTACCAAGCAACGCCACCCACTTACAGGGCACTTTCTCGATCGTTCAGCGCGACCCGGCCGCATTTGCCGAAGCGGATGCCTCCAACTGGGTGCGGCCGCAGATCGTGAATGTGGAATATCTGGACGGCAACGGCATCCCGTACCCGCAAGTGATCTTCCTTCACCCCATTGAAGTCTGTTTCAATTTGGAGCCGAAACAATGGCGCGCCTATCAACAGCATCCCGAGCAATTCATGGTGCAGTATTATGCGGAGGATCAAACGCCGCCGTTCTGGCAGACCCTTTCGATGTCCACCCATGCGGAGCGCTCCCAATTATGCGGCATCAGCCCGCACCTTTCGATCTTCGCGCTGGCCGCGTATCAACCGCCGCTGTTTCCCAATATCAGCGCCGGGACATTGACGCCTACGCTTACATTCACGGCGAATCCATCTGCCTCGCCCGAGGGCAAGATTGGCCCAACGGAAACTTCAACGCCTCTCCCGACGAAAACCCCGATTCCCACCGGCACCTTTACTCCGATTCCGACGAAAACCCCGTTCCCCACCTGGACCTTTACTCCGATTCCCACCAATACAACACAGCCTCCACCGACAGCGACCACACAGCCGCCAACCGAACCTCCTACCGCGACGCAACCGCCAACGGAGCCGCCAACAGCGACACAGCCTCCAACTGAACCACCAACAGCGACTCAACCGCCGACAGAACCTCCAACTGAACCACCGACAGAACCTCCAACGGAACCGCCTGTTACTCCGTAGAGGCAAGTTTTTATTATCAAGAAGCCAGTTCCATAAATTGATGCAGGCGCTCAAGTTGTGCGGCGCCCTATTATGATGTTTAGATTAGGCGGAAATAAACGCCAGGATCTGTATGCAAAATCCTTTTTAGTGTCATTTTGAGGAGCGAAGCGACGAAAAATCTTTGCTTTCACCTTTGGAAGACCAAAACTCAAGACTCCTCACTGCGTTCGGAGTGACATGCCGTTAATTTGCATACAAGCTTTAGCAAACCTCCAAAGAAAATATTCAGATGCGCCACAAACGAAATATAGGTTCTTTCAACTATGTATATAGAAATCGCATGGTTATGAGACTCGTAAAGCAAAGTCTTCTGATTACAACAGGAGTCGAGTAATGAAAAAGAGCATCTTCATTTTCTTTATCTTTCTGGTTGCTTGTGGTGGAGCCCCTACCATTGCCACGCCTACGTTATTGCCTCCCACTGTTGTACCTTCCCCAGCTATGACGCTTACACCTTTGCCTACACTCGCGCCGACAATTACTCCTTTGCCTACATTCACGCCGACAATTACTCCCGATCCTCTCCAATTGATAGATGAAAAAGGTATGATCATGCGCCTCGTGCCAGCGGGTGAGTTCACCATGGGTCGTAACAGTGAGGTTCCCGGTGATGATAAAAAGCCCGCTCATCAGGTTTATCTGGACGCCTACTATATGGACATCTACGAAGTGACCAACGCCGCTTACAAAGCCTGTGTGAGCGCAGGAGTATGCGAACTACCCAAAAACACTGATTATTACAACAATTCAGGATACAGTAAACATCCCGTTGTTTATGTGGACTGGAATCAAGCCAAAACCTATTGCGAATGGCGCGGCGCGAGCCTGCCCACCGAAGCGCAATGGGAAAAAGCCGCCAGAGGTACAGATGGCAGGACATATCCCTGGGGAGAAGAAAAGATTGACTGCGGCAAATCCAATTACAGTTTCCTTTGTATGGGTGATACAACAACCGAAGTAGGCAGTTATGAAAGCGGAAAAAGCCCCTATGGCATGTACGACATGGCGGGCAACGTTTGGGAATTGGTCGCGGATTGGTATGATCCTGAGTATTATGCAAGTTCGCCTTCCTCCAATCCTTTGGGACCTGAGGGACCTTCTTGGATTCACTCCCGCGTGCTGCGGGGCGGCTCGTGGTACACCGATGATAGCCGTAGTATTGTTCGGTATTGGTACGACATCAACTTCGACTTCGTCACTGGCTTCCGTTGCGCCCGTTCATCTGCAAGCACATTTACTCCGAAGTTGACGCCAATATTTATACCATCGCCTACGGATACGTTAATGCCAATACTTATACCATCGCCCACGGATACGTTAATGCCTGCACTCACTTCCGATCCTCTCCAATTGATAGATGAAAAAGGCGTGACCATGCGCCTTGTGCCAGCAGGTGAATTTACGATGGGTAGTGAGAGTGGCAATAATGGTGAGGAACCGATTCATCAAGTGTACTTGGACGCTTTTTACATGGACATTTACGAAGTGACCAACGCCGCTTACAAATCCTGTGTAGCGGCGGACGTATGTGATCCACCACAAAGTACAAGTTCCTACACCCATGACGATTACTATGAAAACTCACAATACGATGATTACCCTGTCATCTATGTGGATTGGAATCAAGCTAATGCCTACTGCGAGTGGCGCGGGGCGAGTTTACCCACCGAAGCGCAATGGGAAAAAGCCGCCAGAGGCGATGATGGCAGGACATATCCGTGGGGTGAAGGGATCAGTTGTAGTCAAGCCGATTATTATGATGGAAACAAGGATTGTATTGGTGACACAACCGAAGTCGGCAGTTACGAAAGCGGAAAAAGCCCCTATGGCATGTACGACATGGCTGGTAATGTTTGGGAATGGGTGGCGGATTGGTATGATTTGATCTATTATGCAAACTCTCCGTCATCTAATCCTTTGGGACCGAGTTCGGGAGAATACCGCGCGCTGCGGGGCGGCTCGTGGTACTACAACGATTACTACTTGCGCGCGTCCTACCGCAGCTGGAACGTCCCATCGTATAACTACTACGTCGTTGGCTTTCGTTGCGCCCGTGGCACATCCCCGTAGTTCTGTAAAACTGAATTCTGGAACGCTATAAAACTGAAGCGGGGGTCTGGAGGTTATGCCCATTTGAAACGCATCGCCCCTTGTGGAGAACCAGCCTCCCCTGACAAGCGAAGCGTGTTTCAGATGATGGACGATAAGTCAACACCTGTAAGTGCATCAGGTACATGTGCAATCATCCCCTTGCAGAATGCCTCCGCGGACAAGCCGAAGGTGCGGGAGTTGTACCGCGCGTTGAAGCGACGCGGCGTACAACCCTGGCTGGACGCGGAGGACTTGGAATTGGAAATTCGCAAAGCAGTAAAACAAAAAAACCAGTCGTTCCTGGACTGGTTTTTCATTTATGCTTTCACCAAATTCATGTTTGCAGGCATCTCGTCCCAAGTTCTTCCTTCGAGTGTTCTTCCTGCCCTCTTCTTTTGCACGCCGCCCCATTGCTTAAAGAAAAATGGCACCTTGGCTCTCAGGCACTGATCTCTAATATCTGTGACCCATTCCTGCATTACTGGTCTAGCACCTGGACCAGATTCGCCACCGACGATAACCCAATTTATTTTTTTGAGATTTAGTTTCCCAAGCGGACCGATTAATGGCTCAAGGGAGAGAAATTTGACTTTTGCGCCTGTTTGTCTGAGATGGTCAATCCTATATTTATATTTTTCACTTTCAATACTCACGCCCATCCAGATGTTGTCAGTCCACTCCAAATAAGGGCTTACCTCTGCAACTCGTTCAGCGCGTTTCGTTAAAACTTGAAACTGATGCCAGTATGCCCGTTTCATCACATCAAAGACTTTTTCGATGAATTCAAAAGGAACATCTTTGTGGAATAGATCGCTCATCGAATTGACAAAGATAACCTGTGGCTTCTTCCATTCGAGCGGCTTTTCGAGCGCGTTTTCGTGCATGGTGAGTTTGAAGCCATTCACGTAATTCGCCTGCCCCATCGCTTGTAATCGTTTTGCCATGCGCTCGGCATAACAGTGTTTACACCCTGGACTGATCTTTGTACAGCCAGTTAAAGGATTCCAAGTCGACTCCGTCCACTCGATTCCTGAATGTTCAGCCATTCTTCCTCCTTGGGGAAGTTGCCAGTAGGGATAATTCAATCATAGCACAGATGTTTTGTTTTTTCAAAACCCATCAAATCTTTGCTGTTTATGCTCGATTCGTTGATCTTGGTTTAAATTCATTCTTTCAAATACTTCTTGACCCTCGGGTGAGTTCAACAGATAGAAATAGTTTCTTATATTTTTGTGGGGCTTGAAAAAGTCAATATTGCTTCCAAGTAAAAATGTCCATTGGTGTTTATCGCCTTTAAAAGGCTTACGAATTAGCCAATGATGTTTATTTGTCTCGTTCATGAAATCCGCCAAAAACTTTTGAGTCTGTTGGTATTGACGCTTTACATTTGTGGTTGACAAGTAAATAAGAATTTCTATTTTGGGGCGCATGCTTGAGACATGAGCTAATGTTTTAAAGTCTGGCAAATCTCCCGTTGGGTCAACGTAAATGAGTCCTAGCTCGAAATCTTTTTTTGATTTAAAAAGGCTTGGAATGACGTTTTCATACTCGCCGAGGTGATAATGAATCTTACCTTGCCCCGAGGAACTCATTGGATGTGTTGACATAACATTTTTGAGTTCATCAAGATTGGTCTGTTCACGTTCAATCAAATCCGCACGAAAGGGGATGTCGAATTTCGGATCGCTAGATTTTTCAAGAAAAACTATGGGACTGCCTAAATTTCCATCAGGAGTACTCCCTTTCCCTGCTGTTAAATCAACATAACGATATTCAGGCTCGTAATAGGAAGCGTGCTTTTTTATTACGGCTTGCGTGATTGCCATGTGCATAGCCAAAATTTTTCCAAAGTGCTCAATTTTGATACCAGTGTATTCCCCATATCCAATTCCATTTTCAATAGGCATGGTTGCGAACCTCCTAAAACGCAATTGTTGAATGGATTTTAGCATAAGATAGTCAGCCTTATGGTTTCACCAGCCCATTTCGATGAGAAATATGTTTGGATACGGTATAATCCCAGCGCAATCCAAAACTGGTCACTGATAACTCATGTCTTCTACTTTTCAAGAAATCATCCTCACCCTCCAAAACTTCTGGGCATCGCATGGATGCCTCATTACCCAGCCATACTACACCCAAGTCGGCGCAGGGACGATGAATCCCGCCACCTTCCTGCGCGTGCTCGGACCCGAACCGTGGAATGTGGCGTACGTCGAGCCGTCTGTCCGTCCCGATGATGGGCGCTACGGTGAGAATCCGAATCGTTTTCAGAAGCACACGCAGTTTCAAGTCATCCTCAAGCCCGACACAGGAAATCCACAGGAACTGTATCTCGACTCGCTCAAAGCGCTCGGCATTGACCCGCGTCAGCACGACATCCGTTTTGTGGAGGACAACTGGGAACAGCCCGCCATCGCCGCGTGGGGTTTGGGTTGGGAGGTCTGGCTCGACGGGCAGGAGATCACGCAGTTCACCTACTTCCAGCAGATGGGCGGCGTGACGCTCAATCCCGTTTCGGTCGAGATCACCTACGGGCTTGAACGCATCCTCATCGCGCTCAACAACGCCAAAGCCATTTGGGATGAAGAGTGGGGCGCGGGCGTCACCTACGGCGAGATCATCCGCCGCGAGGAGTTCGAGCACTCCAAATATTATTACGAGATCGCCGACATCGAGCGCGCCCGTCAGATGTACGATCTCTTCTCCGCCGAAGCCGACGCCTGCCTCGCGCAAGGTCTGCTCGTCCCCGCGCACGATTACGTCCTCAAGTCCTCGCACACCTTCAACATCCTCGACGCCCGCGGCGCGATCAGCGTTGCCGAACGTCAGGCGTTTTTCAGGCGAATGCGCGAACTCGCGAGACGTGTTGCTGAGGGGTATGAGGAACAGAGGAAGGAACTGGAATATCCCTTACTCAAGACCATTGACCATAGACCATTGACCATTGCCAAACCATCGTCCATCGTCAATCGTCCATCGTCATTTATCCTGGAAATCGGTGTCGAAGAACTTCCAGCATCAGATGTAGAAACCGCCTACGAAGCCTTATCCTCGCGTGTGCCGACTCTCCTAAAAGAACTTTATCTTGACCACGGCAACATCCGCGTCTTTACGACCCCCAGGCGGATCGCTGTTTCTATCGACTCTCTCTCCCCGAATCAACCAGATCGTGAGGAGGTGGTCAAAGGTCCGCCCGCGGACAAGGCAATCGTAAGTCGAGATAATATCTCGACTTACACCCCCGCCGCGCAGGGCTTTGCCAAAAAGAACAATATCAACGTCGAAGACCTCCAAATCCGCGAAGAAGGCGGAGGCAAATACGTCTTCGCCGTCGTCAAACAAAAGGGACGCCCGACTCCCGAAGTCTTGCAAGAAGCGTTACCGAAATTGATCGCTGAGATCAAATTTGAAAAGTCCATGCGCTGGAATGACTCAGGCGTTTCGTTCTCGCGTCCGATTCGTTGGTATGTTGCTTTGTTTGGCGATCAAATCATTCCGTTTGAATATGCTGGCGTCGTGAGCGGCAATCTCTCGCGCGGACTTCGCCCGTATGACTCTCCCGAAATCAAAATCCCATCTGCTGATAAATATTTTGACATCATCCGCGAAGCAGGGATTATCCTCGACAAAGAGGAACGCAAAGCCTCCATCGTGGAACAGGTCAAGCAAGCCGCATCACTTGTGGGTGGGGAAGCGATTCTCGAAGATGGGCTATTGAACGAAGTCGCCAACCTCATCGAAATGCCCACCGCCGTTATGGGTGGATTCAACGAAGAATTTCTTTCATTGCCAAGAGATGTTCTCATCTCCGTGATGAAGAAGCACCAGCGCTATTTCCCTGTTGCCAATTCCCAATCTGCCAATTTCCAATCTACCAATTCCCAATCTACCAATTTACTCCCTCACTTCATCGCCATCCGCAACGGAGACGACATCGGCATTGACATCGTCCGTCAGGGCAACGAGCACGTTTTAAGCGCGAGATTCACCGACGCGAACTTTTTCGTCCGCGAAGACCTCAAACTTAAACTTGAAGAATATCGTCCCAAACTTGCTTCGCTCACCTTTCACACTAAACTCGGCTCCATGTTGGACAAGTCGGAGCGCATTAATAAATTAGTTAAAGAATTTTCGCCATTGTTGAAGCTTGATAATAAAGAATTACTCACTGCTGGACGCGCTTCATATTTAATGAAAGCGGACTTGGTCACGCAGATGGTGACAGAGATGACCTCCCTGCAAGGAATCATCGGGCGCGAGTATGCCCTGCGAAGCGGCGAACAAAAAGATGTTGCCGACGCGATTGGCGAGCAATATCAAACCGTGCCGCAATCCAAGATTGGTTTGGCTATCGCGCTTGCCGACAGACTCGACTCGCTGGTGGGCTTGTTCGCCGCGGGACTCGCTCCCACAGGCGCGAAGGACCCGTTCGGTCTGCGCCGTGCCGCGCTTGGCTTGGTCCAGCCGCTGATCGAGCACGACGCGGATTTCGATCTGGCGGATGCGGTGAAAAAATCCGCGAAGGCACAGCCGATCAAAGTAAGCGATGAAACGCAAAAACAAATTTTAGATTTCATCGCCGGGCGTTTGTCCGTTGTGTTGAAAGATGCAGGCTACAAACACGATGTTGTCGAAGCGGTGCTTGCAGAGCAATTCGCCAACCCGGCCGCGTCGGCTCGGGCGGTGAAACAGCTTCAAGCGTGGGTCGGACGCGAGGACTGGTCCACGATCCTGCCCGCGTTTGCGCGCTGTGTCCGCATCACACGCGATCAAAAGCAAACTTTCAAAGTCGTTCCAAAGAATTTCGCTGAGAAACAGGAAGAAGCGTTGTATAAAGCCCTGGAGCAGGCCGAATCGGCTTCGAGGGCGGAAGGAAGCGTGGACGATTTTCTCGATGCCTTCGTCCCGATGATTCCCGCCGTCAATGCTTTCTTCGATAAAGTCCTTGTCATGGCCGACGATAAAGCTTTGAAAGAAAATCGGCTTGGATTACTGCAAAGGATCGCCGCATTATCGAGCGGCGCGGCAGATTTGAGTAAACTGGAGGGGTTTTAGCGAAGCCTTTGTTGCTTTTCGAACAAATGCAATGAAATTTGCTGGTTTTCTTAATGAATTAAGTGTATACTGAGGTTGCAACGAGCCAAGCAGATGAAGCGGGGTGAGAATCTGCCTTCACCGTAACGATCATAGACTGATACGCCTTGAGGACCGCTTGTATGAACTTGAGTGATGACAGGCGTTTCGATGATGTTGTTCCAGCGGAAAGCCGCCTGATCCGTCAGGCCAGGGCGGGGAATGTAGACGCGTTCGCACGGCTCTACGACTCGGCCGTGGAGCGGGTCTATCGTTATGTTTATTTCCGCGTGCCGGGCGAGAGCATTGCCAATGGCATTACATTTCAGGTGTTCTTCAAGGCCTGGGAGCAGTTCGATCGTTACCCGTTGATTGGAACCGCATTCATCGACTGGCTTTACGCTCTGGCACAAACTCAAATTACCGAATATTTCCAAACCCATAAAAACGGAATATCGAAGAACAGGCTTTCCCTGACGTTCAGATCGCAGGCCTTTCAGGAAGAGACGCAGGGATTATTCGACCTGCAGACTCTGCGCGACGGCATGCAGGTTCTTGATGGGGAAGAACAACAGGCCTTAGCCTTGAAATTCATTCTCAAATTATCCGATCACAGTGTCGCGCAGTTGATGGGACGCTCTCAACGCGAGATTGCCGGTTTGCAGATGCGCGCGTTGCAGACTCTGGCCGGATATTTGAAAGAGAAGGAATTGGCGTGAAGGACTTTCAAGCCACCCTGCGCGAATGTTTGAGGAATATCGAGAACGGTTCGGCCAGCGTCGAAGAATGTCTGGTACGGCATCCCGAATATGCCGAACAGTTAAAACCTCTTCTGCATACCGTTCATCTTCTGAGCCGCGGCAGGAATATCAAGCCGTCGTCCACTTTCCATGCTTATACCCGCGCAGCCCTGATCCAGTACGCGCGTACGCATCCGCGTCGAGGCCGGGTTGGAATGCCCATGTTCCGGCGCGCCGCGCTGACCATCTCCATTTTGATCGCCGCGTTGTTTGTTACCGGTACGGTGAGTGCGCAAACTGCCTTGCCGGGGGAAGCGGATTATCCCATCAAGCTCGCCAGTGAACAGGTCTGGCGCGTGCTGGCATTCAACACCATCGACGTGAAAATCAGCATTGCCGGGCGCCGCCTCCAGGAATGGATCGCGGTCTCTCACGATCCTGTGCTCAGCGCACGCGCCATGAACAATTATTTCAATGCGTTGGCGCCCCTCGAATCTGTGCGCGATGTTCGAACCATGCAACAAATTCTTCCCGCGCTTCAAGCTCAACAAGTGATGTTGAAGCAGGCCGGTCTGCCCACCCGGCATTTGGACGCTTATATCAACGAAACATCCAGGACCATTTCTACTATAGTTCTCCTGTTGCCCACTCCAACAATCCGTGTTTTCCTCCTATTGCCTACTTCCACTTCGAGAACTTCTGGAAAACCGGCGCCTTCGTCAACTTCCATCCCGCCGACGAATACCGCCGTTCCAACCCATGTCTCACCGACTGTCACACCGATACCGCCAACCTTTACGCCACTGCCAACGCAGACTGCAACATCCATCCCGCCGACCGCGACAGTAACGGCAACTTCGCTTCCTCCTACAGAGACGCCTGTTCCGCCGACCGAGACATCAACTTCGCTTCCTCCCACAGAGACGCCAGTTCCGCCGACCGCGACATCAACTTCGCTTCCTCCCACAGAGACGCCAGTTCCGCCGACCGAGACTCTCGAGCCATCTCCAACTGTGGCAGGGTTTCCGCCTACGGATATCTTATCTCCATAAAAGGCTTTCGCGAAAATTCGATCAAATTAGAACGGATGCAAATCCGTTCTATTTGTATTTTTCCAGGAACTTTTCCTTCGTCATCCAAAATTCCGCACGTTGTAATTTCCACAATGACCGATGCCGTGTGCTGACGGGATTGAACGTCCACATCACCCACCAGGTATAGAAATTTTCCCAAAATTCACCGAACGCGCCCAGTGGCCGGTGATAAGGAAAAATTGTGAATCCCAAATGCTCAAAGGAGGCGCGTCCGCCCTTGGCTTCTTCCAGGGAAAGATGCGCAGTAATTCCGCCAACCGCCTGCACGTTGTGAAGTTGAGCGTTCTCGTTGATTTCCCGCGCGATCAAACGAAACGAATATACGGTCAGCCGTTGCAAGCCCGCGGCATATTCGAGAGTCGGCCCCTCTGCCGGGATGATCGGCATGCGTTCGTTCCAGGCATGAATGAGCAGGATTGGCGCCTCGCATGGAATGGTTCCCTCGGGCAGAACCAGCTCATGCGTCACGTGACCGGTTTGAATCCGCAGAATACAGCGCGGATCGTCTGTAAACGGTTCCACCCTTTCGACTCGACTCAACCATCCGTCGAAGCGGCGGATCACGGCGCGCAGGAGATTCATCAATAGACCAGGAATACGCCGATGGTAATGAGCAGTGTGCCGAGCCACTGCGCGGTGGAAATTGACTCGTGAAAATAAAAGTGCGCCGCGATCATCTGCACGCCTATGATGCTCAAACCGGTTGTCACCGGAAAAGCCACGCTCAAAGGCATGTGGCGCAGGAGGCCCGTCAACGTTAGTACGGTGATGAAGCCCGCCAAATTGCCGACCACCTGCCAGGTGAGGATGCCGCGCCAGGAAGGACTGAGCGCGGAAATTTTAAAGGACGCATTCGCCAGAATGTTGAATAAAAGGTTAAGGGATAACAGGCCAAACATAACGCCCGCCGCGCTGTTGATGTGCGGAATGGCGAGGTTGAAACGATTTTGCATTGGGAGACCTCCTGTAAATTTTAGCTCTGTGTTTGATAACCCCAATCAACCGTTGTGGTTTTTTTTCATAAAGCTCCCGGCTTTGAATTGCGCTTCTTATCAAGCGCGCCTATAATTCGTTTACCCATGTCCACTATTGACGAAATCAAATCCCGCATTGACATTGTGGACCTCGTCTCCGAGGCCGGCGTCAAACTGCGCAAAACCGGGCGAAACTATACGGGTTTCTGTCCCTTTCATGAAAACAAGCATACGCCCGCCTTTGTGGTTTGGCCAGAGACAGGTACATGGCGCTGTTTCGGTCAATGTAACGAGGGCGGCGATATTTTCAAATTCATGATGAAGAAGGAAGGCTGGGATTTCAAGGAAACGCTTCATCGTCTTGCCGAGCGCGCTGGTGTGAAAGTCGAATCGTTCGCGGCGGAGAAACCGGAAGCGCGCGAAGCGAATGAACATTTGCGCGCCTTGCTGGAAGACGCCATTATTTTTTACCGCGGCCATCTTTTTCAAAACCCGGATGTGCTGACTTATCTGCGCGAGAAGCGCGGCTTGAAGGACGCGACTCTCGAAGCCTTCGGCCTGGGTTATGCCCCCAATAGCTGGGACGCGGCCCTCCAACATTTCACCGCCAAAGGCTACAGCCAGCAGGAACTGATCGATACCGGTTTGTTGACTGTGCGCGAGGAGGATAACAAAACCTTCGACCGCTTCCGTCATCGCATCATGATTCCCATCCGCGATGAAAACGGAAAGATGGCCGGCTTCGGCGCGCGCATCGTGGACGCGAACGATATTCCCAAATTTCTTAATTCACCCGAAACGCCGATCTTTTCGAAAGGACGATTGCTCTACGGTCTTGACCGCGCCCGCAAGCCGATCCGCACTGCGGATCAGGCCGTGATCGTGGAAGGCTATTTGGATGTGATCGCTCTGCACCAGGCGGGCTATGAAAATGTCGTCTCGCCGATGGGCACGGCATTGACCGAGGATCAACTGCGCCTACTTAAAAAATTTACGCGGCGCATTGTGCTGGCGCTCGACCCCGATACCGCCGGGCAGAAAGCTGTATTGCGCGGTCTCGAAGCCGCGCGGCAGGCAATGGATCGTGCAGGCGAATTGGGATTCGACGCGCACGGTTTATTACGCAATGAAGCGCGTTTACAGGCGGATTTACGCGTGGCTTCCATGCCGGAAGGGCTCGACCCCGATGAGATCGTGGCGCGCGACCGCGAGGAGTGGAAGAAACTGATCGAGAACGCCAAGCCCATCGTGGAGCATGTGCTGGACACATTGCTGGCCGACCGCGATGTGAATGACCCAAAGGTGAAAAACCAGGTGGCGGCGCAAATCCTGCCGTTGATCGCAGACCTGCCCAGTTCGGTGGAACGCGATGCTTATCTTCAGATGCTGGCGCGGCGGCTGAAAGTGGATGAACACGCGGTGATGGGCGCGCAGGTTCAGGGTCCGCGCACGAAGCAGACACGGGCGAAAACACCCGGTCAAACCGTTGAAGCTCCGGCCGGAATCGTCGTCCATCCGCACCAGAAAATCGAATCATACTGCCTCGGTGTTCTATACCGCAGACCGGAATTATGTTACCGTCTCGACCGTCTATTGCAAGAATCGGGTTTGGGATCGCTGGCGCCGGAGGATTTCGAGTATACTGACCATCAGATGTTGTTTCGGCTGATTCGTCAATCGCTCGAACAAGTGGAAGCCGAACATCATGCATATGTGGCGGCGCGCGTTCCGGAAGCCTTGCAGGGATTGACCAAAGACCTGCTGATGCACACCGAAAAGCTCGACCCGGCAGACGACCGTTTGCTGGAGGAATTATTTCGAAATGTAATTGCCATGCGCCGCCTGATGGTGGAAGAAAATATCAATCAACTGCGCTTTATTATGGAAGAGGCTCAACAGGAAGGCGATCTGCGCGTGATGAACTATCAGGAAACCGCTCTTCAGCATAGTCGCCTGCGTAACAGTCTCGACCGCGCGATTCAAAAAATCAGCGTTCGTAAATAAATTAACGTCGGTATTCAGCTTGTTTTTCAGGGTCATCAAAGGTTTTTATGCCCGTCAAACGCAAGCCCGGAAAAAAAACAACAGCCCCCCTGCGCCGTTCTGCGAAGAAGCCTTCGGTCAAACCAGCCCAGCTTATGTTGGACGAGGCAGAGCCGATTGCAACCGCGGCGGAGGAAAACGAAGCGGCCTTCGAAGCTGGGTCGGAAGAGATTGGCGAACCGGACGAGATCAGCCTGGCCCGGCAGGAGGATCTGAGCGAAGAAGAACTGCTCGATCTGCAAAGTCCCGAACTGGCCGCTGAACTGGCTGAAGATCCGGTGCGGTTGTACCTGCGTGAAATCGGACAGGTCAAACTGCTTGATTCCGATAGCGAGTTTCGCCTCGCGACTTGCATCGAGGCTGGGCGCATGATTCGGACCTTCATTCAGAGGCCGCATCGCCGCGGAACCGAACCGACCTGCGACGCTTATCATGCGGCGCTCAGCGAACTGCTCACATCCTGGAAACGCCTCAAAGAAGATGCCACGCGGTTAAAGAGCGAACTCCCCGATCTTTCTTTAATTCTAGCTGAAGCGCAAGCCCTGCATCTCACCTGGGAAAGTAATGCGCCTTCGTATTTACGGGCTTATCTTGACGACGATCTATGGGGCACCGACCCGCGTTGGGACAGCATGGTGCGTAAAGCCTACAGCGTCTTTTTATGCCTCTATCTTCTGCCGGATGATTTTGCCGCCTGGCTGTTGAAACACGTTCAAAAAACGCACAACCTTCCCAATCAGCGGACGCTCTATCGCAACCTGCCGGACGAAGACCTGCTCGCCGCGCAAGTGAATGGATTTTACATCCTGGCTGAGGAGGCCAACCATGCCATCATCCGCGCCAACTTGCGGCTGGTGGTCAGTGTGGCCAAGCGTTATCTCGGACGCGGCATTTCGTTCCTCGATTTGATTCAGGAAGGCAATATGGGCCTGTTGCGGGCCGTGCACAAGTTCGACCCGCGGCGCGGCTTTAAATTCAGCACGTATGCCACCTGGTGGATTCGCCAGTCCATCAACCGCTCGATTGCAGAGCAGGCGCGCACGATTCGCATCCCGGTACATTTGTTTGAATCGATCACGCGTATTTTGCGCGTCCAGCGTCAATTGACTCAGCAATTGGGCCGCAACCCAACCAACGAAGAATTGGCGCTTGAGATCGGGTATTTGCCCGCCACGGAAGTGCAGGCCATTTTGCGCGCTCGAGCCGAGGATATTGCGCCGCCTGCCGCGGCTCAACGTCACCTGGAGTATGCCACGCAAAAGGTCGGGCGTATTCTGCGGTCCGCCGAGGAACCGGTTTCGCTCGAAGGCCCAATCGGCGATGAAGATTCAAGCTCGCTGGGCGATTTCATCGAAGACGAGGACGCGCTCGAACCAATGGACGCCGCGGCGCGCGAGATGTTGCGTGAACAGGTGCACAGCGCGCTGGATGCTCTTTCCGAACGCGAACGACAGGTGCTCGAACTGCGCTTTGGTCTTTTGGATGGGAAGGATCACACGCTCGAAGAGGTGAGCCGTTATTTCAATGTTACGCGCGAACGCATTCGCCAGATCGAAGCAAAGGCTTTGCGCAAGCTTCGACATCCCACGCGCAGCCGCCAATTGCGCGATTATCTGAGCTAGTACGATCAACAAAAAAACCGCGATCGATCCGATGAGCGATCGCGCGCGCGTTCAAATGAGACTACTAGGATGGATTTTGTGAAAACCAACACATTGTGATATACTGTGTCGAATATGTGGCAGTTTTCACGGATCAATGAGGTTTATCATGTTGCTTGAATACATTGCCATTGCGATGATGATCATTGTTTCAACGCTGGTGGCATTAATTGCAATCGGCTTGGGGGAACTACTTGGGCCAAAGAAAAAATTAGCGGCCAAAGATATTCCCTATGAATCAGGTGTGGACCCGATGGGAGCGGGAAAACGGCGCATGCCGGTCCGCTTCTATTTGATCGCGGTCCTGTTCATCCTGTTCGATATCGAAGTGGTTTTCTTCCTGCCCTGGGCGATTGTCTTTCGCCAGCTGGGAATGTTCGGTTTGATCGAAATGCTGATCTTCATTGCGATCTTACTGGTTGGTTTTGTTTATGCGTGGATCAAAGGAGCCCTTGAATGGGAATAGAGCGAAAACTTGGCAATATGGGCGTGGTGACCACCACGCTTGAAGGTGTTGTGAATTGGACGCGTACGAACTCCATGTGGCCGATGCTGTTTGGTCTGGCCTGTTGTGCGATCGAGATGATGTCTGCGCAGGCTTCGAACTACGATATGAGCCGCTTCGGTATGGAACTCATGCGCGCCAGCCCGCGCCAATCGGACCTGATGATTGTAGCCGGGCGCCTCTCGCGCAAGATGGCGCCGGTATTGCGCCGCCTGTACGACCAGATGCCCGAACCGAAATGGGTGATCGCCATGGGAGATTGCGCTTCCTGCGGCGGCGTCTTCAATAATTACGCCATTGTGCAGGGCGTGGACGAGGTTGTGCCGGTGGATGTATATGTGGCGGGCTGTCCGCCGCGCCCCGAAGCGTTGATCCACGGCGTGATGACGTTGTACGAAAAGGTCAAGGCCGATAAGTTCAATGATTTGGTGGTTGTAAAATAAAACATGGGCACGGAATCAAACGGGCCCATGGTGATGAATGGCGAAATGACATGGATAAAAAACTAGAACCGATCGTTCAAACTTTGCAGGAAAAGTTCGAAGGTAGCCTGCATGAGTTCCGCGGTGAAGCCCATGTGACGGTCGAGCCTGCACGGATTGTAGAGGCGTTGACTCTGTTGCGCGACCAACATCAATTCGAGCTTCTCTCCGCGCTGACTGCAGTGGACTATTTTCCACAGGAGACGCCGCGCTTTCACGTGATTTATCAACTGTCATCGCTTGCGCAGAATATTACCTTGCAGTTACGCGTTCCGGTTAACGGGAGCGATCCCAAGATCCCGACCGCGACCGGCGTGTATAAAGTGGCGATGTGGCGCGAGCGTGAACTGATGGATATGTTCGGAATTATGGCCGAGGGTCATCCCGACCCGCGCGGGCTGTTACTGCCGGAAGATCAAAAAGGGCATCCGCTCTGCAAGGATTTTCCGCTTGGTTACGAAGAGCCGCAATTCACATTTAACTTCGAAGAGATCGACGTACGCAAACCGTACGTCAAGGAATAGCTATGCCCGATTTACAAGAAGTGGATGCCGGTCCCTATAAGCATTTAGTTTCGGAACGCGCCCTCACCGGTGAGACCATGCTTCTCAACATGGGGCCGCAGCATCCGTCCACACACGGCGTGTTGCGGCTTGTACTTGAGTTGGATGGCGAAACGATCATCAATTGCATCCCGGAAATCGGTTACTTGCATACCGGCGTTGAGAAGAACATGGAATCCAAGACCTACCTCAAGGCTGAAGTGATGACCGACCGCCTCGATTACCTGAACACGGTCGGCAACAACCTGGGCTATTGCATGGCGGTCGAAAAGCTGGTGGACCTCGATGTGCCGGAGCGTGCTCAGGCCATACGCGTGATCGTGACCGAGCTACAGCGCATCGCCTCGCATTTGGTATGGGTCGGCACATTCGGCCTCGACCTGGCCGCGCAATCCATGTTCCTGTATGCTTTCCGTGAGCGCGAATACATCATGGATATTCTCGAACTCTGTTCGGGTCAGCGCATGATGACGACGTATATCCGTCCCGGCGGTTTGTGGCGCGATGTGCCGGTGGAATTCGAGAGAATGGTGCGCGACTTCATCAAGATATTCCCGAAACGAATCGATGAATACGAAGCGCTTCTGACGAGAAACCCGCTCTTTCTCGACCGTTTGCTGGGCATCGGCCATTTGAGCGCCGAGACCGCCCTGCAATACGGCGTCACCGGTCCGATGCTGAGGGCCAGCGGCGTGAATTGGGACCTGCGAAAAGCGCGCCCGTACATGGGCTATGACCAGTACGATTTCAATGTGCCGGTCAGAACGGAAGGCGATACCTACGCGCGTTATATAGTGCGTGTCGAAGAAATGCGCGAGTCGCTGAAAATCGTAGAGCAGGCCTTGGACAAAATGCCGATGGGCACGGTGCACTCAAACAACCGGAAGTTCGTCCCGCCGCCGCGCTCGGAGATCGGCGTCAGCATGGAAGCGCTGATACATCATTTCAAATTATGGACGGAGGGCTTCCTTGCGCCCAAGGATTCCATTTATTGCGCGATCGAATCGGCGCGCGGGGAATTGGGCGTATACCTCGAAGGCGACGGCGGCCCCAAGCCCTACCGCGTTCACATGCGCACGCCTTCATTCGACAACCTCGCCGTGATCCATGAGATCGTCAAAGGACATTTGGTGGCCGACCTGGTGGCGATCCTGGCCTCGGTAGACATTGTGCTCGGAGATATTGACCGATGAGTTTGGCAGAAAAATATCCAACAGAAGTGAAACAAATCCTGGCAAAGTATCCGCCTGAGCATAAACGCGCGGCGGTCATGCCGTTGTTGTATCTGGCTCAGCGAAATGACGGCTACATCACGAAGGGCGCGATGCAAGAGATCGCGGAGATACTCGAAATCACCGATACCGATGTGGCCTCCCTCATTCACTTTTATACGTTGTATCACGACGAAAATAAAAGCAAGTATTACATGCAGGTCTGCACCGATCTGCCCTGTGCCCTGCGCGGCGCGGACCAATTCCTGGAAAACCTGTGCGGGAATCTCGGCATCAAGGTCGGCGAGACGACTCCCGACGGCCTCGTGACCCTCGAAACGGTGACCTGCCTGGCCGCCTGTGATAAAGCGCCCATGTTCCAATTGCAAAGTCCGAACGGCCTCGAATATCACGAAGAGATGACCGTGGATAAGACCCTGGAGTTGATCGCGGCGCTCAAACAGGAGGGCAAAGAATGAGTCACATCCTCCTGCGGCACCGTGAAGTTCAAAATATCGACCAACTGAACGTTTACGAACAGAACGACGGATTCCAAGCCTGGAAAAAGGTTGTGACTGGCATGAAACCGGAAGACGTGACCAAAGTGGTCAAGGATTCCGGCTTGCGCGGCCGCGGCGGCGCGGGCTTTCCCACCGGCGTGAAATGGTCCTTCATAGATAACAAGCACTGGCCGCATTATGTGGTGGCCAACGCGGATGAGTCTGAGCCGGGCACGTTCAAAGACCGCGAGATTATGGAGAAGAATCCGCTCCAGTTTTTGGAAGGGCTGGCCATCGCTTCCTACGCGGTGGGCGCGAACGTTTCCTACGTTTATCTGCGCGGCGAGTTCTGGTCGGTGGCCGCCATTTTGGATGAAAAGATCGCCGAGATGGAAAAAGCCGGCTACCTTGGCGATAAACTATTCGGCACGGATTATTCCCTGCGGATTTTCACACATCTCGGCGCGGGCGCATACATTTGCGGCGAAGAATCCGCCATGCTCGAATCGCTGGAAGGCAAACGCGGCCAGCCGCGCGTCCGCCCGCCCTTTCCGGCCGCGGTCGGTCTCTTCAACAAGCCCACGCTTATCAATAACGTGGAGACGTTTACGAACGTGCCCATGATCCTCGCCAATGGCGCGGACTGGTACAAGTCCATGGGCACAGCCGATAGCGCGGGCGTGAAGATCTTCTCGCTTTCGGGCCGCGTGCGCAAACCCGGCAACTATGAATTGCCGTTTGGCACCACGTTCCGGCAGTTGATCTACGAACACGGCGGCGGGATTTTGGAGGGACGCCCGGTGAAAGCCATCATGCCGGCAGGCGCCTCCTCTTCGATGATCGTGGTGGACGATAAGACCCTCGATATGCAAATGGACTATGCCACTGTCCGCACGCTCGGCGCGGACCTTGGGTCTGCCTCCGTCATTATCCTCGACGACACGGTCAGTGTTGACTGGGTCATTTACAAGACCATCCACTTCTTCCGACATGAATCGTGCGGTAAATGCACGCCCTGCCGGGACGGCACCTTTTGGATGCAGGCTATCATAGACCGCATGCGAAGCGGTCAGGGTGAAGGGAATGAAGTGGAGTTATTGCGTAACGTTGCTTTGCAAATACGCGGAAAAAATTTATGCCCATTGGGAGATTTCTCCACCATGGCGGTGGTCACCGGGATCGAACGCTTCCCGCAGGATTTCAAACTGCCGGCGGTGAAGGCTGAAGGCTTAACGGAGTCGGGATGACGAAACAGGTAACACTTACGATTAACGGGAAACAGGCAACGGTCCCCGAGGGAACGCTGGTAGTGGATGCCGCCAAAGCGGTCGGGATCGATATCCCAGTCTTTTGCTACCATCCCAAGATGGAGCCGGTCGGCATGTGCCGCATGTGCCTGGTCGAGATCGGGCGTCCGATGGTGGACCGCGCGACGGGTCAGGTCGTCATGGAGAACGGCCAGCCAAAGATTCAATTTCTGCCGAAGCTCGAAACGGCCTGCACGAACAAGGCCGAGGAAGGCATGGTGGTGCTCACCAAGTCCGAAAAAGCCAAGGAAGGCCAGAACAGCACCCTCGAGTTTTTGCTGACTTCGCATCCGCTGGATTGTCCGATCTGTGACAAGGGCGGCGAATGTCCGCTTCAGGATTTGACCATGGCCTATGGTCCCGGCCAAAGCCGCTTCCTTTTCAACGAAAAGGTGCATTTTGTCAAACCGATTCCAATCGGCGAATTAATCTGGCTCGACCGCGAACGCTGTATCCAATGCGGACGTTGTATTCGTTTTCAAGATGAGGTTGTGGGCGAGTCTGTGCTCGGCTTCGAGGAGCGCGGCCGCTACTCTCAGATCATCTCCATTTCCGACCCTCCATTTGATACCGTTTTCTCGGGCAACACCACCGATATCTGCCCTGTGGGCGCGCTGACCACTGCGGATTTTCGTTTCGGCGCGCGTCCGTGGGAGATGGAAGCCCCGGCCTCGATCTGCACACAATGCCCGGTGGGATGCAACATCGTGTTGAATACGCGCCGCGAGGCCCGCACAGACGGCCAGATTGTCATCAAACGCGTCATGCCGCGCCAAAATGAAGAGGTCAATGAACTTTGGATGTGCGATAAAGGCCGCTTTGCCTATCACTATACCGAAAGTAAGACGCGTCTCACTAAGCCGCTGATTCGCAAAGATGATAAATTGACGCGGGCCTCCTGGAAATCGGCTGTGGATTTGACCGCCGAGAAATTGGACGAAGCCAAAGCCAAATCTGTTGTATTGGCTTCGGGGCGGCTTTCCAATGAAGACTTGTTCAACCTAAAGGCCCTCGCAGATGGACTCGGCGCGCCGGCGGTCCTTTATTCCGATATGGGTGGCGGCGATCTGACCGCGCAATTCGGAATGTCTCAGGGCAGTAACCTCGGCGCGTTGGGCAAAGACGATGCGATTCTCGTGGTTGCGTCCGACTTATATGAAGAAGCGCCGGTTTGGTGGCTGCGCGTGAAGCAGGCCGCCGACCGCGGCGCGACATTGATCGTCGCGAATCCGCGCCAGACCAAATTGGACCGCTTTGCCTCGTTCACAGTTCGTTACGCATACGGCGACGAGGCCAAGACCGTTCAGGACCTGGGCGGGAAGAGTAAGATCGCCGAAGCCTTTGCAAAAGCTAATAACGCTGTGGTCTTCTTCGGTAGTGAAGGCCTGGGCTTGAGCGGTTCGGCGAATCTGGCCGCCGCTTGCGCGAACCTGCTGAATGAAACCGGCCATGTTGGCAAACCCAATAACGGTTTGATCGGCGTATGGTCGAGAGTGAACGATCAGGGCGCGTGGGAGATCGGTTTTAGGCCGGAGGCAGATTTGGCGGCCGCGCTCAAAGGCAAAGTCGTTTATGTTGCAGGTGCGGACCCTGCGGGCGACGATCCGGCGCTGGCCAAGGCGCTGAAAGGCGCCAAGTTCGTGATCGCGCAGGATATTCTCGAAACTGCCACTACAGAAATGGCTGATGTGGTATTGCCCGCGCAAGCGTATGTCGAACGCGAAGGCACATATACTTCCGGTGAGCGGCGCGTACAGCGTTTCTATCCGGCGGTGGCGGTCACTGGCGAAGCGCGCCCCGATTTTGTCGTCACAGCGCAGATTGCCAGGCAGGCCGGCGTCATCATGGAAGGCGCGTCCGCTTCGGTGGCGTTCGATATTTTGGCCGCCTCGGTGAAAGCGTTCGAAGATTTGAATTATGTCAAACTGGCCGAAGTCAGAGATCAATGGCCGATTGTCGGCCGCGCCGATATGTATTACGGTGGCACGTTATATGAAAATAAAGAAGGCCTCGGCGTACAACTCGTCTCGGGCGCGCAGCGCGGCGAAATGGTCGGCCTGCCCAAGGTCGCGAAAGAAGTGGCTCTTCGTCCGCAGGAAAATGAATTGCTGGCGGTGCCGATCAATAAATTATATGACCGCGGGCTGACCGTCACCTCCGCGGAACTGCTCGATCAACGCGTCGGTGAGACGACTGTGGCTCTGCACCCGGATACCGCTGAAAAGCTCGGTTTGGGCGCGGGCCAGCATGTGAAGATCAGTTTTGACGGCGTGAGCGGCGAGGCAGTGTTGAAATTGGATGCGAGCATTTCGGCTGGCGTGGCGCTGGTGCCGCGCAGTATGGGAATCGCGATCCACGAACCGGCTTTGGCAAAGGTGAAGTGATGGATTGGACTCTCTGGCTCGAATGGTTTTTGAAATCGCTGGTTCTGGTCCTGGCAATTCTGATCGGATTCGCATATCTGACGTTCTACGAACGCCGCGCGCTGGCGCGTATTCAAACCCGCATGGGCCCGAATCGCGCCGGACCCGACGGCTGGTTGCAACCGATCGCCGACGCGGTGAAGCTGATCTTCAAAGAGGAATTCACGCCAGCCACTGCCGATAAGGTCATCTTCTTCTTCGCGCCCATCGTGACCATGGTGCCGTCGCTGATTATCGCGGCGGTGATTCCGTGGGGAACATCGTTCAATTTGTTTGGCCGGCAGATTACCCTGTATATTGCCGATATCAACGTCGGCGTGTTGTATTTGATGTCGGTGGCTTCGATCGCGGTGTATGGCATCGTGCTGGCGGGATGGTCGAGCAATAACAAGTACGCCATCCTCGGCGGTTTACGTTCGGCGGCGCAGATGATCTCGTATGAGCTTTCGCTCGGCCTGTCGTTTGTGACTGCCATCCTGCTGGCGAATTCGATGCGCATGATTGACATTGTGGATACGCAGAAGCCGATTTGGTGGGTCGTCATCCAGCCGGTGGGCACATTGATCTTTTTGATTGCGACGCTGGCGGAGGTCAACCGCGCGCCGTTCGACATGCCGGAAGCTGAACAGGAATTGACGGCCGGGTATCACACCGAATATTCTGGAATGAAGTTTGCGCTGTTCTTCATGGCTGAATACCAGAAGATGATCGTCGTTTCGGCCATCGCCGTGACCTTGTTTTTCGGAGGCTATCTCGGTCCGTTCGTGGACCGGTTTCCACTGCTGGGCCCGGTTTATATGTTCATCAAGATCTTCATCCTGTTGTACGGCATGATCTGGTTGCGCGCCACCTTCCCGCGCATTCGATACGACCGTTTGATGGCGTTCGGCTGGAAGATTTTGGTGCCGTTGTCGCTGGCGATTGTATTCATCACCGCGGCCGGTATTTTGCTGACGGAACAAACGGGCAATTTGTTGTATTACTGGGCCATCCCGGTTATTTCCATTATTTCCGGGTTCTTTACCGTGGTTATGATTTATCGTGAACTCAGGAGGAAAGCTTATGAGCATGCTTGAGCCTTTTGTTGAATTGGTGCGTGGCCTGGAGGTCACGTTTAAGTCCATGTTCGAACGGCCTGTAACGGTCGCATATCCGGAAGTGAAGCGGCCGGTGGCACCGCGTTTTCGCGGCCGTCACGAATTGAAGCGTTACGAGAACGGACTCGAGAAGTGCATCGGTTGTTCATTGTGCGCCGCGGCCTGCCCGGCGGATGCGATCTTCGTGGAGTCGGCCGAAAATACGGATGAAAAACGTTTCTCACCCGGCGAACGCTATGCCTCCACCTATGAGATCAATATGATGCGCTGTATCTACTGCGGCTACTGCGAAGATGCCTGCCCCACCGAGGCGCTCGTGTTGGGCGATAACTACGAACTTTCGTTCACCGACCGCCGCTCGGCGATCTACACCAAGGAAATGTTGCTCGATCCTGTGCCCAGCCCGGATATGCTCACGCCGCAGAAGGTAAAGCCGAACGTGTTCACCCGCCCGGTGCCCGAGATGAAAGATCCCAGTAATTATTAGGGAGAGCCATGTCTGCCGACTTGATTCTGTTCCTCATTCTTGCTCTGGTCGCTCTGGCCACCGCGCTCGGCATGTTGCTCAGCCGCCATGCCGTATATTCGGCCTTGTTCCTCGTGTTGAACCTCGCCACGGTGGCTGTCTTCTATGTGCTGTTGAGCGCGCCGTTCATTGCCATGATCCAGGTGACCGTCTACACGGGCGCGATCATGGTGTTATTCCTGTTCGTGATCATGCTGTTGGGCGCGGAAGCCCTGCCTCCCACCCGGGCGATTCCCTGGCAGAAATGGCTGTCTGGCGCCCTCGCTCTTATTCTGGTCGTTGAATCGATCTACATTCTGACCGTGCGCGCCCGCCCGTCTGGCGCTGTGATTCCGCCCCCTGTATCCGTGAACGCCATGGATGAACTGCGCGCCATGGCCTCGATGTTATTCAATCAATATCTGTTTCCGTTCGAAGTCACATCCATTTTACTGTTGGTAGCCATGGTCGGAACGATTGTGTTGACAATAAAAATGAAAGGGGAACAAAACTAAATGGTTCCCGTTGAATATTACATTATCCTTTCCGCCATTTTATTTACCATCGGCGCGTTGGGCGTGCTGGTTCGCCGCGACCCGTTGATCATGTTCATGTCCATTGAACTGATGTTGAATTCCGCCAACCTGGCCTTTGTCGCTTATGCCAGCGTGATCCAAAGTTTCAGCGGCCAGATCTTCGTCTTCTTCGTGATCGCAGTCGCCGCCGCAGAAGTGGCCGTTGGCCTGGCGTTGATCGTGCAAATCTTCAAGACCAGGCACGATATCAACGTGGACGAAATAAACAGCCTGAAGGGATGACCGCGATGCAGACAGGCTTTTTCTTCCTCGCTCCGTGGGTGGTCCTTGCACCCGTTGTGGGTCTACTGATCAATATGTTCTTTGGCGGCCGCTTCAGCGAAAAAGTGGTTGGAACGATTGCCAGCCTCGCCTCGGGCGTGACCTTTGTCGTTTCGGTTTTGCTGGCAATTTCCCTCGCACAACATCCCGAGGCGGTTGCAGTTCCATTTGCAGAATGGATTCACGTTGGCACTCTCCAGCTCGATTGGACCTTCCGCGTCGATACGCTCTCAGCCACGATGCTGTTGGTCGTCTCGAGCGTTGGGACTCTGATTCACATCTACGCCATCGGCTATATGCACGAGGATGTGCGCTTCAAGAACGACCTTGGCCGTTATCGCCGCTTCTTCGTCTTTCTCAACCTGTTCATGGTCATGATGATGCTTTTGGTCAGCGGCGATTCCTATCTCATGCTCTTCGTCGGCTGGGAAGGCGTGGGCTTGTGCTCGTATCTGTTGATCGGATTCTGGTACGACATGGACACGCTGGCGCGTCCCTCATGGACCAATGCCTTTTCCGCTACAAAGGCTTTTGTCGTCAACCGTATCGGCGACTTCGGCTTCCTGATCGCGGCCTTCCTGATCTTCACAGTATTCGGCAGTTTGCAGTATGACGCGGTCTTCAATAAAGCCGCGACCATCTCCGCCATCAACTCTCCGGTGATTATTGCGATCACGCTCTTCCTTTTGCTGGGCGTGGCAGGCAAATCGGCACAAATTCCGCTCTACGTCTGGTTGCCGGACGCGATGGTCGGCCCCACTCCGGTCTCGGCCTTCATCCATGCGGCAACCATGGTGACGGCGGGTGTCTATCTCATCGCGCGTTCCGCGCCAATTTATACGCTGGTGCCTCAGGCGCAGTTCATCGTTGCCCTGGTCGGCGCGGTGACCGCGTTGTTCGCGGCCACGATTGCCACGGCGCAGTATGACATCAAAAAAGTGCTGGCCTATTCGACCATTTCGCAACTCGGCTATATGGTGGCCGCAGTCGGAATGGGCGCGTACGTGGCGGGCATGTTCCACCTGGCTACGCATGCGTTCTTCAAGGCTTTGTTGTTCCTCTCGGCCGGTTCGATCATCCTTGGTTTGGAGCGCGGGCATCACCATCTCGCCCAGCATGAGGGACACGAGGAAGGCCATGAGGAAGTGTTCGATCCCAACGATATGCGCAACATGGGCGGCATGCGCAAGACCATGCCGGTTACATTTTGGGTATATCTGATCGGCGCGTTGTCGCTGGGCGGCGTGATTCCTTTTGCCGGTTTCTGGTCGAAGGATGAGATTCTGGCGGATGCCTTCACGGGCGGTTTCAGCCTGATCTATTGGTTGCTTATGATTGCGGCGTTCCTCACCGCGTTCTATATGGGCCGTCAAATCTTCATGGTCTTCTTTGGCGAACCTCGCCATGAGGTGGCCGCGCACGCCGAGGAAAGCCCGCCGGTCATCACGATCCCGTTGATCATTCTGGCGGCTGGCGCCTTTTTGGGCGGCGTGTTGAATCTGCCGGGCGTTGAAACGCTGACCAAATGGCTGGAACACACCATCAATATTCATCCGCAGGAATTTGTTTTGAACATTGCCATTGTCTCGACGATTCTGGCGCTGTTGGCGATCCTTTTCTCGTGGCTGTTATATGGACGAAACCCGTTGAAACGGGGCCAGCCCGATCCGCTCAAGAAACCGCTTGGCTTTCTTTTCACCGGCATGGAACGCAAGTGGTATGTGGACGAAATTTACGATGTTCTCTTTGTTGCCCGTTATAAGGATATCGCGCATTTCCTGGCCGATACCATTGACGACAGGTTCTGGCACGATTGGTTCCATGAGAAGGCTCTTGCAGGTACGTATAACTGGTTGAGCCGCATCGGCCTCAACCTTTACGCCGACCAGCGAGGCATCGATGCCATTGCCAACGGGTTGGGCTACGCAACCAAGTGGTTGTCGGCTGTCCTGCGCAAGGTCCAGAACGGATTCGTGCGTTCGTATGCGCTGGCTGTCCTGCTGGGCGTCGTCGTTATTCTTGGATATTTAATTTTGAAATAAGAAATTCCCTCGCTCAGCCAGTGAGTGAGGGCAATGAGGATGAAACATGGAATTTCTTTTGCAACCTCTTACGATCATGACCTTTTTTCCATTGGTGGGTATGCTCGTCCTGCTTTTTATCTCCAACGATAAAAAGGATCTCCTGCGCTGGACGGCACTGCTCACCACACTGATCACATTCGGGCTTTCGATTTGGGTGCTGACGATGTTCAACGCATCCAATCCGGACCTGCAAATGGTCGCGCGTTACCCGTGGATCACCGTCGCTGGATGGAACATCCAATACTATCTCGGCGTGGATGGACTCAGCATCCTGTTGGTTTTGTTGACCACCCTGCTGACCCCCATTTCGATCCTTTCCACATGGACGGCCGTTGAAGACCGCGTGAAAGACTTCATGTTGTTCTTCCTCCTGCTTGAAGTGGGCATGGTGGGCGTCTTCGTCGCGCAGGATTTATTTCTCTTCTACATTTTCTGGGAATTTTCGCTCATCCCAATGTATTTCCTGATCGGCATCTGGGGCGGCCCGCGCCGTGTTTATGCGGCTCTCAAGTTCATCCTGTACACAATGGCCGGCTCCATCCTGATGTTATTGGCGATCATCTGGCTTGGCATTTACGGCGGCACCTTTTCCGTTCCAGATTTGATCGCACAGCACAACATTCCAGTCAACGTTCAGTTTTGGCTGTTCCTTGCATTCACTGCGGCCTTTGCCATTAAAGTTCCGATGTGGCCGGTGCACTCGTGGCTTCCGGATGCACACGTGGAGGCGCCAACGGCTGGCTCGGTCATTCTGGCGGGCGTCATGCTGAAGATGGGCACCTACGGTTTCCTGCGCTTTAACATTCCGCTTTTCCCGGAGGCCTCACTGAAAGCCGCGCCCTGGATCGCGCTCCTGGCGATGATCGGCATCATTTACGGAGCGGCGGTTTCGTATGCTCAGGCCGATATCAAGAAGCTGGTCGCGTATTCCTCGGTCAGCCATCTTGGATTTGTGATGCTCGGTCTGTTCGCGCTCAATACGCAGGGCATACAGGGCGCGATCTTGCAAATGCTCAATCATGGAATCAGTACGGGCGCATTATTTCTCCTCGTCGGCATGATCTATGAACAGACGCACACCCGCGAATTTAAAGTCTATGGCGGGTTGTGGAAAGTTACCCCCATCTTTGGCTCGATCTTCCTTATCGTATCTCTCTCTTCAATGGGCTTGCCGGGCTTGAACGGTTTCGTTGGCGAGTTCACCATTTTGCTCGGAGCGTTCGGCTCCAAAGCGATCAACAATTCACTCTTGGCAGGCATTTCCGCCGCGGGCGTGATCATGGCCGCCATTTATATTTTGTATATGTTCCAGCAGATATTCCTCGGCCCGCAAGGTGAAGTTGTGGATGAGACCAGGAAACACGGGCATGCCATTCGCGATCTCAATTGGCGCGAGATTGCCACGATAGTCCCATTGGTCATTTTGATGATTTGGATCGGTCTGTATCCTGCGCCTTTCTTCAACCTGATGGCTCCTGCAGTGACCAAACTCACCGCCGCTTTGCAGGCCGCCGCCCTGGCAATGCACTAAAATATTATGCCTCAAGCATCCGATTTCTCCACTGTTTATCCTCTGATTCTGCTCACTGTTTGGGCCTGTGTGCTCCTGCTGGTGGATCTTTTCATTCCGAAAAACCGCAAGAGTATCACTGCATTGCTGGCCGCGCTGGGCCTCGCGTTGACTTTGGGCTACACCCTCGCACAGATCGGCCACCCGGAAAGCACAGCTTTCAACGGCATGGTCGTGCTGGACGGTTTTGCGGTTTTCGTCGACGCGTTGTTGCTGGTCAGCGGTTTGCTCGGTGTTGCAGTGGCGTACGATTATCTTAAACGCATGGGCATCGAGCGCGGCGAATATTACACGTTGTTATTGTTCAGCGTCGTCGGCATGATGCTGATGGGGCAGGCCGCGGACCTGATCGTTGTGTTCATTGCGCTCGAACTTTTCTCGATCCCATTGTATGTGCTGGCCGCGTTCGCCCGCACGCACAGGGAGTCGCAGGAAGCAGGGATTAAATATTTTCTGATCGGCGCGTTTTCCACGGGATTCTTCGTCTATGGCACTGCGCTCATTTTCGGAGCGACCAGCACAACGTCCATTTATGGAATCGTGCAAGCCGCCTCCGCCTCCACCTTTACCTCGGGCCTGTTCCTGGCCATCGGCGCGGCCCTGCTCCTCGTCGGATTCGGATATAAAGTCGCGGTCGTTCCGTTCCACATGTGGACACCGGACGTATATCAGGGTGCGCCGACTGCCGTGACCGCCTTCATGTCCTCGGGCGCCAAGATCGCGGGCTTTGCCGCGTTACTGCGCGTGTTTACCGTTGCTTTCCCGGCCCTTACGCCGAACATGACCGATGTGTTATGGGGGTTGTCTGCGTTGACCATGATCGTTGGCAACGTGATCGCCGTCGCACAAACCGACATCAAACGCATGCTGGCATATTCGAGCGTTGCGCATGCCGGTTATATTTTAATGGCCTTCGTGCCGTACCAGAACAAAGAGATACTGCCTGTTTCGGTCGCGGCGGGATTGTTCTATCTTGCCTTTTACATGGTGACCAATTTCGGCGCGTGGAGCGTAGTGATGGCGCTGGAAAAAACCGAACGCGACCCCTCAGATTCGGGACAACGCGGCCTTGCCATTGCGGATTACGCCGGCCTCGGGCGAAAGCGTCCCGCGCTGGCCGCCGCCATGACGATCTTCATGCTTTCGCTGGCCGGCCTGCCTCCCACGATCGGTCTGGTCGGAAAATTCTACCTCTTCCGCGCGGTGATCGTAGGCGGATTCACCGGACTGGCGGTCATTGGCGTAACGACCTCGATCATCTCCGTCTTTTACTACTTGCGTGTGGTCGTGGTAATGTATATGCGCGACGGCGAACCGACTGTTGCGCGCGAACCCTGGCTCAACCTGACGATCACATTGACCGCGATTGTTACCGTGCTGGTGAATATCATCCCCGCGCCGCTATTCGCGTGGGCCAGTAACGCCGTGTTGAAGTTATTTTAGAATATGGAAGGAATGCGGATTGAAAGATGGGACGGCGAAACTCGCCGTCCTTTTTTTGCCGATATGCGCGAAACTCATCTTCTGTCATCGCTTTCGCTTCGGGATAATATCGTACGCTTCCGTTACAATTGGCGGTTATGACCCTCAAAGCCCTGATCTTCGATTTCGATGGTTTGATCCTCGACACGGAAACGCCCGACTACCTGCTCTGGAAGAACATCTATCAGGAAAATGGATTCGATTTCCCCATGACGAAATGGAGAAGCATTATTGGCGGGAACGGCGCTTCCGATTTCGAACCGGCGGAGGAGCTTGCGCGTCTTTCTCAGGGACGGCTGGATTCCGTTTCCCTGCGCGTTCGCCATCACGTGCAGAGCAACGCGCTGATTCTCTCCCAGCCGATCCTGCCCGGCGTGGAGGAGGTCATCCGCGCGGCACAGACGATGAATCTCAAACTTGCCATTGCTTCCAGTTCGCCGCATTCGTGGGTGGACGGTCATGCGAAGCGGCTGGGCATTTTCGGTTATTTCGATGCGATCATCTGCAACGACGATGTGGCCGTTGGCAGAACCAAGCCCAACCCCGACCTGTTTCTATTGGCGCTGAACCGGCTTCAAGTTCGGAACACTGAAGCGGTAGTGTTCGAGGATTCCCCAAACGGGATCAAAGCCGCGCGCGCCGCGGGCATTTTTGTCGTGGCGGTGCCGAATCCCACAACTGCATTGCTGGATGTAAGCGGGGAAAATCTAAAATTGAAATCTCTGGCCGATCTGCAATTGAAAGAATTGGCTGGAATGGTTTCGGAAAATAAAACCTCCCGCTGAACTTTGCATCCGGCGGGAGATTGCTCTGCTCATTTTGCTATTCTTTTGCATTCCCATACAACTTGCGATGTACGATGCTTAACGCGCGTACCTGATCCGCGGCGTGATACGACGAACGCACCAGCGGATTCGACTCGACCCACTTGAAGCCGATCTCTTTTCCGTAGTCGCGCAGTTCGGCGAATTCCTCCATGGTGTAATAACGTTCCATCGGCAGGTGTTTCTTGCTGGGTTGCAGATATTGACCGACGGTCAGAATGTCCACGCCCCACGAGCGTTGGTCGCGCATCACGGCTTTGATCTCGTCCATGGTTTCGCCGAGGCCGACCATGATTCCCGATTTAGTCAGCACTTCGGGGTCGAGTTTTTTGGCGTTGCTCAGCGTCGCGGCGGCCCACTCGTAGTTGTCCTGTGGTTGTACGGATTTGAATAAGCGCGGCACAGTCTCCACGTTATGATTCAAAATCTCCGGCCGCGCATCCATCACGATCTTCAATGCTTCGACCGAACCTTTGAAGTCGGGGATCAATACTTCGATGGAACAGCCCGGCAATACTTCGCGGATGCGGCAGATGACCATGGCGAAGATCGGCGCGCCGCCGTCGCGGCGTTCGTCGCGGTTCACGGACGTGATGACCGCGTGTTTCAAATTCATGGATTTCACGGCTTGCGCCACGCGTTCGGCTTCGCCCCAATCCATCAGCGCGGGCTTTCCGTGTTTGATGTCGCAAAATCCGCAGGTGCGCGTGCACACATCGCCCAGCATCAGGAATGTGGCAGTGCCCTGGCCCCAGCATTCGCCAATGTTCGGGCACATGGCTTCTTCGCAAACCGTGTGCAGTTCCTTCGAACGCATCAGCGTTTGCAGGCGTTCGTAATTTTCACCCGCGGGCGCGCGCACCTTAATCCATTCGGGACGGCGCAACGGACGGATGTTCGTCGTTTCGGGGTTGATTCGATCTCTGGTTGGAGTGACAGGCATGATGTCCTTTATGAAGCGTAATGATATGGTTGACAGTGAATGAGCGGCGGCTTCGACGAATTCCATTTGCATCGTTCGGCGCTCTGACGATTATTATAATTTATTCTTTCTTTTTGACTTTCAATCTCAATCCCTCGGCTTTGACGACCTCGACGTGGTCGCCCTTACGGATCGCGCCCGACCCTTCAGTGGGTTCCGCGCTCCAAAGTTCGGACCCCACCTGTACCTGCCCCGCGTGCTCGCTCCAATCGCGGACAGTTCCGATCTTTCCCGCGACCGTCCCCATGCCCACGCGCACCGGCGCGCGCTGCGCACGGATCGCGACTGTCATAACGGCCGCAAATATCAACCCGAACAGAATTCCGACCACGATCACCAGCGGCACGGATACGCGCTGGAATTGCGGCGTGCCCGGCGAGTTGAATAACACCAGCGCGCCGACGATAAACGAACCCACACCGGCGGTGGTCAGCGCTCCGTGAGTGGGCGCTTTGAGATCGAGGATGAACAAAATAAAAGCCGTGACGATGAAGATTAACCCAAACCAGTTGACTGGCAGGATGCCCATGCCGTACACGGCCAGCGCAAGACAGATCACGCCGAGGAAACCGGCCGCCCAGCCGCCCGGGTGCGAGATTTCGATCACGATGGCCTGCAGGCCGATGGCGATCAGGATGAAGAGAATGTTGGCATCGGTGAGCAAAAATAGAAGCTGTTCGATAAAATTCAAATTGATATTTTGCACGACTGCATCGGCTGTGTGCAATGTGTGCGGACCGTTCCCCATTTGAACGGTGAAACCATCCAGTTTTTTAAGCAGGTCGTTGAGATCGGTGGCGATGAAGTCCACCAGTTTGGCGTCGAGCGCTTCTTGCGCGGTGACCGCTTTGGCGTCGTCGATCATGCTTTGCGCCAGTTCCAGCGCGGTTGGGCCGCGCGGCGCCACCAGCGAGCGGATCTTGGCTTTCATGATCTCTTTTTGTTTGGTCTCCAGCGTGGTCTCCAGGTTCTGTCCACTACTGCTGATCGGACTGGAGGCGCCGATGGCGGTTTCCGGCGCCATGGCTGAGGCGTCGCCCGCCATGGTGATCAGCGCGCCGGCACTGCCCGCAATGGCGCCTTTCGGCGACACATACACCACCACTGGAATGTCGCTGGCGCGGATGGCATCCATGATGTTCAACATCGATTCGAGGTCGCCGCCCGGCGTATTGAGTTGGAGCACGATCAGGCTTGCCCGATTTACCTCGGCGGTTTGCAGGCCGCGTTCCACATAGTGGAACATGGACGGCGCGATCTCACCGTCTATGGTGATCACATCCACCAGCGGCGCGCGGGTTTGCGCGTGCGCCGTAAACATTGGCAGTGTCAGGGCACATAGGGCCAGCCCGATTACCAACAGCCGCAAGGTTCTCATAAAACGATTATAACCCTCCCTTTGTGAAGCATGCTTGTGGAAAGGCCGCCCTATGTTGAAATCGGTTTGGGGCGCGTGCTATACTCTTTTCAAAGGAAGGTTAATGATGAGCCCAACTCGTTTGTCTCGATTCGAAACCGTCGTGCGGGTCGTTCTTTCGTTCAACGAAGCCTTCAACCGGCATGATGTGGATGAAATGATGCGCCTGATGAGCGAGGATTGCATCTTTGAGAATACCGATCCCGCGCCGGACGGCACAATCTATTCGGGCAGGGAAGCGGTGGCGCAATTTTGGCGGGACTTTTTCCGCGAATCGCCGCGGGCGCGTATCGAGATCGAGGAGATTTTCGGGCTGGGGCTTCGCTGTGTGATGCGCTGGCGATACGAATGGGTGGACACGGCAGGGCAAACAGGACACGTACGCGGAACGGATATCTACCGCGTGGAGCAGGGCTTGATTTCGGAAAAGTTGTCCTATGTAAAAGGCTAGCGTAATTAAATGCGATTCGTTTTCAGCAGTATATTCGCCGCCTGCGGCGTATTCTGCAAAATCAGATCCGCGCCGAAATGTTTTAATTCCCGTTCTTCGCCGAAACCGCATAACACGCCCGCCGTCTGCGCGCCCGCGGATTTCCCCGCGCGGATGTCCACTGTGGTATCGCCGACCATGAGACAAGCCTCCGGCGGGACGTTCATCTTTTGCGCGGCCAGCAGGATCGGGTCCGGGTAGGGCTTCGTAAGTTCGGCGGAGAGGGCGGTCACGATCACTTCGAAATACTTTGCCAAGTCGAACTGGTTCAGGAACGCCATCGTCCCCTCTTCATCGCGCGCGCTGACAACCGCCATTGGGTAGCGGCCATGCAGGCGCGCCAGCATCGCATCCACGCCGGGGATCAGTAAAAATTTCTTCGGCCGCGGCTTGTGCAGTTTGTTGACTCTTTCGATCAGGCCAAGCAATTCATCGTCAATACCGAGCGTATCGGTCAGCCCAAGCAGGCTGTTGGCCGGGGCTTCAGCCCACATCACAAAGCGGCGCGCCATACGGGCTGGGTCGTGAAATAAAAAGCGCGGCAAAAACTTTTGGACTCGCTGTGTAAACAGGTCATCCGTATCGCTTAACGTACCGTCCACATCGAAGCACAACGCACGGACGCGCGCAAGATCGAAGCTCATTCTTTAATTTTACCCGAAGCCTGTGCTATACTTTCCCTATGGACAGCACTTTGACCTTCCTCGAATGTCCAGAATGTGGGAAACACTTCGACGCTGATCGTCTTCAAGGATTTTGTACAGATTGTAAATCGCCTTTGCTGGCGCGTTACGATTTTCAGCAGGCGCGTAAAACGCTGACTCGCGAAGCCGCGGCCGCGCGCCCGCGCGGGATTTGGCGCTGGGCGGAAATTCTGCCTGTGCGGGCAGACGCGCATCGCTTGACTCTCGGTGAAGGCGATACTCCTCTGCTTTCGGTCCCGCGCCTTGCCTCGACCTTGAACCTGTCCGCGCTTTCGATCAAAGACGAATCCCCCAACCCAACCGGCTCGTTCAAGGCGCGCGGACTCGTCATGGCTGTCGCGCGCGCGGTCGAGTTGGGCGTAACCGAATTCGTCATCCCCACGGCTGGGAATGCAGGCAGCGCGTTGGCGGCCTACGCGGCGCGCGCGCATGTCACGGCACACGTTTTCATGCCTAAAGACGCGCCGCTGGCGAATCAACTCGAAGTCCGCGCTTTCGGTGCGGATTTGATCCTTGTGGATGGTTTGATCAGCGACGCGGGCCGGATGGCCGGCGAGGGCGCGCGTCAACATGGCTGGTTCGATGTTTCCACGTTCAAAGAGCCGTACCGCGCTGAAGGCAAGAAAACCATGGGCCTCGAATTGGCCGAACATTTCGGTTGGGATTTGCCGGAGGTCATCCTCTATCCCACCGGCGGCGGGACCGGCCTGGTGGGCATGTGGAAGGCCTTCGATGAACTCGAAGCGCTGGGCTGGATCGGCTCGAAGCGGCCGCGCATGGTCAGTGTGCAGGCCGCGGGGTGCGCGCCGATCGTGCGCGCTTTTCAACAAAAATGGGAGCGCGCAGAATTCTGGCAAAATGCGGAAACCATCGCCGCGGGCTTGCGTGTGCCGGGCGCCTTTGCCGATCGCTCGATTCTGCGCGCCCTGCATGCCAGTCGCGGCGCGGCTGTGGCGGTGACGGATGATGAGATTCTCGCCGCCCAAAAGGAACTGGCGCGGATGGAAGGCGTATTCGCTGCCCCGGAGGGCGCGGCTACCTGGGCCGCATTGAAACACCTGGTCCAGACAGGATGGGTACATTCGAGCGAGCGCGTGGTATTATTTAACACAGGAAGTGGTTTAAAATACCTATAAGCCATGTCTGAAGAAGACCATAATCGTGCATTGCTGGAATTATTAATCGGCGTGAGCCGCGAAGTGGCCACCGCCCTCGATTTGAGGACGGTGTTACAGCGCCTATTATTCGCGGCCATCCGCAACGTAGGCGGCGAGCGCGCCAGCATCGTGGTGCTCGACGACATGGGAAAGCCGGTTGACGCTACGATTGTTTATGGTCAACGCCTGCACGAGCACACCACCCAGCAGATGCGTGAAACGGTGGAGCGCGGCCTGGCCGGATGGGTGATGCGGCATCGCAAATCAGTGCTTGTACCGGATACCAGCAAGGATGAACGCTGGCTTCGCCGTGAAGACGACGCGGTCGAAAAGACGGGGGCCAAATCGGCAATTTGCGTGCCGCTTCTGGCGCGCGAACGGCTGGTCGGCGTATTGACGCTGGTCCACTCTGTCCCGAACGCTTTCAACGAAGAACATCTCGAGTTGATGCAGGCCATTGCCGATCAGGCAAGTGTGGCCGTTTTGAATGCGCGTCTCTACACGGAAAGCCAGCGCACAGCGCGCGTTATGTCTGCGCTGGCCGAGGGCGCGGCCGCCATCAACACCTCGCTCGAAATGCCGGATGTCTGGCGGCGGATTCTCAATCAGACCATGCAGGCGCTTCAAGTAGAAACTGTGGCGCTGGCTCTGACTGAACCGGACAATGGATTGATCTATCACGCCGCGGCAGGACAGAACTCCGGTAATATTTTGAATCGACGGATTCCACCGGGCAAGGGCCTGGTGAGTTATGTAGTGCGTGAAGGGCGCGGGTTGGTGGTGCCAAACGTCGAGACCGATAAACGTTACAGCGACGTGGACAAGTTCGTGGGAATCGAGATGCGGGCGGTCGCCATCTCCCCAATTCAATCGCAGGGAAAGATTCTGGGCGTGATCGAGGCCATTAATCCCATTGCCAAAACATTCGACCCCGACGCGTTGTTGGTGATGACCGGGCTGGGCAGTTTGGCCGGAACCACGATTCAGAACGCGATGTTATTCGAACGTTTACAGCAGGCGCACCAGCGCTATCGCGAGTTGTTCGAGGATAGCATCGACTCGATCTTGATCACGGATTGGGGCGGTAAGATTTTGGAGGCAAACCGTCAGGCCGTCGGTTTGAGCGGTTATCCCTCGGAACAATTGCATGGACTGACAATTGACCAGCTCCACGATGTGAGTTGGGGCAAAGCCGGGCTGGAATTCGAACTATTGCGCGGGCACGATACCACTTATGAATCGGCTTTGCATCAGCGCGAGGGAGGCATCGTGCCGGTGGAGGTGCATACGCACCGCGTGGAATTCGAAGGCGTCGAATCGATTCAATGGATTCTGCGCGATATTACCGCACGCCGCGATTTGGATTCCCTGCGCGACGATATGACTGCCATGATCTATCACGACCTGCGCTCACCGCTGGCGAACATCATTTCGAGTCTCGACATGCTTCAAGGGATGATCCCACAGGACGAAACCAATCTTTCGATGTTGAATATCGCGTTGAATTCCACGGCGCGCATTCAGCGCCTGATCAACTCATTGCTCGATATCAGCCGGCTCGAATCCGGCCAGCAGATTCTCGATCAAAAAGCGGTGGACCCGGCCGCGCTGGTGGATGAGGCAATCAAGGATGTGGAAATGGGCGCGGCCGGTCGTCATCAGACCATCGATATCACGCTGGCTCCGGCCCTGCCACTGATCAACGTCGATGTGGATATGATTCACCGCGTCTTCATCAACCTTTTGGAGAACGCCATTAAGTTCACGCCGGTCGATGGGCGCATCGAGATCGGCGGCCGTGTGGATAGCGCCGACTGGGTGAAATTCTGGGTGCGCGATACCGGTCCCGGCATTCCGCCCGCGGAACAGGAACGTATCTTTGAAAAATTCATCCGGCTGCGCGGCAAGTCCAAAGTCGGCGGCCTCGGCGTGGGCCTGGCTTTCTGCCGCCTCGCCACGCGCGCGCACCGCGGGCAGATCATTGTTGAAAGCGAATCTGGCAAGGGCGCCACGTTCTGGCTTACCCTGCCCGTAGCCCGGCTGGTGAAGAAGACCGGAAAATTATTGCGTCAAACCGGCCGGTTGCAGATGCAACAGGAAGAATAGTTTCAGGAGCAGAATGCAGGCGATTACCAAAAATGTTTTTATCGAAGATCAATATCCCGGCGTGATTCTGGGCGTGATCGTACGCAGCCGCGGCTTGATTCAGATCGACGCGCCGCCCTCACCCGAAGACGGCCGCGCTTGGCGCGCCGCCATGATGAATTTAACCGCCGGACCTGAACGCGTGCTGGTCAACCTCGATGCGCATCCCGACCGAACGCTCGGCGCGCGCGCCATGGATTGCACAGTGATCGCTCATGAAAGAACGGCCAACATCTTTCGTTTGCGGCCGAACACCTTTAAAGCGCAGGGCAGTGAAACCGGCGCAGATTGGGAATCGATTCCCGGCCTGGGGAGCGTCCGTTGGGCGCCGCCTGAGATCGCCTTCACCCAACAACTCGCTTTGCATTGGGGCGAAGGCGCGGTAATGCTGGAACACCATGCAGGCCCCGCGCTGGGCGCGGTTTGGGCTGTCCTGCCTGAGGAAAAGATCGTCTTCATCGGCGACGCAGTGGTGAAAGGCCAGCCGCCTTATCTCGCGACTGCCGACCTGCCGGCCTGGCTCGATACGTTGAATCTGTTGCTCAGCCCGGCTTATAAAGGTTATACCATCATCAGCAGCCGCGGCGGCGTGATCAATTCGCAGACCATTCGTCATCAATTGGATTTCCTCAAATATACGTTAAGCCGCCTTGAACGATTGGTGAATCGAAAAGCCGCTCCCGAGGCGACCGAGAAACTGGTCCCGGCTCTCACGGCAAAATTCAAAGCCTCGGCCGCGCGGCAGAAACATTACTCACAACGCCTGCGTTATGGGTTACTGCATTATTACCATCGCCATTATCGTCCCTCCAGTAATTTGAACGAAGACCAATCGTGAATATTTCCAATCTCCCTCTTCTGGAACTGACCCGCGGTCAGATTGTCGAGTCGATTCATTACGGCGCCATCGCCATGGTGGATGTAAACGGCAAACTCCTGGCCTCCTATGGCGACCCGCAACTGGTCGCTTTTTTGCGCTCCAGCGCCAAACCGTTTCAGGCTTTGCCGTTTGTCGAACGCGGCGGCGTGGAACACTTTGGCCTGACGCCGCGTGAATTGTCGCTGGCCTGCGCTTCGCACGAAGGTTCCGCCATGCACCTTGAAACCGTGCGCGGCATGCAGGCAAAGATCGGTATTCATGAAAGCGATTTGCAGTGCGGCGTTCACATGCCGAGCGATGCGGTGATGTTTAAATCGCTGGTACAAAGCGGCGCCGCGTTGACTCCCAATATCAATAATTGTTCGGGCAAACATACCGCCATGCTGGCGCATGCTAAAATGCGCGGCCTGCCGCTGGATACCTATCTCGACATCCAGCACCCCATTCAACAGGATATTCTGACAACCTTTTCTGAAATGAGCGGCTTCGCCCGCGGAAAGATCGAACTGGGTGTGGACGGTTGCTCTGCGCCTAATTTCGCGGTCCCGCTTTACCATGCCGCGCTGGCTTTTGCGCGTCTCTCTGACCCGCGCGGACTGCCCGAGCCGCGCGCAGTTGCCTGCCGCAAAATCACCTCTGCCATGACAACTTATCCTGAGATGGTCAGCGGCTTCGGTGAATTCGATTGCGAACTAATGAAGGTGGGCGAAGGAAAGATCGTTTGCAAACGCGGCGCGGAAGGTTTTCAGGCGCTCGGCTTGTTGCCGGGAGCGCTGGGCCCCGATTCACCCGGCGTAGGGATTGCGTTCAAGGTTTCGGATGGCGACGCCTCGCGTATGTCAGTTCAACTTGAAGCTTCGAACCGAGTCCGCCCGGCGGTTGTGATGGAAATTTTGCGCCAAATGAAGGTTTTATCGCCCGCGCAAATGCAAAAATTAGCCGCGTTCGGTCCGATCAAACCGATCAAAAATCACCGCGGAATTGTTACCGGCGAATCGCGGCCGGCATTTCACCTTATTGATTGATCTCCTCCATGAAAAACCTGGCACAACGCGCTCTCAAAGTTCATCAGCGGCTAATGGCGGTCTTCGGCGAGCCGATCTGGCGCGATCCCATGCCGCCGATTCACGAATTGGTTGACACGATCCTTTCTCAAAACACCAACGATCGCAATCGCGACCGGGCCTTCAATGCTTTGTGCGCCCGGTTTCCAAGCTGGGAAAAGGTGCGCGATGCCAAGACGGAGCAAGTGATCGATACCATTCGCCCGGCGGGGCTTGCCAATCAAAAGGGACCGCGCATCCAAAATGTACTGCGCGAGATCACCAAAGAACGCGGCAATCTGGACCTGTCTTTTCTCAAGGATATGCCGCTCGAAGAAGCGCGCGCCTGGTTAATGAAATTCAAGGGCATCGGCCCGAAAACTGCGGCAATTGTTTTATGCTTTTCGTTGGGCCGGCCTGCCTTTCCCGTTGACACACATATTTACCGCGTGACGGGCCGCATCGGACTCCGCCCGCAGAAGATGACCGTTGAACAGGCTCATCCTCACCTCGAGAGTCTCTTCCCGCCCGAAACATATTACGCCGCGCATTTGAATTTGATTCGCCTTGGCCGGGAATTTTGCCATCCGCGCAATCCCGATTGCCCGCATTGTCCGGTCTGTGACTTGTGCGATTATGGGAGGGCGCATACCTCGCCCGCGCAGAGACCGAAAGCCGCGCGGAAACGCTCTGCATCTGCGCGATAGATCTGGCAACGCATGATGGATCAAATGCCTCCCGTCAGCCTGGCGCTGGAAAAACTTGGAATCCCTCATCGTGTCTTTCGTCACCCGGGGCCGGTGAATTCGCTGGAGCAGGCCGCGCGTGAGCGCGGTCATCGCGTGGAACAGGTGGTGCGGAGCATCCTGTTTCGCTTGCGCGGCGACGAGTATGTGATGGTTTTAATGGCCGGGCCGCAGCAGGTTTCGTGGAAAGCATTGAGGAAACACCTCGGTCATTCCCGGATTTCGATGGCGAGCGAAGAAGAGGTGCTGGCTGTAACCGGATATCGAATCGGCGCGGTGGGGCCGTTCGGTTTACCGAACAGGCTCAAGGTTCTGATCGACCCGGGTGTGCTGATCGAAGATGAAGTTTCGATTGGATCCGGCGTACGCGGCACAACAGTCATTTTGAAGAGCGCGGACTTACTGCGCGGCTTGGGGGAGGCGGAAGTGGTTCCACTTGCGGAATCGGAAAATCAGCCTCGACGAAATTCAATATCCGATTTATAATTGTTCTATATCTCCTATAAGGATAGTAGACAATGCGCCTTTCGAAACGCGGCGAATATGGGTTGAGGGCCATGATCATTTTGGCCGAAGCTCAGAAAAACAGCCCTCCCGGCATGGTGCAGATCAAAGCGATCTCACAGCGCGATCAGATCCCGGCCAAGTTCCTTGAGCAGATTTTATTGGCGCTCAAAAACGCCGGTTTATTGCACAGCAAAATGGGCGTCGGCGGCGGCTATTACCTCTCCAAAACGTCCGATCAAATTTCGCTGGGGCAAATTGTGCGCGTGCTGGATGGACCGTTGGCGCCGATCAATTGCGTTTCGCAAATGGCCTATGAACCTTGCGGCTGTCCCGATGAAAACACTTGCGGCCTCCGCATGGTTATGGCGGATGTGCGCAATGCCATCGCCGATATTTTAGATGGCACCACACTGGCGATGGTCACGAAGCGGGTGGAAGCCCAGGTTTTGAAAAGCAGGTAAAGGTGGGAAATTTTGAACATAAATTTTTTTATACTAAAAGTATACTTAAATTATAGATATTATTATATTTAGACAAATAAGGTAGAAATTTTCATTCAAGGAAGCGTTCTTTCAAAAAAAGAGAGGAACAGGAATGAGAACCAAATTGAAAACCTTGCTTGTTGCACTCGTACTTGGAATGTTATTGACATCGGCTTGCGGTATCCTTCCCGCTCCAGCCGTTTCACAGCCGCCTGCCGCGACGCGGTCCGCGCAAGAGTCGTTGAGCGGAACCATTTCCATATCCGGCGCGTTCGCGCTGTATCCCATGATGACGGTTTGGGCGGAGGAATTCCAGAAGATTCACCCGAACGTTCAGTTTGATATTCAAGGCGGCGGCGCGGGCAAAGGGATGACCGACACGATTGCCGGCGCGGTCGATATTGGCATGATCTCACGCGCCATCAAACCTGAAGAGGAGTCGCAGGGCATCTTCTGGATTTCGGTTACGAAGGACGCGGTCTTTCCGGTGATTAGCGCGCAGAATCCGGTGGCGGTAGATTTGATCGCTAAAGGGATCACTAAAGATATGTTCCATAAAATCTTCGTGACAGGCGAAATCAAGACCTGGGGTGAGGTGATTGGCAAGCCTGAGATCAAAGACGAAATTCATGTGTATACGCGTTCGGATTCGGCAGGCGCCGCGGATATTTGGGCGCAGTTTTGCGGCGGAAAAGCGCAGACAGATATGCTGTCCACGGCGATCGGTATCAACGGTGAGCCGGCGCTGGTGGATACAGTCATTAAGGACCCATTGGGGATCGGCTTCAGCAACTTGAATAGCACGTTCGATCTCAACAGTGGAAAACTGGTAGGCGGCGCGTTGGTTCCGCCTATCGATGTCAATGGGAATGGCCAGGCCGAGAGCGGCGAATATTTCCAAAATAAAGCTGAAGCCGTTACAGCAGTTTCTTCCGGAAAGTATCCTTCGCCTCCGTCGCGTTTCGAAAACCTGGTCACCAAGGGAAACCCTGCCGGATTGACACTGGAATTCATTACGTGGATTCTGACGGACGGCCAGCAATATCTCGATGCGGCCGGATATGTTCCGCTCACGGCAGATCAGCAGGCTGAGTCGCTGGCCAAACTCCGATGATGGAACTCGATCAACTGGCATCTTCGATGGAAGCGGGAGGCCGGCATGCCCGATCTTCCGCCGCGTCCCAACGCGCCCGCCGCGACTGGTCTGCGCGGCGTGTATTCTCGGCGATCACTTTACTGCCGATTCTCCTGATCGTAATTATCGGTATTGCCCTGATCGTGCGGTCGTGGCCGATATTAAGTTCTCAACCTTTGAAAGATCTGCTCTTTGGAAATATTTGGAAGCCGGACGAAAAGCTGTTCGGGTTTCGGCCGTTCATTATGGGCACATTTTGGGTGACGGCTGTCGGTGTATTGCTGGCGGTGCCGCCCTGTATTTTGATCGCAATCTACCTCGCAGAATACGCGCACGCGTTTGTGCGTTCCACAGCCAAGCCCATTTTGGATCTGTTGGCGGCCATCCCGCCGGTGGTGTATGGCGTATGGGGATTGCTGGCTGTCGTCCCGTTTGTGAATCAGGTACTCGCACCATTCGCCAAGAGATGGCTGTCTGCCATTCCGATTTTCGCGGTCAATCAGCCGACAGGTTTTGGGATTCTGGCAGGCGGCATAGTTCTGGCTGTGATGACCGCGCCGTTTATTATCTCTGTGTTGTATGAAATTTTCGGCACGATCCCGAACGATTTGCGTTATGCCTCGCTGGCGGTGGGCGCGACGCGCTGGCAGACAATTCGCAGAGTAATTCTGCCGCAGATAATGCCGGGCATGCTGGCCGCGGTGGTGTTGGGAGCTTCGCGCGCGCTCGGGGAAACCATCGCAGTCATGATGGTGGTCGGGAACGTGGCCAAAGCCCCGGCTTCGATCTTCGACGCGGCTTATCCGCTTCCGGCGTTGATCGCCAACAATTACGGCGACATGATGTCCATTCCGCTGTACGACGCGGCCCTGTTGTGCGCGGCGCTGGTGTTATTGATTGTTATTCTGATTTTCAACATTCTCTCGACCCTCGTTCTGAAACGCATGTTGGAGCGAAAATGGGCATGAAGAAGAATCGCTGGCAGAAACGTCACCTGAGCGAGTCGCTTATGAAGGCTTTGATGTGGGTCTCGCTGATCATCGTGACAGGCAGTCTCGGTATGATCTTGTGGACAGTAATAGCTCGAGGCCTGCCATCGCTTTCATGGGAGATGATCACGCAGTCGCCGAAAGGCGGGTTTTATATGGGCAGGGGCGGCGGTGTGTTGAATGCCATCCTCGGCTCTTTGTATCTGGCAGGCGGCGGCACGTTATTGGCGTTGATCTTCAGCCTGCCCATCGCTCTATATCTTAAAACCTATCTTGGCAATTCAAAACGGGGATATTACGTGCGCCTCTCGCTGGACGTGTTGTGGGGAATTCCCTCCATTGTGTACGGCGCATTCGGTTTTACTTTGATGCTCGCCATCGGACTGCGTGCCTCGCTTTTAGCCGGGATCATTGTGCTGGCCCTGATCGAACTGCCGATCATGACCCGCGCCATGGATGAGGTGATCCGCCGCATGCCCCCCGACCTGGAACAAGCCGCGCTGGCGCTCGGCTCCACGCGCTTTGAAGTGGCTCTGCAAGTTGTCATGCGGCAGATGCTGCCGGGAATCATGACAGCCGTTTTGCTGGCTTTCGGGCGCGGTATCGGTGACGCGGCTTCGGTCTTGTTTACAGCCGGTTACACGGACCGCCTGCCCACTTCATTGATGCGGCCGGCGGCCTCGCTTCCGCTGGCAGTCTTCTTCCAACTCGGTACACCCTATCCGGAGGTTCAGCAACGCGGCTACGCCTCGGCGTTACTGCTCACAATCATTATTCTGTCGGTCAGTTTCGGTTCGCGTTGGGCCTCGAGCCGCCTCGGCAGGTACACAGTCAAATAAAAGGACGATTGATGGATGCTCATATTCGAGTCCGCAATCTAAACGCTTTCTACGGAAGACAACAGGCGTTGAAGGATATCAACATCGAGATTCCCAGGAGGCAGATCACGGTCATTATGGGGCCTTCAGGGTGCGGCAAGACCACATTGCTCAAAACGTTCAACCGCTTCCTCGAATTGACCGACGGCACGCGCGTCTCTGGCGAAGTGCTGGTGGACGATCAGAATATTTACGCTTCTGAAGTGGATGTAACCGAGGTGCGCAAGCGCGTTGGTTTGCTGGCTCAACGTCCTGCGCCTTTACCCATGTCCATTTACGATAACGTGGTCTATGGTATGCACATCCATCGAATGAAAAAGGAGCGCAGACAGTATAAGCAGGCAGTTCGGCATTATTTGGAAATCGCCGGTTTATGGGAGGAAGTTCAAAAGCGGTTGCACGATCCGGCTACAAGTTTATCGATTGGACAGCAACAACGTCTCTGCCTTGCCCGCGGTCTGGCTGTGGAACCTGAGATCATCCTCGGCGATGAGCCAACCTCCGCCCTCGACCCGATTTCTTCGCAGAATATCGAACAACGCCTGCTCGATCTCAAACAGAGTTACACCACGGTCATTGTGACGCACACCTTGCGTCAGGCTAAACGTCTCGCAGATTATGTGATTTATATGTATCTGGGTGAGGTTCTGGAGGCGGGACCGGCAGGAAAAGTGTTCGAAGATCCACAGCATCCGCGTACGCGAGCCTACCTGGAAGGGCAGATCTAGTATTCAATAATGCAAATAATTGGATGGGGTTTGAACGGTATAATTAACTTCTATGACCGTCCTTGCGGGCAAACATATCCTCCTGGGCGTGACCGGTTCGATTGCGGCCTATAAAGCCGCCGACCTTGCCTCCAAATTAACCCAATCTGGCGCGCAAGTGGATGTGATCCTGACCGCCGCGGCGGAAAAATTCATTACGCCGCTCACTTTTCAATCGGTCACCGGCCGCCGCGCCTATGATGATTCCGATCTGTGGGGTAACGAAGCGCATGTCCTGCATGTGGGCCTGGCGAACTCTACCGATCTTTTGATCGTTGCTCCGTGCACAGCCGATACACTTGCCAAGCTTGCGTACGGTCTCGCCGACAATTTGCTGACGGTCACTGCGCTGGCTAATCGTTCGCCGCTGTTGATCGCGCCCGCCATGGACGGCGGCATGTTCGAGGCGCCTGTTACGCAGGAGAATCTTGCCAGATTGAAAGAACATGGCGCGATCATTATTGGCCCGGTGGAGGGCCACCTGGCTTCTGGGCTTTCAGGCACGGGGCGCATGGTGGAACCGGCTGAACTGCTGGGCCATATTCGGCTGGCGTTGGGAAAGCGTGGCAAGCTGGCAGGCAGGAAAGTAATTGTCACCGCGGGCGGTACGCAGGAAGCGCTCGACCCGGTGCGCGTGCTGACCAATCATTCCTCCGGCAGGCAGGGTTACGCGCTGGCGCAGGCCGCGCTCGATTCCGGCGCGGACGTGATGCTGGTCACTGCGCCGACCGCGTTGACTCCGCCTGTGGGTGCGCGCGTGATCCACGCCCGTTCGGCGGAGGAGATGAAAGATGCGGTGCTGGCGCAAGCCGTTACTGCCGATGTGTTGGTCATGGCGGCGGCGGTGGCAGATTTCCGCCCAAAACACGCGGCGGCCGATAAGCTCAAAAAGCGGGCTGGAATTCCGCAGATCGAACTCGAAGCGACGCCCGATATTCTGAAAACGGTGGCAGGTCTGAGGTCCGAAAAGAATCGACCGCGCGTAGTGGTCGGCTTCGCGGCCGAGTCGCGCGATCTGCTCGAAAATGCAGGTGAGAAATTGAAGTCCAAACATCTTGATTTGATTGCCGCAAACGATATTTCTGCAGAAGGCGCGGGGTTCGGCGGGGAAACCAATCGCGTGACTTTGCTTTTTTCGGATGGCAGGCGCGAGGGACTGCCGTTGATCAGCAAAGCCGAGGTGGCTGAGATCATAATCGAACACATTGCGGCCCTGTTGGAGGGATGATGCGCGTTCTCGTTATGTCGGATATTCACGCCAATTACACCGCGCTCGAAACTGTGCTGGCAGATGCCGGCCAGGCGGATGAGATTTGGTGCCTCGGCGATCTGGTAGGTTACGGCCCCGATCCCAATGCGGTGGTGGAGGCGGTGCGTGAACTTCCCAATCTCACTTGTCTGTTGGGCAATCACGATGTGGCCGTCATCGGCAAGATGCCGCTCGAAACGTTCAACGGCGACGCCCGCCGTTCGCTGACATGGACCGAAAAAGTGTTGAGCGCCGACAACATGGATTTTCTGCGCACCCTGCCGCAAACCACCAAAGTGCGCGGGGAAGCCACGCTGGCGCACGGCAGTCCGCGCGACCCGTTGTGGGAATATGTGCTGAATACATTATCGGCGCGGCTGAATTTTTCGCATTTCGATACGCCCTGGTGTTTTGTGGGACATTCGCACATCCAGTGTATTTTTCGTTTGAACCAGGCCACCGACCGCGTGACGCTGGAGAATCCCAGATTGGATGCACCGCTCGAACTGACCCCGCGCCTGATTCTGAACCCGGGCTCGGTGGGCCAGCCGCGTGACCGCGACTCGCGCGCCGCCTACGCCATCTACGATACGACCGCCCACAGCTGGCAACCGCATCGTGTGAAATATAATATTCCCGAAGTGCAGGAGCGTATCCGCAGTGCGGGCCTGCCGGAGAAACATGCTTTGCGATTGGCGGAAGGCTGGTAGCGGGACAGTCGGCTCATTCATAGAGGAACTTTTTATTTTAGGGAGGCGTCTTTAGTGGGAGAAATTCTATGAATGAGGAGAAGAGCCCATGAAACGTTTTCTGTTCATCATTTTGGTAGCCGCGTTCGCGCTGACTGCCTGCAGTGCGGGCGGTGCCCGCGCTACCCAGTCGCCGGTCATGGAAATGCCTGCCGCGACTCAAGGTGTTGACTTTGGCTATAGTGCCGCCGCGCCTGCGGCACAGGAAGATTTTAAGTCCGTTACGGATGCGGCTGGAAATCAGATTCCAGCCAACGCGAATCGCCTGGTGATCAAAAACGCCGAGTTGACCATCGTGGTCGCGGATGTGAATGCCCGTGTCAAAGCCATCGAAACGATGACTAATGGCATGGGCGGTTTCGTCGTTTCATCCAACACATATCAAACCTATGCGGATAATGGCGTAAAAGTTCCGCAGGCGACAATCGCAGTGCGCGTTCCTGCCGATAAACTGGATAGCGCGCTCGATCAGATCAAGGCGAACACAGTCGAGGTGCCGAGCGAGGATGTCACCGGCCAGGATGTGACCGATCGCTATGTGGACCTGCAGTCACAGTTGAAGGCCAAGGAAGCGGCCGAGGTCCAGTTGCTGAAGATCATGGAGAACGCCACCAAAACCGAAGACGTGCTGGCGGTTTATCAGCAATTACAGCAGGTGCAGAGCGATATCGAGGTGTTGAAAGGCCAGATCAAATATTATGAGCAGTCTGCCGCGCTGTCTTCCATCAGCGTGACGGTTGTCGCCGAGCAGGGCATCCAGCCCATCCAAATCGGCGGCTGGCGGCCGGCTGGCACGGCTCGCGACGCCATTCAGGAATTGATCCATTTCCTGCAAAGCTTTGCCGATTTCCTGATCGTTTTCTTCCTGAAGGATTTGTGGGAAATCCTGCTCCTGCTGTTGCCGTTCTATGTTCTGTTCCTGATCGGCCGCGCCATATACCGCAAAGTGCGCCGCAGTAAGAAACCCGCGGACACACCGCCTGCTGAAAAGTAATTGATTTTTGTGCAGGGGCAGGCCTCAAACCTGCCCCTGCTTTGCTTTATAATCTCTGTAAATGGAAAAACTCGTCCGCGCGGCGCAGGAGCTTTTCAACGTTCACTTGACGGGGCGGCAGGTGATGGCGTTAATCACCTATGAACGCGAATTGCTGGAGTGGAATCAAAAATTCAACCTGACGGCTCTGCGCGATACCGAGTCAATTCGCACCAAACATTTTCTGGATTCGTTTTCGTGTGTGCTGGCGTGGAAGGCGGTGCCTCCCTCCCGCCTGGTGGACGTTGGCACGGGCGCGGGCTTTCCGGGCCTGCCTCTCAAGATTTTGTACCCCAATTTGCATTTAACCTTGATCGAATCGGTTGGCAAGAAAGCCATGTTCTGCCAGCACATTGTCGGCGTGCTGAGACTCGAGGGCGTGGATGTGATTCAAGCGCGCGTCGAGGCGCTCGGGCAGAACTCGAAGCATCGCGAAAAGTATGATTGGGCTGTGGCGCGCGCCGTTGCAAACATGAACATCCTCAGCGAATACCTTTTGCCGCTGTTGAAAGTGGGCGGAACCATGCTGGCGCAAAAAGGCGAAAGCGGACCGGCCGAAGCACAGTCCGCGGAAAAGGCCATCAAGTTGTTGGGTGGAAAGTTGAAACAGGTACTGCCGGTTAATTTACCGGGCGTGGTGGACGATCGTTATCTGGTTCTGGTCGAAAAAACTGCGGCCACTCCGCCAAAATACCCGCGCAAGCCGGGTATGCCGGCCAAGATGCCGCTGTGATTCTTCAGCGACCGTAATTCATCTTCTCGATTCGGAACAATACGTAGAGACTCGAACGGCTCCTTGTGTTCTTTGCGGTTAAGTTTTTTGCACCGTTCCATCCTGCACTTTCCACACTTCTGCCTTCCCCGTAAATTCGGGCGTGAACAAATTTAAATCGGTTGTTGTGAACAAAACCTGTTCGCTCTCGCCGATATATTTCAACAGGTCGGCGCGGCGTTGTAGATCCAATTCGGCCATCACTTCATCCAGCAGGATCACAGGCCACTCGCCGGTACGTTCCTTCATCCATTGCACTTCGGCCAGTTTGAGCGCCAATAGAGTCGTGCGTACCTGTCCGCGCGAGCCGTAATCGCCGAGATCAACATGATTGGCAAGGAAACGCAATTCGTCGCGCTGAGGGCCGATCGTCGTCACGCCGCGCCCGATCTCGTCCGCGCGCAATTGAGCCAGGCGTTCGCGGAATCCATTCTCGATCTCTTTCAGCGTCAGCGCGGAGCGATCCACAACCGTATCCATTTTCAAACCGAGTTGGCCGTTCGGCTTGGGCAGAGGATCGAAGGCGGGTTCATAGGCGAGGCGCAGGACTTCGGTTCCGCGCGTCAATTCATGCTGGACGCGTGAAGCGAGTCGTTCGATCTCCTGCACGGCCTGAATCCGCCATAAGATGATCTGCGCGCCAAGCGAGGCCAGCGCTTCATCCCACACCGATAATTGATCCGCGTTCCCGCCGCGTTCATTCAACGCCTTGAGCAACGCGTTGCGCTGACTCAGCGCCTGATTGTAGTCGCCGAGTACGCGCGTATACGCGGGGATGGCCTGCGCCAGTGACAGGTTGAGATAGTGACGGCGATCCTCCGGCGCGCCCTCGATGATCTGTGACATCTGCGGCACGAAGATGACCGCGTTGAAATGACCGATCACCTCGTTTGCCGTGCGCTTGACCCCATCCAACAAAATCTCTTTGCGCAGTCGCTGGCCGTTGATGCCGGCCGGCTCGAGGATCAAACGCACTTCCAAACGATGACTGGCTTTGCCGCGTTGATATTCGGCCACGAGCCGCGTTACCGCCAGCGATTCACGCGCCGCGCGGAAATTGACGATCTGCCGGTCGGTATGCGTTTGAAACGATGTGAACGCCGCCAAAAAATAAATGGCTTCGAGCACGCTGGTTTTGCCCTGCGCGTTACTGCCCGCCAGCACAACAACCCGCCGGGGCAGGTTCACGTCCAGGCGGGCGAAATTTCGAAAGTTGGTCAGGGAAAGATGTTTGAGATACATGATGGTGTGATGTCATTGCAGGGAAGATCGTGCCCGATCAACGGCGGTGAGGCGGCGAAGCGAAACCCTCAAACCCGATTCTCTTCGGGTTCTTCGGGTTCGGGCTTCCACACTTGGGTGGCGCGGTCGGTGAACAGGACGCCGTTCACATGATCGATCTCATGCTGAAAGATGCGCGCCAGCCAGCCCTCGGCTTTGACCCTGACCGGTTTGCCGTGTCGATTCAGGCCTTTAACCTGAATCCTGGAGTAGCGTTCCACTTCGCCCACCAGGCCGGGAATCGAGAGACAGCCTTCCACGCCCAGTTCGGTCTCTTCGGAAAATTTGACGATCTCAGGGTTGATTAATGCGAACAATTTCTTCGGCTTTTCGATCACTTCGCCGTGTTCGTCTTCCACCTCTTCGCCGTATTCGACCACGATGAGCCGCTCCGATATATTCACTTGCGGCGCGGCCAGCCCAACGCCGGGCGCTTCGCGCATCGTTTCGATCATATCGTCGATCAAAATTTGCAAGTTGTCGTCGAACTGTGTGACTGGTTTCGCCTTGCGACGCAGGACCGCCGCTGGCAGTGTTACGATGGTTCTGAGCGCCATGTCTTTGCCTTATATGACTCTTTCACTGGTTTTGTCGTAGCCCGAGACCCGATTTTACTCCGGTTTCGGCTCCGAATCGGACGGCCGATGTTCGGGAGGAAATTCCTGATAATAAGCCGCCAGCCATTCCACCATGCGTTCGCGTTCGGCCGCCACACGTTCCTGACTCATGCGCGCCATACGCGTCATGCGGCGTCGGTCGATGTCCGATTGAACCGTAGCCGGGTCGAGTACGTTTTCAAAGGTTAGGTGCGCGCCGCCCACCGTAATGTGCACATTTCCATAATTGAAGATGTATCCCAAAAAGCCCTGACGTTCGTAATTTGTGGCGAGGATATTCTCCAACTGCGCGGCGCTGCGTTGTTCCGTGCCGAAAGGCGTGCGGTCAATATCTATGATCTGATCCTGCGTCACCTCGAACCTGTCGTTGCTCCAGTCGATGGTTTGATAAATAAACCAGATCACAAAGGGCAGCATTAATGCCGGGATCGCAAGGAAAAATGTATCGCCGAAATTGATCTGAGGCGAGCGGATGATCGCGTATAACCGGAGAAACCATAAAATCAGCAGTCCCAGGATAAAAAGTCCCGGCTGTAGCGTTTGCTCGATCAGCACGATCCAGTGCTTGCGGTAGACCACAGTGTCGCCCACCTCGTAACGTATTTTGAGGGTGTTCGCGCCGAACAGTTTGAGGGCCGCGAGACGGATACCGGTTTTCCTGGCAGGCGCCGGCGGGGGAGCAGGCGGGGGTTTTCTTTCAACGGTCAACCCCAGTTTGGCGCGCAGGGCATCCTTCATCGTCTCCTTTTCTGATCTCATCATTATCAGTTTGGTGCGCTTCCAATATTCCTCCACCGCGTAAGAAGCCTGATAAGGATGACTGACATACCTGAATGGAATCTTCCCAACGAAGGTGCGTACGATCACATGACCGAAATCGAGCGAACGGCCCAGCATATCCGTTTCCACGTCCACTGAAAGGATGGTGCTCAGAGGCGCCTCCTGGCGGCTGTCGTAAATGCCGATCACCTTTTCGAGCCAGACCACGCGTTGATTGGTAACCATGTAGTAATCGTTGCCCCAATCGACCGCGCGCCACACTGCCCAGCCCAGGTCCATGATCAGGAACAAGACTCCGAACGCCACCGGCGTTACGGAATTGGTAAGGCCCGAAGCGATTGCCAGAGCGATCGGTAGTAACAGGATGAGCGCCGGCGCGGTCATTGCCTCGTATAACAAAATGGGATGTTTGCGCGCCAGAAAATAAACGACCTCGTCATCGCGCAGCCACTTGAATTGATGTGAACGCGCCAATAAGCGCGTACGAATGGTCACATCCAGATTGGTTTTGAGTTTTGGGTTTTTGACGATCAGCCGGATGAAGTCTTCGCGCGAGAGTATCAGCACTGTGGTCGTTTCCATTGCGACGATCGTAGCCGAACGGACCCGGTTCGATATCAGCGCCATTTCGCCGAAATAATCGTTGGCCACCAACACCGCCAACTGCTGTTCTTTTTTGTTGTAGCGGCGCACGATCTTGACCTTGCCGCTATGGATCAGGAAAAAATTATCGGCTTTGCCGCCTTGTTCGAAGATCGTTTCATCTTCCCGATATGTGGCCTCGCCGAATCGTTCCGCGATGAACTTGAGTTCCTCCTCCGACGAGTCGTGGAAGAGGTGGATCTTCCTGATCTGGTCCACACGCGCTTCAGTGCTGATCACGTTTTTATTCTAGCATTAAATCTCGCGCACGATCGTACAACCGAATGCGGGAGTTTCTGCGATTGCGGGCAGGCCTCCATCGAGCAAAGCCTCGACAGCCTCCTCCACGTAGAAGCGGGTGGCCGTGCGCTGGCGAAATGTGACATCATCCACCGCGCCGCGATACCGCAGAATGCCTGCGCGATCGATCACAAATGCGTGAGGCGTGGTCTCTGCTTCATATAGATCGGCGACGACATGCCCCGCGTCGATCAGAACCTTTGGCAGGCGGCGCGTTTTAGCGGCTTCTTTCAACGCCTCAACGGACTCGTTTCGATTCGCGGCGATGGATAGCATTATCACCTCCTCGCCCCATTGAACGAATGTTGACATCAGCGAGCGGTCCGTTCGCTCTGAATGCGGACATTCCGCCGACCAAAAGTTGACGACGACGATCCTTGCGCGGTATTGGCTGAGGCGTTGACCATGCCCCTCGAGGTCGGGCAGTTCAAAGTCCGGCGCGGGGCGGTTGAGTTCCATGGATCAATTATAAAACGGGACGGCTCATAAAATCACCCGCTCCTGCCATGATAAAATCATCCTCTATGAAAAAATGGCAGTTTTGGGTCGGGGTGCTGATCAGTATCGCGTTCATGTGGTTTTCATTGCGGGGATTGCGCCTGGAAGAATTTTGGGAGGCAGTGAAGCAGGCGAATTATTGGTGGCTATTACCCGGCATCGCGGTCTATTTTGTGGCAGTATGGGTGCGGGCCTGGCGCTGGCATTACCTGCTGGGGCCGATCAAGAAAATTCCCACTTCCACGATGTTTCCGATTACCACGATCGGTTATATGGGCAACAATGTGTATCCCGCGCGCGCAGGAGAGGTATTGCGCGCGGTGGTTTTGAAACGCCGCGAGGGGGTATCCGTCTCGGCTTCGCTGGCGACGATCATCATCGAACGCATCTTCGACGGCGTGGTCATGCTGGCATTTATCTTCGTCAATCTGCCGGAGCTGGCCCGGCTGACGACCGCTTCCGGTTTTGTAGGCAACATTCAACAGGTGGCGGTGCTTGGCACGGCGGTATTTATCGGCGCGCTGGTCGTCTTTTTACTGGCGGCCATGTTTCCGCAATTCACCGAGAGAATCGGTTTGTGGTTCGTTCAACGTTTTCTGCCGGCGCGTTGGCGGACGAAGGTAGCTGGCTTGATGGTCAAATTTTTGGAGGGACTGGCCTCCCTGCGTTCGCCGTTCAACGTGTTAATGGTGTTCTTCACTTCGGTCATCATCTGGTTGTTGGAAACAGGCAAGTATTGGCTTGTGATGCACGCCTTTCCGTTTCAGGTCAATTTCTTCGCCTTGATGTTGATGAACGGTATCGTCAATTTGGCAACGACGATTCCATCTGCGCCGGGTTATATTGGCACGTTCGACGCGCCCGGCATTGCAGTGCTCACCGCCTATGGCGTGGATCAATCCATCGCGGCCGGTTATACATTGGTACTGCATGTTGCGCTGTGGCTGCCGATCACATTGCTGGGCGCGTACTATCTGACGCGCGAGGGCATCAAGTGGAATGATTCACTGCGCGCGGAGGCGGTCAATTAATCATAGGAAGTCGTAGAACACAAAGAAGAAAGGCGAAAGGGAACTTTGCGCGTTTGCGCACTTCAAAACGGAGAGATATGAAAATTGCCATCATCGGCGCGGGGTTCGGCGGCATGGCCGCCGCATACGACCTGCGCAACGCGAGACATGAAGTTGTTATTTTCGAGTCCGCCGATTATGTTGGCGGGCTGGCAAGCGGCTTCAAAGAACCGAATTGGGATTGGTCGGTGGAGAAGTTCTATCACCATTGGTTCCAGTCCGATCGGCACATGCTGGGGCTGATCAGGGAATTGGGCTGGGAGGACAAGGTCATTTTTCCTCGGCCGCTGACTGTGATGTATCACGATGGGAAATTCTATCCGTTCGATTCGATTCTCAAAGCGCTGTTCTTTCCGGGACTTGGTTTTGGCCTCGATAAAATTCGTTTTGGTTTCGTCGGGTTATTTCTCCGTTTAACGAACAACTGGCGCGCCCTGGAAAAAGTGACAGCCGATTCGTGGATGTTGAAATATGCAGGGAGGAACGTCTATGAGAAAATGTGGAAGCCGCTGTTGATCGGGAAGTTCGGACCGTATTATCGGGATGTCAACATGGCGTGGATGTGGGCGCGCATCAAAGCGCGCACCACGCGGCTGGGCACATTCGAAGGCGGTTTTCAGAATTTCGCAAACCTGTTTGCGGAAAAGCTCGGGGAACAGGGCGTGGAGATCAGGCTCGAAGCGCAGGTCGAGTCGATTAAACGGGAGCAGGGTCAATTGTCCGTGCGAAGCGATGGAAAGACCGAGTCTTTCGATAAGGTATTGGTTACCACGTCGCCGAATCTGTTGGCGAAGTTGTGTCCCGATCTGCCGGATGATTATCTCAAGGGTTTGCTCGGGTTGAAATCCATGGGCGCGGTGGTAATGATTCTCTCGCTCAAACATCGGCTTTCGGAACAGGGCTATTACTGGTTCAATCTGCCCAAGGAAGAGGGCTTCCCGATGCTGGCGCTGGTGGAGCATACCAATTTCGTGGGCGCGGAACATTTCGGCGGCGATCATATTTTGTATGCAGGCGACTATCTCGAAACGAGCCACGAATATTTTTCGTTGGGCGATGAGGAATTGCTGGAACGTTTTTTGCCCGCGTTCAAAAGGATCAACCCTGCATTTGAAAGGGAGTGGGTGAAGAAAATTTGGGTCTTTAAAACCAATTATGCCCAGCCGGTGCCGTTATTGAATCATTCGAAGAATATCCCTGCGATTCAAACGCCGATTGATGGACTGTACTTTGCTTCGATGAGTCAGGTCTATCCGTGGGATCGCGGCACGAACTTCGCAGTGGAAATTGGGCGGCGTGCGGCGAAGTTGATGTTGTTAGCGAAGTGAAATTATTTTATGACGCGAGTAGTGTAAAATAGAAAAAATCCAAAACGCCGCGCCTGCGGCGTTCCCTGTAAATCGAGAGGAGAATTTCCCATGTATCATACAGTCATTATCGTTGGCAATGTGGGCCGCGACCCGGAGATGCGTTACACGCCGGCAGGGCAGGCGGTCACCTCGTTTTCGGTGGCCACCAATCGCCAATACACGGCCTCCAGCGGCCAGCAGGTGAAAGAGACAGTTTGGTTCCGCGTCTCTGCCTGGGGAAAACAAGCCGAAGTCTGTAATCAATATGTCAAAAAGGGGATGAAGGTGCTCGTCGAAGGCCGCCTTACTGCGGATCAAAGCACGGGCGGACCGCGCGTTTGGTCCGGGCAGGATGGCCAGCCGCGCGCTTCCTTTGAAGTGACCGCAGGCACTGTGCGATTTCTCTCCTCGCGCGGCGAAGGCGGTGAAGGCCCCAGCGCGGCCTCGAGCGGCATGGATGTGGCCGAGGTTCCGCCCGAAGACGATATTCCGTTCTAATTCTCATCGCGGAGATTCGGGCGCGAGCCGATCCGTTCGAACTTGCGTTTCTGAATCTTCGCGAGAATCCACGCGGAGATTCCCATGACAACCCCACAAAAACCAGGCGGCCCCACGCTGGAGATTCCCAACGACCTCGATCCGATCTATGCCAATTTGGCGCGTATTTCCCATTCGCCTGCCGATCTGGTAATTGATTTTGCGCGCCTATTGCCCGGCGAAAGCCAGGCCAGGGTGACCGCACGCATATTGATGGCCCCGCTCAGCGCGAAGTTGCTACTGCGCGCACTGACCGAAAATTTGGCGCGCTATGAATCGGCTTTCGGCGAGATCGCAATGCCCGGCAATTCCACGCTGGCCGATACCCTCTTTCGCCAGCATCCGCCTGAACCGCCCAAGCCCGAGTAAATCTTATGGATAAACTGGATTCCATTACCGAACAAATCCGCCGGAACTTCGACGCGCGTACCGCCGCGCGCGATAAGGCCCTTGCAACGGCGCGCCAATTGACGCGCGCCTGTTCCCTGGCGATCCGCGCCGTGCATCGCAGTGAAACGGACGTGATGACCGCCCACTTATCCGAGGCGCGTTCCCTGGCTGACACATTGCGCGCCGACCTGGCGCAATTCTCCGACCTGTTCTACGCCGGGTACACGCAGGACGCCTTTAAGGAATTTGTGGAAGCCAATGTGACCTGTGCCTTGATTCAAAACCAAAGTCTGCCCACGCCGGAAGATTTGAACGTGGCCGGCTTTACCTACTTAAACGGGCTGGCGGAAGTGATCGGCGAGTTACGGCGGCGTACGCTGGATATTTTGCGTCATGGATATTCGCAGGAAGCCGAACGCCTGCTGGGTTTGATGGATGAAATCTATTCCGTGCTGGTGACCATGGATTATCCCGACGCGATCACTAATGGCTTGCGCCGTCAAACAGACGTGGCGCGCAATATCATCGAAAAGACGCGCGGCGATATCACATTCAGTTTGCGCGGTGAACACCTCGAGCAGGCCATGGAGCGTTTGAGCAGTCAATTGAACGGCGGACAGGCCGAGGCGTTGAAACGAAGCGGCCCGTCGCTTGTCTCGGATGAGGAAAATTGATCCATGCCGCGCGCGGGGCATCGCTATTCCCTTTTAATCTACACCCACATGCTCGATCGCTGGTGGCCTGCGACGTTATTTCTTGGCGCGGCGCTGTTGGGGCTGGCCTGGGCCATCCGATCGTATTACCCCGATCCCGCTGATACCTGGCGCTGGTTGACTCTGACGAGCGTTGGCGGACTCGTACTGGTGATCACCATCTTTCTTTTTGGCATCCGTAAATCGGCGTACGTTCAGCCGTTTCAGAATTACCTGCGTTTGGTGACGCCGTTCCTGCGGCTCAATATTTCATATAAACGCATTCGCCGCACCACCTCTGCGACGATGGGTTCGTTGTTTCCTCCGAAAAGCATTTCCAGCTGGCGGCGCGAGATTCTCGAACCGCTTGCCAAGCGTACAGCCATCGTAGTGGAGTTGAACGGTTTTCCCATTTCGCAAACCGTCTTGCATTTTTTTCTTTCGCCCTTTTTCTTCAAGGACAAGACCCCGCACTTTGTGCTGTTGGTAAACGATTGGATGCGCTTCAGCTCTGAATTGGAATCGATGCGCGCCGGTGGCGATTCGGAACCGACGCGGCGCGTGGATCGTTCCATTCTTTCGCGTTTGCCCCGCAAATAGAAATTTATACCGAAACAATCGCAATCGTGACCAAAATCATTCGCAATCGGTGACATCCTGCCTTGCGATTAAATCGGCGCTCAAGGTATCATGAGCGTGGAGACGAGGCAAAGACACCTCCAATGCACCTCACTGTCTCCTCCTTTGGCGAAAGCCTCCGCCGGGTTTCCTCCGGCGGAGGCATTTTAAATCGAAGACTGACGCCGAAACTTGCGCATCGGCGTTGGTCTTTCTTTTATTGGCGTTGGATCGCGAGCTTGTTATGGAATCTGTTCGTGAAGCGGAAGCACGACGAAGAACAACGATCCTTCGCCCAGTGTGGACTCGACCCAAATCCGCCCGTGCTGGCTTTCCACAATCGATTTGACGATGGCCAGTCCCAGCCCTGTGCCCTGACTCCCATCCGGCACGTTCGTGGCGCGGTAGAACTTATCGAAGATCTTGGTCTGTTCGCTTTTCGGAATACCCGGGCCGGTATCTTTGATCTCCAGGATGATCTGCCCGTCCTGTACGTTAATGCTGACGTTGACCTGCCCGCCTTCGTTTGTATATTTGATGGCGTTGCCCACAAGGTTATCGAGCAATTGCCGAATGCGGATTGGATTGGCGCGCAAAGCTGGAATATCCTGCCCGATTGTTGAGGAGAGCGCGATCTTCCTGGTGCGCGCCTCGCCCTCATAAGTATCCAGCGTATATTTCAACACGCTTTCGATGTGTACCATCTCGCGGCGCGTGTCGAAGCCGGCTTCCAGCCTGCCCAGGTCGAGCAGGTCATTCACCAGCGTGGTGATGTGCTGTACGCTGGCTTGAATGCGCTGCATGAACTCGCGCTGTTGTTCGTTGAGCGGGCCGATGCGGTCGATCAACTCGGCGTAGCCCATCAGGGCTGTGAGCGGCGAACGCAGGTCGTGCGAAACGGTATGCACAAAATCGTTCTTCAGGCGGTCGAGTTCCTTTAAGTAGGAGATATCCTGCATCGTAATGGATGAGCCGATGTTGGGGATCGGTGTGTATTGCGCGTTGAGCACCTGTCCCGTATCGAGGTTGATCTCGTGATATTTCAACGGCCCCTCTTCGGCGCGCGCGATCAAAGCGCGCAAATCGGGATGCGTGATCACATCCAGCAACGGCCTGCCCATGATCGCTTTCGAATCCAGGCCGAAGATGTCTATGATCGAGTGATTGACGAAGATGATTTTTTGCTCCGGGTCGAGCACGATTACGCCATCCTGAATGTTGGCGAAGATGGTCTCGTATCGTCCGCGTTCGGATTCGGATAATTTGGCGCGTTCCTCCAGCGACGAAGTGGTCCGCTTCACTTCGCGCCTCAACCAGTCGCCGAGATGACGGGCGCGCGTCAAACTTCGATCAACGGCGGCTACGATATCGTCCATGCGAAGCGGAGGATAAATATATCCGCCGAGGCCGACGCGCAAGGCTTCTTTCGCCAGCCCGGTGGTGTCGTGTTCGGCATATAACACAATCGGCAGTGTGGGAAAACGACCGAGTACTTCCTCGGCCAGCTGGAGTCCGCTTTGCGAGGCAAACGTTTCACCGATCAGAACCAGAGCGGGCGATGATTCTTGCAGAGCATTGTTCAGCCCGGTCTTATCGTGCACTACCGCCACATCGTAATTGGCCGCGGAGAGCGCGCGTGACATCAATTGCAGGATCGGAGATTCGTCGAGCGCGAGGAGGATCAGGTCTGCTTTGGCCATGCTATCCCTTGCTCGTCTTGGCTTCGGGGGTGAGGGTTTTTTCTGCCGCGCGCGTGATGCGCTGTAAAGCGGCCCCGATCGTTTGAAGCGCTTTCTTTTGATCGGGGGAAAGCGTATTTTGCGATTCGTTCAATAAATTTTGGAGCGGGAATTGTGCGGCCTGCACTTCCGCGCTGACGGCCTCCCGCATTCGTTCGAGGAGCGCGTTCTGGCGCTTTTCACCGGCGCGTGCGCCCTCGGCGGTGGTTTCGAACGCGCGGAAGAGCCGCGCATTCACCAGCGAGGTGGAGGCAAAATCCGCCAGGGCTTCGAGCAGGGTTTGCGCTTCGCGATTAAATTCATGATCCGCTTTGCGCACCACGATCAGAAGTCCGATCACTTCGTTTTGTACTTTGATGGGAACCACGCCCGCCGATTTGCCCAGCGAAGCGATCTTGAACTTTTGCAGAGGCGCGCCGTACATTACGAGCGTTTCGCCGGAGAGCGCGACGAGAGAACTGATGCCGTCGTCCACCGGCTGGTTGCGCTTTTTGGCCCAGCCTTCGGGCAGGTTGCGATATGCGCTGAGCAGGAAGTTCTTACTGTGCTCATCGAGCAGAGTCAGCCAGCAGATATCGGCCTCGGCCACGCGCAGTGCGCCTTCCAGAATTCGATCGAAGAGCTGGCGCTGATTGGTTATTGAAACGACGGCTTTTCCAACGGAGATGACCGTGGTGAGTTCGCGCACTTTGCGCTGTAGTTCGCTATTGGTCTCTTTTAATTGCTGGTCGAGGCGTTGGCGGGCGCGCGCTTCGCGCGTCTGGCTGAGGGCGCGTTCCACTACAGCCACCACTTCAGCGTCGCGGCCCGGCCAGAAGATCACATCGTTTGCGCCGAGCCGAAAAGCCTGGATCACATCGCTTTCCTGTCCCTTTTCTGCGATCACCACCAGCGGCGCGCGTATGTTTTGCGAGGCAAAAGCCACGAGCAGGTCTTTGCCGCTCAAGCCGGGCAGACTCAAATTTGCAATGACCAGGTCTGGGGGAGTCTGAAGCGCCTGCTGAATGGCCGCTGATGCGCCTCCGGTGATCGTCACCTGATAGCCGAGCGGCTGTAAGGCTTGCCGCGCGATCAGGTCGCTAATATCGGGGTCACTTTCAACCAGCAGGATTCTTTCACTCGAAGATGGCATATCTGTCCGCCGCGGTAGAAATGCTCATACCAGTGGGATTGTAACACTTTCAGGACAAACGTTTCAAGTTGGATTCGGGTAAAATCTTTGCATGGATCATTTTCTCTGGTGGCGGGATGGCATCATCTATCAGATCTATCCCCGTTCGTTTGCAGACAGCAATCACGATGGACTTGGCGATTTACCCGGTATCACGGGCCGCCTCGATTATCTGGCCGAGTTGGGCGTGGACGCCATCTGGCTTTCGCCGTTCTATCCCACTCCCGACAAGGATTTTGGATACGATATATCCAATTATACGGATGTCGATCCGCGCTTCGGCACCCTGCGGGATTTCGATGAATTGGCGGCCGCGGCCCATCAACGGAACATCCGCGTCGTTCTGGACCTGGTGCTGAATCACACTTCCGATCAGCATCCTCGTTTTTTGGAATCGCGCGCCTCACGCCACAACCCCAAAGCAGATTGGTATCTCTGGCAGGATTCGATTCCCAATAACTGGCAGGCCGTCTTCGGCGGCAAGGCATGGACTTACGCGCGCGAGCGCGGCCAATATTACTATCACATGTTCCTGGCCGAACAACCGGACGTGAATTGGCGTAATCCCGAGGTCCGCAAAGCACAGCTCGATGTGGCGCGCTTTTGGCTGGCGCGCGGCGCGGACGGATTTCGCCTGGATGTGTTCAACGCTTATTTCAAGGACGACCAATTCCGCAGTAACCCTTTCAAGCCGGGCCTGCGTGCCTTCGACCGCCAGCGTCATCTGTACGATGTGGATCGCCCGGAGATGATTCCGTTATTGCAGGAATTGCGCGGTATCCTGGATTCGTATCCCGAACGATATGCGGTCGGCGAGACGTTCCTTGCCAACCCGCAAAAGCTCAGGGATTATTGCGGAACGGATCGTTTACACGCGGCCTTTAATTTCGACTTTGCCGCCGCGCCCTTTGACGCGGCCCGTTTGCTCAAACCGATCCTCGATTGGGAGCAAATGAAAGCCGACTACGATATTTGGCCGAACTATGTGCTGAGCAATCACGACCTGCCGCGCACTGCCACGCGCTACGGAGAAGACGAAGATGATGCGCGACTCAAGGTTATCATGGCGTTACTGCTTACCCAGCGCGGCACACCGTTCCTTTATTATGGCGAAGAATTGGGCCTGCGCGATATTTCGCTGAAACGCAGTGAGATTCTCGACCCGCCCGGTAAAAAATACTGGCCGTTTTTCAAAGGCCGCGATGGATGCCGCGCTCCGATGCAATGGAGTGCCGAGCCGTACGCGGGGTTCAGCACAGTCAAGCCGTGGCTTCCTGTGCATCCCGATTATTGCCAGCGGAATGTCGAATCCCAGCGCGGGGACCGGAATTCCATGTTCAACTTTACGCGTGCGTTGATCCGCCTGCGAAAGGAACACGCGGCTCTGCGCCGCGGCGACTTTACGATCCTGACGCCCCAGCCGCGCGGCGGTTTGGCGTATTTGCGAAAAGGAACGGATGAGTCAATTCTGGTTGCGTTGAATTTCAAAGACCGCCCTTTGCGTTTTGAATTTCCCGAAAATATCCTCGCACATTCCTGGGATTTGTTGTTCTCAACACAGCGCGGCGAAGCGATAAAATTCGCCGGGAACAAATTGGAATTGGCGCCTCATGAAGTTTGCCTGTTGAAATCGAGTTAGCGCATGAGTCCCGTCAGTTTTCGCAAGTACAAGATCGCCGCGGTCATTCCGGCTTATCGCGTTCAACGCGAGATCGAATCGGTTCTGCGCGAACTGCCGGGCTATGTGCGTTATATCATCGTCGTGGATGACGCCTCGCCGGATGATACGTCCGCGCGGGTGATGCGCCTCGCCAACCGCGACCGGCGTATCATCCCGATTCGTCACGAGCAGAATCAAGGCGTGGGCGGCGCCATGATCACCGGGTTCAAGAAAGCGCTCGAACTCGGCGCGCAGATCGTCGTCAAGATCGACGGCGACGGTCAGATGGATGCCGCCTATCTGCCTGCTTTACTGACTCCGCTGATCGAAGGCAAAGCCGATTATGCCAAAGGCAACCGCTTCCGCGATTTCGATTCCCTGCGGCGCATGCCGTGGATTCGGCGCGTCGGCAATATGGGCTTGAGTTTCACGACCAAAGCCGCCAGCGGATATTGGAATTGCTTCGACCCAACCAACGGCTACTTTGCCATCCGCACCGAGGTGCTGAAGCGCCTGCCGCTCGATAAACTCGACCGTGGCTATTTCTTCGAAACTTCCATGATGGCCCAGCTTTACTTGCTGGATGCCTTTGTATTGGATGTACCCATTCCGGCGCGCTATCGCGGCGAAATTTCCAGCCTGTCCATTCACCGCGTGATGATCGAATTTCCAATTAAATTGACCGCCACCCTCCTGCGCCGCTTATGGTTCAAATATTATCTTTATGATTTCTCGATGATGTCAGTTTATATTTTGTTCGGCATCCCGTTGATTTTATTCAGCCTGGTTTTCGGCGCGGTGAAATGGATCAAGTATGCCGAACTCGGCATCACCGCGCCGACCGGTACGGTGATCCTGCCAACACTTACCCTTATTTTGGGAATTCAAATCCTGCTCTCTGCCATCGAAATTGACATGAACTCCGTCCCGCGCCGGCCGCTCACCTCCGCGCTGGCCTGACGCTATTTGTTTTTTAAGCGGGGAATTGTATACTTTCATTATGAGCGCGCTTTCTTATATTTCCGGATCGAGACCGGCGAATCCCGGGTTACTCTCCCGCTTCCTGCCTCCTTTGGAGGACGGCACGGCCGCGGCCTGGCTGACGAATCATGCCGCGCCCGGCGCCTGGTTGCTGGACCCATTCGGATTCTCGCCCCGGCTTGTGCTGGAGGCCGCGCGTGCCGGTTATCGCACCCTTGTGACTGCCAACAATCCCATTACGCGTTTTCTGGTGGAGGTTGCCGCTTCTGCGCCGAGTGAAGCCGAGCTCAAAGCCGCGCTGGCCGATCTGGCCGCTTCGCGTAAAGCGGACGAGCGCCTCGAGACTCATTTGCAATCCCTGTATCTCACCGCCTGCGCCAAATGTGGAAATGAAATTCAAGCCTCCGCGTTTCTCTGGAAGAAAGATTCGGACGCGCCCTACGCGCGCGTCTATGAATGTCCGCAGTGCGGGGACAAGGGCGAGCGTCCCGTCACAGCCGCGGATCTCGAACGGGTCAAGGAGATTACGCGCAGCGCGGGACTGCACCGCGCCCGCGTGCTCGAACGCGTTGCGCCGGTCAATGATCCCGATCGCGAATACGCGGAGGAAGCCCTGCGGGTGTATCTGCCGCGCGCTATTTACGCGCTGGCTACTTTGATCAATCGACTCGACGGGCTGGATGTTTCAGCGGAACGCCGCCGCATGATCACCGCGCTGATTCTCGCCGCCTGCGACGCGGGTAATTCATTGTGGTCGGCGGAACGTCCGCGGCCGAAACAATTGAGTGTGCCGAACCAATTTCGCGAGAACAATTTGTGGATGGCGCTCGAGGCGGCAATCGGCTTGTTGTCCGAGACCGGTTCCAGGGTCCTGTATGAAGCGTGGCCGAACAGGATTCCGCCGGGCGGTATCTGCCTCTTTGAAGGCCGCTTGACGGAACTGGCGAAAGAAGTCCGCAAAGAGATTCCCATCGCGGCGGTCATTGCCGCGTTGCCGCGCCCGAATCAAGCCTTTTGGACTCTTTCAGCGTTGTGGGCGGGCTGGCTGTGGGGCCGCGAGGCCGCTGAACCGTTCAAGGTGGGTTTGCGCCGCCGTCGTTACGATTGGGCCTGGCATGCCACCGCGCTCCACTCGTCGTTTCAGCATCTCGCCGAGTTATTGGCGGCGGGCACACCGTTCTTCGGTTTGATCGCGGAGGCTGAGCCGTTATTCGTCACTTCAGCGTTTACAGCCGCCGACGCGGCAGGCTTCGACCTGGGCGGCGCGGCCATGCGCACCGAAGACGATCCGTTGCAGACTCTGTGGACGCGCGGCGATTCGAACCGCGCCCGCTTCACGCGTGACCTTGAACCTGTTCGCCGCGCCATCGGTTTGCATCTTGCCGAACGCGGCGAACCGGCGCGCTATCTTTATGTTCATACTGCCGCGCTGATCGAATTGACCATCGCACATCAAATGAAAAACGCGGACGAGGAATTCGACGACGCCTTGCGCCAAACCAACAGCCTGGTCGAATCCGCGCTAACGGGCGATGCGCGCTTTACTCATCATAGCGCGGGCGAAAGCCCGGAAACGGGTCTGTGGGGTTTGCACGGGCACGAGCCGTTCGTCGATTCGCTGGCTGACCGCGTGGAGATCGCCATCGTCAATTATTTGCAGAAGAATCCTGAAAGCCTGTATCTCGAGATCGAAAACGATCTTTATGCGCGTTTTCCCGGTTTGATGACGCCCTCCAAAGCCATGATCTATCATGTGTTATATTCGTACGCTCGGCGTTCAGGCGGCGTTTGGAGATTGCGCTCCGAAGATTTGCCTGCCGCGCGACGCGAGGAGTTGGAACAAATGGCCGGGCTGATCGAAACCGTGGGTGCGCGCCTGGGTTACACAACCCGCCGGGACGATAAAGCTTTGATCTGGGAAGAGAACCGTGTTACAGAGCGCGTCTTTTATTTGATCGCCTCGGCGCTGGTGGGACGCGTGGCGGCCGCGAATACGCATCCCTCCGAAAAATGTGTGCTTGTGTTACCCGGCGGCCGCGCCGCTCTGGCCGCGTATAAGCAATTGCGCGACTTTTCCCTGGCGGAGGATTTGCGTGCATGGCATATTCTAAAATTCCGCTTATTGCGCGCGCTGGCCGAGATTCCACTGCTGAATCGTCAAACGTTCGAGGAACAACTGGTCAGCGACCCGGTGGAGCAGGCCGAGGGACAATTGATGATGTTCTGATTCGCCGCGTAGGAAAGACGATTTTATATCTCCGACCAAAACTCAATAAAAAATATGATCCGAAGACTCATTCCCGTTTTTCTCGCCCTTTGTTTTCTAACTGTTTCCTGCATCACGCTTTCGCGCGAAACGCCTGAAGCTCCCTCCACGCCGTTCTTTGTGACCTCCACCTTGCGCGCCACACGCGCCGCGCCGATTCCCTCGGCCACGCCGACCAACCCCGCGGGCACCGCGACGTTGGAAGTTACCGCGCCGGCCGATTGCAAGAATCAAGCCGTGTTGATGGAAGATGTGACCATTCCCGATGGGACTCAAGTAGGCGCAGGCGAATCGTTCACCAAAACGTGGAAGTTCAAGAATACCGGCACCTGTCCCTGGACGAATTATCTGCTGGCCTTTGCCTCGGGCGATAAAATGAACGCGCCCGATACCGCGCCCGTTCCGCAAACCCTGCCCGGCGCCACGGTGAATGTTTCTGTGGATTTGACCGCGCCGTTTGCAGACGGAACGTACACTGGCTATTTCACATTGCAAACAACCGGCGGTCAGCAGGTTTCGATTGGGATCGAAAAAACCTTCTGGGTGAAGATCGTGGTCGGCGCGGGCGGAACTTCATCCACGCCGACGAGCGCAAGCGGCGCCTCTTCCGGCGGGGGAGTCACTTCAAATAGCGGAGGCAGTTGCAAGTACAGCGAGAACGCCGGTTATGTCAGTCAATTACTGGCGTTGATCAATTCCCAGCGCGCAAAAGCTGGAGTCGCGGCGCTTATATTGAATCCGCAACTCAGCGCGGCGGCGCAGGCACACAGCGTCGATCAGGCCTGTCATAATTTTCTCGACCATGAAGGTTCGGACGGTTCGAGCATTGCACAGCGAATCGGCCGCGCAGGATACGCGCCGTCTTATTATCTTGAGATCATCGCCATTGGTTCGCCGCAGGATGCCATGACACAATGGAATAATTCGGAGATTCACCGCCTGGCCATGCTCGATCCGAAAGCAAGCGAAGTGGGAATTGGATACGCATATTCGACGAATAGCGTATACGGTGGTCATTTCACGGTGGACCTGGCCAGCCCTTAGGACGAACCGAAATATTTGAAAACAGAGAGCGTCGCGCTGCTCTCTGTTTTTGTTTTACTCTTCGACGATCTTAATCGTGCTGATATCTACTTTATTGCCCGGATCGATGGTGTGATAGTAACAACTATCTTCCGTTACCGGGCAAAGGATGTTCCAGCCGTCGTACAGGTGAAGAGTATTGCCGTTCATATCGTTGACGTAAACCTGGATGTTATCCCTTTTGATATTCCTGAGCCGGATGGTATTTCCGCGCGGCACCCACACGATTCCCTCGACAGGCGAAGTCCAGTCATCGGGATTCAGTCCGAGATCGGTGAAGTTTTGCGGTGTGCGCGCATGAGGCCAGCGGCCTTTGCGGTCGTAATAGTCGAGGGTGCGCGAGCGAAAATCGCCCTGTATGGTTTGGATTTTTGTGATTTCTGGAGCCCAGGCAACATCTACGCCATAAGTGGTAAGTCGTTCTGTAAGGCGATCGAATAAAGCGGCGATGCGGGTGCCAAACATCATGAGGCCCGCGATCAACACCAGCCCAACGAGGGATGTAACGAGGGCGTATTCGGCCAGCGCCTGACCGCGTTCATGGGTAAATTGATTCGGCATGTTTTCTCCTCCCTTTATGGAACCGTGATCGTGCCAAGCGAAATAGCTTGATCGGAAACGATTTTGAATGTTTTATTCAGCGTCTTTCCACCGGTGGTCACGACCTTCATGTGGTAAGTGCCGGGCGCAAGACTTTTAAAGAAGAAACAGCCGTCGTTGTAAATGGGCTTCGATCTGGTTCCAACTTTCACTGTGCCGGTGAGCGGATTGCCCAGAATATCCGTTATGCACCCATCCACGCCGCCAGGTTCGGGCGCAGACCATACGGGCTGTATTGCATAGACTGTTAACCCGATCAATAAGACAGACAAGACTCCGATCAACACATATAATACCTGTGTGTGATTCGCGAGCCAGGCGAGCAACGATTCGATAAGATCAATTCCTCGTTCCTCACGGTTGCTTTTTAAATCCATGAGAACCTCCTTTGGGTTTTTGTATACCCCCGTTTTCGCCGACTGTTCATTACGATTTCTTTACAATCCATCAAAATAGACGATTTTGTGGCGGGATTGCAAGTTTCAGTCCATGAATCCACGAATCTCGCAGTTGATCCGCGTGCGAATCGTTCGAGATTTGCAGGAAGCGGGAAATGACGGGACGAAGTTATAATCCCCCTACTTCATTCAAGGAGATGCAACATGCTGAAAGTCGGATACATCGGCCTCGGATTGATGGGTAAATCCATTGCGCGCAATATCCTCAAAGCCGGTTTCCCGCTCGTCGTTCATAATCGTTCACGCGCCGCAGTGGATGAACTCGTTGCCGAAGGCGCGCAGACTGCGAACTCGCCCTCCGAAACCGCCGCGCAAGTGGACATTGTCTTTACCAATTTACCCGATACGCCGGATGTGGAAAAAGTTGCGCTCGGCGAAAAAGGCATTATCGAAGGCGCTCACGAGGGTTTGATCTTCGTGGACAATTCCACCATCAAGCCTGCCGCGGCGCGCAGGATCGCGGCGGAGTTGAAGCAGAAAGACGCGCTGGCTCTGGACGCGCCCGTCTCAGGCGGGGACATCGGCGCGCGCAATGCCACACTGACCGTCATGGTCGGCGGCGAGGCGGCCGCGCTCGAAAAGGCCATGCCAGTATTCAGGGCCATGGGAAAAACCATTACCCATGTTGGCGAAGCGGGCGCGGGCCAGGTGGCGAAGGCCGCTAATCAGATCATGGTCGCGGCGCAGATGGTGGCCATGGGCGAATTATTGGTCTTCGCCAAAAAAGCGGGCGTGGATCCGCGCAAAGTAGTGGAGGCCATCAAAGCGGGCGCGGCGCAATGCTGGACTCTGGATGTGAAACCGCCGCGCCTCTTCGACGGGAATCGGAATCCCGGTTTCAAAGCGTACATGCAATTGAAGGACATGCGAATCGTGATGGAGACTGCCCGCGAATACGAGATTCCACTTTCGAGCGCGCAGGAGAACACCCGCTTCTTCGAGTGGATGATCGAGGCAGGCATGGGCGATTTGGATAACTCTGCCGTGGTCGGTGTGATCGAAAAACTGGCCGGCGTGAAAATTGTGTAGCGGGTGGAGCGCGCTTTGTTCTTCCGAAAACTCATGAAAAAATATTGGCCGACTGTTCGCGATTACACGTTCATCCTGCTGGGTGGGTTAATTCAAGCCGTCAGCCTGCGTTTATTCCTCGTTCCCGCCAACCTGGCTTCGGGAGGTGTGACCGGCATTTCCCAGTTGATCAATTACTACACCGGCTGGCCGATCGGTTTGATGGTTTTCATCGGCAACGTACCGTTATTCATGCTGGGCTGGCGATTTCTTGGCGGGCGCCGCTTTGCTTTACGCACCGCGGTCGCCATCGTCTCTTATTCCATTTTCACGGATTACCTGCTGTTAATTCCGTTTTTCCCCAGGAATGGAATTACCGATGATCTTTTGCTGAATGCGTTGTACGGCGCCATCGTCAGCGGGTTTGGATACGGACTTGTGTATCGCGCCCGCGGCACCAGCGGCGGCTCGGACGTTCTGGCGCGCATCCTCAATTATTATCGCGGCGTTTCCATGACGCAAAGTTATCTGATCGTGGATACGGCTGTCATCCTCGCCGCAGGATTTGTCTTTGGCTGGAAGCAGGCCTTGTATGCCATTATCACGTTATACGTCAGCGGCCTGGTGGCCGAGACCACGCTCGAAGGCGCGGGCACGGCGCGCACTGCAATGATCGTAACCAGCAAAGCTCAACTCGTTTCGAACCGCGTGCTCGAAGATTTACAGCGCGGCGTCACAATGCTGACTGGAACGGGAGCATATACTGGAGAAGCGCGGCCGGTCTTGTATTGTGTGGTCACGCGCGCTGAGGTGGCCACGCTTAAAGCCATCGTCAACGAAATCGACCCCGACGCGTTCATGGTCATCGGGGTCGCGCACGAAGCATTGGGAGAGGGATTCAAGCCGTTGATGAAATCGTAAAGTTTAAAGATATAAAGCGAGAAACCGCGCTATTTTCTATTTTTCTTTTTGAGCTTATATCCGAACCGCTTGAGCGCATTCTCGTCCTTGCGCCAGTCTTTCAGCACCTTCACGCGCAGTTCGAGATATACGGGCCGTCCGCCCATCTTTTCGATTTCGCCGCGCGCCGCAGTGCCGATTCGCTTGAGCATTTGTCCGCCTTCGCCGATTACGATTCCCTTTTGCGATTCGCGTTCCACAAATATCGTGGCGGCAATGTAGGCCATGCCGTTCGCGCGCTCTGTGAATTCGTCCACGCGCACCGCGAGGCCATGCGGCACTTCATCGCGCAATTTCATGAGCGCGGCCTCGCGGATCAAGTCCGCGGCGATATCGCGTTCGTACGCGTCGGTCACCTGATCTTCGGGATATTCAGGCGGCCGCGTCCGCAGGAATTGAATCAACGCTTCGAGCAGTTCATCCAGCCCGGTCGCTTTCACTGCGGATACTTTCAAGGCTTTGGCCGGACTTACCAGACTGGAATAAGCCTCCGCCCGCGCGGATAACACGTCAGCGGTGACGAGATCGATTTTGTTCAGGACCAGCATACGGGGAATCCGACGCGGGACGCGTTCGAGCAGGTCCGCAACCAGTTTGTCCTCCTCGGTCGGTTCAACGGAGCAATCCGCCAAAAAGAGAATCGCATCCACATCTTCGAGTGACTCCCGCGCTTCCTGATTCAAAAACTCGCCCAACTTGTGATGCGCCTGATGTAAACCGGGCGTATCCACAAAGACGATCTGCGCCGACTCGGTGGTTAGAATTCCCAATTGGCGGCGGCGCGTGGTTTGCGGTTTGGGCGAAACGGCGGCGATCTTTTGACCGAGCAGGGCATTGATTAACGTGGACTTGCCCACATTGGGGCGGCCAATGACGGCTACAAAACCTGAGTGAAAGTCTGTCATCGATTCACCATTCGGTAGATTCTGCGCTGTGTTCAACGGTTCGCGAAGATTGCAGGTTCGCCACTACCAGGCTCAGGACGATCAACACACCGCCCGCCAGCAACTGCCAGGAGAGTTGTTCGTTGAGGAAGGCCACGCCCAGCAGTACACCGCCCAGCGGAAATAGATACGTGACCATGGTGGTGCGGGTGGGACCGATCTCATGGATGAGGTAATAGTTCATCACGAAAGCCAGGCCCGAGCCGAGAATCCCAAGCCACAGTAACGCGATCCAGGTAATGGGCAAATGAGGGAATTTAATTGGGCTTTCCGCGACGGGTATCGCCAGCCACATGACCACAGTGGAAGAGATCAACGGCCCGGCACTGCGCAAAATGCTGGGAGTATTTTCCGTGGTCGTGCGGGCATATACGGTACTGCCTGCGTAAAATACGGAGGCCAATACTATCGCCAATTGGCCGAACATGGAACTGGAGGAAGTGCCGAGGTCTTTGCTCATCAGAATAATCACACCGACAAAGCCGGTCAGCAGGCCGGTGACTTTGGGCCAGGTCATTTTGTCGTCGCGCAATAAATAATGCGCGATCAGGATGGTGAACAACGGCACCGTTGCATCGAGGATGGCCGCCACTGCCGATTCGATGGCCTGCTCGCCCCAGGAGATCAAAAAGAAGGGAATGGCAACATTGGTGATGCCCAACAGTAAAACCGGAAACCATTCGCGGGAGGTGCGCGGCAGTGGCGTGCGCTGGATCAGAATCACCGCGACGCCGAAGCAGAGGCCGAATAACACGCGGAAAGCCACCAGCGTGACCGGGCCGACTTCCTGCACGGCAATCTTGATCCACATGAACGAGGAACTCCAGATCGCGCCAAGCGAAATAAAAACAAGCCAATGTTTGGGTTTCATGATCACCTATAAGTTTATAGGACAGGTTGAATGAAGTCTGCAGTGTTGGAAAGCGGAACGAGTGTATCACAAGTGAGTTGAAAGGATGATGTTGTTACGCGATCACAGCGCCTTCCATTTTCAACAACCATTCCTTGGTTTTCAACCCTTCCCCGCCGCCGTAACCGTGAAGTTTGCCGTCCATGCCGATCACACGGTGACAGGGAATGACCAGCGGCATGGGATTCATGGCATTGGCCGCGCCGACCGCGCGATAGGCCTTTGGTCGGTCAATCTCGCGGGCAATATCCATGTACGTGCGCGTTTCACCATAGGGGATTCGGAACACAGCTTGCAGGGCCTCGCGTTGAAATGAAGTGAACGGCGTCCAATCTATGGGAATGGTGAAAACAATGCGCTGACCTTTGAGGTATTCACGCAGTTGAGCCGCGTAAACTTTGATTTTTGCGGGATTGGATGCGAGGGGCCGCGCCAATCTTTGCAGGTAGCGGTCCAATTCGGGCTGGGATTCAGCCCATTCCACGGCTACCAGGCCCAGGTCGGAGACAACGAGGCGTAAATCTCCGAGAGGAGTGCGATTCAATTCACCGAGAAAAAGAGGAGGTTTTGGATGGCGCATAAGGCTTCGAACATTGTTAAAAGATTACAACCTTGTTGGTTGTCGAACAAACGTAGGGCAAACGTAGGTTTTTCGTCAAGTACCTTTCGGGCAGGCATGATAAATTAGTCGCAAGGTGATTTCTCTTCTCCTCCTTTCATAGGGAACCGCGGTCGGCGTCCGCGGTTCTCGCAATTTAAAGGGGGCTCTTGGCAGTATAATCTCTCCATTCCGTCTTGTGAGGATAGAAACCATGACAGGTCAAATCACGATTATCGGCCTTGGACAGATCGGTGGCTCGGTGGGGCTGGCGCTCGGTCAGCATGAAAAACACGGGTCGCTCAAACGCGTGGGCCACGATAAAAAGATCGATGTGGAACGCGCCGCGCAAAGCAAAGATGCGGTGGATGAAACGAAACATAACCTGCCTGAGGCGGTGCGTCAGGCGGATATCGTTTTGCTGAGTTTGCCCATCAGCCAGGTGCGCGCCACGCTGGAGATCATCGGCCCCGAATTGAAGGAAGGCGCGGTAGTGATGGATACCAGTCCGGTCAAGGAACAGACCGCGGCCTGGGCCAAAGAATTCATCCCTGCCGGAAGATATTTTATCGGATTGGTGCCGGCAATCAACCCGGATGTATTGCACGATCTCAAATTCGGGCTGGAGGCCGCGCGGGCGGACTTGTTCCAAAAAGGATTGATGATCATCGATGCGCCGTACGGCACGCCCGGAGAGGTGGTATCGCTCGCTTCCGGCCTGACCGAACTGCTGGGCGCCACGCCACTGCTGGCCGATCCCGCCGAATCGGACGGCCTGATGGCTTCGATGCATCTCCTGCCTCAATTGGCGGCCGCGGCGCTCTTGAATTCCACCGTGGACCAGCCCGGCTGGCAGGAAGCGCGTAAGATCGGCGGGCGCGCTTATGCTGTGGTCACCGCAGGCCTCGCCTATCAGGATGATATCGACGCGTTGGGCATGGCTGTTTTGCATGACCGTCCCAATGTGGTGCGCGCCCTGGATGTGCTGATCGCCGCTCTGCACGGTCTGCGCGATGATATCGAGAACATGGATGAAGAAGGCGTCACCGCGCGGCTTGCGCAGGCCCTCGAAGGACGCAACCGCTGGATGCAGGAACGCCTGACCGCCGATTGGCGCGAGCATAGCCCGGTCAGCGCTATTGACATGCCCACCTTTGCCGAACGATTCTTCGGTATGGCTTTTTCGCGGCGCAAACCCGAAGAATGAAGTGCTATTGCTATATCGTCGAATGCGCAGACGGAACGTATTACACAGGCTGGTCAACCGACCCCGAACGACGCGTGAAAACCCATAACGCGGGACGCGGCGCAAAATATACCAGGTCGCGCCGGCCCGTGAAATTGGTTTATATTGAACCGCAAAAAGATCGAACTGCGGCCATGAAAAGAGAACGCGCCATCAAAACGATGACGCGTGAACGAAAACAAAAATTATTCAGGTAAGGGCGAGCTATTGCTCGCCCTTATGTGTTAATCGGTAAATACAGGCAGATGCCCCAGCGCTATGATGTTCATCCACTGCGCGCGGTCGCCTTCCGTGAAGATGGCCGCCTCGGCTGCGACAACTGCCCCGGCTTTTTCGAGAATCAAGCGCATGCCCTGCAAAGTGGAGCCGGTGCTGATCACATCGTCCACAATCGCGGCGCGTTTGCCTTTGATCAATTCACGGTCTTTTTCGTCCAGGATCAAAGTCTGCGGCTGGCCCGTGGTAATGGATAACGTCTCGGCCCGGATCGCATCGCCCATGTATGGTTTGTAAATTTTGCGCAGGACGATATACGGCTTTCCGGTTTCGAGCGATAACATGTGCGCCAGCGGAATGGACTTGGATTCGGCCGTTACCAGCACGTCGTAGGAAATATCTTTGAGCCGCTTGCCCAGTTCTCTGGCACAGGCTTGAACGAGCTCCGTATCCCCCAAAATATTAAGTATGGCGATTCTCACCTTCGGCGCCACTTCGAAGAGCCGCAAGTTTCGTTTGATACCTGCCACTTCGACCGAATACGTTTCGCGTTGGGTCATCGTTCACCTCCAGATATGGCTCATACAACGCGCCAAGTTTATCATAGAGTACTCCTCCGCAAACCTTAAAGCCTGCGCGGTATAATCCTTTCATGCTTCCCGACCTGCAATTGAACGATCATCTACGCCTGCGCAAGCCGCATCCCTGCGGTTCGTACGAATGGACCGTTGTCCGTCTCGGCGCGGATATCGGACTCGAATGCAAAGGCTGTGGACGGCGCGTCATGCTCACCCGCCGCGAATTGACGAGGCGGCTCAAGGTCAACCTCACGAAACATGCCAACGTCCATGAACCCAGCTAATAAAAGGCCGCATATCTTATTCCTGTTTTCCGACACGGGCGGCGGTCACCGCTCCGCCATGGAAGCCATCATCGAAGCCCTCGAACTCGAATTCGACGATTCCCTCACCACTGAAAAAGTGGACTTCTTCAAAGATTATGCGCCGGCCCCGTTCAATAAAATGCCGGATTGGTACCCGGAAATGGTCAAAGCGCCGCGTTTGTGGAGCGCTTCCTTCTATGCCACGGACGGCCGCGCCCGCGCTCGCGTCATCACTGCCACCATGTGGCCGGTGGTGCGTCATGCCGCCATGCAATTGATCAAGGGCCACCCTGCAGACCTGATCGTCACCGTGCACCCATTTGCCAATACCTTTGCCCTCAAAGCGCTCGGCCGCGAACGTCCGCCATTTATCACGGTCGTTACCGACATGGTCACCACGCATGCCTTCTGGTTCGATAAGCGCGCCGACCTCATCCTCGTGCCGACCGAAACGGCGCGCCAGCGCGCGATTGCCTATAATATGTCCGAAGAAAAAGTACATGTAGTTGGCCTGCCGGTGGCAGATCGTTATTGCGGCGCGCCGCAAGGCAACAAACGCGACCTGCGCCAAAAACTTGGCTGGCCAATGGACAAACCGATCGTGCTGATGGTGGGCGGCGGGGAGGGGATGGGTCCGCTTGCCAAGCTGGCGCGTGCAGTGGACGAATCAGGCCTGGACCTTGGGCTGGTCATCGTAACCGGACGGAATCAACGCCTGAAGATGAATCTCGAATCGCAGGCCTGGGAGAATCCCACGTTTATTTACGGTTTCACGCACAACATGCCGGACTTTATGCGCGCCGCGGATTTCATCATTACCAAAGCCGGGCCGGGGACGATTGCCGAGGCCATCAACGCTCACCTGCCCATTATCCTGTCTTCCAAATTACCCGGGCAGGAGGATGGCAATGTCACTTTCGTTGAAGAGGAAGGCGCGGGCGTTTGGGCGCCGACTCCGCAATTGGTGGTACGCGCCCTCACGCGCTGGATCAGCCGTCCGCATGAACGCGCGCAAGTGATCGAGAACTGTAAACGCGTGGCGCGGCCCGAGTCGGCGCGCCTGATCGCGCGTTCGATCTACGAACTGGTAACGCAAAAAGAAACGGCGCATTGAACGCCGTTTTATTTTCCATATTTTGCGCGGCATTCCGCGCACGGACATAACGCCCGCAGGTAATGCCAGTTATAAATCCCGTAATCGTGGCCATCCTCCCAAACGATGGTCAGCGCGTAGGAACCCACTGCCACCACGTTGCTGAGGCGCGTGGCAGGCGAATCGTCCATTTGTTTTTCGAATACATCCGCGTCCGGCTCGGACTTCATATTTTCATGTCCGCCGCGGCAGGAAGCGCACGGGCAGGCCGCGCGCAATAATCCAAACGGATAGACGCTGGTGTGCCCGTCATTCCAAATAATGGTAAATTCACGTTTTGATTTTTCAGCCTTAATGCTGGCAGGTCTCTCGTTCATATTTTCTCCTGTAAAAGCGGACCGGCGGCCCGCTTTTACGAATTTTATTGCGGTGATGGTACCACCGATAGGAAATCCGCGGCGGCCCAGCCCGCGCGGGTTTCATCGTACGGCGCGACCAGATACCACCAGGTGTATCCATCCACTTGCTTCGGTCCATCGCGCACTTGATAAACTTCCTCATCGTAACCGAGGAAAAGCTGATTGCCGTCCAGTCCCGGGTCGGCGCGCAGGCGCAGGCCCTCGCCTTCCGTGCCGGTGATCTGCACGTAGCCGCCAATGACAATTTCGTTCGGCGCGGGGCTGGGAGTTGCGAACGGATTAAGGGTCGGTGTGGGCGAGGCGAGGGGTGTTTGTGTTGGAGCGGGGATCATGGTCAAATCCGCGGGGACAAAGCCAACGTCCGGCGCGATGCGCGGGCTTAACCAGCCGATGAAAAGCAACGTCACGAGAATCAGAAATCCTGCAATACCCAGCGCGCCTAAAATTGTCCAACGATTGATCAGGGAGCGATTCATTTCACGAAGCCGGATTCTTCAACAGGCCAAGCGACTGAGGCGGCATGAGAATCTTCAAGGCGCGCGGCCGGACGATGATCTCAGCCTGCGTGCCGCCAAGCATGGGTTCGCCGTCCATTTGCACCGAGAAATCTGCCTTCGACTCGATGCGCGCGATTTGAAACGGAAGACGGCGCGCCTGCTCTGAAGTGAGATGACGCCCCGCCAGCATATCGAAGAAGTGACGAAAGGCATCGGCCAGATGATTACCGCTGAACAGCCACAAATCCATCAACCCGTCGTCGAAATATGCCTGCGGCGAGATGACGGCCATGCCGCCCAGATAATGACGAATGTTGGTTGCCACCGCCAAAAGAAAATGACCGTCCACTTGTCTGCCGTCGGTCCACACGTGTAAATCCATTCCGTGCCAGAAGGCGGCTTCCCAAACTGTGGTGGCGAAATAATGCGGCACGGATATATATTTCGCGAAACGCGGACGCGGCTCAAGCTTGTGAATGGTCAGCGCGTCGAGGCCAATGCCGGCCCATAACAAAAATATCCGTCCGTTGCACAGGCCAACATCCATGTGCTGTACGGATGATTTGGCCAGTAATCTGGCATTGTCTTTCAAAGCCCACCAGCGATACCAGGTAAGGGGTTGCATGCCAAGCTCGCGCGTCAGGACGTTCATGCTTCCGGCCGGGAGGACGGCCAGCGCAGTCTCCGAATCGACCAGCCCGCCCGCAACTTGCCCTACCGTTCCATCCCCGCCGACAGCGAACACGGCTTCATATTTTTCCTGCGCGGCCTGGCGCGCCGCTTGTGTGGCATGCGTGCCATTAAGAGTTACGGCCACATCCACTTTCCAACCTGCCGCGTGCAGAATTTTTACCGGCCCAACCAGAAAAGAACGGGCCGGGAGACGGCCCGCGGCCGGGTTATAAAGGAAGAGTCCTCGGCGCATTGCATGATTATACCTGAGCGGCTTAATTTTCCCGCGCGGATCGAAATTCTTTCTTTTCTCCGCTCGAATCGAAACGATCGGCCATCTCGAAAAGCCGATGATATAATTTCCTCGATATGCAAGAAGGCGAACTGCTCAACAATCGTTATCAACTGCTCGAACGCCTCGGCTATGGCGGCATGGCGGATGTGTTCCGCGCCCGCGATCTGATGCTCGACCGTTACGTTGCCATCAAAGTCCTGCGCAAGGATTACACCGACAACGCCGGGTTTCAGGAACGTTTTCGGCAGGAAGCGCGCGCCGCCGCCAATTTATCGCATCCCAACATTGTCACTGTACATGATTTTGGCCTGGCCGAGGGACAACTTTACATCGTCATGGAGTACATTCCCGGCACAGACCTCAAAACATTACTGCGGAAACGCGGCCGCTTCACCGTCGATGAGGCCGCTCCTTTGGTTGTGCAGGCCTGCGCCGGCATCGGTTACGCCCACCGCGCCGGACTGGTTCACTGCGACGTGAAACCGCAGAACATGCTCGTCACACCGGATAAACGCCTCAAAGTCACCGACTTCGGCATTGCGCGCGCGCTGGCTACCATCCACCCGGATGAACATTCCGATGTAGTCTGGGGTTCGCCCCAATATTTTTCCCCCGAACAGGCCGCAGGCGAACCGCCTTCTCCCGCCTCCGATGTTTATTCGCTGGGCATTGTGCTGTATGAAATGTTGAGCGGCACACTGCCTTTCACGGGTTCCACCGCCGAAGAACTGGCGCGCCTTCATATACAGGCCGATCCGATTCCGATCCGCGAATATGTTCCCGACATTCCCTCGGCCCTCGAAGAGATCGTGATGAAGGTGCTTTCCAAGGAGCCTGCCGCGCGCTATCGCACGGCTGATCAACTGGGGCGCGTCCTGCTCCGCTTCGGCACACAGCGTGATGACCCTAAATCCGAGGCGCTTTCTTTGACTCCCGAAGCCTCGACCTCCTATCAACAACCGGAACCGGTCTCGGTTCCGATCTCGACCCCGATTTCAACTCCGCTTCAGACTCCGCCCCAGCCTGTTTCCGCTGATCTGGGCATTGACTGGCTCTCGGTAGTTCTCGGCCTGGTAGCGTTGATCGCGGCGGGCGGCTTGATCCCATTTTGGATTTGGGTTTATTTCACGTACAATCCACCGCTTCAATGAAGTTATGACCATGCCCAAAACCGTCATTGCCCCATCCATTTTATCTGCCGATTTTCTCGCGCTCGGCGAACAGATCGCAACCTGCGAAGCCGCCGGTGCGGATTGGATTCACGTGGATGTGATGGACGGCCACTTCGTCCCCAATCTGACGATGGGCCCGTTCATCGTCGAAGCCTGCCGCCGCGCCACCAAACTTCCGCTCGATGTGCATTTGATGATCGAACAGCCCGAACATCTTTTGGATGATTTCGTCAAAGCGGGCGCCAGCCATCTGATCGTCCATGTGGAGACCTGCCCGAATCTGCATCGCACTCTGACTCACATAAAATCCCTGGGATGCGGCGCGGGCGTCGTACTGAATCCCGGCACGCCTGCCGTTGCGATCGAACCGATTTTATATCTGGCCGATCTCGTACTGGTGATGAGTGTGGACCCCGGTTATTCGGGCGGGGCTTACATTCCGCAAATGGTTGCGAAAGTAGCCGAGATTCGCAAAAAGCTGGATAAGATTCATTCGTCCGCCTGGCTGGAAGTGGACGGCGGCATCGACGCACAGACTCTTCCAAAAATGAAGGCCGCGGGCGCAACAGCTTTTGTCGCGGCGACGGCCATCTTTAAAAATCCGAAAGGAATCGCAGAAGGTGTTCGTGCCCTGCGTAAGGCGGCTGGCCGTTAAACAAAAATCGCGGCGTGAGCCGCGATCCTTGTCTCTGTCAAAGGTCGAACTAGACCGCTGTTTTGGCCAGCGTGCGAATGCACTTGGTGCACAGCACTTTCTGAACCAGGCGGCCTTTCTCCAGCACGGAGACCTTTTGCAAATTCGGCTTGAACTTGCGGTTGGTCGCACGCTGAGAGAAGGAACGGTTGTGGCCGAACGTGGTTGTTTTGCCACAGTGAGCGCATTTAGCCATCTTGCAATAACTTCCTTTCCTGCGATGATTCCGAAACCAATTGCCTTTTTTCAAAGGCAGGGCATTTTACCACACATCGCGACCTTCTTCAAGACAAGCTGTTAAAATAGACACAAGAGGATAACTATGGGCGAAGAAACGACAACTTTGGGCGGGATTCACATTTCACCGAACGCGGTAGCCGCCATTGCCTACCACGCCACACTGCAATCCTATGGAGTGGTGGGACTGGCTCCCAAAAATCTGGCGGATGGCATCGTGCGCACGATCACGCGTGAGCCGAGCCGCGGCATAACGGTCCGCTATGACGGCGAGAATATCGACATCGACATCTACGTCATCGTAGAATTCGGTACGCGCATCAATTCCGTGGCCGAAAGTGTGGCCAACGCGGTGCGCTTCAATGTGGAAAAAGCGCTGGGATTGAAAGTCAACAGCATCAATATTCATGTCGCAGGACTGCGCGTCAGCGACGCGGCTTAGGAGAGTCCACATTGATGAGCATGGATAGCAAACGCGTCGAAGCATTCCGCAAGAAAACCATTGACGGTCAGTCGCTCAAACGGCTGGTCGAATCGGGCCTCACCTGGCTGAGGACCAATCAACAAACAGTCAATTCGCTGAATGTGTTCCCGGTGCCGGATGGCGACACGGGCACGAACATGGTATTGACCATGCAGGCCGCCTGGAACGAGATCAAAGACCTCGGTTATCGCAACATCGGCCAGATGTCCGCGGCGGTGTCGCAGGGTGCGCTGATGGGCGCGCGCGGCAACTCGGGCGTGATCCTTTCGCAGTTGTGGCGCGGTTTCGCCCGCGGCGTGCACGAGCACGAAAACCTGGATGGTCCGACTTTGGTCAAAGCTTTTAGGGAGGCGCGTGATACTGCTTATAAAGGAGTCGTGCGCCCGGTGGAAGGTACGATCTTGACCGTCGCCAAGGAAGTGGCCGCGGCAACGGAATCAGCTTTGACTTCCACGCAGGACCCGATTGAGATTCTCGAAACGGCGGTGAAAGCCGCGGATGAGGCCGTCCAAAAAACGCCGGAACTTTTGCCGATCCTGAAACAGGCGGGCGTGGTGGATTCGGGCGGGAAAGGTCTGTTCTTCGTTTTGGAGGGCATGTTGCGGTACATTTACGGACAGTCGTTGGATACGCCCACGATGAGCGTCCAGCCGATTTCGAGCATGCAGTTGCAGGATGCGATGGAGGAAGTGGAGGAGGGCCAGGATTACGAAGTGGTGGTGGATTTCTTTCCGCTGGACGAACTCGATCTGCCGAGGCTCTATGGGAAGCTCGAAGAAATGGGCACTTCGATTCAGGTGGGCGAGGGTGAGGGCATGTATCGTATGCACATTCATGTGCCCACCGAAAAACGCTACGAACCGATCGATTACATCATGGGCCTGGGTACGATCACAAAAGTGGCGATGGAAAATCTTCTGGCCCAAATGGATAACATTCAAAAGAGCAAGTCTTCGAAGATTCAATTTACCTCGGTGGAACCGGGGCAGATTGGAGTGGTGGTGGTTTCGCCCGGGCAGGGACTCAGCCGAATCTTTGCCAGCCTGGGTGTGGCCGCGGTCGTGGAAGGCGGACAGACCATGAATCCGTCCACGCAGGATATTCTCAATGCGTTCGAGAATTTGCCAACCGATAAAATTATCATCCTGCCGAATAATAAAAATATCGTCATGGCCGCCAATCAAGCCAGGGATGTGACCGTGAAACAGGTAGCTGTGGTGCCGACTCGAACAGTGCCGCAGGGATTAGCCGCCATGCTCTCGCTCAACCCGGATGGGGAGTTGGGCGCCGTGGCTGAAAAAATGAGCAAAGCCATGGGCATGGTTAAAAGCGGCGAGATCACCATTGCGACGCGCTCGGTGGAAATTGACGGCGTCAAGGTGGAAGCGGGCCAGGTGATCGCTCTGCTCGACGGCAAGCTGGTTTGTTCAAGCTCGTCGGTGGACGAAGCCCTGCTTGGCCTGCTCGAGCAATCGGACGCGGCCCAGCATGAACTCATTACGCTGTTCTATGGCGAGGACATGAATCAAGCGGAAGCGAATCGTATTGTGGATGTGGTGCGCGCCAAATACCCTTCGCAGGAGATCGAATTGCAGGAGGGCGATCAGCCGCATTATCAGTTCATCGTTTCGGTGGAATAGCCTTGCGTTATTGCGGCCTTAATTGGCTTTAAAAGCCGATCGGGTGAATTTCCATACCGGCCAGGGAAACCATGACACTGGGCATTGTCACCGACTCGACTTCAGACCTTCCTCAGTTTCTGATCGAAGAATACGGCATCGAAGTTGTTCCCACGACGTTGATCCTTGAAGGCAGGGAATACGCGGATGGCGCTGGAATCTCACGCGAGGATTTCTATCGGCGTTTACCGGCGCTTCGTATTCTGCCGACCACTGCCGCGCCCTCGATCGGCGAATTTTCCATCCGCTATAAAAAACTGTTCGACCGGGGCTGTGATCACATCCTCTCGATTCACGCGGCCGGCGCACTGACTGCCATCCTTAATCACGCGCGGCAGGCCGCGGCTGAGTTCCCCGGGTGCGTCACCTGCGTGGACAGCGCTTCGCTTTCACTGGGACTTGGCTTTCAAGCGCTGGCCGCCGCGCAAGCCGCCGAACTTGGGTTGAATGCAGCGGTCTCGGCGATTGAATCCACGCGCAAGCGGTTAAGCGTTTTCGCCGCGCTGGATACGATGGAATACGTTCGCCGCAGTGGGCGCGTGCCCGCCGCGGTCACTGTTTTAGGCGGCATGTTGCATATCAAGCCATTGATCGAATTGACCGATGGCAGTGTCAAAGCCATCGGCGCGGTGCGGACCGCCCGGCAGGCCAACGAACGTCTGTTGAACTTTCTGCTGTCTATTGGGAAATTGGAACGGCTGGCCATCCTGCATACCAACGCGGAAGAACGCGCCCGCGCGTTGCTCAACACGCTCATGCAAAAAGCCGGTCAGTCTATACCGCACAGCGTTTTAATGGTCAATGTCACGACTGTTATCGGCACGCATGTCGGTCCGAACGGGCTGGGCTTCGCGGCGGTTGCGGCCTGAAGTTTCATAGGAAACCGCCATAATATCAGTCCTCCTCCCCCATGATAAAATAACTTCATGCAGTCTTCATTAGAAAAACTTCGCAAATTCTTCCGCCTCGAACACGAGAACGGCTATAACAACACCGCCATCATCGGCGGCCTCGCCAAAATGCTGGACTTCTGGGAAGGCGAAGCCCGCAACGACAGCCTCAACGAAGAGATCATTCAGGCTGTGATACAACGCCTGCGCTCCTACGATGGACTGGCGCCGCAATCCCGCGCCGACGCGCTCAAAGGTCTTTGGAAACGAATCGGAGAAGCCTATCCCGAAGCGGGACAAAAACAAGCGCGGACGGAAGCGCCCCCTGCGCATCATCCCGCGCCTCAGCCTGCTCCCGAAAAACGGATCGAATCTCATCCTCATAAAGTTCCACCGCCCGGCCGCGCCGATCATGTGCCCGGCGCAAAAACCAGCCAAACCCCCGCAGCCCTCAACGCCTCGTTGACCGTGTTGCAGGGCGTCGGCCCGCGCCACGCAGAGACGCTGAGCAAACTCGGCCTGCACACTCTTGGCGACATGCTCTATTACTTTCCGCGCCGCTATGAGGACTATAGCCAGCTCAAACCGATCAAGTCGCTTTGGTATGGGGAACAACTGACCGTCATCGGCACGATTCAGAGCGTGCACACGCGTCCGATACGCGGCGGCAAGGCTCAAATTGTGGAAGCGATCCTCTCCGACACAACCGGCGCCCTGCGCCTGACGTGGTTCAACCAGCCCTGGATGGCTAATCGCCTCAAAGAGGGCGTGCAAATCTCGGTTTCCGGCAAAGTGGAACAATATCTTGGCCGCCTCGTAATGAACAACCCCGATTGGGAATTAGTGGATGTCGAAAACCTGCATACCAATCGCATCGTACCGATCTATCCGCTCACCGAACATATTACGCAAAAATGGCTACGCGGTTTGATGAATCAGGTCGTTACTTATTGGGCGCCTGCCGTAGCTGACGCTCTGCCTGAAAGCGTGCGTAAGTCGGCGGGATTACTGCCGCTCGGCGAGGCCCTGTTGCAGGTTCATTTTCCCGATTCGCAGGAAAAGTTAACGCAGGCGCGGGCGCGCCTTGCCTTCGATGAAATCTTCTATCTGCAAATGGGCGTTTTGCGCCAGAAGCGCGACTGGAAATCGGTGGAAGCGCGCGTCTTCGAGGTAGGCGACGACTGGTTGAACGCGCGTCTCGCCGCCCTGCCGTTTACGCTGACCAACGCCCAGCAACGCGCCTTCGCCGAATTGCGCGCCGATTTAAAGTCCGGCCGGCCTATGAATCGTCTTTTGCAGGGCGATGTGGGCTCGGGCAAAACGGTTGTGGCCGCGCTGGCTTCGGCCATGCTCGTTCACAACGGCGCGCAGGCCGCGATCATGTCGCCCACTTCCATTTTGGCGGAACAGCATTATCGCAACTTCGTTCAATTACTGGCAGGCGAAAACGGGATCATGCCCGAGAGTCAGATCCGTTTACTGGTCGGTGACACGCCCGAAGCCGAGAAAGAAGCGATCCGCGCCGGCCTGGCAGACGGCAGTCTTAAGATCGTCATCGGCACACATGCGTTGATCGAAGACCCGGTCGTCTTCCAGGATTTGCAATTCGCAGTCATCGATGAGCAACACCGCTTCGGCGTGGACCAGCGGGCCGCGCTCCGTCAAAAAGGATCGAATCCGCATTTGTTGGTGATGAGCGCCACGCCGATTCCGCGCTCGCTCGCGCTGACGTTATACGGCGATCTCGATCTATCCGTCATTGATGAAATGCCCGCGGGCCGCCAGCCGGTGAATACGCACGTGTTGAGGCCGCAGGAACGCGAACGCGCTTATTCTTTGATTCGTTCGCAGATCGAGGAAGGCAAGCAGGCCTTCATCATTTATCCGCTGATCGAAGAGAGCGATAAGATCGAAGCGCGCGCGGCGGTGGACGATTACGAAACGCTTTCGAAGGAAATTTTTCCCGAGTTGAAACTTGGCCTGTTACACGGCAAGATGCGCCCTGCCGAAAAAGACGAGACCATGCTCAAGTTCCGCGACCGCAAATACAATATTTTGGTTTCCACCACAGTGGTCGAGGTGGGTGTGGATGTGCCGAACGCGACGGCCATGTTGATCGAAGGCGCGGACCGATTTGGACTGGCACAGTTGCATCAGTTGCGCGGCCGCGTGGGGCGCGGCTCGGATCAATCCTATTGTTTGTTGATTCCCACGCAGGAGAATGCCGCCGAGAATGAACGTTTGCAGGCTATGGCCGACTCGAACGACGGCTTCGTGCTGGCGGAACGCGACCTGCATCAGCGCGGCCCGGGTGATTTTCTGGGCACGCGCCAATCCGGTTACGCGTCCGGCTTGCGCATGGCGAGTCTTACCGATCTGGAGTTGATCGAGAAAGCGCGCGGTCAGGCGCAAAATCTATTCGAGCAGGATGCCGATTTGAAGCAACCCGAACATGCCCTGCTGGCTGAGGCGTTTGGGAGATTCTGGGGGGAAGGCCAGGGGGATGTAAGTTAATTCGTGCACGAAAAAATACGTTTTATTTTGCAAAATTGGAGAGCTTATGGTTCGCGCATTATTTCCCGGCACATTCGATCCCATCCATTACGGCCATATTGACATTGCGGAACGCGCTACGCGTATGTTCGACGAAGTCATTGTTGCAGTGTACGACAAGCCGTTAAAAACCCTTTTGTTCCCCCCCGAGGAGCGTATGGCTTTGGCCAGGGAAGCGTTGACGAGTAATCCCAAGATCAAGGTGTTGGGATATAGCGGCCTGACAATTGATTTCGCGCACGAGGTGCAGGCCCAGGTGATCGTGCGCGGACTGCGCGTCTTCTCGGACTTTGAATTTGAGTTCCGCATGGCGTTGGCGAATCAGCGCATGGCGCGGGACATCGATACCGTGGCTTTAATCACCGCCGAACAGCATACGTTCCTCTCATCCAGCACTGTGCGCGAGATTGCCACATTGAACGGCAACGTATCCAGCATGGTACCGCCGCACGTAGAAAAAGCCCTCCAATACAAATTGACCAATATGAAGGACCGGCAGACGCCGCCGAATGCCTTGAGAGACTGAAAAATGCGATAAAATGGGGTTGCATCCGTACCAACGGAGGAGTCCTATGGATATTCTGCAACTGATTGACCGGCTTGAAGAACTTTTCAACGAGAGCAAAGCGTTGCCCTTCACTCACAATGTGGTGGTGGATGAAGATCGCATGCTGGAATTGATCGATCAGATGCGTATCGCCATTCCGGAGGAAGTGAAGAAAGCCCAGCAAGTGATCGCCCAGCGTGACCGCGTTATGGCGCAGGCGCAGGAGGAAGCCAACCGCACCATTGCATTGGCGCGCGAAAAGGCCGAACAACTGGCGCACAAAGATAACATCGTAGCCGAGGCACAGCGTCGCGCCGAACAGATCCTCAGCCAGGCACGCGCCGACGCGGAAGCCACGCGCGTCGATGCCGATAATTACGTGCTCGACAGTCTGACGAATTTACAGAACGAAATCGAAAAACTCGGAAATCAGGTGCGTAACGGCATTCACACGATCGAAGACGAACAGATGCGCAAGGCATCGGCCAGTTCAACAGCAACGGCTCCCCTGCCGGAAAAAGTAGAAAAGTAAAATCGAACAGCCTCGTCACTTGACGAGGCTGTTTTTTGTTGCGGCGAAGAAGCTGTTTTGTAACGCACAGCTAGATTCCAAATTCAAACGATGGCATTCCGATTACATTTGTTTTGACGCGGAAAACGCCGCCCGAATGCGGATAAGTCGTCAGTGCGCCCGCGCTTAAATTCTTGCGCGCCGATGTGATGAACAACTCGTTCATATCCGCTCCGCCGAACACACAGGAAGAGGTGTACGGCGCAGGAACGGAAACTTGATCCAGCCATTTGCCGTTATTCGGATTCCATTTTGTCACTTGCGCGCCGCCCCACATGGCGATCCATAGATTGCCGTCCATATCGGAGGTCATGCCGTCTGGCCAGCCCAGAGATTCGGGAATCCGAATCGCAGGGCGCGGGTTTGCCAGTTCGCCTTTTTTGAGATCGTAATCGAAAGCTTGCACGAGGCGCGTGGGCGTGTCGATGTAATAAAAGGTTTTGTAATCGGGACTCCAGGCGAGTCCGTTCGAGATGCGCGTGCCGGTGAACAGGCGCGTATTTTTTTTGCCGTCGAAGGAATACAAGGAGCCGCTCGATTCTTTTTCGCTGTGATCCATTGTGCCGGCTAAGAATCGCCCGGCAGGGTCGCACTTGCCGTCGTTGAAGCGATTGATAGGCGGCTCATCTTCCAGAGAAAAGACGGGGTTCAATTTGGTGGAATCAGGATCGAGGTCTGCAAAACGGAGGCGTCCCGCGTTTCCCAACGCGAGGAGTAACTTCCCGTTTTTGCGCGGCGCAAGACAGCCGGGGAGTTCATCCAATTGGATAAAGCGATCCGTTCCATCCCGATACATATGCACGCGCTGGCCGAGGATATCCAGCCAGTAGAGCGTTTGCGTGCGCGCCTCCCAAACGGGACATTCTCCCAGCCCGGCGCGTGCATCGAGGAGAAGTTCGCTATTCATGCGTGCAGAATACCTGCGGGGGATGCGTTTGTCAAGCCGCGCTTGACTTTTTAGAACAATTGTTCTATACTGTGGACTGTCGAACATTCGGTTCCCAAAAGGAGTTTCCCATGAACCGTCCTCTTCCAATCCAAATTCTTCCGCTTCTGCGCGGCACGGCTCTCAAACGCGGGGCGATATTCGGCGGTATTCTTTTCGCCGCTTTGCTGGCGTTCGAGGTCTTTAACTTCTCCACCACCTCCTTCGCTCTGCGCGACATACTCGGCGACCTGACCTTTATGGGTTTCCGCTGGGCTACCGTTCTGGCAATCGCCTTTTGCGGCATAGATTTTGCCGGAATCGCCCGTATCTTCACGCCTGAGCGAGGCCGCGACGAGCCCGCCGAAGTATGGTATCTGTTCGGGGCCTGGATACTGGCCGCGGGCTTCAACGCCATGCTCACCTGGTGGGGCGTGTCGGTGGCGATCATGAATCACAACGCGGCGGGCGACGCGCTGGTGGGCCAGGCCGCGATGACAAAAGCCGTACCGATCGTTGTGGCTTTCATGGTCTGGCTTGTGCGATTGCTCATCATCGGCACGTTCTCGGTTGCCGGCGAACGACTCTTTACGATTGACGAAGCCCGCCCCGCGCAGCAGATGAACGCCCGTCCGTCGCTGAACACTTATCGCCCAACGCCTCAGCCGCGGACCTCGAACCTGCCCACAGCCGCCTATGCTCGTCCAGCGTCCAAGCCGAATCCCGCTTCCGCGTTTGTGCGGCCCGAACCCACGTATCATCCGGTGGGCATGAACGCGCAGGAATACGGCGAGAATCAATCCATGCGAAGTTAGGCGCGCACTTTTCCACGCCTCTCCTTCTCCCCCATCCAACCGCAGAGACGCTCGATTCACGGGCGTCTCTTGCGTTAATGAGATAAAATCGGACAATTCACATCAGGAGGAAAGCTCATGGCCGATTCTCCCCGTCCCATATACCGCATCACAGACCTGCTCGAAACCGAACGTCCGCGCGAACGATTGGCCTCGCTCGGGCCGCAGGCTTTGAGCAATGCCGAATTGCTGGCCATCTTATTGCGCGTGGGCGTGACGGGAGAAAACGCAGTGCAAGTGGGCCAGAGACTGTTGCAAAAATTCGGCGGCCTGGCTGGGTTACACCGCGCGCCTTTTGAGGAGTTGATGAATCAACATGGCATCGGTGAAGCCAAGGCCGCGCAGATTAAAGCTGCCATCGAGTTGGGCCGCAGGTTAACTCTCGAATCGCCGGAGGAACGCCCGACCATCAATAGTCCCGCGGACGCGGCCGCGCTGGTGCAATTTGAAATGTCCGCTTTGGAACAGGAGCATCTGCGCGTGATTCTGCTCGATACGCGTAATCATGTGTTGGATATTGTCGAGGTCTATCAGGGATCGGTGAATTCGTCGCAGGTGCGCGTGGGCGAGATATTCAAAGCCGCGGTGCGACGCGGCGCGCCCGCGCTGATTGTGATTCATAATCACCCGAGCGGCGACCCGACTCCCAGTCCCGACGATGTGGCAGTGACGCGCGCTTTCGTGCAGGCGGGTAAACTGTTGGATGTGGATGTGCTCGATCATCTCGTGATCGGCCAGGGAAAGTTCGTCTCGTTGAAAGAACGCGGGCTTGGCTTTGGATAAAACTACATACTTCGTCTGACGCCAAATTCCGTATATTCCCCCGTTGGTTTTTCCCATTCGATTCTCGATTCAGCCACATGCGCGGCGCGCGGCCCCTGTTTTATCGCTTCGATAAATCGTTCGACGCGTTCGCGTTTGCCTTCCGCCACCGCTTCGACGGTGTCATATCCCACGTTGCGTACCCAGCCGGTTAACTCATCAATCTGACGCGCACAGTATTCCACATAAGCGCGAAAGCCCACTCCTTGCACGCGTCCCTTGACCCACGCATGCGCACGGACGATCTCATCGGGCTGACTGCTCAAGACGCCTCCGATTGCGCAACATCGTAATCACGCCCCACAGGGGAATCAGGAATACGAACCCTGTCATCAATACATACGGCGCCAGATTTCGCAAGGCCACGCCTGCCACATTCTGCCCCAGCACAGATTCGCGCCAGCGCGCATCCAGCTGGCTGAGCGGCACGCCCACCGCGCGCGTCGCGCCGAGTTCGCAGTCGAGGCCGTCGGCGTAGGCTTTGGTCAGCGCGGTCAGGCCGGTATTCCCGAATGTATCGCGCAGGTAACGCACGAACGATTGAGATTGTGCATACGCCAGAAACGCGCGGCCGGAATCGGTTGGGAAGGAAGCGCACAAGTCCGTGAATGGAAGCAGGGTGCCGCTTTTGCTGGCCAATGACAGCGCGTTGGCATAATCCGGTTTGGGATCCAACTCCACCATCGAGGCGATGCCTTCGCTCAACCAGGCGGGCAGGCGGTTGTATGAGTCGCCGAGACTGCGGTACAGCATGACGTGCGCCAGTTCGTGCGGAATGTCGGTTTCCAATTCGATGTTTTGCGTATCGCCGGGCGTTACCGCGGCCATTACAACGCCCAGCGCGGGGTCAGCGTGGCCGCCCACCCATTGTTCGCCGCCCAAATATAGCGCGCCCTGTAAATCGTCGGCATTGGCGTACACGTACACGTCCACCGGATCGTTTAATTGAATCGGCAAAACCTGACTGACCGCGTTCAAGCCTGCGCGCGCTGCATCCAACGCGGCCTGACCAAAAGCCTGATCGCCGTCATACCAGTGAACAGTGATATTGTCTTCCGAAACCTGTTGCCAGGGAAAACGATTATCGTCATAACGGAAATAATAGACCGGGCTGGTGTGATTCGATCCATCGGTGAGCGCGGCCTGAAACCAGAACATAACGATCGAAAACGGCGCCAATACGTTATGCGCCGCGTCGTAACGAAAACTGGCCGTGCCGTCGGAATTGATTGTGAGCGGTTCGACGTGCGTCACTTGTTCTTTCGATGCGCGGAAGAGGACGGAAGCCTGCGCGATGGGCGCGGAGGTTTGTACGCGCGCTTGAAAGGTGATTTGCTCGCCGAAGTTGTAAATCACGTTGACGTCGCTGACGGCCAGGTCTTCCTGCGCTCGAACCTGCTGAGGCGAACCCAGAAACGACAAGGCCGTTACAATCAACGCGAAACTCAATTTCGATAGATTCAGAAGCCGAAGCGAGAATCTCATGGAGATAACATCCCCGCCGCCCCGGGGCAGGCGGCTCAAATGATTCTATAAAACAAAGGGCGCGGATGATTTCCGCGCCCTTTTTAACGCAAGCTATTCTTCTTCGTTGTTGGCGTCGAACGACATAAGATCGAAGCGGTCAAGGTCTTCAGTGAAGGCCAGGTTTTCGAGCGCGTCTTCAAGGAAGGCTTGCAGGTCTTCATCTTCCGCCTCGGCGATCAGGGCTTCGATATACGTACGGGCATCCTCGCCGCCGATCTGCGAAAGCGACCAGATGCCGGCGGCGATCACGTCGTCTTCTTCTGTGTCTTCCAATAAATTGAGCAGAATCGGCCGTGCAGAAGCCAGCCCCAGTTCACCGGCGGCTTTCACCGCCGCCAATTGCACATGCGGATCGTCGTGCGTCAGCGTTTGAATGACATGTTCCTGCCAGCGGTCGTCGCTGGAACGGCCCATGGCAAGCAACGCGCTGGCCCGCCAATCGGGATCGGCGCGGCGATAAGCGGGATCGAGCAGGGTGGGCACTTCGGCGCGCGCTGAGAATCCCAGCGATTCCAAAGCGCGGCGGCGCACAAGCGGATCGTCCTCGCCGCCGAAGTTTTTCAATAATGCATCTTCGGCTGAGCGATGGGTCTTCTCGGGAATCTCTTCCAATTCGCCGAGCATTACAAATTTGCCCAGAGCATTGGCCGCCTCCGCGCGGGCGCTCACATCTTCATCGTTCTGCAAAATCTTTATGAAGTTTGAAACCAGTTTCGGGTCGTCGCATTCGGCGAGCAGACGGATGGCGCGCGCGCGCACCTCCGCGTCGGAGTCGTTAAGCAGGGCGCGGCCGAGATCATCGAAGGAGACCAGCGTATCCTGCCGGGCAGTGGATTCCAAATGGTCGAGCAGAGTCCGCTTGCGGGTCGGATGGACGTGCGGCCAGGCCGCCAGTAGTGCGGTCAGCGCGGCCGGGTCGATATCGGAAAAATGCGGAAGGTAACGGTGCGGGAATTCCTTGTTCGTATCGAGCAGGGCTTCCACTACTTCTTGAAAAGATATATGTACTTCGTTCATGGTTTTTTATTAGGGAATGGGAGGCACGGCCGGGTTGATGAAATCCATGGCATTGATGTAGAGCATGAACGCGATCAACAACAACATGGCCACGCCATTGACCATGTTCTCGACTTCGGTCGGAACACGGCGATGAAAGAGAATTTCCGGCAGGGTAAACAGGATGCGGCCGCCGTCCAGCGCGGGGATTGGGAACAGGTTGATCACACCGAGTGAAACGCTCAACATGGCGATCACGCTCAACGTCCAGTTGGTGGGACGCGTGGCGGAGGAGGCTGTACCGGCGCTGGATTGTTCCTCCTGCCGCGTTTCTACATCGCGCTGAACCGCCACATTGACAATATCGAAGATGCCCTTCAAGCCAACGACGCGCGCTTCCTCCGGCTGGATCGCGCCTTGCACCAGCGCCACCGGCAGGTACACCAGGCTGGCGACCTGGAGGCCGGTGATCACAAAGCCATCGCCCAACACTTCGCCAATCGTTGCCGGTCGTGTGGAGGGCGACATGGTAATCCCAAGCGCGCCCTGGTTGGCTGTGCGGCTCGAAAGAGGTGTGGCTGTGACCGTCATTTTCTGGCCGTTGCGTTCGATGGCCAGCTCGATGGGTTTATCGAGATTGACGTAGATCAAATTCGAAATCGTGGTGGTGCGATCCACTTTCTGACCATTGATTGCCACGATCAAATCATCGGCTTGCAAGCCTGCTTGTTGCGCGGGCGAGTTGGGAGCCACTTCATCGACGTGAATCGGGCCGGTGGTTGGAATCCCCTGCAGGGCTGTGACCAAACCGAACACCACCACCGCGGTCAACAGGTTCATCAGCGGACCGGCAAATAGCACCGCCAGCCGCTTCCACGGGCTGGCCGCGGCCAACCCGCCAGGCACATTCGGGTCATTTTCCCCTTTCGGTCTTACGAACCCGCCCAAAGGCAGGGCATGAATCGTGAACTCCGTCCCCTGCCATTTGAACAGGGTGGCAATTTTATAAGAAGGCAGGCCGAAGCCAAACTCCTCCACTTCGATTTTAAACAGGCGTGCGGCAATAAAATGACCAAATTCATGCAGGAAGATCATTGCGCTAAGCGCCAGCACGAAAACTAAAATGCTAACCCAATCGATCGAACTCATACCAATCCTTTCACACACTTCGCGTGCGTGGGCAAATTATATCCTGTTTCAAAACTCCAAGATGAAAAGGCGATAAATACAAAATGGCGCTTATTCAACGCCTGCTTATAGACGCAGTGTGCGGGGGCTTTTTTACGGGACGATTTGTGCGCCGCCGCCCACCCGCGCCGCCAACACATCGCTGACCCCCGGCACTGTGCGCAGTCTCTTCCTGACCGTCTCGGTTTGTTCGCGATTGCAAATTACGTGAACATTTGGCCCGGCATCCACCGTGTACGCGACGGGCAGGCCTTCCGCCCTCCAGCCGCGCACCGCCTGCATCACAGCCAGCGTGGCCGCCTGCCAATACATCAGAGCCGGCGAGGAAGTCATCATCACGGAATGCATCATATCCGAATCGAGCTCGATCACCGCGGCCAGTGCGTCGAAATCGCGCCCCCGAATCGCACTGCGGCACAACTTCAGGCGGCGCGGCGTATCGGCTACGCGCGCGGACTGCAGTGGACTCGTCCCCGCCAACGCGTGGCCCTCGGTGGAACCGGTTTTTTTGTGCGCGGCATGCACAATCGCTATACAGTCCGCCAAGGCCCAATGTTCGGGCGGCGCAATCGAGAACGCGTAAGAGTCGGAATCATCGGTCCCGATTTGCCATTCGACGAATCCGGCGGGAATCGAACGGCAGGCCGATCCCGATCCGCGCCGCGCCAGGCTGGAAAGCGCCCCTTCGCTCAAATCCAGACCCGCGGCCCGAGTCGCCGCTAAAGCCAGCGCCGCGAACGCTGAAGCGGAGGAGGCGATCCCCGCGCCCGATGGGAAATTACTTTCGCTGGTCACCTCAGCGTGATGATCGAACTTTGCCAGCGCGCGCACCAGATCGAGCATGTTCGAGACGCGAGCCAGCCCCCTGCCAGACACTTTATCCCCGTTGATGCTCAACTTATCGGATGACAGCGACGGCTGAAAATGGACCGTCGTCCGCGTGAACAATCCATCGAGATTCATCGAGAGCGAGCCGTTGACAGGCAAACGCAAATCATTATCTCGATTTCCCCAATACTTGATCAACGCGATATTTGGATGAGCGAGAGCCGTGACTGAGTTCATGAAGCAAACTCAACTTTGATATTTGGCGCTTCAAGAAAACGGCCAAGATTTTGCGCTTCTTCCTCAATATCGTTTTGAATGTTGCGTGGGAGCGGCTGGAATTTGGCGACTAGAACGGAGAGAGTATTTTTTTGCCGCGCGTGTTTCCAGACTGCGGCGATGCGGCCATTCACCAAAACGACTGGTACAACCCATCCCTGCGGACGATAGATCTTTGCATGATATTGTTCGCTGACAAGGTGATCCCGTTCCTTGTGGCCGAGAATGAACGAATCGAAATACGGTAGCAAGCGCACGTGCGGGCGTTCAAATCCGGCGCGCGTCAGTTCGTTGAGATCCTCTTGAAGAACGGATGCTTTTTTATGCTCAATATTAACTTGCACAATGCCCGCTTGCCGGCGCGCCCAGATGGCGCGCGCTTCGGTGAGTGTGATACCGGCCCACGCGGAAAAATCCTCCGCATTGGCCGGGCCGAAGGATTTTAGATAACGAAATAAAAGCGCATCTTCGGCTTCTTCCTTCCCGATATTTTTCCATTTCGGAATCCACGCGTCTGCGCGGACGAAGGTCGGTTCGTTTCCGCGCGGCGGGCCGTAACAGACGATTCCCTGCTCCGTGACCAAGTGGACGAGGTCCACAACCGGGTAAACCAGTTTGCCGACCCGAACAGCCGCAATTTCACTTTTCCTTCCCCAGCCTCCGCCGCGGACAGCGTGCTTTTGTACGCCCAATTTCCGGCTGACTCGTTCGGAGATTTCCTTCCGCGTCAACGGCTCATCCAACGCGGATAACGCCGCGTCAATTGCCGCCCGAACTGCTTTTTCAGGCACGCCCTGCCGAATAGCCCATGTAACTTCCCGCCGCGCGCGGCTGGCCGCGCCCAAAGCAAAGATTCCCAATTCATCGGAAGGCACGAGAAATAGCGTACAGCGCATGCACGAAGCCTTGACCAGTTTTCGTTCGGTCAGCGCCTTTTCGATATGCTGTTCTTTAAAATCGAGGAGTCTTGTCCAGAGCGAGATCTGTGCCGCAGAGAAGATCTGTGCCTGCGCGCCGCCCATTTCGCCGGCAATGGATGGGAATTTCTTTAGCGGCGCGCGTTCCAGTAAATGATGCCGCGCGAGACGAAAGGCGGCCACCTGATCCCGCGTAATGGAAAGTTCCGTGTGCTGGCGGAGAGACATGGCATGAGTTTACCACTCCCGGGAGACCGTCAATCAAAGTACAAACATCAATTCAATTTTGTTCAGCGCGGCGAGGGCTGGCATACTTATAAAATGACCGCGCCTTTGAGTAGCGCGGTCATTTTATATATTCATGCTGTGAAATTCCAGATTGTTTTTCAGGGCGAATCGCCTTCCAGGCCATTCTCTCCCAGCATGAGTAGAAAACTTTCCGCGACGCGCGGATCGAAGTGATGGCCGGCCTGTTCCCTGATGTAAGCCACAGCCTGATCGTGAGACCAGGCGGGGCGATAAGGACGATCCGAGATCAATGCATCGTACACATCCACCACGGCAAACATGCGGGCAGTGAGCGGAATCTGTTCGCCTTTCAAGCCCTGTGGATAACCACTGCCATCCCACTTTTCGTGATGGGAATAGGGAATATCCAAGGCCGGCCGCAGATAAGCGATTGGAGAAAGCAGTTCATAAGCCAGCCGCGGATGCTGGTGCATAATCTTCCACTCCTCGGCTGTTAAACTGCTCGGTTTGCGCAGAATATGATCTGGAACGCCCATTTTGCCGATATCGTGCAACAGGGCGCCGCGCCGAATATGCGGGAGCTGGTGATCCGGTACGTTCATGGTTTGCGCCAGCTTCAAGACCAGATCGGTGACGCGTTGAGTGTGGCCCTCGGTTTCTTTATCGCGCAGGTCGAGCGCGTTCGACCAGCCTTCGATGGTGGCATCGTAGGACATGGTCAATTCCACGTTGGCGCGTTCGAGTCCTTCGTAGAGTTGGGCATTATCCACTGCCAATGCCACTTGATCGGCCAGAATATTCAGGAAGCCAAGCCACTCCTGATTGGTATCGAGTGCGCCGCGCTGAAAGAGTTCCAATACGCCGCTGACTTTGCCCTTCGAGATCAACGGGACGACCATATACGCTTGAAATTTTTCCAGCGTTATTAACTGGCTTTGCAAAAAGCCGGAGGATGTGGCGCTTAAATCGGATGATTGGATGGGAGTTCGCTGTAAAGCAGATTTTCCTGCCAGGCCCTCTCCCAGCCGAATCGAGGACCTCGAGATCCGTCCGGACCGGAATCCGGTTCCGGCGGCGAAATCCAAATTTAACGTGACCGGGTTGAGGACGAGCACCGAAGCGGCGTCCACTTCCAGCAGGCGAATCGTATGCTCGAGCACGATCCGCAGGCTGAGGCGCAGATCGGTGCTGGAGTTGATGGCCGAATCGATGGCATGCAGGGCGGTCAGGCGCTGAACGCTGCGCTCGAATTGCTGAAGCAAACGCGTATTCTGAATTTCGACTGCGGCTGTGTTGGCGATCAAGGTCAGGAGTTCAACGTCCAACGGGCCGAAACGGGCCGGTGAGTAACTGTGAATTTCGATCAGGCCGATCGCTTTACCGGCGGTTAACAGCGGCAGGTACAGCGCGGATCGAGGCGATTTAGGCTGGGCGGCTAAAAATTCCGCAGGCCAGATAACATCATTTGGGCGAACATCTTCCAGCATCTGGATACTGCGCGTGTCGATCGCTTGCACATGCTTATCCGGGTCGTCTGTTGAAAATATGATGGCCGGAAGTTCCGACGCGTCCAGAAAATTTCCATCGTAATGCGCGCTGACGCAGTTGATGGTTTGGCGCTCAGGGTCATACAGGGAGACGAAGATGCCGCAGATGTTTGGAAGCAGGGCATAAATGGAGCCGGACAGGCGGCGATAGACCATCTGCACATCGGTCGTTTCGGCCAGCAATCGTCCCAATTCGATGATGCTGGTCGTTTGTTCCGCGTGAAGGATCGTTTGTTCGTGCAGTGAAGTGCGGTGAATGGCATTGGCGGCAATATCGCCGATGGCGAGCAACAGGCGCATATCGTTGTCGGAGAACGGATCGGGGAAGATGCCGTTGGGAGATTCGCCGCGGTCGGCCCACAGTATGCCAATAACGCGGTCTTGAGCGATCAGTGGAATGGCCGCCACCGCGCGGACATCCCGCCTTGATCCTAAATAAAAAGCGCGCTCATCAGCCTGAACGTCCGCGATAATATACGGACGCCGCGTAAAGATCAGATTGTCTGTGATGACGTTGCCCGAAGGAATGATTTCGCCGGTCAGACCGGCCAGATTGCCGCGCCCCAATTCGAGTGAAAGATTGCGCGTCAGCGGGTTGACCAAGCCGATCATGGCTCCATCCGCCGACAGAATATCCATCAACTGATCCAAAATCACAGGGAACATTTGCAGGCGTGTGGAGGCGCTCCGCAGGGCGAAGGAAACGCGCGTCAGGGAGCCCAGTTCCGCCGCGCGTCGCCCCGTTTCCTCGTACAAGCGCGCATTCTCGATGGCCGCCGCGGCCTGCAACGCAAAGGCCTCCATTAAACGAAGGTCATCGGCAGTGAAGGCATTTTTGCGCGTGGAATTATCTAGCGCGATGACGCCGATCGCTTTGCCTTTGACGATCAGCGGCGTCACAATACTGCTTTGAATGGCATTTACTTCGTCCAGGGAATTATCGAACGGAATCTCATATTCCTTCGGCGCATCGTTGATCAACAGCGAACGTTTCTCGTGAAAGGCCGTGCCGGAATAGCCTTTTCCTTCATGGAAGGACCATTCCATTAAGCGCGGATCGCTGTATCCGCTTTGGGCCTGCACGTGCAGTGTCTTGGTATGAGCATCCCAAAGCAGGACAGTTCCCTTTTCTCCGGCGGGGATTGCGCGCTGTGCCGCCATTAAAATATTTTCCAGCAAAGGCTGTAGTTCCAGCGTGCTTGTGAGGGATTCTCCGGCTTGCACCAAAGCCTTGAACTCCTCCGCACGGCGCGTCAGTGCGTCGGTAGCCTGTTTGCGTTCAGTAATATCCTGAACTTGAGTAATAAAGAAGCGCGGTTCTCCATTCGTCTGCCGGACCAGCGATAAAGTGAGCAAAGCCCAAACGACCCTGCCGCTTTTATGGAGATATCTTTTCTCGATTTGGTCGGATTCCTGTTTCCCGTCCAGCAATTGACGCATGCTTTGCAGGCCGGCATCCAGATCGTCCGGGTACGTGATGGATTGGAAGTTGTTCTGGAGCAATTCCTCCGCCGAATAACCCAGCATATCGCATAAGGCTTTGTTGACCCTCAGCCAATGTCCTTCGGGATCCGCCAGCGCGATGCCGATGGCCGAATGATCCATGGCGGAACGGAACAATTCCTCGCTTTCCCGCAGAGCCTCCTCCGACTCTTTACGTTTGGTGATATCGCGAATGGAGGCGGAAACCCAAACATCGTCCGATGTCTTCAATGGCCCGAGGTTGATATCTGCTGGAAACTCACTGCCATTTTTGCGCCTGGCATATAATTCCAGGCCCGAGCCCATGGACCGGATATGCGGTTCCGGCTTGCGAACATAGTCTGCCCGCAGAATGACATGCCCGACGCGGAAGCGTTCCGGCAGGAGAAGTTCCAGCGACTCGCCGATCAGTTCATTGCGCGAATATCCGAATACTTTTTCGAGTTGCGAGTTCACCAGAACGATCTTGCCGCTCGAGTTGACTACCACAATTGCATCGGGCGCGTTTTCCAGCAGACTGCGGAAGTTTTCCTCCGCGCGCTTCTGCTTGGTGATATCGGCCAGCGTCCCCTCGAAAAACAGAATCTCCCCCTTCTGATTCCGAATGACGCGCATGTTATTGCGTACTGCAATCAGCCGGCCGTCCTTGCGTTTCAGAATGTTTTCGACATTATCCAGCTCGGCAGTTTCTTCAAGGATCTGGTGGATGCGGTCTGCATCCTCCTGCGCGAAATACCAATCCAACACATTCGTGGAAAGCAGTTCCTCCTCGGATGCATAGCCCAGCATGTGAACCAGCGCCGGGTTGGCGGCCAGCAAACTGCCGTCTTTTGTCGTTTGATAAATGCCGTCAATGGCGTGATCGAATAAAGAACGATACTTCGCTTCCGATTCTTCCAGCGCACGCGTGGCCGTTCGGCGCTCGGTGATATCGGTCACTGAGCCTTCATAATAAAGGATGCGGTTATTTTCGTCGCGCACTACGCGGGCGCTGTCCAGCACGATGATCTCGGGGCCGTCCTTGCGCCGCAAATGAAGCTCACAATTCTGCATTTGGTCGGATGAATTCAGTAGTTTGACGTACTTCAAACGATCCGATGGATCTGTGAACAAATCGCGCCCGATGTTTACTTTCAACAATTCATCCAGCGAATCGTAACCCAGGATTTGAATCAGGGCCGGATTGGCCCACAGCAATTTTCCCTCCGGCGTGGATCGATATATGCCGGTGGGAATATTTTCAATAATGCCCTCATCTTCAGCTTTTGAGACGTTGAGATCGTTACGCGTTAACTTTTCCCCACTTGAAGCCTCTACCTTTACGTTAGAATTCTTTTGAACTGCAGGCGTTGTGCGGGAATTTTTGTTTGCGATTTTCGCTTTGCCCCGTGGCTGGCTTTTTCTGGCTTGCCGAGTCAAAGTCTTGGGCATTTAAAAGATCCTATCTTGAATAGGTTCACTGTGCAATTATACGACGTTGTCATAAACCGGGAAATTACACTTCTATTAGGATTTATACAGTCTGAAATGACGGGAAAGCCAACTCTGCTATAATTTTCACATGATTTTGGTAACAGGCGCGACCGGTTTTATCGGCCGCGCGTTGGTGCGTCAACTTTCCGAATCCGGCTTTCCCATGCGGGCTTTGATTCGGCCTTCGCCGCGCACGCCCCGGCTTCCGATGGGTGTGCCGCTCGAAGTGGCGGTCGTCAGCCTCGCGGATACGCGCGGACTGCGCGCGGCGTTGAATAATGTGGATGTGATCTTTCATCTAGCCAGCGCCGAATCGCAGGGGCGCAACGCCAATTTATTAACCACCGACATCGAAGGCACGCGCAATTTAGTGGAGGCCGCGGCCGACGCGGGCGTGCAGAGAATCGTCTATGTGAGCCATGTGGGGGCGGCGCGTGCTTCGGCTTATCCCGTTTTCAAAGCCAAAGGGATCGCGGAGGAATTCATCCGCCGTTCGGGTGTGCCGTTTACGATCCTGCGCTCGACGATTGTTTATGGCCCGGAAGACCATTTCACCACTGCGCTGGCGCGCATGTTGCGGGCCGCGCCGGGCGTCTTTTTCATTCCGGGCAGTGGACGCAATATGGCCCCAATGCTTCAACCTTTCTGGGTCGAGGATCTGGTTACGTGCCTGCTGTGGTCGCTTGAGAATCCCGAGACGATCAATCAGGTCTATGAAGTGGGCGGCAGTGAATATTTCAGCGCACGCCAAATTCTGGAGATTCTCATGCCCATTGTGCAGGCGCGGCGCTATTTGATGGAGCTATCGCCCATTACATTGCGCAGTCTGATCGTGACTCTCGAAAACTTTGTGCCGAGCTTTCCGGCTTCCTCTTTTTGGGTTGATTACACAGCCGTCAGCCGCACCTGCCCGGCTGATGCCACCGCGCGTGCCTTCGGTCTCATGCCGGCCCGCTTCACCTATCGACTCAATTATTTGCATCGCTTGTCGGGATGGGCACGTTTCTCAAACTGGCTCTCCGCCAGCGCAAAGCGCGTCGCACATTCCCTGCGCGGACGGTTTCCGCGCCTGCCTCAATAGCCCGGCATGACCGCTCCGCTGATTCGCCTGCTCGAGACCATGGAAGACATGAACGCTGTCGAAGCCTTACAGCGCGTGGTGTGGCCGGGTAGTGAAACCGATATCGTCCCCGCGCATTTGCTTATTACCGCGGTGCACAATGGCGGGTTGGTGCTCGGCGCGTTCGTTGAAAATACACTTGCCGGATTCGTGTTCGGCTTTCCAGGTATCGAAGCCACGCCCGACGGCCCGCGCGCCAAACATTGTTCGCACATGATGGGCGTTCATCCCGGGCATCGCGATGCGGGCCTCGGCTTTGCGCTCAAGCGCGCGCAATGGCAAATGGTTCGCCATCAAGGTTTGGATCACGTCACCTGGACGTACGATCCCCTGCTCAGCCGAAATGCGCATCTCAACATTGCCCGTCTGGGCGCGGTCTGCAACACGTATCATCGTTCGGAGTATGGCGAAATGCGCGACGGCTTGAACGCCGGCCTGCCTTCGGATCGTTTTCAAGTGGATTGGTGGATTCATACGCGCCGCGTCGAACGCAGACTCGGTCGACGCGTCCGCCCCGCCCTCACCCTGGAGGGATTCTCGAAAGCGGATCTTCAACCGCTTTACACGCTTCATACCGGACCCGATGCCTGGCCGCGCCCACCTGAAAATTTTCCCGCTCTCGACGGCCGTTTGTTGCTGGCCGAAATACCGAGCGACTTCTCCGCTTTGAAAGACTCGAACTTTCCGCTCGCCCGCGACTGGCGCTTCTTCTCGCGCGAGGTCTTCGAGACGGCGTTTCAAGAAGGCTATTTGATCACCGATTTTATTTTTGAAGATGAAAAGGAAGCGCGCAGTTTCTATGTGCTTGCACACGGCGAGTCCACGCTCGACGATTCAATCCAGTAGAAATTCTACGGCGTTGAAGTGGCGGTCGGCGTATTGGTTGGCGGAATATTGGTGGAAGTTGGCGTTGGGGTGTCGGTGGGAATTACGATGGGCGTATCCGTGGGAGGCGGAACGGTTGGCGTGATCGTTGGGGTCGGCGTCGGCAGGCTCAAGGTCAGGTGAATGATGCGTTCGACGCTGGCATATTTTCCGTTCACTGTTAAACGCAATGCGATTGTCCCGTTGGGAATGTTGGACAGATCCCAATTGAAAAGCGTATCGTTTTCCACCGGATCGTTTTTGGACGCAAGATTGGCCCACTGATCGGGGTTGGCGCCGAGGCCGTAATCCAAACTCCACGATTTGAAATAACCGGTGGCCGCCGCCGTGCCTTTGACGCTCAATAAAGATGACGTGAGCACATCGCCATCGTTGAGCGCAAATTTGATCTGCGGATGGGGGTCATCGGCTTTGCATTCGCGGTCGGGCGCGAAGACCGGGTTGCGCGGCAGGTCGTGCGCATCCAGCCAGGCGCGTCCATCGCCGGATTGCAACCAATCGCGCGCAAACGGATCGCTCACATTGAGCACCGTTTCCATTTCGGTGAAATCGTCGCAGGCATCCGAAGCTTCAAGCTGAGTCCATTGATCGAGATTGACGCGGCGCACCAGATCCTGCCCTGCGGGAAGCGGCGGTTGATCCGCCGCAAAGACTTCGGTAATCTGCTGTTTGCAGGTGTTCGAAGGCTCCGTGCCTGAAAGCGCGCAGATCACTTTTTCCACGATGCCGGGCGGGCGGACGAATGGCGTGGGATGCCCGTTCGTAACATAAGGCACAGCGAACTGCATGAACTGCGACCAGATCGGCGCGGCGCCTGTGAGGCCGGTGGTATTGACCATCGGCGTGTAGTCGGCGTTGCCCACCCAAACTCCCGTCACCAGATCGGGCGTATAGCCCAGCGTCCAGTTATCACGGAAGTCGTTGGTGGTGCCGGTCTTGGCCGCGACTGGAAACGACAAGTTGAGCATGGAATTCGTTCCGAACATCCATGAACGTGCCTGATTATCGGAAAGGATGGAGGAGATCAAATAGGCATGCTCGGGCCGCAGAACCTGTTCGCCGGGCTGAGGCTTGTATTCGTAAACCACTTTGCCCTGATAGTCCACGATCTTGAGAATTGCCACAGGCGGAACGCGCTGTCCGCCATTGGCAAAGACCGCGTATGCGCCGGTCAATTCCAGCACACTCACATCGCCGCCGCCCAGCGTGAGCGACAGGCCATAATCATCGCGTGTGAGAGAAGTAATGCCGAGTCGTTTCGCCATGGCGATCATGCCGTGGTCGCCGTACACACCGACAAAGTCCAATGTTTTGACGGCAGGGATATTGAACGAGTTGGCCAGCGCGATCCGCACCGTTACCGGACCGTGGAATTTGCCGTCGTAATTGACGGGTTTATACGGTGGACGCGTATCATTCGGGTCGCCTGAAGGCGGAAACTCGGAAGGCACATCCCAGATCAATGTGGCGGGAGTCCAGCCTTTTTCGAAGGCCGCTACATAGTTGATGGGTTTGATTGACGATCCCGGCTGGCGCGTGGGGCTGGTGGCCATGTTCACCTGACCAGAGATGGCATCGTTATAAAAATCCGGTGAACCGACCATGGCCAGAATCTCGCCTGTTGAGGGTTTGATCGAAACCAAAGCGCCATTGTGCGCGTTCTTATCGGCGATCGCCGCAACCTGATCGGTGACCAGTTTTTGGGCTTCGTCCTGAAGCGTGGGATCGAGCGTGGTGTAAATGGTGAAGCCCGAGCGGTAGATCGTCTGCGGGTCGTATTGCGCTTCCAGCAATTCGCGAACGTAATTCACCCAATGCGGATAACGGATATTCACCACCGGCGGGCGGAATTGATACGCCTTGATCTCATCTGCTCCGTTGGAGGCCACCACCGCGTCCACACACACCGGGGTTGGGCTGTTACTGACTTCGATGCAGTTGCGTTCCGCGCTGAGTTGGTACATCAAAACCAGGACTTGCTGTTGGCGAAGCAGGGTGGCATCGCGGTTGGTGTAAATATCATATACGGCGGGTGATTGCGGCAAGCCTGCCAGGAATGCCGCCTCTCCAACGGTCAATTGATCGGCAGTCTTGCCGAAATAGGTTTCGGAGGCGGCTTCAATTCCGTAGGCGAGATTGCCGTAATAAATTTCGTTCAGGTACAGTTCGAGAATTTCATCCTTGGTATAACGGCGCGTGATTTCCGCCGCGAGGATGGCCTCGCGCGTCTTGCGCAGGTAGGTCTGTTCTGCGCGCTCTTGAGGCGAAAGCAAAAGCGAGCGCGCCAGTTGTTGCGTGATGGTGGATGCACCAGAGACCGTCCCGCCGCTGGTATAGTTCTGCCATAGGGCGCGGATGATCGCAAATGGGTCGAAGCCCGGATGACTGTAAAAATCCTTGTCTTCGGTGGCGATGGTGGCGGCCACCGCATTCGGGGAAATTTTAGCGATCGGCACATAGGTGCGGCGGCCCGCATTGGGGTCGAGGATTTCGTACAACAAGTCGCCGTTGCGGTCGAGGATGCGGGTGGTCTCGAATTGCGAAGCGTGCGCGCGCAGATCGTCAATCGAAGGCAGGGTGCGTGCAATGGAATAATATTGATATAACGCGATCGAGCCGAGGCATAGGCCGACAATGGCAATGATGAAAATGACCGCGATCAAAACTCGAAAGAAACAACCCAATCCGCCGCGCCAGTTGAGATCCTTCCAGTTGATATTTCCAAAGTCAAATGAGAATCTCGATTTGTTTACGGGCGGTGGAGGCGGCTGTGCGGCGCGCGCGGGGGCATAGCGGCGGCCTGTGGACGGTTCGTATGCGGCGGGGGTGACGCGCGTTCCATCCATATCGATCTGGTCCACGCGGCGCGGCAGGGGCATGTTGTCGCGGTCGAGAGCCGGCTGTGCGAGACGGGTTTCGGGACCAGGTTCGGGCGGAGGCGGAGGCGTGGGAGTCCGCGCCGGTTTGAAGTCGGTGGGAAGATCGGGCAGAGTCTCGTCTTCGGAGGAAAGCAAACGTCTCAGCCGGTCACGCGGATCTTCGGATTCGGGATTGGTCATTCAGCCTCAGGAAAAGTAATCGTCACTGTGGTTTGGACGCCATCAACACGACCCAGGTTCCCTTCATGACGGTTTCGTCCTTCTGGTTTTTTACATCGAAAGCGATGGATACCGCGCCGCCGTTCAAACGCGGATACGGTTTGGTCTCGGCCACCGTTAACTCGGCGTGGATCGTATCGCCGATAAAAACAGGTTTGACGAATTTCCACTCGTTGATCTCGCGGAAAGCGAGTACTGTCCCTTCCATGACGCCGGTGCGCATGGCCAGCCCGGAGATCACTGCCAGGCCCAACAGTCCATGCGCTACGCGCTGACCGAAGATACTCTGCTTGCTATACTCGGCATCGGTATGAATCAAGTTGTAATCGCCGGAGAGTCCGGCAAATGTAAAAATATCGCTCTCGGAGATGGTGCGGCCCACTGTGATGATTTTCTGCCCCACCTGGAATTCTTCATAATACAGTCCTGTCATGTAAGCCTCCGATAATTTAACTTTGCAGTTCCAATGCGTTGTAAATGATTATACCCTTTGACCTCTTGACGGTCTGCCCGTACAATAAGACTATGCGCGATTGGCTCCTCGGCTCTGGCGATCCACTTGATCTCAGTATTGCCGCGGATTCCCGTCTCTGCACACCGGAATACGCCAACGATCATATCTGGGAATTGGAGATCGGTTCCGGCGAACCGCCAGCCGTTGCATTGCATACCACTTACGGCCTGCGGGCGCGTTCGATGCGGCTCTTCCTGCGTTTCACCGAAAATGGAAAATCGGTCACAGACCCGGCAGTATTTGCGAGCGCGCCGCGTTTGCATCGTTTTTATCCAAACTTTTTGTGGCTCGAATATTCCCCGCTCGAAAACCTGGCTGTTGCCGCGGAATATTGGATTCCCGAATCGAACGCCGCGGCCGGGCGTATCACGTTGACGAATCAAAGCACAGCCACGCGCCAGATCCGGTTCGATGTATGCAGTGCGCTGGTTCCGCTCGACGGCCAGGCCATGACCGTAACACAACAACAAATGGTCAACGTGCTGGCAGGTCAGACTGGTGGATTGTTCCCGATTGTGTTTCTGACCGGCGGCCCCAAAGCCGGAGCGGGCACGCATCCCTCGCTCGGACTGGACCTCGAACTGGGTCCCGGTGCGACGCGTCAACTCACTTTCGCACAGGCCGCCAAAGAAAACCTCACCGCCTCCTTTGAATTGGCGCGTCATACGGCGGCGCGCGTATGGGAAGCTGAACGCGCCCGCATCGAACTGCTCGATGAAGCCTCGGTGTTCGATATCCATACCGGCGATGCGGAATGGGATGCCGCACTGGCGTTCAGTCAACGGGCCGCGCTGGGTTTATTTTTCCGCGGCAACCAAAACCTGCCGCACGCTTCGTTTGTGATCTCGCGCCAACCCGATCAGGGCTTTTCGCGCAAAGGCGACGGTTCCGATTACCCGCCAGCCTGGAGCGGACAAACACCGCTCGAAAGTTATTATCTCGCCAGCTTATTGCCGGGCTCACAATCTTTGGGGAAGGACCTGCTTCGCAACTTTCTCAGCGTACAAACCGAAACCGGCGAAGTGGATAATCGCCCCGGCCTCGGTGGACAGCGCAGTAAACTACTTGCCGCGCCCTTGCTGGCAAGCCTGGCATGGAAACTGTATCAGGCCGGCGAGGATGAATCTTTTCTTGCCGAAGTATTCCCGAAACTGCAAAAATTCTTTTGGACCTGGTTCTCGCCTGAGCATGACCGCGACCGGAGTGGCATTCCCGAATGGGATCATCTTTTGCAAACCGGCTTCGACGACAACCCGCTCTTCGATGTCTGGCATCCGTGGTCGCAAGGCGTGGATATTTCCGCAGTACACAGCCCGGCCTTGATGTCCATGCTGTATCGCGAGGCTGTTTGCCTGCTTCAAATGACGGAGGTCTTGAATAAAGCCGATGAAGCGGCTTTGTTAAAACCACAAGCCGAGCTTTTGAAGAACGCGCTCGAAACCGGTTGGAATCCGCACACCGCGTTATATACCTATCGCGACCGCGATACCCGCTTATCATTGCCGGGCAAGGTCATTGGGCGCAATAAGAGCGGTAACAGCACGATTCGGCCAAAAGCCGAATTCGACCAGCCGGTGCGGTTGTTGATCGAGATTCAAACCAAAAGCCCCGCCGCAAAACGGCCTGCTGTCGAAATCGGCGAGTTTCCCATTAAAGGCCATGCGGAGGTGATTAACGGGCATCGCTTTCAGTGGCACAGCGGCGGGATGGTGGCGACCAGCCAACAGGTCTATGTGCGCGTGGGGCGCGTTAAAGTCAGCGGATTGAATCAAAAGGATAAAGTCATTGTGCGCGCTGTGGACCTGACCAGCGAAGATCACACATTGCTTCTGCCGTTATGGGCCGGCGTGCCCGACCCTCAACGCGCGCAAAGCTTGATCGGCAGAACGATTCTGGATGCGAAGCGATTCGACCGGCCGTTTGGGATTCCCGCGCTTCCAGCCTTGCCGGACCCGCAGGCGGAAACCGTTGGCATGAGCGTTCACCTGCCCTGGAATCAGTTAATTGGAGAGGGCCTGCTCGCTTATGGATTTCGCGCCGAGGCCGCCCGCCTGACCGCACATTTGATGACGGCGGCCATTCAAAGCCTGAAACAGACTCATGCGTTCTACCAGCGTTATCACGCCGAACACGGCGCGGGTATTGGCGAACGCAACGCGTTGAACGGCTTCGCCCCGGTTGGTTTGTTTCTGCAATCGCTCGGCGTGACTGTGATCTCCCCTTGGCGCGTTCGGCTGGAGGGCAAGAATCTTTTTCCGTGGCCGGTTACGCTCAAATACAAAGGATTGGTGATCGAGCGCGGCCTCGAGGAAACCGTGATCACGTTTCCGAACGGCGAATCGACCAGCGTCACCGATACGAATCCGGTTATTGTCTCGGCATAAAATTCCTGCATGGCGCGCGCTCATGGTTCATAAAAAACATCGCCGCCTTACAAACTTCGAGAAAATCCATCTTTTACAGTAAAATAAAATATCAGGTTTTCGAGGAGCGTTTTATGGCTTATACAAACATCCTGACAGAGACTCGTGAACACGTTGGTTTGATTACGCTCAATCGGCCGCAGGCCATGAACGCTTTGAACCACGCGCTGTTGACCGAACTCATGGACGCACTGGATGAATTCGAATGGAATGACTCGATCCGTGTGATGGTGATTGCGGGGAATCAAAAAGCCTTTGCCGCGGGCGCGGATATCAAGGAGATGGCAGATAAAACCTATCAGGAAATGAAAGCGCACGACCCGATCGCGGTCTTTGAAAGAATTCGAAACGTCACCAAGCCGGTCATTGCCGCGGTTTCAGGCTGGGCATTGGGCGGCGGCTGTGAATTAGCCATGTCCTGCGATATGATCGTAGCCTCAGACACCGCGAAATTCGGACAGCCCGAAGTGACCATTGGCGTCATTCCCGGCGCTGGCGGCACTCAGCGACTGACCCACGCGGTGGGAAAAGCCGTTGCGATGGAAGTGATCCTCAATGATCGCAAACTTTCCGCGCAGGAAGCTTTATCTTTTGGGCTGGTCAACCGCGTGGTGGCCGCAGACCGGTTTTTGGAGGAGGCTCTCTCGCTGGCGGCGGAGATCGCCGCGCGCGCGCCGCTGGCCGTACGCGCGGCCAAGAAATTGATCGATGAATCCTTCGAACTTTCCCTGAGCCAGGCCCTGAACGCGGAACGCGGGGAATTTCATAAACTCTTTTCCACGGAAGATCAAAAAGAAGGCATGCGCGCTTTCATCGAAAAGCGCAAACCGGAGTGGAAAGGCAAGTAACGTTGATTCTGGAAAAGGTCTCTTACGTGACGGGGCTCGACTTTCCGCAATTGCGCGATTCGCTCCTTGAGTTGGAATTGACGGATCGCCCCGTGATCGCGCATGCCTCGCTGAAAGCTTTCGGCCATATCCAGGGCGGCGCAGATACGATGGTGCATGCGCTGATCGAATCCACCGCCGCGGTCGTCATGCCGACCTTCACGTATAAGACCATGGTCATCCCGCAGGTCGGCCCGTCCAATAATGGGATCGCTTACGGCGGCGGCGCCGATTCCAATCGCATGGCTGAAACCTTCCGCCTCGATCTGCCCGCGGACCCGATGATGGGCATGTTGCCTGAAGCTTTGCGACTCCACCCCGCGGCGAAGCGCACTACGCACCCGGTTCTATCTTTTGCAGGCATCCGCGCGGATGATTTTCTCGCTACACAGACTCTATTCAACCCGCTGGCGCCGATCGGGGCGCTGGCCGAGCAGGACGGCTGGGTGGTTTTACTGGGTGTGAATCATACGGTGGATACCAGCATTCATTATGCCGAGAAACTGGCAGGGCGCAAACAATTCGTTCGCTGGGCCTTGGTGAATAACCGCGTGGTGCAATGCCCGGGCTTTCCGGGGGATTCGAGCGGCTTCGATGCAATCGCTCCGTTCATCGCGCACGAAACGCGCCGCGTCAAGATCGGCAATACAACCATCCAGGCTGTTCCGCTTAAACGTCTATTTGAAGTGGTGATCGCCCGCATCCAGAAAGATCCCCTGGCTTTGCTCTGCGACCGAATGGATTGCGAACGCTGTCAGGCGGTGCGCGCCTCGTTCTGATTATTTCAACACGGGCCTGCGGCCTGTGTATTTTTCGATCAGCCTTTCGATCTCATCCACCAATCGCTTAATCGAATGGTCGGCCAGCGCTTCGTTGGCCCATAATTGAACGCTGTGCAAGGTGGTCTGCGCAAAGAGCGCGAAGCCCAGCATGGGTTCGTCCGAGGTGCCGGGCCGGAAGGAGGAAGCGCGCTGTTCGAAAGCCGCGCCCGCGATCAGGTCCCAGAGCGAATCGGATTCGTCGGGCAGAAGGTGGAAGGTGCCGAAATCCTTTATCGATCCGAATGAGTCGAATTCAATGGCCAGTTGGCCCTCGTCGTCCGCGCGCACTTTCCATTCACCAGGCCCCAGGGTTTGCGCACTACCGCTGGTAAAAGCAAATGAGCGGTTCATGGCGGCGAGTGTAACCTCGCACGCGGGAGAGTAAAATAGCCAATATGTCACATGACCTTCTGTGGAGGCTGATTCGCACTCCGGCTGGGCGCGGCGCGTGGAATATGGCTGTGGATGAAGCCGTCCTCGAAAACATTTATCGGGGCGAATCGCGCCCGACTTTACGCCTGTACGCGTGGCAACCAGCCTGTCTCTCGCTTGGATATGCCCAACCCATCCTGGATGTAGATATGCCGCGCCTGAGCGCGCGCGGTTGGGAGGTCGTCCGGCGCGCGACCGGTGGCCGCGCCATCCTCCACACCGATGAATTGACATATTCCGTCACCGCGCCTGTTGATGAGCCGCGTGTGGCCGGCAGTGTGCTGGAATCGTATCAGCGGCTGGCGCGGGCATTATTGGCCGCGTTGCGCGCATTGAATGTGCCGGTGGAGATGAAGGAAGCCGCTCCGCAAAGCGCGGGGGAAAATCAAAATCCGGTTTGTTTTGAAGTCCCCTCCGCGTATGAAATCACAATCAACGGCAGAAAATTGATCGGCTCCGCGCAGGCGCGTAAAAAAGAAGGCGTTCTACAGCACGGCTCACTGCCCCTGACCGGCGATCTGACGCGTATTTGTCAGGCGTTGGCTTTCGCCGATGAAACCGCGCGTGAACAGGCCGCGGCGCGTTTGCTGGCACGCGCAACGACTGTGGAATCCGTTTTGGGCCGCGCGGTCAGTTGGGAGACGGCCGCGCAGGCCTTCGTTCACGGTTTTGAATCGGAATTGGGATTGAAATTCGAAGAGGGAGAATTATCCGCATCCGAAGCGGCGCGGGCGGAAGAACTGGTGCGTGTCAAATACGCGCACTCTTCGTGGACAGAGCGGGTATAACGTTACTGAACGAACGTTACGTTTTGATAACCCAGCGCGTTGAAGAAGCGCAGTAAATAGGCTTCGGCATTCTTTTGCGCCTGATCGAGAATACCATCATCCATGGCGGCTTTGCGAATCTCATCCTCAGCCGATTGGCGAGCCAGCGATTCCAAGTCCACCGATTGTTTGGTGAGAATGCCGGTATCGCGGGTATATACATAAGATTTCTGATTATCAATCGAAGTCACGAAAATTTCAGCCGGAGGAAGTTTCACATTCAAAACGCCGTTCACCAACTGCAGATCGCCCGGCTGGATCTTGTCCATATCGATGCCCGCGATGACCGTACCATGCGCCACAAAGAGCAATCGGTCGCCGAATAGAAAATCGAACGTGCCCTGGTTCTGTTCTGCTGTGATGACTTTCTCCACGCTATATTGGATCGTCTCGAGGCGTGCCAGAGCGCGGACTTCGGAAATGTACGTCACCGGGTCCGGGATAATGGTCGGTGTGGGATTCATCAATTGTGAAACCTGAGTCTGCAAAGCCTGATTTGCCTGACTCATCTGCTGGAACGGCGCGGCGGCCTGCTGGGCCGTTCCGCGAATCGTTTGGACGATGAAATACACGCCTGCCGCCAGCACGATCAGGATCAGGATCGAGAATAAACTGTTACCATTGGAATTGTTGTTCATCGAACGCCTTTCATAACTTGTCGTATTATAGCAATATCAGTATTATTGGTTATTCACAAACTTGCAAGATGAAAAAACTCCTATTCATCCTTACGCTTCTGCTCGCCATCGGTTGCAACCTTCCGACGATTTCTTTTGCGCCTCCCGCGCCGACTGCTTCGCCTGCCGCGCCTGCGACCGTCATCGTTCCGCTTCAACCTACCGCCCAGCCTGGCACCGGTGCGAATCCATTGATCCTCGCCCTGGCTCCTTCCGCCCACCCTGCCGAGGATGTGATCGCGGCCGGGAAAGTGCTGGCGGCGCAACTCAGCGCGCGAACCGGATACCAGATTGTAACTGTTGTCCCTGCCTCCGAAACCGATCTCGTTCACGCTTTCGAAATCGGCAACGCTCAGATCGGGGTGCTCTCGCCGTTTGCGTATTTATTGGCCCATGAAAACGGCAGTGTCACCGTCGCGCTGGCGAATGTGCGCAATGGACAGGCATTGTACGGCGCGCAATTCATCGCCCGCGCCGACGCGGGCTTTAAATCTTATTTCGATTCGGCCGCCGGAAAAAACACCACGGAAGCCGAGCAGGCCCTCGCGCAGTTCCAAGGGAAGAAACCCTGCTGGAGCGACTCGGCCTCGCCTTCGGGGTATGTGATTCCGCTGGGTTTTTTGAAGCAGGCCCAGGTTCAGGTCAATGACGCGGCTTTTGTTCAGGGACAGCCCACAGTGGTGCGCGCGGTCTATGGTAAAGGCATCTGCGATTTCGGCGCCACTTATGTCGATGCGCGCACACTTCCCATGTTGCAGTCGGAACATCCGGACGTATTTGAAAAAGTCGTTGTAATTTGGCGAACGCCGGCGATCATTCCGTATGAGCAGGTGGTGTTATCCTCGAATCTAAATCCCGAAATGAAACGCTCTTTGTTGCGCGCTTTCATTGATTTAATGGGAACGCCTGAAGGAAAGACCGTCGTTCAAAAAATCTATGGTTTGGATTCCCTTCAGCCTGCGGACGATTCGCAATATCAGGATTTTGCAAAATATGCACAAGCTTCCGGGCTCGACCTTAACACCCTGATTAAATGATGTTTGGACGTCTTCACGATATTTTAAGAAAAACGACTTGCTACTGCCAATAAATTCGAGTATTATCAACGGGTAAGGGGTACTTAGACCCCCCTGATTCCCTATCCATTCTTCTGAGAGGAGAAGAACTCATGACCAAACGTCTCTTGTTTTCGGTACTGGTTGTTCTGCTGAGCTTGTCGATGGCGTTGGCGGCTTGCGCGCCCGCGACTCCCGCTCCCACGCAACCACCTGCCACCACGGCGCCTACTGAAGCGCCGACTGCAACGGAAGCGCCGACTGCGACTGAAGCTCCGACTGCCGTGCCGCCTACCAAAGCCCCGCCTCCCCCTCCTGTCTGCGATAAATTGGCGGACGCTCCTGCCGCCCCCGCGGCTGGCGCGCTGGGTTCTGCGGACAACCCCATTGTGATCACCTTCGTCCCCTCCGGTGACACGGGCAAGATCACCGTGGCCGGAACCGCCATCGCCGACTGCTTGACCCAGATGACCGGCTACACCTTCAAGATGGAAGTGGGCACCACCTTTGCCGCATCCATCGAGGCCATGGGCGCAGAGAAGGCTCAGGTTGGTTTCCTGAACACCTTCTCGGTCCTGTTGGCTGAGCAGAAGTACGGCATCGTCCCCGCGCTGGTTGCGGTTCGCAAGTACGCGACCAACGACCTGGATCCCGACAAGGACCTCGGCGGTCAGTTGGAGCCGTTCTATAAGGGACAGTTCATCGCTAACGTTGCATCCGGCATCACCAGCTATGCCGACTTGAAGGGCAAAACCTTCTGCTTCGTTGACCCGAACTCGACCTCCGGCTACATCGTCCCGCGCATCATCCTGAAAGCCAACGGCGTCGATCCCGACACTGACCTGGCGGCTACTCAGAATGCCGGTTCGCACAACAACGTGGCTATCGCCGTCTATAAAGGCGACTGCGACGCGGGCGTGACCTACATTAACGTTCTGACGGATACCTCCGCCAATCTTGCGGCTCAGTATCCCGACATCACCGACAAGGTCAAGGTCTTCGCCGATACCGACCGCATTCCGAACGATGGCATGCAGTTCATCAAGTCGCTGGATCCCAAACTCCAGGCTGTTATCGTAGAAGGCATGTTGGCCATGGCGGCAGATCCCGGTGGCAAGGCTGTGCTCAAGAGCCTGTACAACTACGATTCGTTTGAGCAGGTTCAGCCTGACTTCTATGACGCATTCGCGGCTGTCCTCAAGGCGGCTGGCGTCGATCCCGCTGAACTCGTGAAGTAATCTCGTCTCAAAAGCCTGGCAGACTATAAACCTGCCAGGCTGTTCTTTTTTCGCCACCATCGCAATTTCACTTTAGCCGCGGATACTTATTTCTCATCATGCTAAAAATTGAAAACCTCACCAAAGTCTATCCCAACGGGACTCAGGCGCTCAAAAATGTCAGCTTTGAAGTGAAGGACGGCGAATTTCTGACGGTGATCGGACTGAGCGGTTCTGGTAAATCCACCCTGTTGCGCTGTATCAACCGACTCATCGAGCCGACCTCCGGCAAAATTTTCTGGGATGACCAGGATATCACCGCCCTGCCAAGCGGAGAGTTGCGCCGAATCCGACGGCAGATCGGCATGGTCTTCCAGCAATTTAATCTCGTGAAGCGCTCCTCCGTGCTGACCAATGTGCTTTCCGGCCGCCTGGGATACGTCAACCCATTTTCAAGCTCACTGCATTATTTTTCGGCGGCCGACCATGCCAAAGCGATGGCCAGTCTCGACCAGGTTGGGCTGGCGGACAAAGCCCACGTGCGCGCTGATTCCCTCTCCGGCGGGCAACAACAGCGCGTCGGAATCGCCCGGGCACTCATGCAGGATCCGAAGCTGATTCTGGCTGACGAACCGGTCGCGTCGCTCGATCCCGTGCTGTCGCATTCCATCCTCAAATATCTCGAACAACTGAACAAGGAACGCGGTATCACGGTTCTTTGCAGTTTGCACTTCCTCGATCTGGTGCATCGTTACGCCACCAGCGCCATCGCCCTCAAGGACGGTGAACTGGTCTTCCAGGGATTACCCCAACAAATTGACGATGCCGAGTTCAAGACCATCTACGGACAGGATGCGGAACGCATTTCGATTATCTGATCCGAACCCTCCACCAATTTTAATTTTCGAAAATCTTTCATGACGATTACAACAAAGAATCCAACGCATCCACAGGACCCGCGGCCGTTCGTCTCACCGACAATCGCCAGTCTCTGTTCATTATTCGTCCCCGGTCTTGGGCAATTCCTGTTGCGCAAGCGCGGGCGCGGCGAACTTATCCTTTTAACAGCCGCGGTGCTGGCATACCTGATCCAATGGTCGTTCGCTCATCTTAATATCGGCAAAGTTGTCCTCGGCGGTTGGAGCACCAGCTGGCTGTGGTTGGCGCTGTTCCTGTTTTGGGTTTGGAATGTTCTGGATGCGCGTGCGCTGGCGGCCTTCGGCAAACCGCTTTCCATCATGCCGGCGATTGCCCTGGCGGCCATTATTCTGTATGTGATCGCCTGGAAAGTGACTGACGTTAAACTGGATCGGCTGATTCAGCGCTTCGGCGATGCGCGCGTTGTGGCCACCAGCCTGCTCAACCCCGATATGATCACCATCTCGATCAACGGGGAAGATCAAGTCTGCGCCTGGCAATGCCTGTTCGACTACGCCGACGCCAAAATTCATGACAAGCCTCCCGCGGGGGTGATTCGGGTGAGCAATAACCTGCTGGATATCGTGGGCAAGATGAAGGTCCAGCCTGCCTCCAAATGGCAAATTTTGTTCGGGCAGGCACAGCAGGGCGAGAGGGTCAATACGTTCGTCGCGGGAAGCATGATCGAGACGATCGCCATGGGTCTCTTGGCGACCATCTTCTCGACCATCCTTGCCGGCCCCCTCAGTTTTTTGGCGGCGCGCAATATTATGGAGCGGCTCCCCGGCGGGACCGCCATCTATTATCTTTCGCGTCTTATTCTCAACGTGGTGCGCGCTATTGATACGATCATCTGGGGGTTGATCGTCATTGTCTGGGTTGGGCTGGGAAGTTTCGCGGGCGTAACGGCGCTCACCATCCATTCGGTGGCCGCATTGGGGAAATTGTTCTCCGAAGAGATCGAGCATATTGATCCCGGTCCCGTGGAGGCCATCACGGCCACAGGCGCCAACCTGGTCCAGATCATCAGCTATGCGATCATTCCGCAGATCATTCCTCCCTTTCTGGCTTATGCCCTTCTGCGCTGGGATATCAATATGCGTTCCGCCACCATCGTCGGTTTCGTGGCCGGAGGCGGCATCGGCTTCTTCGTCATCGAGACCACGCGTATGGGTGGCTACCAGCAATATGCCGCCGCGCTGTGGGCGGTGGTGATCGTGATCGTCCTTGTGGATTACATCAGCGCGCGGTGGCGCGAGAACATTATGAAGGACCAGCCGCCGCCCGAGGACGAGTCGAAACGAAATTCGACTTTCAAAACTATTCGCACGATCTTCTATGTTGTTGTCGGCCTGATCGTTTTCATTTACTGCTGGAATATCACCGAGATCAGCATTCGGGGCATGTTCAACCCCGGCAAAAATTTCGGTCAGTTGATCAAGGACTTCGTGACCATTGACCTCTCTTCCGATGTGGTCAAAGTGGTCTTCCAGCAAATGCTGGTCACCATTTTCCAGGCCATGCTGGCCACCACGCTGGGCGCGTTTGCCGCCCTGCCGTTCAGTTTTCTGGCGGCCAAGAACCTGACGGGCCGCAGTCGGCTCTCCTCCTGGATCTACTATCTGACAAGAAGCACCTTGAACATCCTGCGCTCGATCGAGGCACTGCTCTATGTCGTCATCTTTATCTTCTGGGTGGGCATCGGTCCGTTCGCGGGGATGCTGGCGCTGGCGATCACGTCTTTCTCGTTGATCGGCAAACTGTTTTCGGAGGCCATCGAAAACATCAATACCGGTCCCATCGAGGCGATCACTGCCAGCGGCGCGAACCGTTTGCAGATGATCTCTTATGCAGTTCTGCCGCAGATCGTCCCGCCCTTCGTTTCCTATCTGATCTACCAATGGGATATCAACATCCGCATGGCGACCATTATCGGCTTCGCTGGCGGCGGCGGCATCGGCCTGACGCTCACCACCTTTTTCGGTTCCCTGCAATATCACAAAGCCGGAACAGTCGTGGCCGCCATCGTCATCATCGTTACCTTGATGGACTTTGCCAGCGCCAAATTAAGGCAGGCCCTAATCTGATCGATCAAAGTATCTTTCAGCTCTTCACGGCGGATCTTGATCCGCCGTTCTTTTTTATTGGTAGAATCCCAGCCATGTTCAAACGACTTCTACGCTTTCTTAAACGCCTCATCATGACCCTGGGCCTGTTCGGCCTGCTCGGTTTGATTCTTCCCCGCATCGTGACCAGTCTCTACGCGGCGGCACGCATATTTACGCCCAGTGCTGTCTCCGCGCAGCGCGTGGTCATCGTCTTCGGCGCGGGCTTGCGTTACGATGGAACCCCCACGACCATTTTGCGCGACCGTGTGGTGACCGCCGCACAGCTTTACTTCGAAGGCAAGGTTCAGAAATTATTGATGAGCGGCGATAACCGCTACGAAACTTACAACGAACCCGGAGCCATGCGCGAGTACGCCTTGAGTCTCGGCGTGCCTGCCGAAGCCATCGTGCTCGATTACGCCGGCCGCCGCACTTACGACACCTGTTACCGCGCCAAAGCCATCTTCGGCGTGGAAGAAGCGATTTTGGTGACGCAGGCTTTCCATTTGCCGCGCGCGTTGTTCTTGTGCAACATGCTGGGTGTGAAAGCCGTCGGCGTGGAAGCCGATAACGTCACTTATCGCAAATGGTCGCTGGCGATTTGGAACTTGCGCGAGCAATTCGCCACTGCCGGCGCGTTCGTGGATGTGTTCATTACCAAACCCCTGCCCGTGCTTGGCAATCCCGAACCCATTTTTGCGAAGAAATTTTAAATAACTTTATTCACCTCAGGAGAAGACGATGAATCGTGACGAAGGTTTGGCCTTGGTACATGAATATGTGAAGAACGAAAACCTGATCAAACACATGCTGTCTGTCGAAGCCTGCATGCGCTTTTATGCCGAAAAATACGGCGAAGATGTGGAAGCCTGGGGCCTGCTGGGCCTGATCCATGATTTCGATTGGGAGATTCACCCCACACTCGAAGAGCACCCGATGGACGGCGCGCCCATCCTGCGCGAACGCGGTGTGCCCGAAGATATCGTTCAGGATATTTTGAGTCACGCAGACCGCACAGGCGTGCCGCGCGATACCCTGCGCCGCAAAGCGTTGTATGCCTGCGACGAGATCACCGGCTTTGTAACCGCAGTCGCGCTGGTGCGCCCCTCGCGTTCATTGCTGGATTTGGAAGTCAGTTCGCTGAAGAAAAAATGGAAGGACAAAGCTTTTGCGGCGGGCGCCGAACGCGAACACATCGAACGGGCCACTACGGATTTTGGCGTGGATATTTGGGAACACGCGGGCAATGTCATTTTGGCCATGCGGCGCATCGCGCCCGACTTGGGCCTGGTTGGAACTGTTCAACCATAATGTTATTGGGACGGCTGACCGGTAACATTCAGTATGCAATTCGTAATTGAACTTGGACACAAGCGCCTGCTCTTTGATTCAGACTTGCACGGGTTGAGAATCGGCGGCGTGGATTATCTTTCGGGCAGGGACGGGATTTTGGTCTATGACAAGACGCGCAACCTGCCGCGGACTGATGAAGTCTGGTTGCAGATGTCCACGAATACCAGCGCGTTGATTCCTGCCCTGAGAATATTGGGGATTCGCTATGCCCCCTACTTCGATGAACGCCCAGTGGTGGAATCGCAAAACGACGTTACTTTTTATTGGAAGCCGTCCAAACTGGCCGCGTTCTACAATCGCTATTCCACCGACGAATTGGATTACGCCGAACGCGAGCCGGTGATTCGCGAAGCTGTGGAATTCATCGCACTCAACGCGCAAACGCTTCCTTTGACCGAGGAGTTGCTGAAGCGCATGACGGAGCCGTCCACGCTGTTGGGATTCTACGAGGGTTTCCCGATCTTTGAAGGTTCGACCGGCTTCGCCAGGCTTCAGTCACGGCTGGGCATTCACGTGGATACGGAAACGGTCATGATCTCCACCCCGCTGGATAAATACGAGGCGGATGTGTATGAACTGGCGGAAAAATTGGGAAATATAACCGGGCTGGAATATTCAAAAAAGAAAAATAGAGTGGTGTTTATGAGGGACGAAAAACTGCTTAAGACATTCGGCATTTCGGGATAAAAGATCAAATCGGGTTGACGAATGCCCTTTGTGCGCGCGCAGGCTTATGGTCTAAGTTTGATGCCGTTGGGCGAAATGTCGAAGGTCCAGGTATCCGAACCGTTCAGACAACTGGTTCCATTGGTCACCATGAAATATTTTTTGGGGTCGGGGTTCCACGCCCAAACGGAGTAACAGCCTTCCACCAGATTGGTAATGACAAGCGACTGCCCCGCTGTGAGCGAATAAGCGCGGTAGCCGCATAGTCCCTGCGGACCGCTTTGTTGCAGATTGAAAGAAACCATAATGGCGGCCTTAGTGGGGTTATCGACGCGGATCTTGATCGTTTGACCCGTTAGAGAAGCGGGCAGAAGTTGAGTGATACACGGATCGCCTGCATTTGCACTTCCAGTGGATACGGGAGTGAGTGTGACTTCCAGAGTTGGCGGAGGCGGCAGGGACGCGATGGGTATCGGCGTTATTGTAGGAGTCGCGGTCGGCAGGGTGGTTGGGATGGCGGCTTGAGTCTCTGCCACCGCCGTGAAGGCCGCCGCCATGACCGTGCCTTGCAGGTCGAGTGGGCTGGTTGTGGGTGCGGCTTTCGCGCCGCACGCACTGATCGTCAGCGCGGTCACGAGCGCCTGCACGAAAATTAAAAGACGTTTCAAACAGCCATCTCCTTTACAAGACCTCCGGGTTCTTCAAGAACTCGGAGATTGATTCGACTCGCTATTTCTTTTTCTTCCCCTTCGCGGGTTTCTTTGCGGCCGATTTCTTTTTTGACGGTGTTTTCTTTGCTCCCTTTTTCGCTATGGGTCTTTTTTTGGAAGCCGCGGACTTCTTCGCAGGCTGTGTTTTTGCAGGCTTCTTTCCTTCTTTCTTCTTTCTACCTTCCGCCTTCGCCTCTTCCACAAACTTCTCCACCATCCACGGCACATTGACCGAGACGACTTCCTCGCCCGGTTTCACTTCCACCACCACATCGCCCTTGGCCGCGGCGCGTTTACGGAGCGAAGCGGCGTCCAGCCGCGTGGATTTCGGCGCGCCTTTGCTCAAATGGATCGTCGCCATGTGATTCGGCTTGGCGGTCACCGCGCCGATCAGTTTCGACTTGCCGGTCATTTCCCAGGCAATCACACCCTTGCCATAACGTCCCTGCACGGGAAATTCCTTTTGCTCCACGCGCTTGGCTTTGCCGTCGTTGGTAAGCAGGAAGAGCTCGCCCTCCGCCGGCAGAATTTCCATGCCGATCACTTCATCCTTATCGTCCAATTTCATGCCGTTTACGCCCGCCGCAACGAGTCCCATCGGACGCACATCGTCTTCCTTGAAGCGGATCGCCATGCCCTGTGCAGTCGCCAGCAGAATATCTTTCTTTCTGCCGTCGGTCAAACCGACCGAAATCAGGCGGTCGCCTTCGTTGACTTTGACCAGCGTAAATGTCTGCGAAGACGGCCCCGGCAATTCACCGATCAGGCTCTTCTTGACCATGCCGAAGCGTGTGGCGGTGATAAAGCATGTTTCTTCGGACAAAGCCGATTTGCGCGACGGCAGTGTAAAGACCGCCGCCAGCGAATCGGTTTCCGGCAATGGCGATACGCGATGGAACATCGAACCTTGAGTCAATTTTTCGGCTTGTGGAATGATCTGCACCGCTACTGCCGCGGCGCGTCCCAAACGCGATACGAAATAAATGGTGTCGGTGGTGGAGGCTTTCACCAGCCAGCGCGGCGCGTCCGTGCCGGAGTGTTTCGGCTCTTTATCGTCGGCGGTACGCGAAACGAGTCCGCTTTCGGTCACGCCGATCCACACTTCCTGCTGTGGCAAAATGTCCGCCGCGGTCAGCGACCTGGCCGCCTTGCCGTTCTTCGATAGATCAATGATCTGTGTGCGGCGCCGGTCACCATAGGCTTCCTTCACTTTCAATAATTCATCCGCCGCCACGCCGCGCATGCGCTTGGGCGATTTCAATAAACCCTCCAGATCGTGAATCAGTGCGGATACTTCCTTGTATTCGACCTCGATCTTCCTGCGTTCGAGCGCGGCCAGCCGCCGTAACTGCAAATCTAAAATGGCATTGGCCTGGAGTTCCGTCAGCTTGTAACGCTTCATCAGTTTGGCGCGCGCAGTCTCCACGTCCGCGGCGTTGCGGATGAGGTTGATTACCTCGTCCAGATTCTTCAACGCGGTCAGATATCCTTCGAGGATGTGCGCGCGCTGACGCGCCTTCTCCAGGTCGAATTCAGCGCGTCGTTTGATGACCGTCAGCCTGTGTTCCACATAGACGCGTAATGCCTGCTTTAGCGTGAGCGTGCGCGGCTCGCCATCCACCAGCGCCAGCAGATTGATGCCGAAAGTGGATTGCATGGGCGTGCGCTTATAGAGTTCGCGCAGGACGAGTTCGGGATCGGCGTTCTTGGTCAACTCGATGACGATGCGCATACCCTGACGGTCCGACTCGTCGCGCAGATCGGCAAGACCTTCGAGATGGCCTTCGCGCGCCAACTCCGCGATGCGTTCGATCAAACTCGATTTATTGACTTGGAACGGCAGTTCTGTAACGATCAAACGACTCTTGCCGCGCTCCATCTCTTCGATGTGCACCTTGGCTTGAATGGTCACGCGTCCGCGGCCCGAACCGTATGCGGATTCGATGCCTTCGTCGCCCTTCTCCTGAAGGATCACGCCGCCGGTCGGGAAGTCCGGGCCTTGCACGAATTCCATCAACTGCTCGACGTCGATATCGTCTATCTTTTCCCAGCGGTCGAGCATGTACACGAGCGCGTCCACGATCTCGCTGAGGTTGTGTGGCGGAATGGACGTAGCCATGCCGACCGCAATGCCGGTCGCGCCGTTGACGAGTAAATTGGGAATCGCGGAGGGCAGGACGAGCGGCTCTTGCAGTGTTTCGTCGAAGTTCCCGCCGAAGTCCACAGTTTGTTTATTGATGTCGGCCAGCAGGTCGAGGGCGGGCGCGGCGAGGCGCGCTTCGGTATAACGCATGGCCGCCGGCGGGTCGCCGTCCACCGAACCGAAGTTGCCCTGTCCGTCCACAAGCAGTGTACGCATGGAGAAATCCTGCGCCATGCGCGCCATGGCTTCGTACACGGAGGCATCGCCATGCGGATGATATTTTCCGAGCACTTCTCCCACGATACGGGCGGATTTTCTGTGCGCCGAATCGGGACGCAGGCCCATATCGTACATGGCATATAAAATGCGCCGCTGGACGGGTTTGAGGCCGTCACGCGCGTCGGGCAGGGCGCGTGCTACGATCACGCTCATGGCGTAATCGAGATAAGCCTGTTGCATCTCGCGGTCGATATCAACTTTGCGGACTAATCCAAGATCCATTGAAAAACTCCAGAATGGTTTTATCGCGTAGGACACGACACCTGCACCGGTGTCTGTGCAGGTGAGAGCGCAGGGCTCCTTTTCGTTTCCTGAAATGATTCCTGAGGCGAATTAATGTTCTATTGACGGGGACAATCTTACGGGGAAAGAGGCGCGGCGTCAAGTGTGAACCGTTTTTGCCATTTGGGTGATTGCCCCCGCTTTCCGGTTTTCGTTACAATCCCTATAAATTTGGAGGTGTCTTATGCGAATCGATTCCGCCAGGGGAGTATGGGCCGGCCGCGGTTTGAGCTGGCTGGTTATTTTACTGATCTCGTGTGTGATCGTATTCGGGTCATCGTTCATTCTTGGCCCGACGTTATTCTCCAATGACGCGGTAGGCAGGCAGGTCGCCATCGCGATCTTCTGCCCGGGAGTTGATTCAACGACCGAGGAAGACGGCGCGTCGACTCAAACCACTACAAGCCCGACGGGGCCATACGGCCATACTGTTCAAATTACCTGTACGATGAAAGACGGCACCACCCAAATCATCCGCAACGAACAATATGCGCTGGCTTCCATCGGCGCCATGTTTGGGGGTGGCGCGCTGTGCGGATTGGGGCTATCCCTCCCCTTGTTTATTGTGCCGTTCTTCCTGTTCAGAAGGAAGAGAATGAATGTATGAGGTAGTCTGCCACACAGAACTTATAAAAAAACAGAGACGCCATTTCTGGCGTCTCTGTGATTCGTGGGATAGCGATTAATCGCCGGCCAATGTGTCTGGAAGTTCCGACCATTGCGAGGAACCGGCCTCCACCGGGCCTGTCTCCTTGAAGCGATCGGGCGTGAAGCCTGTGCCTGCCGGAATCAGCTTGCCGATGATCACGTTTTCTTTCAGACCAAACAACGGGTCGGTGGTGGAACCGATGGCCGCGCCGGCCAGCACTTTGATGGTGTGCTGGAACGAGGAGGCCGAGAGGAATGAGTCGGTGCTGAGGGATGCCTTGGTCACGCCAAGCAGAACTTCGGAGAATTTGGCGGGTTGTTTCCCTTCGGCCAGTAATTGCTCATTGACTTTGCGAATTTCGAGGCGGTCCACCGCGTCGCCCGGCAGATGTTTCGTGTCGCCCGGGCGGGTGACTTGCACCTTGCACATCATCTTGCGGATGATGACCTCGAAGTGCTTGTCGTGAATGTTCTGGCCTTGTGAGCGATAGACCTTTTGCACTTCGCTCAAGAGATATAACTGACAGGCTTCGCGTCCCTGAATACGCAGAACGCGATGCGGGTTCAATGAACCTTCGGTGAGCGGCTGTCCGGCTTCCACATGATCGCCGTCGCGCACCAGCAAACGCGCAGTGGTCGGAATCTCTTCCGTTTTTTCCTCGCGCTGTTCGTACGAGACGATCACCTTGCGGGCTTTCTTTTCAACGGCCACGCGCCCCGCGTGCTGTGCCACGATGGTGGCATCGTCCTTCTCTGCCAGCACATCGCCGATCTTGACTTCCGCTTCATCCTTGACCGAGAATTTCCACTCTTCGGGAATGGAGTACTCGTCGTGGACCATCTCGGCGTGTTCGATATGAACTTCGCGCAAGTCGGCATATTTTTCGGAGATGACCACGCGCACTACGCCGCTGATCTCCGCCACCACCGCTTCGCCTTTCGGCTGTTTGCGGGCCTCGAAGAGTTCTTCCACGCGCGGGAGACCGGTTGTGATATCGCCGCCTGCGGCCACTCCGCCGGTATGGAACGTACGCAGAGTCAACTGCGTGCCCGGCTCGCCAATGGACTGTGCGGCTACGATACCGACCGCCGAGCCGAGGGCTACCATATCGCCGCGGCCGAGGTCGATGCCGTAGCATTTGGCGCAGATACCGTGAGTCAACTCACAGGTCAGCGGCGAGCGGACTTTCACTTCAGTCACGCCGACGCTGGCAATTCTGCGCGCCAGTTCGTGATCGATAATATCGTTATATTCGGCCAGCACCTCGCCGGTTTTCGGGTCGAGCACAGGCTCGGCCACGAGGCGGCTGTACATGCGGCTGGCCATGGACTGACCTGCAATATCATCCGACTTGCGAATCCAGACGCCATCGTGCGTGCCGCAGTCGTATTCATTGATGATTACATCCTGCGCGATGTCCACGAGACGGCGCGTCAAGTAACCCGCGTCCGCGGTGCGCAGAGCCGTATCCGCCAAACCTTTGCGGGCGCCGTGTGTGGAAATGAAATATTCCAACGCGGTCAGGCCCTGGCGGAAGTTGGAGCGGATCGGCAGAGGAATAATACGCCCGGACGGGTCGGCCATCAAACCGCGCATACCAGCCAACTGCGAGATGGTGGAGAAACCGCCTTTCGTTGCGCCGGAGGTTGCCATGGTCGAGAGGTTGCCATCGGGATCCATGTGCTTCTTGACGCTATCTGCCACAAGGTCGGTGGTTGCCTGCCAGATCTGGATTTCGCGTTCGTTCTTTTCCTGTTCGGTGAGCAGGCCGCGGCGAAAGTCGCGTTCGACTACTTCCACCTGTTTCTGCGCGTCGGCGATGAGGTCTTTTCTTTCCGGCGGAATGGAAATATCCGCCACTGCCAGCGTTGTGCCGGACTTCATGGCATATTCGAATCCGAGACTCTTGACCCGGTCTGCCACCTCGGTGGTGATATCCTGCCCGCAAATCTCATAGACTTCGGCGATCAAGTCCTTCACGCCGCCTTTATCGAGTTTCTCGTTGACGAATTGCACTTCGGGAGGCAGGATGCGATTGAACAGCGCGCGGCCAATGGTCGTGTTGATAATGCGGGTCTCCGGCTGTGGCAGGCGGTCGCCCTGATCGTTGTACCAGGTGTCGACGCGCATCTTGATCTCGGTATGAACGTGTACCTGATCGAGGTTATAAGCCAGTTCCACTTCATCCATATTGCCGAAGACGCGGCCATCGCCGATGTGCGCGGCCCTTTGTTCCATGGTCAGATAATAAACGCCCAGCACCATATCCTTGGAGGGCGAGATGATCGGTTCGCCGTCGGCGGGTTTGAGCAGGTTGCGTGAAGCCAGCATGAATTCACGCGCCTCTTGTACGGCCTTCTGGGAAAGCGGAACATGTACGGCCATTTGGTCGCCGTCGAAATCTGCATTGAACGCGGTACAGACCAGCGGATGCAACTGAATCGCCGAACCTTCGATCAGAATCGGTTCGAAAGCCTGGATGCCCAAACGGTGCAGAGTCGGCGCGCGGTTCAACAGTACCGGGCGTTCACCGATGACTTCCTCGAGCGCTTCCCAGACTTCGGGCCGGTTGCGTTCGATCAGGCGGCGCGCGCCTTTAACGTTCGCGGCGTAATTATGCTGAACGAGGCGCGCGATCACGAACGGACGATACAGTTCGAGCGCCATCGTCTTGGGCAGGCCGCATTGATACAGCTTTAATTGCGGGCCGACCACGATCACCGAACGGCCGGAATAGTCCACGCGCTTGCCGAGCAGGTTGCGGCGGAAGCGGCCCTTCTTGCCTTTGAGCATGTCGCTCAACGATTTAAGTTCGCGGCGTCCGCGGCGTGAAAGAGCCTTACCGCGCTGTGAATTGTCAATCAGGCTGTCTACAGCTTCCTGCAACATGCGCTTTTCGTTGCGGATGATGACATCCGGCGCGCCCAACTCCAACAAGCGTTTGAGACGGTTGTTGCGGTTGATTACGCGGCGATACAGGTCGTTCAGGTCCGATGTGGCGAAGCGGCCGCCGTCCAACTGCACCATTGGGCGCAGGTCGGGGGGAATCACGGGAAGCACCGTCAGAATCATCCATTCGGGACGATTGCCCGAGCGCCGGAAGGCCTCCACCACTTTCAAGCGGGTCGTGGCTTTCTTGCGCTTCTGCTTGGACTTGGTGGTACGCACCTCATGCCACAATTCCACCGATAACTTATCGAGATCGAGGCGGCTGAGGATATCGTAGAACGCTTCGGCGCCCATGTCGGCGCGGAAGACCTGCCCCCAGCGTTGTTTCAATTCACGATAGCGCAGTTCACTGATGAACGTAAACGGACGAAGTTCCAGCAGTTCGTCGCGCATGTGCGAAGATTGATTGGAAGAGGCGGAGGTTTGATCCTCCAGCTCACTGCGCAAAGCTTCCATCTGCATATCGGCATCGGCTTTGACGCGGCCGGTCTCCAGCTTGATCTCTTCCAGTTCGCGCGCTTTCTGGTCTTTCAATTCGTTTTCCAGCGCTTCGAGTTTCTTCTGGACGATCTTCTGCACCTGGCTGATATGTTTGTTGTTGACCTTATCGCCTGCGCCCAGAATCTTTTCGCCGCCGGATTCGAAGATCACATCCTTCTTGGCCGGCAGTCCCATTTGATTCTGCAAAGTCTTCTCGAGCTTCTGTCCCTCTTTAATGATCGGATCCAATTTTTCGGCAATGTTCTCGTCATAACCCTGTTCGAGAGTCGCGCGTTTTTGATTCAGTTCCGCGATGGTGTGATCGCGATGGGTTTTCACCTCGGCGATCTTGCCATTCACGCCTGCGGCTTGCTCGCGCTCAGAAACGGAAATCTCATCCTCGAGGCGCTTGAGCGCCTTCTGGCGGGCTTCCTCATCCACATAGGTGACGATATATTGGGCAAAATACAGCACACGATCCAGGTTGCGGCGGGAAATATCGAGTAACATGCCAAGCTGGGACGGGATACGGCGCGTGTACCAAATATGCGCAACCGGCGTCGCCAGCGCGATGTGCCCCATGCGCTCGCGGCGCACCGCGGCACGTGTCACTTCCACACCGCATTTATCGCAGATGATCCCTTTGTAGCGGGGATTCTTATATTTGCCGCAATAGCATTGCCAGTCGCGGGTGGGGCCAAAGATAGCCTCACAAAACAACCCGTCCTTTTCGGGCCGCAAGCGGCGATAATTGATCGTTTCGGGTTTCAACACCTCGCCATACGACCACGATAAAATGGTCTCCGGCGAAGCCAGGCTGATACGGAGTGCGGTCAGTCCCTTTGTTTCCACTGGATCCTCTCCTAGTACTAAAAATGTGCGCTCCGAGCGGCTCTGCATGGCGTGTAGTCGGCACATACGAGAGACAAACAAAGGCAAGCGCTTTGAGAGCATTCTCCCAAGCGCTTGCAGTACTTCGCTCGATTTTTATTTCATCTAGACCGCAATTATACGCTGAAATGGATGAAAGTCAAGGCTGACGCCTGCGAGTCATCCTATACGTTCGGCCTGGTCCCGTTATGGAGGCCCTACCCGATTTCGGTACAGCCGCTCGTTCGGCACAGAGCGCATTTTTTCCACATCCAAACCCATATTCAGAAAAAAGGCCCACTCTTTTGAAACCCCTTCGCGGCTTGTGCTTGACAGCCCCCATTGCGTAAAGTAGAATGTTCTTCGCGTTGTATCGGGCCTGTAGCGCAGTTGGGAGCGCGCCTCAATCGCACTGAGGAGGTCAGGGGTTCGAATCCCCTCAGGTCCACTGGCCAGTGATCAATTGTAATGATTGAACTCTGAAATAGCCCGGGCCCATAGCGCAGTTGGGAGCGCGTCTCAATGGCATTGAGAAGGTCGGGGGTTCGAATCCCCCTGGGTCCACTTGCGAGAGCGATTCGTGATGCGAGTCGCTCTTGTGCTATAATAGCGAAAATCTTTAAAGGTCATGGCAGGAGTAGTAGGTCATCCCGTCAGCGAGAAGGGAAGGCAAAGTGAAAGCCCTTCGATGCGCAAGCGGGAGCGCAGTAGGCCGAACTCGCCTGTCTCTCGCAAGAGGACTTCGCTGGTGAACCGAGTAGTCAGCGACGGAACAGCCCGTTAGCGCGGCCAAAGTGACGTTCGTGTGTGGAACGTAAGCTGGGTGGTACCGCGGAGAATCTCTTCGTCCCTGAATTGGATGAAGGGATTTTTATTTTGTTGATTGGCGCGAACTGAAGATAATATATTTTCTGAAATATGAAACTTGTCATAACGAGGTAAGAATGGCTGTAAAGAAAAAGCAAAAAACAATCAAAAAAGTCGCAACCAAAAAGGCTTCGAAGAAAGTTGTGAAGCCGATTAAGGTTAAAAAGACCGCCGCTCCGAAGAAAACCACGACGAAGAAAGCAGTCGCGCGCAAACCCGTTAAAAGCGCGAAGAAAACCGTCTCGAAAAAAGCGGCAGTGAAGGCCGTACAAGCCGCGCCGAAGAAGGCCGTTCGATCAACCGCGCCGCGCACTGTTCCCGCTTCCAGGCGGACGGACAAATCTTATAGCCCATCGGTCATCGAAGCCAAATGGCAGAAGAAATGGGAGGCAGACGGGCTGTACCGCGCGGTGATCGATGAGAGTCGTCCCAAACATTACGCGTTGACCATGTTGCCGTACACATCCGGCGACCTGCATTTCGGTCATTGGTACCCGATGGCGCCCTCCGACGCTCGGGCGCGCTTCAAACGCATGAACGGATTCAACGTGCTGTTCCCCATCGGCTTCGACGCCTTCGGCCTGCCCGCCGAGAACGCGGCCATTAAACGCGGCATTCACCCGAAGACGTGGACATATAAAAATATCGAGAACATGCGCCGCCAGTTGAAGACCATGGGCGCCATGTTCGATTGGGAGCGCGAGGCCGTCACAGCCGACCCCGAATATTACAAATGGACCGAATGGTTCTTCATTCAACTGTATAAGCAGGGACTGGCCTATCGCAAAATGTCCGCAGTGGATTGGTGCCCAAAGGACAACACCACACTGGCGCGCGAACAAGTCGTTGGGGTGGACCGTGTGTGCGAGCGTTGCGGCACGCCGGTCATCAAAAAAGATTTGGAGCAGTGGTTCTTCCGTGCGACGAAGTATGCCGATGAACTGCTGAACTTCGATGAGACCGACTGGCCCGAACGCGTCAAGACCCTGCAGACGAATTGGATCGGACGCAGTGAGGGCGCATCGGTCATCTTCAAGACCGAAGCAGGCGACGACATTGAAATTTTCACTACGCGCCCGGATACGTTGTGGGGCGCGACCTTCATGGTCTTTTCGCCGGAACATCCGCTGGTGGATAAACTCACCGCGGACGAACATCGGGCGGAGGTCGAAGCCTATAAAGCAGAAGCGGCTCGAAAGTCCGATATTGACCGTGAAGCTGTGGAAAAGGAAAAGACAGGCGTGTTCACCGGCGGGTACGCGGTCAATCCGGTCAATGATGAACGCATCCCGATCTGGATCGCGGACTATGTGTTGATGAGCTACGGCACGGGCGCGATCATGGCCGTGCCCGCGCACGATGAGCGCGACTTCGCTTTCGCGCGCAAATATGGGTTGAAGGTCGTGCCGGTCATCCAGCCTGAAGGTGTGGAACTGAACGGCGATACGATGGAAGCGTCCTATCCGCATGGCGGCGTAATGATCAACAGCGGCGCATTCAACGGTACGCGCGCCACTGACGACAAAGGCATGAAGAACCCGGCCATCAAAGCGGTGATCGAATGGCTGGAACAAAAAAATATTGGCAAACGCGCCGTGAACTATCGTTATCGCGATTGGCTGATTTCGCGCCAGCGTTATTGGGGCGCGCCGATTCCGATGATCTACTGCGAGAAGCACGGATGGAATCCCGTACCCGAGAATCAACTGCCCGTGCTGTTGCCGGACGATGTGGAATGGAAACCCACAGGCGAGTCGCCGTTGAAACTGCATCCCACTTGGAAGAATACAACCTGCCCTGTCTGCGGCGGACCTGCCATCCGCGAGACCGACACCATGGATACGTTCATGTGCTCGTCGTGGTATCACCTGCGTTATTTGAGTCCGCATTACGACCAGGGCCCGTTCGAAGAAGCCGAATACAATTATTGGATGCCCGTGGACACGTACACCGGCGGCATCGAGCATGCCACCATGCACCTGCTGTACACGCGCTTCTTTCACAAAGCCATGCGCGATGCGGGCATTGTGGAGGGCAATGAGCCGATGTTACAACTGCGGAATCAGGGCATTATTCTGGGCGAGGATAACGAGAAAATGTCCAAGAGCCGCGGCAATGTGGTCTCACCGGATGAACTGGTGGGGCAATTCGGCACGGACGCCCTGCGCACCTATTTGATGTTTGCCTATCGCTGGCAGGAAGGCGGCCCGTGGAATTCACAGGGCATTGACGGCACCGCGCGCTGGCTGCGCCGCGTGTGGACGTTATTCACCGATTCCGTTTCCGCCCCGGTAACTGCCTCCGTTGAAACGAAAAGGAATCTACGCCGCCGCGTGCACCAGACCCTGCGCAAAGTGGCGCGCGACTTCGAGAACTTCGAATTCAACACCATCATCTCCGCGTTGATGGAATTGTTGAACGAGATGTACAAAGCGCGCGAAGCGGGAGCCGCCGGAAGTTCCGAATGGAACGAGGCGCAGGAAATCTACTTGAAGATGCTGGCGCCCGTCGCGCCGCACATCGCCGAGGAACTGTGGACGAATCAAATGGGCAGGCGTTATTCCATCCACGAACAGCGCTGGCCCAAAGTGGATGAAGCCGCCGCGAAGGAAGATGTGATCGAACTGCCGGTGCAGGTCAACGGAAAATTGCGCGGCCACATCACAGTCCCTGCCGATTCGAGCGAAGCGCAGATTCAATCTGCCGCGCTGGCGAGCGCAATCGTACAGAAATACCTGGAAGGCCAGCCGCCGCGGAAAGTGATCGTGGCCAAAGGCAGATTGGTGAACGTGGTAGTGTAAGCGCCAGATCGTAAGCGAAAAAAGTCCCTGAAGGCAAACCTGCTCTCAGGGACTTTTATGTTCGGCGCTCATCCGCAAATGAATCGTAAGCCCGAATCAAGCGCGATGAAGTGAAAATAAAAACCCCGCCTCCATAACGGAAGCGGGGTCGAGGTCGAAGCGCGAAGCGTTACTTGATCTCGTAGGTCATGTTGACGGTGACGGTCAGAGTCAATTGACCGGAACTGATCGGCACGGAGGCCGCCATCGCGTCACCGCCGCCGCCCTTGCCAAAGCTGTTCGCCATCGGCGCGGGAATGTTATCGTAGAAGCTCACCGATTGCACATCGCCCAGTTTCAGGCCGGCCGCAGTGGATAATTCCTGTGCCTGCGTCTTGGCGTCTTTGACGGCCTGGTCGCGAGCCTGCTTGAGCGCCTGGCTCTTATCGGCTACGTCGAACTGGATGCTGTTGACGCTGTTCGCGCCCGCTTTGACGGCGGCATCGAGCAGACTGCCGAGTTTATCGAGACTGCGCACAGTGACATACACAGTGTTATCCACTACATAGGTCGTGCCGATCTTCTGGCTGGTCTGCGGATCGTACTGCGTGTTCGGATAGATGCTGAAGTTGGTGGTTTGCACATCCTTGGCCGCGAGTCCCGCCGCAGTCAACGCATCGATCACCTGCTGAGTCTGCGCGTTATTTTTGCTGACCGCGTCAGCCGCAGTGGCTTCCTCGGTATGCACGCCAATGTTGATGTAGGCGATATCCGGCGTCATTGTCGCCATGCCGGTCCCATTCACAACCAGTGTCCGTTGGGGCGGTTGTGCCTGTGCCACGACGGTGGTAGGGCCGCAAGCGCTGAGCGCGAAAGCCATGATCAGTACCGCCGCGGTTAAAAGAAAGGTCGATTTCATTCTCAAAACTCCTTGTTGTATTGTTTTCGATGAGATAAAGACGCCGCGTTAATCGAAAAGTTCCCTTGTGCTCCGGTACGTTTAACGCTAGAATCTTTGTACAAATGTTCTAGAGAGAATTATGCCGGTTGATTATCAGCAAATATATAACAGAATCCGGGAAATCGGCGCGGGCGCGCAAGAAAGGCGAAAGAAGAAAGAGGAAGCGCAAGCCCAGGCGCGCGAACTGCTTTCCTATTACGATTCCAAATTGGATGAACTGCGCGCCAAAGTGGATTCCGCCAAGGCGATAGACGCGAACGTCCGCTGTGCCTATCCAGTGGATGAAACCCTCACCTCTTCCTTCGACGTTCAGCCCTTCGATCAAACTCAGGGCAAGCCTGTTCCTGTTTCCCCAACCTTGATCGCCGCCGACGGCTCGCAGATCAACCCAGACCGTCATGCTTCGGTGCAATTCGGTTTGGTCAACGTGGGCGCGATCATCATGAAATTGAATTCAGGTGAAGCGCCAGAAATCGCCACCGAAAGCGAGTTACTTTTCGGCGACGACCTTTTGCCGAATGGAATCCCCATGTCTGAGGGAATGGTCGCCCTCAAACGCGACCTCGGCGAACGGATCAAACTGGACGAATTATCCAAACGGATCAAAGGCGAGGTGGTCACCTTCACCGACGGTCCCATCGAGTTGTGGGGCGCGCGAGGCGAAGACCCCAACTCCTATGAAGACTTCATCAAAAAATATCTCACCATCCTCTCGCGCTTGCAGTCGCGCGGCGTTATCACCGCCGGCTACGTGGACAAACCCTCCGCCGATCTGGTCGTTCGTTTGCTCGAAATCATGCTGGCTGATAACGAGCAGATGCAAAAACTGCGCGAGCATCATCCCTTGCGCGCCGTGAGCGACCGTTGGCTCTTCGGCGAAAAGAAAAACCCTCTTCTCAAGCCCGGTCATCGTTCGGCAGTCTTCAAAATTCAATCGAGTTCAGAGAAACGGTATACCGGCGTGTTGACTTTGCACTTCTTCTACTTAAATGTCGGCACAGATGGACACCCTTGGATCGTGCGAGTCGAAATCCCAAAATGGGTGGCGGAGGATAAAGAGAAATTGAATCTGCTTCACCGCGTTCTGGTCGAGCAATGCCGAATGATGGGAAGCAAGCCGTACCCGTATTTGCTCCATCGCGCCCATGAAACCGCAGTGGTTAAGAATGAAGAAAAACAACAGATCGAACAACTGTTAACAATGGAACTTCGCAAAAACAACGAAGAAGTGGACGACGGCTCGCACAAACAGTCCGCCAAGGATTTGAAAGGGAGGATGAGAAAATAAATGAAGGCTCATTTAATTCTGTATGTCAGCGACCAAGTCAAGAGTTCTGCCTTTTATCGAAATGTGTTTGGACAGGAACCAACGCTGGATGTTGACGGGATGACTGAATTCACGCTTAACGATGGCGCCGTGTTGGGATTGATGCCTGATGCTGGTATCAAACGCCTGCTTGGCGATGCCATTCGTGACCCGGCTTCAGGACACGGAATTCCACGCGCTGAACTATATCTTCTGGTCGAAGAGCCGCAATCCTATTATCAACGTGCATTGGATGCGGGCGCAAGGCCCCTCAGCCCGTTGAAACTTCAGAATTGGGGCGACACAGTCGCTTATTGTGAAGACCCGGATGGGCATATTCTTGCATTAGCAAAACGGGAAATTGAGTAACCGTGTGAGGAGCTAAAAAATGAACCAAATCGAAATCGGACGACTGCTCCGCGCAGGGACAACGGGCTTCGTTGCGGGATGCCGCGTCAATCAACTGGATGCGCCGTCGTTCGGGGCGTTAGTCCGCGCGCCGCTGACGGACGCCTATCAAATCTTCGGCATCATCTACGACATCCACATTGACGATGACGGGCTGGTGCGTCAGCTCGTCACAGCGGATAACGTCAGCGACGAGGTGATGAAAGATAACCGTGAGCGCAGAATCGTCCCCGTCGAAATGTCCGTGTTGGCGGTGGGATACGAACAGGATGGGAAAATCTTCCACCTTCTGCCGCCGCGTCCGCCGTTGAGTTTGGATGTGATCTACAAATGCGATGACAAGGATATTGCGCGCTTTACTGAGAAGTTTGGGTATTTCAGGCACATTTTGAATAATCAGGAAATCCCTGTGGGAGAGGTAGTAGCTGCTCATTTATTGCAGGCAAGTAACGCGAGAGGGGCAGAAAGTGGAACCCTTCGACAAAGCTCAGGGCAGGCGTGGAAAGAGGCGGCAACGCATGAAGTCATCACATTGTTGCGCGACGATTACCCGACGCTCATGTCTGTGCTGGGCGCATTGAGTGAGGTATAGACGGTGGAAATTATAAAGCGAAATTTTTTAGCGATTTTTCTTTGCGTCACTTCCGCAGTAATTTTATCGATTCACACCTATCTGGGCAGTTTCACCCGTCTTATGGCAGATGATTTTTGCTCCGTTTACTACGCCAATCGTCTGGGTATGGCTCGTTATGTGTGGTATTGGTACCTGAATTGGGGAGGCAGGTATTCGGCCATTGCTGTGGACTCTACCATCGGCTTCATCGGAGCCCATGGGATACGTTTTGTGCCGGCAGCGGTTATTTTGATATGGATCATTGTTACCTCCATAGCCGTACATCAATTTTTACGCAGGGAAATCGACGCCAATCAGACTCCCTTGTTTTCAATCGCGTTGAGCGGGGTGGGACTGGCCGTTCTTTTGAGCATAACGCCCATGCCTCAACAGGTACTGTACTGGTGGAACGGCATGAGAACGTATGTTCCAGCGATCATTTGTTTTACCTTCTACATCGGCTTTTTCCATTGGAGTTTCGGGAAGCTGGACACAAAGATAAAATTGCTTGCTGGCAGTGCATTCAGTTTCCTGCTCGCGTTCTTGAGTGCAGGCTTCAACGAAACGTTCCTGGAGACGCAATTTCTCTTTTTCTTTGGATTGGCCGGACTGGGAATATTAACCCGGAAATTGCGCTTTACTGACCCATCCTTTATTCTGCTGGTTACAGCGTTTGCGGCCTCCGCCCTTTCTCTCGTCGTCATGCTGGCTTCACCCGGCACGGCAAATCGCCAGGCATATTTCACTGCGGCGCCGGGGATCATTCCCATGCTTGATCTTGCATTGAACGGCTATGTAGCCTATTTACGGGAAATTCTCACTGCCGCGGGGAAAGTGACTGCATTAATTGGTTTGATTCTGACATCCATATGGATGGGCATGGAATCAAAAGAGAAAAATTCCAACGGATGGACGATTCTATTTTTCCTGACGGGCGGCGTTTTTCTTTCCTTCGCTTCCCTGATTCCATCGGCCTATATATTTTTCGACATGCCTGCGGCACGCACCTACCTCGTCACCTCTTTCTTTTTGGTCGCAAGCCTTTTGGTCACAGGGTTGATGTTAGGTAAATGGCTGGCAAACCATGTACATATTTCTTCCATGAACTATGTTCGATCCGGTTTTATCGTTGCCCTGACCCTGTTTGTTTTGACCTCCACCTGGATCAATGCCGTGTCGCTTTATAAGGACAAAGACACTTATATCAGTTACGCCCAGCGTTGGGATGCCGCAGATGCCGATATCAGGAAGGCAAAGTTGAACGGCGCGCTCTCCATTGAGATACCTGCGATGAGAAACTGGGCCGGCCTGGATGAGCTGAATAATAATCCAAAGTACTGGGTCACACGTTGTTACGCGTTGTATTATGACTTTCAGGTGTTTGGCCCAAACCCTGATTTGCTACAACCATAGAATGGAAGGATACGCATGGAACAGCGAACAAAAATCGGATATTTGGTTGGTGGCGGATTAAAAGAAAATTTTCGAGTGCGATTAACCGTCTCTCCTCAGGAGATTCAGGAGGGAGCATTCGTTGTCATTCAATCGGGCGAGTGGAATTATTACGGCATCGTCACGGACATCGTCCTCGGCGCGACGGACCCGCGCTTTGCGGATGAGCAGATGGAGGGACGATTCCCGTCGCATATTTCGAAGGCATTGCATGGACAGACGTTGTATGCGAATCTCGAAGTGTTGCCGAATCTGATGTTGGAGGTGGGACCCGAGTTGGGGACGCCCGCGTACAAAGATTGGCAAGGAAAAATTGCGGCAGGGCTGAAAGATGAGCCGCGCATACTGCCCGTCAAGAATGTGCCGCCGCATCACGCGCAGGTATTTTTGGCGAACGAAGGCGACATCGCGGAAATATTCGGCGACCCGAACGAGAAAGGCAACTTTGTGATCGGGTATACGCGCGAACAGAATCATCCCGTGTGCATTGACATGGAGAAGTTCGTGCAGAGATCGTCGGGCGTGTTCGGCGCGACTGGCACGGGCAAGTCGTTCCTCACGCGGCTCGTGCTGGCGGGGTTGATGCACTACAACAAAGCCTCGGTATTCGTGCTGGACATGCACAACGAATATGGCTTTGACGATGTGGCGTCAGACACGAAAAAAGCCGTGACGGGATTGAAGACCAAGTTCAAGTCCAGAGTAAGAATCGTCGGCTTGGGAGGCGGATCAACCATCCGAGGGCAAGTCCCCGATTTTAATTTGGAGATCTCGACGGGCGACATATCCACAAGCGACATCGAAACGTTGATGCGCGAGTTGAATCTGCGCGACACGACTCCGACGACGCTCAACGCGCTGTACGGTTCGTTCAAGGGCGAATGGTTCGCGCGTTTCAAAGCGATGAACCGCAAGGAGATCGAAGTCGAGGACGAAAAAGGCAAGATGAAGAAAGTGCCGCATCCCGACAGTGTGGCGGCGTGGGCGAACGAAAACGGAGTCAATGTGATGGCGGCAGAGGCGCTCTACGAAAAACTGACTCGGCTGTTCGATAAGCCGTATATCGTCGAGAAGCCCGCGGCGGATTCGGTGAAAGAGATCATCGCGTCGCTCGAAAACGGACAGCATGTGATCCTGTCGTTCGGCGAACACGAAAGCGATCTCGATTATCTGCTCGTCTCGAATTTGCTCACGCGCAAGATCCGCAACGCGTGGGAGCATAAGACCAACGCGTTCAGAACGCATGGCAAGGAGGAGCCGCGTCAATTAATTATTGTTGTTGAAGAAGCGCACAAATTGTTGAACCGCGAGATGGCGGCGCAGACGACGTTCGCCACGATCGCGCGCGAACTCCGCAAGTATTACGTGACGTTGTTGATCGTTGACCAGCGCCCGTCGCAAATTTATGACGAGGTCATGTCGCAGTTGGGGACGCGCATCTCAGGCTGGCTCGGCGACGAGGACGATATCCACGCCGTGCTTTCGGGTCTCGCGGGACGGGAGGCGTTACGCGGCATGTTGGCGCGACTCCAACCGAAGGAGGAAGTTCTCCTGCTCGGCTGGGGAGTGCCGATGCCCCTGCCTGTGCGCTCACGCCGCTATGACGAGGAGTTTTGGAAGGAGTTGCTTGGCGAGAAGGTGAAACGCACTAAAGAACAAAATATGAAAGAATTAGGTTTTTAGGAGCAGAATTTGCCTGTCCCGTCGAAGGCGGGGAAGGAGTTGGGGTTTTAGTTAACCACGAAGCACGCTAAGGGCGCGACCCCCATGCTGGGGGCTTAGGTTTTTGCCATGGATACTTCGACACTCCTTTCAGTCGCAGTACAAGTTTCACGGATTAGCACGGATTGAAAATGAAAAAGATGTATCCAAAACTTAAGCCGACAAAGATAAAATGGGATGGAAATAGAATTGTCGGTTGCCAAAGCGCAAACCATGCTTCATGCAAAGGCGATCTTTGGGAATGCAAACGATGTCATAAAGTTGTTTGTTGGGAAGAAGGCTCAGTAGACTTGATTGACTTATGCGATAATTGTTGGCATGATGTTCGGGTTTTAGGAAATGATCTGCATTTGGAGAATGCCCTATGAAACAACATGAAGCAGTTATTTTGGCGATGAAACAAAATGGCGGTTATGCAACGCTTGGTCAACTGTATCAAACTGCTCCGAGAATTTCTGGAAGTAAATGGAGAACAAAGACTCCTTTTGCGAGTATTCGTCGAATCGTTCAGCAACACAATGATTTTTTCAAGATACGCCCTGGACTTTGGGCATTAAGTTCTGAAAAAGACAAGGTTCTTCGTCTGTTTGCAAGTGAGGGGACAAAGCCAAAGGAAAGAGAATATTCCCATTATTTTTATCAGGGCTTGGTTGCCGAAATCGGGAATTTACAAGGTTTTAAAACATATGTTCCTGCCCAAGATAGAAACAAGCCTTTCGCTGAACAGAAATTGGGCAACGTCACAACGGTTTCAGAATTTTATGAATTTACATACTCTGATGTTTTACGAAGAGCTAAAACGATTGATGTTACTTGGTTCAACGACAGACGGTTTCCAAGTTCGGTATTTGAAATTGAGCATTCAACTGATATTCAAAACTCTTTGCTGAAGTTCGTAGAATTACAAGATTTCAGAACAAAGTTTTATATCGTTGCAGACAGTAGGAGAAAAGCAGAGTTTGACAACAAAATTTCTTTTTATGCGTTTAGCTCAATTAAACCTTATGTGAAATTCTGGGATTACGATTCGGTTTTAGATATACATGGCAAAGTAGTTGCTAGCAATCTTGCGGTCAAGGAAGTGTTATGAAGGTCTCTCTTGAAGATAATCTTGAATTTGAGTTTTTTCAAATTGAAGAACTCAAAACCGCAGAACAATATGCCAAAGAGATAGATGGCTTGATTTATTCGTGGAAAACAACGGGAAAATCAAATTGGCTGGAAAAAAGCGTATCTGTCGTGGATGTTTTAGGACTTGCGGTGCTTCCAAAGAACTTGCCTGATTGGATTGATTTACCAGATGATGCTGAAGAACGATGAGAAAACACTGGACTGAACAAGTCCAGTGTTTTCTGTTGCAAATTGACCTCGCCCCACCATTCCCTCCCTATTTTGTCCCCGGACTCTGTGCGATAATTCAACTTATATAAGTCCATTATGAAATGGAGGCCCGTGTGACGCAAGATACCATCCCTGCGGACGAAGTCCGTTTTTTTAGCGGCAGCTCGAACCGGCCCCTGGCCGCCAGCATCGCGGCCGAACTGGGCGTGCCGCTCGACGAAACACATATCAACCGCTTCAGCAACGACAATCTGTATATTCAATTGGGCGCCAGCGTTCGTTACCGCCGCGTCTATCTTGTTCAGTCACTCTCACAGCCGGTCAACGACCATCTCGTGGAACTGTTGATGATGCTGGATATTGCGCGCGGCGCGGCCGCCTCGGAAGTGCATGCCATCATCCCTTATTTTTCCTTTGGCCGTTCGGATAAAAAGGACAAACCGCGTATTTCCATTACCGCTCGCCTCGTCGCGGACCTGTTGAAGACGGCCGGCGCCACGCACGTGATGAGCATGATGTTCCATTCGCCGCAGGTGCACGGTTTCTTCGGCCTGCCCACCGATCATTTGAACAGCCGGCGCGTGTTCGAACAATATCTCAAACAACGCGACCTGCACGATGCGCTGGTGGTTTCGCCGGATATGGGGCAGGCTAAATCGGCGGCGCGCTTTGCGGCTGAATTGGGACTTCCCATTGCGGCCGGAAACAAGGAACGCGTCTCCGACAGCGAAGTGCGCATCAACGGTTTGGTAGGCGATAAAGTCACGGGGCATCAACGCGCCCTGATCTATGACGATGAGATCGCCACCGGCGGTTCGATCTTTGAACTGAGTCGTTTGCTGATTCAGGAAGGCGTGGAGGATATTCTCGTGTTGTGCACGCACGGCGTGTTCACGCGCGGCGGACTCGAACGGCTGACCGCAGTCCCGCAGATCAGTGAGATCATCACCACCGATACGGTTTACATTCCGCCCGAAACGCGTCATCCCAAGCTCAAAGTGTTATCGGTGGCGCCGATCTTTGCCGCGTCCCTCCGCCGCAACTTTCACCGCGAATCGCTTAGCGACCTGTTTGTCTATGGTGAATAAAATGGAATTAATTCTGCTTATCATTGCCATCGGCCTGGCAGGCGGCGTGGCGGTGGGGTTGCAAAGTCCGCTGGCGAGCCTGCTCACACAACGGCTGGGCACGTTCGAGAGTATTTTCATCGTTCATCTCGGCGGCGCGGCGTTTGCTTTGATTCCGCTGTTGTTTCAGCGCGGTGGAAAACTGGCCGAATGGCGTGATGCGCCGTGGTATGCGCTGGCGGCCGGTATTTTTGGCCTGGTGGTGATCGCCGCGGTGAGTTACATGATTCCGCGTGTGGGTGTGGCCGCCTCCATTGTAACTATTGTGGCCGGCCAGCTTTTGGTGGGAACAATCCTCGATCATTTTGGCTGGCTGGGCGCGGCAGAGCGGCTATTGGACCCGACGCGCGCGTTGGGTTTGATTGTGGTGATGGCGGGAGTCTGGCTGACGGTGAAATGAATTCTTTGGCGCAATAGCCTGCATTGAACCTGTCGAAATATTGCAGAGACGCCGGTAAGCTTTTTATTCGCCGCTTTTATGGGTCATAGCCGAATAGAATTCTCTCAGAAAATGTGACGGGACCTTTTTCAACAAACGCGGCGGGCTGAACCCGGCTTTGGATGCCAGTAATTGGAACGATTCGAACGTCAATGGATATGGAACCCATACGTTGCCTCTATCTGTGTTGTATTCGACCAGCAAGAGCGAACCGTTCGATTTGAGAAACGCCCGAACGTGCTTCAGAATCTTTTCCTTGTCATTGAAGAAGTGCAGTGAATTGGCCATTACGATGCCGTCGAGCGGAGGAAGATTCATGGGGCGCGAGAAATCCTCGTTTAACGGAATCAGGTTGAGGTCCGAATGGAAGCGGGCGCGGTGCGCCTCCTCCAATTCGGCGAGCCGCGTACGATCCCGATCCACCGCATAAATGACGGCCTCAGGCCCGGTCAGTTGGCGCAAAGCCAGTGTGAACGCGCCGCTCCCCGCGCCGAAGTCCGCATAGATTCCACCCTGCTTTAAATCCGCCGGCTTCAAGAGCGCGACATGATCGGAATGATTCATTCGCCGATGGTATCATGAAAGCACGTATAATCGCTTTGAGGTGCCTTATGCTGAACAATCGCCAGCTTGCGGATACGTTCAATCTGATTGCGGATTTGGTCGAGATCAAAGGCGAGGTTATTTATGTCATTCTGGCTTATCGCAAAGCCGCCGAGAGCCTCGCCAGCCTGCCGCGCGAAGCCAGCGAATATTGGAAGGAAGACAGACTGCGCGAGATTCCCGGTGTGGGCAAAGCCATTGCGGAGAAGATTGATGAACTACTCGGCACGGGCAAGCTGGAGTTCTTCGAGAAATTAAAAAAGGAAGTGCCGCCCAGTCTGGCCGAATGGTTGAAAGTTCCGGGACTCGGCCCGAAGAAGATCGCCCTGATCTGGAAATCGCTGAACATTACGACTCTGGCTCAATTGGATAAGGCCGCGCATGAAGGCCGACTGCATAACCTGCCCGGCTTGGGCGCGAAATCGGAACAGCAGATCATTGCGGGGATCGAATCGCTGGCGCGGCGTTCGGGGAGGATTCCGCTTGGGCGCGCATACCCGCTGGCGCAGGAGATCATCGTCCAACTCAAAAAAGTGCAGGGCGTTGTGGACGCACAGCCGGCCGGAAGCCTGCGAAGGATGCGTTCGACTATCGGCGATATTGATATTCTGGTTGCCTCCAAAGATTCCAAACCTGTGATGGAAGCCTTTACGACTCTGCCGGGCGTCTCGCGTGTGTTGGGCAAAGGCGAGACAAAATCCAGCATCGAATTCAGCGACGGCGTGCGCGCGCAAGTGTGGGTGCATCCGCCGGAAAAATTCGGCACGGCCCTGCAATATGCCACCGGCTCGAAGGATCATAATGTGCAGTTGCGCCAGCTCGCGCTCGAAAAGGGTCTGTCGCTTTCGGAACATTCGTTTACGCGCCTGAAAGATGAAAAGGAAATCTTTTGCGCGTCCGAAGAGGCCGTGTATAAAACGCTCGGCCTGCCGTGGATTCCGCCTGAATTGCGCGAAGACCGCGGCGAAGTGCAGGCGGCGAAAGCAAATAAACTGCCGAGGCTAATCGAAGTCAAAGATATCAAAGCCGATCTGCAAATGCACTCCACGTGGAGCGACGGAAAATTATCCACGCTCGAAATGGCGCGCTCTGCCGCGCAGCGCGGCATGAAAGTCATCGCGTTCACCGACCATTCGGCCAGCCTCGGCGTGACCGGCGGTTTGAGCATGGAGGATCATAAAAAACAGGCGGCTGAGATCAAAAAAATTCAAAAGCAACTCGGCGATGAGATTCTCGTTTTGCACGCTACGGAAGTGGAGATCAAAGCCGACGGCGCTTTGGATTATCCCGATGAATTTCTGGCCCGCCTCGATTTGGTGCTGGCTTCGCTTCATACCAGCCTGCGACAGCCTCGCGAGAGAGTTACACAACGCATGCTTAAGGCCATCCGTAATCCGCATGTGGATATTATCGGTCATCCCACGGGACGGCTGATTCCGGATCGGGAGGGCGCGGACCTCGACATGGATGCGGTGCTGACCGCCGCGGCGGAGACAGGTGTCGCGCTGGAAATTAATGCCAGTCCCTATCGCCTCGATCTGGACGATGTGTATGCCCGCCGGGCAAAAGAATTGGGCATTCCCCTCAGCATCAACACCGACGCGCACTCCGAGGAGGATATGGATATGAGATTCTATGGCGTTGCCATCGCCCGCCGCGCCTGGCTGGAGCCGAAGGATGTGATCAACTGCTGGCCGCAAAAGAAATTGCTGGGTTGGTTGAAAGAACGAGGTTGAGCTTTCCCGCCCGCATCTCTGCTTTTACATCATGGAGAAGATATGAATGTGACGATTCGGCGCGCAGTGCCTGAAGATAAACGCGAGTGGCTCCGTATGCGGCTGGCGCTTTGGCCGCACGGTACGGAAGAGGATTTCTCGTTCGATATGGACGAACTGCTGGCCTCGCCCGACGATGCAATCTTCTTTGCCTGCCGCGCGGACGGGAATCCGTGCGGATTTCTCGAAGCGGGCACGCGCAAATACGGCGAGGGTTGTGAGACCAGCCCGGTCGGTTACATCGAAGGCTGGTATGTGGATGACGATATGCGGCGGCAGGGAATCGGCGGGAGGCTCTTTCACGCCGCGGAAGATTGGGCGCGCCTCAAAGGTTACGAAGAAATGGCTTCGGATACCTGGCTGGATAACGAAGCCAGTATCGCGGCCCATTTGAAATTGGGTTATGAAGAAGCGGAACGGCTCGTCCATTTTGTGAGACGATTATAATTTTTGCGGAGGGTTTGCATGAAAAAGGTCCTCGTTTACTTGATTCTTGTTTTGCTTCTTGCAGGCTGTGCCCCGTCCGCGCAAGCGGCAACACCAACACCGGAGGTTCGTATGCCTATGCAATTGACCAGCGGTGCGTTTTCTGCCGGGCAGGCGATACCTGCCAAATATTCATGCAGGGGAAGCAACGTGTCGCCTGCGCTGGCCTGGAGTAATGCGCCTGAGAGCGCAATGTCTTTCGCGTTGATTGTGGATGACCCCGACGCGCCTTCCGGGACCTGGGTGCATTGGGTGGCTTTCAATATTCCCGCGTCGGTGGCAAATTTGCCGGAGGCCGTGACAATGGGCGCGCAGTTCGCGGGCGGCGCTTTGCAGGGCAGGAATTCATCCAATCATACGGGTTACGATGGCCCCTGTCCGCCCTCGGGCACGCATCGTTATTTCTTTAAGCTGTACGCACTCGACGCCGCGCTCGACCTCGCTTCGGGAGCGAGCAAGAGTCAATTACTGCAGGCCATGGAAGGTCATATTCTGGCGCAAAGCGAATTGATGGGCACTTTCAGCAAATGACGGGACGCCGGTTTCGCTCATGATCTTAGCCACGCTGTGTTACGTCAAACGTGCAGGGCAGACGTTGATGATTCATCGTAATAAACGCCCCGGCGATCTGCACGCAGGCAAGTGGAATGGGTTGGGCGGAAAGATCGAGGCGGGGGAAAGCCCGGAGATGTGCATCCGGCGCGAAGTCCGGGAAGAAGCGGGGCTGGTTATTCATCAGCCTCGTCTGCATGGATTGCTGGTCTTCACGAATTTCAAAGGCCGGGATTGGTACGTCTTTGTTTTTACTGCCACGCGCTTCGATGGCGAGTTGACCGAGTCGCCCGAGGGCGAACTGGCGTGGATCGCGGATGACGAAATTCTACGCCTGCCGCTTTGGCCGAGCGATTCCATTTTTCTGCCGTGGCTCGAACAGGATCGATTCTTTTCGGCGCGTTTCGATTACGACGATGAAACCCTGCAGGGCCATGAAGCGGTTTTTTATCCGCATTGAAAATGAATGACGAACAATTTGTTTCGACGGTTTACGTGTATACTACCGTTAGCTGAACAATTTCCATTTTCTGAGCGAGTCATTCCGCGCTGTTTCATCGATCGAAGCCAAAGGAGAAGTTCATGAGCGCCAATCCAATTCGACTTTTGATTCTGGCGGTGGTTCAGGAGCAGGACCTCGACCTGGCCCTGAACACATTGGGACGTTTCGGCGCGCACGCGGTCTATTTGGCCAGCGCGGGCGGCTTTCTTGGCCGGCGCAACGCGACCCTGCTGGTCGGTTTGCCGAAAGACCATGAGCAGGCTGTGCTGGATGCCTTGCATGCCACCTGCCGTCAGCGCGTGGAATATATGACGTTTCCGTTGGAGGGATCGCCCATGCCCATGCCCGCGCCCATTCCCGTGACTGTGGGCGGAGCGACCGTCTTCGCTCTGCCCATCGAACGCTTTGAGGAGGTCTAGCCATGAAGATGATCGTTGTAATTGTCAAAGATCATGCGGCGGATACGTTAACCCAGTCTCTCACCGAAGGAAATTTCCGCGTGACGCGTATCGCTTCCACCGGCGGGTTTTTGCGAAGCGGCGTAGCCACTTTGTTGTTGGGCGTGGAAGATGCGCGCGTGGACGATGCCATCCATTTAATGCGCGAGAAACTGGGCCCGGCCCAGCAGGAACCGCGCGCTACGCTCTTCGTTGTGCCCATCGAACGCTACGAACAAGTGTAATTAACATGCCGAATAAAAATTTCCCGCTTCTTTCTCTCCTTGTTTTGATTCTGACCATCCTGGCGTGCGCCTCGCCAATTCCAACTGGCAATCCGCCGGACGCGCCGGTCAATGTGCAGACGGTGGTCGCCATGACCTTTCAAGCGCTGACTGCCTCCGTCCCCGATAACGCCACGCCTCCACCCCCGACCTCCAGCCTGTTGCCACGCGCTTTTTATTTTCTCAACAACGCGAACGATGATGGCGGTCTTTTGCAGGTTTTTCGACTCGCGCCCGACGGCCAAACACTGACTCAAGTGACGCGCGAACCCGCCAATGTGGATGATTACGATGTTTCATCGCAAAGCGGACAGGTGGCCTATGTTTCGAATAATCAGCTTTTGCTGATCAATTCGGACGGTTCCGGCCGCCGCGTGTTGGTGGATGGCGGCCCGTTCGTCAAGGATTCGTATGCGGCAACCAATATTGGCACGGTGCGTTGGTCGCCGGATGGAAGCGCGATTGTCTTTGCGCGCGGCGGTTTGAATTTTTTCAACCTCGCCAGCGGCGCAATCGAAACTGCACTGGCGGATCAAGTCAGCGCCATCAATGGGCTGACCGTTCTCAAGGAAGGTTATTCGCCCAGAGCTTATTCGCCGGACGGTTCCAGGTTGCTGGTCAATGTGGGCTATTATGAAGCCGGCACGTTCGGAATCTATGTGCCCTCTACAAAGGCCTTCTATAAGTTCGTTAGTCCGGGCGGCGGCATTGTGTGCTGTTCCACGGCATGGTCGCGCGATAGTTCGGCTGTCTTCGTCGCCAGTTCATCCCTCGGCATGATCGACTCGGGACTGTGGCGCTTCGATGCATCCAACGGCAGTGGCGCAGTTTTGATCGGAAACCCCAGCAGTGGAAACGGGCCATACGTCTTTGCCGATTGGCCGCAAGCCGGATCGGACGGCCAGTTATATTTCTTCTATAACACCTCTGCCGATATTCCCAACGGGTCTGCGCCTTTGAAACTGGTGAGCTCAGCGCTCGATGGCGTGACCGGGCGCACCGAGCTTTTACCGAATCCGTTCAATGCCATCAACGAAGTGCTGTGGGCGCCGGATGCCAGCCTGGCGATTGTGGCGACTCCCCCGGTGGAAGGTGTATATCAGGGCGGCGTGGCCGAAGTGATTTACCCTGACGGCAAACCGTCCGTTTCTCTCGTTCCCTTTGCCATGAAAATGATGTGGGGGCCGTAGAGAATCAAAAGGTCGTTTTTTTATTCCAATACAAAATTATCGATCAAGCGCGTCCTGCCAATGAACACCGCCATTGAGAGCAAAGTTTTACCTTTTACAATTTCCAACTCCTCCAGCGTGTTGTAATCCGCACAGGAGACGTATTGCATTTGGGCGCGGGGCTCGGCGGCGATCACCTCTTTCATTGTCTGCCTTAATCTTTCCGCATTACCTTCGCCTTTTTTGTAGGCATCTTTTGCCGCGTTCAAGGCGCGGTATAAGACCAGCGCCGCGCTTCGGTCTTCGCCCTCCAAATATTTATTGCGGCTCGACATCGCCAGCCCATCCTGCTCGCGCACAGTGGGGCAGACCACGATTTCGATGGGGTAGCTCAGGTCGCGCGTCATCTGCCGAATGACCGCCGCCTGTTGTGCATCCTTCTGCCCGAAATAAGCCTTATGCGGTTGGACTGCGTTGAACAACTTGGCCACTACGGTAGTTACGCCGCGGAAATGACCGGGCCGGACCGCGCCTTCCAGCGGATGCGTCAACGCCTCCACCTCCACCCAGGTCTGGTAGCCGTTCGGATACATTATCTCGGCTGATGGCGTCCAGACGATATCCACACCGAGCGGTTCGATCAGCTTCAAGTCGCGTTCGAGATCGCGTGGATACTTGGATAAGTCTTCGTTCGGCCCAAACTGCGCCGGGTTGACGAAGATGCTGACCACCGCGTGATCGCAATCCCCTTTTGCGCGGCGGATAAGGGATAAATGCCCTTCGTGTAGGTATCCCATCGTGGGAACGAGACCAACCGTCCCGTCCAGGGAGAGGCGGGCGGCGTGCAGTTCGTCGAGCGTCTTTACGGTTTTCACGGGTAAAAGTCCTCGTTGACAGGGGTAGAAAATCTGTGCTACAATTTTTGAAATCGCTCTTTTAGAGAGAAAAAAAGGAGATCAAGCAATGGCATTCGGATTCACAAACTCTAAAGGCCAGACGTATTATTTGCACGAGAAGGTCACCACCACCTCCACTGGGAAGGAACGCAGGCTGTTTTTCTTCTCGCGCGAGATCAAGGAAGGCGCTCTTAACGAGGTGCCGGCAGGTTACACCGTCGTTGAGATGAAGACGGGATTGCCTGCCTTGAAGAAAGTATAACGCATTGGCTTGTATCCAAAGGCGAAAAGTCCAACGGTGAATTCCCGTTGGATTTTTTGTTTCAAAACGGTTGACAATTAGAAAATATGTGCTAAACTATGGCTACAACCTAATAGCTCTTTTAGAGAAAAGGAGAAACCCGTATGACCCCCAAACATTTGTCCTCTAAAAGTTTTGTGACCGCAGATGGGAGGAAAGCATGCCTGCACTAAACCGTGTTCAGTTGATCGGACGATTAGGCAAGGACCCCGAGAGCCGCTTCACCCCCACCGGCAAAAAAGTGACCACGTTCAGCCTGGCTGTAAGCAACCGCTGGAAATCCGGCTCCGGTGAGACGAAAGAATACACCGAATGGATCAACGTCGAAGCCTGGGGACGGCTGGGAGAGGTCTGTCAGGAGTATCTGCGCAAAGGCAGTTTGATCTACCTTGAAGGCCGGCTGAAGACCGATCGCTACGAAGACAAAGGCGAGACCAAGTATTACACGAAGGTTGTAGCGTTGTTGATGCAGATGCTCGATAAAAAGCCCGCCGACGAGCCGTTGATGACGGTGGATGAAGAGCAGGCCGAATACGAAGCCTAAAATTTAATCGCTTCTCGAATTCAATAACTCACCCCGGAATGGCTCCGGGGTGATGTTTTTGTGAGTGAATTTCAAAACACAACAATCTTATACGGGATTGCGCTTTTTACCGCGGGCGATCTACAGTTTTTCCAATTGCTCCACCATGTTTTTGACCACGTCGAAGCCGCCCTGCCAGAATTTGGCCGAGCGGATGTCCACGCCTGCATCGGCAAGGATTTTTGCAGGCGCTTCCGACCCGCCAGCGGATAAAATCTTGAGGTATCTGGGTTTGAATGATTCACCCTCCGCCTTGAACTGCTGGAACAGGGATAGAACGAGTAATTGCCCAAACGCATACGCGTAAACATAAAACGGAGTGTGGAAAATATGCGGGATTGAAACCCACTCCCACTTGAATTCGTCCGGGAGTTCCAGCGAGTCGCCAAATTGTTCCTTGAGGTTGTCGAAATACGCGGCGGAAAGCTCGTCCACAGAAGCGTTCTTTTGCACCATCTCGTGCGCGTTCTTTTCGAAGATGGCGAAGAAGGCCTGGCGCATGGTCGTGGCATAGGTATCATCCACCTGGCGGAACAGCAGATCGCGCCGCACCGACGCATCGGTCTCTTCGGACAGCAGTTTTTCGATCAGCATCATTTCGCTGAAGGTGGAGGCCGTCTCAGCCAAAGGGAGGGACGCGTCAAAGGTAAATGTGCTGTGATGCGCGGCCAGCATGGAATGAATGGCATGGCCCAATTCATGGGCCAGTGTCGCCACTTCGCGCGCGGTGCCCTGATAGTTTAGTAATACGTAAGGTGTCATATCCGGCGTAACGGACCAGCAGAAAGCGCCGGTGCGTTTCCCTTTGCGCACTTCGCTATCGAGGTGATTATGGTCGAAAACGCGCTGTGCCAGCTTGCCGACCTCGGGGCTGAAGCCGTTGAACGTATCCAGCACCATGTGCGCGGCTTCATCGAATAAATAGGTTTTGGTGGATTGGGCGACCGGCGCATAAATGTCATATCGGCGCAATTTTGCCATGCCTGCGTGTTTGGCCTTGAATTTGAAATAGCGCTGGTAAAGTTGGGCGTTCCTGCGCGCCACTTCCAGCAACACATCCACCGCTTCGTCGGGCACGTCGTTGCCTAGGTTGCGGGCGGCAATCGGATTCTTGAATTTTCTCAGGCTGACGTTTTCATTGCGCCAATCGCGCACGAGCGTTTGATAGATCTGACCGAGAATCGGTCCGGCTTCGGCATATACGCGATACAGTTCCTGATAGGCCGCGGCGCGTATCTCCGGCTCGGGATAATATACGTAACTCGATAATTCACCGCGCGTCAATTCTTTGGTTTCACCGTTCACCTGCAATTTGAATGTATATCGATTCGTGATGGCATCATACAGCGTGGTCAACGCGTTCGACCCCGTTACATTCTTCAAATTAATGATCTTCTCTTCCGGTTCGCTCAATGTATGCGGACGGAAGTGGCGCATTGTTTCCAGATAATAACGATATTCGCCCGAAGCGTCCATCAACCGCTGTGCGTTGGCGTCATCGAGTTCCTTCCACCACAGGCTGAAGAACAGCACACGGTTTTCGATCTCCGCCAAAAATTGCTGGGCGCGCGTTTGCAGGGTTTGCGCAGGCTGGTCCTGCGTATCGGCCGCGAAGGATAAGCCCGCAAATGCGTACAGCTTATGCGCGGCATAGGTCATCTGCTCGTCGGCGCGCACAATTTCCATGAATTGTTCGGTCGTGATATCCGGCTTGAGTTTGCCGCGCACCCCTTCGAAGGTGGTTACGCTTTCTTCGATCTTTTCGAAGGCTGTCTCGAGCTCGGGGCTGTCCATGGATGGGAAGAGTTCAGCCAGGCTCCAGCGCGAAAGTGAATAAGTGGTTGCCATGCAATGCTCCTGCGCGATCTATATATTGAATCGGATGTGGACGATATCGCCGTCCTTGACGATATATTCCTTGCCTTCGAGCCTCAGCTTGCCTTTGGCTTTCGCTTCATTCATGGACCCGAGGCTGGTGAGGTCGTCGTACGCCACCACCTCCGCCCGGATAAATCCCTTCTGCAAGTCAGTGTGGATCGCGCCAGCCGCTTCCTGCGCGTTCGCTCCGCGTTGGACAGTCCAGGCGCGCACTTCATCCTCGCCGACCGTGAAGAAGGATTGTTGTTTGAGCAGATCATACGAGAGACGAATCATGCGGTTGAGTCCCGGCTCATTAATGCCATATTCCTGCATGAACACCGCCGCATCTTCGGGACTCAATTGGGCGATCTCCATTTCGAGTTTGCCCTGCATCGCAACAGACTCGTGATCGAGTTTTATATCCGGAGCAGACTGTCCCTCGCCGAGGTTGAACACGGCCAGGATGGGCTTGCGAGTCAGCAGTCCGTATGAGGCGAGTTCTTTTTGTTCGTCGTTATTAAATTCCATTGTACGCAAAGGCTTGTTATCGGAGAGAGTCTTGTGCAGTCGCTCAAATAATTCGGATTGACGCGTGTTGATGGTTTTGTCCGTGCCGCCTTTTTTGCGTTCATCCACCAGTTTTTCCAGTTTGCGCTCCACTGCAACCAGATCGTTGAGCAGGAGTTCAGTCTCCATGGTTTCGGCGTCGCGTTCGGGATTCACCGAACCGGAAGGATGCGGCACATTATCGTCCGCGAAACACCGCACCACATGGATGAAGCCGTCCATTTGCGCGAGTTGATTCAACAGTTGCCCGGAGATTCCGCTTTTCGCGGAACCAGCTTCGAGCCCCGCGATATCCGTATAAGTCACTTTGGCGTAGATGGTTTTCTTAGGCTTGAACATGTCCGAGAGTTTACCCACGCGCGGATCGGGCACGTCCACCACTGCGGTATGTGTTTCGATGCGGCCGGCGCTGGCAGTGGTGGGTGTGTTGCCGCGCGTCAACGCGTTGAAGAGAGTGGTCTTTCCTGATTGAGGCAATCCTATAATTCCAAGCTTCATCTTGACCTTGTTGCGGGGGATGGTTATACTATGCAGGCTGGCCGAAGTGGCGGAATTGGCAGACGCGCACGACTCAAAATCGTGTTCCTTCGGGAATGAGGGTTCGATTCCCTCCTTCGGCACTGCTCGGCATTATAACATGCCCTTCCCGAACACCCGTGGAAGGCGCTGGCGCGAGACCGAATCAACGACAGGTCTCGCGTTTTGGTAAGAGGCAAATATGAGATTGCATTTGCTGTTGATCCTCATGGACTTGCTCATCCTCCTGATTTACCCGATGATCTATCTGTTCAACAAAGCGCGCAGTTTCTTTCGTTTCAAGTCATAATTACGAAAAACAGTTAGTTCGGCTTCGGAGGCCATTATGCCGTCATTGAATGATGTACTGGCGGTGATCCTGGGAGGCGGACGCGGCGCAAGGCTTTTTCCTTTGACCCAAATGCGCTCCAAGCCCGCCGTACCCATCGCCGGTAAGTACCGCCTGATCGATATTCCGATCAGCAATTGTATCAACTCGGGCATGCACCGTATTGCCGTTCTGACGCAGTTCAATTCCGTCTCCCTGCATCGTCACATCACACAAACTTATAATTTCGACGCGTTCCATACAGGCTGGGTACAAATTTGGGCCGCCGAACAGACGTTGGAAAGCGCGGCCTGGTATCAGGGCACTGCCGACGCGGTGCGCAAGCAATTGTTCGAGATTCGCGCCACGGATGCGGAGTATGTCCTTATCCTGGCGGGCGATCATCTTTATCGTATGAACTACGCGGCCATGGCGGAATATCACTGGGCGAACAAAGCCGATATTACAGTGGCTGTTCAATCGGTGGCGGTGGAGGACGCTATGCGTTTCGGATTGCTGAAGCGCGAATCCAGCGGACGCATTCTGGATTTTGCCGAAAAACCGAAGGAATCCGCAATCCAGAAAAAATTCGTGAGCCGCAAGGATAAGAAGCGGCCGTTCCTCGGTTCGATGGGTATCTATCTTTTCAATACGCAAGTGTTGATCGACTTGTTGACGTATCATCCACGCCACGATGATTTCGGCAGTGACATTATTCCCGAGGCGATTCACTCGCACAACGTCTTCGGCTTCGACTTCGATGGATATTGGCGCGACATCGGGACGATCCGCGCCTTTTACGAGACCAGCCTGGAATTGACCTCCTCGAACGCCGAGTTCAATTTCTACGATTCGAAACTGCCCATTTATACCCATCCGCGTTTCCTGCCGGGCTCGGCTGTGGATGGCAGTAAACTGGAGGAGGTCATGATCGCGGAAGGCTGTCGTATCCGGCGCGCGGAAATCACTCATTCCATTGTGGGGATTCGCAGTCAGGTGGCTTCCGGCAGTGTGATCAAAGACAGTATTCTCATGGGCGCGGACTATTACGATATAGAGGCCCGCCGCCGCAATATTCCAATCGGCGTGGGACCGAATTGTTATATCGAGGGCGCGATTCTGGATAAGAACGTCCGCCTCGGCGAGGGCGTTGTCATCCGCCCATTCCCGCGCGAGCGCGATATGGATCGCGAAACCTGGTTCGTGCGCGACGGCATTGTGATCATTCCGAAGGATGCCGAAATTCCTGCCGGTACGCACATTGTGCCGGAAGAAGTATAATGGCCGCCACTCACAAACCTGTGAAGCGGTTCAGCTTGACAGGCGAAATAACATTCATTAAACTAGTCTTTGGCGGGGAGTAGCCGCCTGTTTCCCCCGACAGGATGGATTGTCGTCATCCCATTGGCTCAAAGGCCATCGGCAATCCGTGCGCTTCGTTGGCGTTGGCAAGACCACCACAAAAGCGTGGTGGTCTTTTTTGTTAACACTGCGCCTTGCATCATATTTTGATGGGAAGGTTTTTATGGCAAACGAAACGAACGGGAACCGCGCCGGCCTGCCCGAATGGGAATGGTATGCGCTAAAGACGGAACAGGTGCTGGGTTATCTCGAAGTCCAGGCAGACGGTTTGACTTCCCAGGAAGCCGCCCGCCGCTTGGCGGAATATGGGGAGAATCAACTGCAAGAGTCGCCGCGAACCACTTTTCTCCAAATGCTGTGGGAACAATTGAATAGTTTTGTTGTGATTCTTCTGCTTGTGGCCTCGGCTGTTTCGGCCCTGCTCGGAGACTACGTGGAAGCGGCCGCCATCATGGCCATTGTGGTGCTGAACGCCGTGCTCGGAATTTTTCAGGAGCAGCGCGCTGAGGAGGCGTTGGCCGCATTGAAAAAACTGGCCGCGCCCGATGCACACGTTTTGCGTGATGGGCATCGTCTGGCGGTGCCGGCCCGGGAATTGGTGCCTGGTGACATTGTCTTTTTGGAAGCGGGAAATTATATCCCGGCGGATGTGCGTTTGCTGGAAGCGGTTAATTTACGCATTGACGAATCTTCTCTCACCGGCGAATCTCAATCCGCGCACAAGAACGCCGCCACCGTGTTGGAGAAGAATGTGCCGCTTGGCGACCGAAAGAACACGGCCTTCATGGGCACTCTGGTTTCTTATGGGCGCGGACGCGGCGTGGTCGTCAGCACGGGAATGCGCACCCAGCTTGGATTGATCGCCTCGATGCTGCAAAATGTGGATGTGGAGGAAACGCCTCTGCAACGCCGGCTCGATGAACTGGGCCGAACGTTGAGCATCGGTTCGCTGGCGCTGGTGGCGATCGTGTTCATTGTGGCGCTGATCAACTATACCGACATCAATAACCTATTCACCGGCCCGCTGGCGTATTTGCAGGAAAACGCAAAAGAGATCACGGATGTCTTTATCATCGCGGTCAGCCTGGCGATTGCCGCCGTGCCGGAAGGCCTGCCTGCGGTAGTGACCATCAGCCTGGCGCTCGGCATGCGCGAGATGATCAACCGCCACGCACTCATCCGCAAATTGTCCTCCGTTGAGACGCTGGGTTCGGCCACCATGATCTGTTCCGATAAAACCGGCACATTGACGCAAAACGAAATGACGGTGACGCGCGTTTGGGCCGCGGGTCAATTCTTCGATGTGACCGGAACGGGTTACGTTCCCGAAGGAGAATTCCTCGTGAATGGCAGGCCGGTGAGTCTGGGAGATTATCCCGCCGCACTCACCACCTTGTGGCTGGGTGTGTTGAACAACGATGCAGAGATCGAAACCACCGGCGCGGGTGAAGGCGGTCAGACTTATCGTATCGTTGGCGACCCAACTGAAGGCGCTCTGCTCGTGGCCGCCTCGAAAGCGGGCGCCTATCATGTGGCATTGGACGCGGCCTATCCGCGTGAGAACGAAGTGCCCTTTGACTCTGAACGCAAGCGCATGATTACAATTCACGATGTGCATGAACCCAGCCCGGGCGATCTCTCGCCGTTCTACGATGAAGCGCAAAAAGACTGGGATGTGATTGCGCTCAAAGGCGCGCCCGATATTGTGCTTGGACTCTGCACGCGCTATCAGACCATGGACGATGAGTCTCAGCCGCTGGATAGCGCGATGCGCGGGGAGATTATGAAGGCCAATGACTTGATGGCGCAGGATGCACTGCGCGTGCTCGGCCTGGCTTATCGCGTGGTGAAGGATGTTCCCGATAATTTCGAGAAGATCGATACCCGCGAACTGGAACATGACCTGGTCTTTGTGGGCCTGATCGGCATGATCGACCCGCCGCGTATGGAAGTGGCTCCCGCGCTCGACCGCGCCCGCCAGGCGGGCATTCATACGGTAATGATCACGGGCGATTATCCCGACACCGCACGCGCCATCGCTCAATCCATCGGCCTGATGAAATACAGGAAGAATGTTCTCACGGGGATGGAATTGGATAAGATGACCGACGAGGAATTGAAAAAGATCATCCCCGATACGGCCGTCTTCGCCCGCGTCTCGCCGGAACATAAATTACGCATCGTGGACGCTTTGCAGGCCAACGATGAAGTAGTGGCCATGACCGGCGACGGAGTCAACGACGCGCCCGCCATCAAACGCGCCGATATCGGCGTGGCCATGGGCATCACCGGCACCGATGTGGCCAAGGAAACGGCCGACATGGTGCTGACCGACGACAACTATGCCAGCATTGTGGCGGCGGTGGAACAGGGCCGCGTCATTTATTCGAACATTCGCAAGTTTGTGTTCTTTCTGCTGTCCTCGAATGTGACCGAGATCATGGTCATCTTCCTCGCCACGCTGGCAGGCCTGCCCGCGCCCCTGACCGCTATTCAATTGCTGTGGTTGAACTTGATCACAGACGGCGCGCCGGCTTTGGCCTTGGCCATGGAAAAAGGCGATCCCGATATTATGGAACGCAAGCCGCGTTCGAAACGAGAATCGATTATCAACCGTACGATGGGGCTTGGGATTTTCATCCAAACGATTGCACAGACCAGCGCGGTATTGCTTGCCTTTGGGTTGGGCCTGCTTTGGCACTTGCAAGCCAATGTTCAGGTTGTCGGCAATCCGTTATTGTTCGTGCTCCATTACGATTGGCGCGGTCTGGATGTGCAAACCGCCGAAACAATGGCCTTTGCCACACTGTCTTTGTGTGAACTATTCCGCGCTTACACGGTTCGCTCGGAACGCACTTCGATCTTCAAGATCGGCATATTCTCGAACCCGTGGATGCAGTTCGCGGTGGGCGCTTCGATCTTCCTAATGTTCATTGTGACCGCGGTGCCGTTCCTGCGCCCGATCTTCAACACCCATTTCCCCTCATTGCGCGAATGGAGTACGATTGTTGGCCTGGCGCTTGTCCCCGCTGTCGCTGAGGAGATTACGAAATTCTTTTTGCGGAGAGGCAAGGCATAGATTTTTCCAGCCACCTGACAGTTTGTTCCAAATATGTTTCGTTGGTTGAGTAGGCGGTGCCCGTCCGCCGTATCGAAACCAACGAGAAGCATAAAGTATAGGGATTTGTGGTTTCGATACGCCCTTCGCCAGCGCTTCGGGCTACTCAACCACCTCTCGATTAGAAACTGTCAGGTAGGCATAGATTTTTTGGATACCTGACCGCGGCGCAGTGCGCCCGAAAAATGCAAACAAAAAGACGAACCGATTCGGTTCGTCTTTTTGATCTATCTCGTTTACTGAAAAGTAATCGGCTCGACCCGCCAGGTTTCTTCGCCCACCACTTTTTTCAGGCGTTCGAGTAATTCGGGGCAGATCCGAGTCGTATCGCTTGGAAAATCGATCAAATGGCCCTTGCCCATTTCGAAAATCTGGAACGAGAATCGGTCGCGGCCGTGGAACGAGATCAGCGTGCCGTACACGGCCTTAATGCGGCGTTTATCGAGTTCGCCCTCGCCGGTGGGACGCAGGATCACGGTGATCTGTTGCGGCGGATGTTCGCGGTCCTCGGTCTGTGCAAGGGGCACGTATAAAGAGGGAGGCAGACGCGGCTCCGGCGTTTCATATACACTCTCGACGACAGGAGTCAACCCGGCTACTTCGCTTTGATGTTTCTCCCTCTCGTTCGTGATCGGACTTGAAGCTGGTTCCGTTTCCTCTGGCTCGGATTCAACCGATGGTATTTCCTCGCGCGGCGGCGCGATGGTTTCATTTGTTTTGAATTTCGGTTCGGGGCGCGCCGCGATCTGATTGGCTTCGAAGGAAGGCTGCCATTCGTTTTCCCAATCGGGCGGGAAGTTATCGGGCGGAGGCGGCATATCGTCGTAAGAAGGCGCGGATTCGGCCACTTGTTTAACGGGCCTCATGTTCGGCGCGGATGGAGTCGCTTTGGCGGAGGCAGGTTTGGGTGCGGAAGGGGAAGCGTTTGGGCGGCGCGGCGATTCCGTTTCGGTGCGCGGTTTCAAAGCCGCCGGAGGCGCCGGTACTTTATCCGCCGACTCGAGATATTTGAATTCGGTCTTGACCGCGTCCACCAAAATCTTCGGCGGTGTGGATTGCGCGTCCACTTTGCCCTCGATCAAAACGATCCGCCCCACTTCCAAAAGCGGCTGGCATCGAGTCCATGTGCGCGGGAAGAGCACCAGTTCGATAATGCCTTGGATATCTTCGAGCGAGACAAAGCCCATCGGCTTGCCGGTTTTCGTGACGTAGGGCCGAATGTTCGAAACGAGACCGGCCACGCGCACTTTCTCTTCGTGCTGGGCCTCGGCGAGCTGGCCCGAGAAATATGAGACCAATTTGGCAAGCGTGGCTTGATGCTCGGAAAGCGGATGATCCGAGATGTATAAACCGATCAGCTCGCGCTCCCAATTGAGCATCTCGCGTTTTTCGATGTTCGAATTTTTGATGAGGCGAATCTGATCGGTTACGCCCATGGTTTCGCCGAAGAGCGACATTTGTCCCGCGTCGGCGGCGCGGAAGTGGCTGGCGCTGGCGGCAGTGATGATCTCGAGCGAATCGAGCAATGCGCCGCGCTCGCCGAACGAATCCAGCGCGCCGACTTTGATCAGACACTCCAGCGAGCGCTTGCCGACTGTGCGCAGGTCCACACGGCGGGCGAAATCGTTCAAATCCTTGAAGCGCGCTTCTTTGCGCGCCGCGATGATCGGCACAACGGCATTCTCGCCGACATTTTTGATGGCGCCGAAGCCGAAGCGGATCGAGGGCTTTCCGTCCAGGTCTTCGATTGTGAAATCCCATTCGGAGGCGTTCACGTCCGGGGCCAGCACAGGCACGCCCATACTGCGCGCGTCGGCGATGTAAAGCGCGATCTTTTCGGTCTCGTTGCGCGTGACCGACATCAACGCGCTCATGTATTCCGCCGGATAATGCGCTTTGAGGAAGGCGGTCTGCACGGCGATCACGCCGTAATCCGCGGCGTGGGATTTGTTGAAGCCGTAGCGCGCGAACTCTTCCCAGTCCGAGAAGATCAATTCGGCGGTTCCTGCGGGCATGCCTTTCCTGCTGGCGCCCTCCACAAATTTATGACGGTGCTTTTGAATCTTATCGGCGATCTTTTTCGAGATCGCCTTGCGCAAGTCATCGGCTTCGGACTGAGTGTAACCCGCCAACTGCACGGCGGCGTTCATCAGCTGTTCCTGATAGACCGGAATCCCGTACGTATCCTGAAAGATCGGGCGCAGGACCTCGTCACGATAGCCCACTTCGGATTCGCCGTGCATGCGCGCGATGTAATCGGGGATGAACTGCATTGGGCCGGGACGATAGAGCGCCACCATGGCGATGACATGATCCAGCGTGCGCGGTTTCATCTGAACCAGGTAGCGCGTCATGCCGCCGCCCTCGAGCTGGAAGATGCCCAGCGTCTGTCCGTTGCCCATCAGTTCGTAGGCTTTGGGATCGTCGAGCGGGATGTTGGTGAGATCGAATTTGACGTTATGCCGCTGTTCGATCAACGCGCAAGCGCGCGCCATCACGGAAAGCGTCGCCAGCCCGAGGAAATCCACCTTCAACATGCCCAGCGATTCGAGAATGCCCATTTCGAATTGTGTAACGGTTTTGATGGGCGTTTCTTCCGAGTTGGAAGTCGGGCGGTGCAGAGGCAGATACTCGGTCAGCGGTTTATCGGAGATGACCACGCCTGCGGCATGCGTTCCCGCGTTGCGCACCGTGCCTTCCATTTGCGCGGCAGTGTCGATCAGCTCGTGAATGTGCGGCGTGTTATTGTAAATCTCCTTGAATTCGGGAACGGCGAGCGCATCTTCCATGGTGGTGGTGCGGCCCGAAACGAACGGCACCAGTTTGGCTACGCGGTCCACTTCGGGCAGGGGAATATCCATCACGCGCGCCACATCGCGCAGGGCGGCTTTCGTGCCCATCGTTCCAAACGTGATGATCTGCGCTACTTTATTGTCGCCGTATTTTTTCGCACAATATTCGAGCATCTCGGCGCGGCGGTCGTCGCGGAAGTCGAGGTCGATATCGGGCATCGAAATGCGCCCCGGATTCAGAAAACGTTCGAAGATGAGATTATGTTCGAGCGGGTCGACCATCGTAATGTCCAATGTGAACGCCACGATGGAACCGGCCGCCGAGCCGCGCGCGTTGAACCAAATCCCGCCTGCGCGCGCGTGACGGCACAGATCCCACACGATCAGGAAGTACGCGTCGAATCCCATTTTGTGGATGACGCTTAATTCGTAATCGAGTCTCTCGCGGACTTGAGGGCTGGTCGAGCGATCCTGATAGCGCCGCCGCGCCCCGTCTTCGCACAGATGACGCAGATAGGTCTCGGCGGTGAATCCCTCCGGAACGGGGAATTCGGGCAAATGGTAGCCCTTGAACGACAAATCCACATTACAGCGTTCGGCGATGAGCAATGTGTTGCTCAAGGATTCGGGCACCTCGGCAAATAAGGCCGCCATTTCCTGCGGTGTGCGCAGATAATAAGAGTTATCCGTCATGCGCATGCGTTCGGGGTCGGTAAGCACGGAATTGGTCTGGATCGCCAGTAGAATATCCTGCAGGCGCGCGTCGTCCTGATTGATGTAATGCACGTCGTTGGTGGCAACATACTTGGCCGAATAGCGCGTGCCCATCTCCAACAGTTTGCGATTAAGTTCGGTGATCTCTTTGATATTATGTTGTTGCAGTTCAACGAAGAAACGATCCGGCCCGAAGACATCGTAATACCAGTTCATACGCCGGACGGCTTCCTGAGGGTTTTCATCCAGCAGAGCGCGCGGGATTTCAGCCGACATACAGCCCGAAGTGCAGATTAGGCCTGCGGAGTGCGCGGCCAGATATTCGCGGTCGATGCGCGGATAATAGTAGAAGCCGTTCAACTGCGCATCGGAGGCGATCTGTAACAGGTTTTTGTAGCCAGTCTCGTTTTCGGCCAGCAGTAACAGGTGGTAGGAGGAACGGTCGAGCTTGGAATCGCGGTCGGTCATGCCGCGCGCAGATAGATACGCTTCCAGGCCGATGATGGGTTTGACTCCCGCCTCTGTAGCCGCCTTGTAAAAATCGATCACCCCAAACATTGTGCCGTGGTCTGTGATGGCAACCGCCGGCATATCCATTTCCTTGACACGCTTGATCAGCTTCTTGATGTTCGAGAAACCGTCGAGCAGGGAATATTCCGTGTGAACGTGGAGATGGGCGAAGGACATGGGCTTGCGAGGATTATAGCACGCGTGTTCGGGTACCAAACTTAAAAAATCAAAGGCAGTTCGGCACAATTTGGTTCGGCGGGTAATTTGTGAGAAGCCGCTGTGAATGAAAGTACCAACAATTGCCCCTCTGTTATAATCCTGCCCGAAAGGGACAGAATGTTACAGAATTTTGTAAAACTCTTCAGCGGGGACCCCACTAAAAAAACTGTTGCACAACTTGGCGATCTGGTCGAGCAGATCAATTCATTGGAGGCCGGGTACGAGAATCTCTCGGACGAGTCCTTGCGCGCCAAAACGGACGAGTTTCGGGCGCGAATCGAGAAACTGATGGGGAATGTGGAGGGGCTCGAGGAAGAGGAGCAATTCAAGGCGGAGCAGGAAGCGTTGAACGAAATCCTGCCGGAAGCGTTCGCGGCCGTGCGCGAAGCCTCCAAACGCACGATCGGCCTGCGTCATTACGATGTGCAGTTGATCGGCGGCGCGGTACTGCATCGCGGCGAAATCGCCGAGATGCGCACAGGCGAAGGCAAAACGCTGGTGGCCACTTTACCGCTGTATTTGAACGCGCTGACCGGGCGCGGCGTGCATTTGGTGACAGTCAATGATTATCTGGCGCGGCGTGACGCGCGCTGGATGGCGCCGATCTTCATGTTGCTTGGGCTTTCGGTGGGGGTACTGCAAATGGCGGCCGCGACCGAAAATGGAAAGAAAGCTTTTCTGGTGGATCCCGAACGCGAGTCGCCGCACGAGGATCAACGTCAACTGAGGCTGGTGGATCGCGCTGAAGCCTACGCCGCAGATATTACCTACGGCACCAACTCCGAGTACGGTTTCGATTATCTGCGCGATAACATGACCATGCGCCTCAGCGACCGCGTCCAGCGCGGGCATCATTACGCCATTGTCGATGAAGTGGATAACGTGCTGATCGATGAAGCGCGCACGCCGTTGATCATCTCAGGGCCGGCCTCCGGCGACCTGGAATGGTACGGTAAGATGGCGCAGATCGTGAAGCAGTTGCGGCCCGAAGACTATGAAGTCAATGAGAAGGACCGTAACGTTTCGCTGACCGAGATCGGCATCGCGCATGTGGAGCAAATGCTCGGCCAGCAGTTGCTGGACCCGGACCGTCCCGAAGATGTGACTCCCGAACAGGCGCGGCTCACCGGTTATCTCGAACAGGCTTTGCGCGCGCAATTTCTCTTTAAACGGAACAAGGATTATCTTGTGCAGGGCGGCAAGGTTGTGATCGTTGACGAGTTCACGGGGCGGCTCATGCCCGGCCGCCGCTGGAGCGACGGTTTGCATCAGGCAGTGGAGGCGAAGGAAGGCGCCAGAGTCGAGCCGGAAAACGTCACGTATGCCACCATTACACTGCAAAATTATTTTCGCATGTATAAAAAGTTGGCAGGCATGACCGGCACCGCGCTGACTGAAGCCGAGGAATTCAGCAAGATTTACTCGCTGGAGGTCGCGCCCATCCCCACCAATCTCGAATATCAGGCACTGCGTTCCGACGCGCCGTTGGTGGAACAAAAAGCCAAAGACGAAGAAGGCTATCAATATACGTATTATGTGCCGAAAGATGCGCTTCCGTCGTCGAATGAAAAAACCGAAACAGCCGATATAAGCGGACGCGGGGACAAAATCTTCTATCGGCGCAAAGACTATCCCGATGTGATCTATCGCACGGTGGAAACCAAACTGCGCGCCATCGTGGAAGAGATCGTCCGTTATCACGCCATGGGACGGCCCATGCTGGTCGGCACGACCTCCGTCGAATCCTCCGACCGATTGTCGGGGCGTCTGCGCGCCGAACCGATACGGCGGCTGATGCAGGTGATTCTTGTCCGCAACGCGTGGTTGCAGGCCAATCAGCGCGAGGAAGATGGACGCCTCATTCCCGAACTTGTGCAGTTCAACGAACCGTTGGAGACTCTGCGCCCCGACGATTTGCGGAAATTCATCCAGCCGTTTGGCCTGACCAATATCAGCCCTGAAGACGCGGGCAATCTCGACACATTGCTGGAATTGATCCGCCTCGACGCGCAATACAAAGACCATTTCAAAACCATTCTGCAGGGCGGCGTGCCGCATTCGGTGTTGAACGCGCGCAAGCATACGGAAGAATCGCAGATCATTGCCGGCGCGGGCGCGTTCAACGCGGTGACCATCGCCACCAGCATGGCCGGGCGCGGTGTGGATATCAAGCTCGGAGGCGAATTGGCTGAAGAGGTGCTGTCCGCTGTCCATCGCGTGTTGAAGCGGGCAGGATATTCCGATCCGTATGATATGACTCTCGAAGAGCGGCGGCAGGCTTTGTTGAAGGCCGATCCCTCCACTTTTGGAATCTATGAAGCCGAAGTTAAACTCTTCCTTCAATATTTCGAAGACATGGAACGCGTGAAAGAGTTGGGCGGCCTGCATGTGATCGGCTCGGAGCGGCATGAGGCGCGCCGCATTGATAATCAACTGCGCGGCCGTGCGGCCCGTCAGGGCGACCCCGGCTCGTCGCGGTTTTATCTTTCACTCGAAGACGACTTGATGCGTTTGTTCGGCGGTTCGCAAGTCAGTTCGATGATGGAACGTTTGCATGTGGATGACTCGATGCCGCTCGAAGTGCGCCTCGTCGGTAACATTATCGAAGGCTCCCAGCATCGCGTCGAAGGCGCCAACTTCGATGTGCGCAAACACCTGCTCGAATATGACGATGTGCTCAACAAACAGCGCGCGCAAATCTATTCACAGCGCGATCGTATTTTCGTCAAGGAGGATTTGCACGAAGACGTGATAGAGATGTTGCGCGCCGAGGTGGAGAAACGCGTGCGCGCGGGATTGGAGGACGAGGAAGGTCCGTGGAAATTGATCGCCTGGCTGGATCAGGTTCAGCCTCCGTTCATGTCGCAGGAACGCCTCTTCCCCAGCTTCGGCCTGTCTCTGTTGCTGGATGAGTTGAACGCCTCCAAAGAAGACCTGCCCACTGCGCTTCGCGAGCTTGTGCGCCGCGCGGTGGAGGCCGAACAGGCGCATACCATGCACGCGATTGAAGCCTCGGTGGAAAAGACGGCCGAGAGTCTCGAGTCGCAGATCTCCGATCGCGAAGACGCGCTGGACGCATACTTCGAGGGCCTGCGGGACATGGAAGAAACGCCGCGTCCGCAAAAAATGGTCGAAGAGATCGGCGCGCTGGTGCATATGCCGGTCAAATTATCCGGCGAGCAAATGCGCATGCTGGCCGATGACCCTTCGGAAATTAAAGAGGCAATTCAAGATACAGCCAGCGCGCAGTTGACGACGTTGTACGCCACGCGGCTTGTGATGGGAATCGAGAATCGCCTCGGCGAGTCGCTCGGCGAAAAACTGCAGGTCAATGATTGGGATGAGGCGGCTGAAAAAATTCTGGCGATTTCACGCGCCGCGCTCGAACATCAACGCGAACGATTGGTCGGCGAGAACGGGCAGATCGTGCGCGACATCCAGAGCATGCTGACGCGCAGTGAGGGGGATGACGAGGAAACATTCAAACTGCGTCTGTTGATCTCGCTTGCGCAGGGCGCACGTACGGTCTTTAATTCGCGCACGCATCGGCAGGAGAAACAACTATTCAACCGCTTCACATATTGGTTTCTGTCGGCGCAGTTTCTGGAGAATCGAGAAGCGGACGATGTGATCGATGAAGTGCTCGATCATCTCGAAGCCGCGGAAGAGGCTCTGCAATTGTCCTGGGGACAGGGCGAGTATACGCGCCTTGTAGCGGCCAATGCCCAGCGGCTGGCGGATTTTGGCCCTGCCGCGAAGAACGCGTTCGGCGAGGAACGGCTGAACGACGCGGTATCAACCCTCGGCGAGGATGAACGGGAAACGTTGATCGAATCCATCGGGCAATACATCCTGAATGAAGTCCAGCGCCAATTGTTATTGGGCGCCATCACCGAGCTGTGGGTGGATTACCTGACCCGAGTCGAGGCTCTGCGCGTATCGATCGGCCTGGAAGCCTATGCCCAGCGCGATCCGCTGGTACAATACAAGAGCAAGGCCTCCGAACTTTATAATCAATTGCTCGAGGATATCCGCGCTCAGGTTATTGGACGGATCTTCGCGGTACAGCCGCGGCGGATCGAAATCACGCCTGTGGAAGCGGCAGAGGAGGCCGGGCCTGTTCCCGCTCAGGTGGAGGACGCGCCGCAACTCGAAGGAAAGAAACGCAGACGCCGCCGCCATTAGCAGTTTAGCCGCTTTACTACGGTGAGTCGGAGAATTTTTTAGAGGCTTTTTTGGTTCAGTCAGATACTGCCCCGCTCAACATTTATTTCGCCCTCCCGAAGGTGGAACTGCACCGCCATCTGGAGGGTTCTTTGCGCCTTGCGACCATGATGGAGATCGCGCGTTCGCACGGATTGACGATTCCCGCCAATGTGGTGAACTTGAGCGGCCTGGTGCAGGTGCAGGATGAAGATCCGCTGACCTTTAGCAACTTTCTGGAGAAATTCAAAACATTGCGGTTGTTCTATCGTTCGCCGGATGTGATTCACCGCATCGCGCGCGAGGCCGTGGAAGATGCCGCCAAGGATAACATTCGATATCTCGAATTGCGCTTTACGCCTGTGGCTTTGAGCCGCGCGGAAGGGTTTCCATTGCACGATGTGGTGGAATGGGTGGCGCTGAGCGCGCAGGAAGCCGCCAAAAAAAACAAGATCAAAGTGGGTTTGATCGCCTCCGTCAACCGGCATGAAAGCACGGAACTGGCGGAGCAGGTGGCCTGGCTGGCGGCTGAGCATATTCAAAACGGCCTGTTCGGAATCGACCTGGCTGGAAACGAAGCGGAATTTCCCGCCGCGCCGTTTGCCGGTGTTTTCAAAGAGGCGCGGCAGGCTGGCCTGCACACCACGGTCCACGCGGGCGAATGGGGCGGCGCGCAGAATGTGCGCGAGGCCATCGAGGACTTCGAGGCGGAACGTATCGGTCATGGCGTGCGCGTGCTCGAAGATGAAAAGGTCACGGCGCTGGCGCGCGAGCGCGGCACGGTCTTTGAAGTCTGCGTCACCAGCAATTACCAGTCGGGCGTTGTTACTCAGTTGACCGATCATCCGTTGGGGCGCATGCTCGAACAGGGATTGAACGTTACGCTCAACACCGACGATCCCAGCGTCTCGCGCATCACGCTCAGCCGTGAATACTATACGGCTTGCGAAAAGCTCGGCCTTCCGCTGGCGGCGCTCAAAGAACGTATTCTGGCCGCGGGGCAGGCCGCGTTCCTTCCACAGGAAGATCGGACAAAATTAATCATTAATCTCAAAAAAGAGTTAAAATTGTAAATCCACTACGAAGACCCAAAGGGTATCAAAGGCGCTCCTTTGTATTTTTTGTGATTTTGTGGTGGGCAGTCCATATCACCAAAGGAGTTACGATGAACGACCTCTTTAAAGCACGCGATGCATTGAAAGTGGGGAAAAAGAATTATACGATCTACCGACTCGACGCATTGGAAAAAGCCGGCCTCACCGAGATCAAGCGGCTCCCGTTTTCGATCCGCATCATGCTCGAAGCGGCTCTCCGTCAATGTGATGGAAAGGGCATCACGGAGAAAGATGTGAGGAATATCGCCGCGTGGAAACCTCAGAGTGCGCGCCCGGGCATTTCTTTCCTGCCGGTACGCGTCATCATGCAGGATTTCACAGGAGTACCGGCCATGGTGGATTTAGCCGCCATGCGCGCGGCAGTTGCACGTCTCGGCGGCGACCCGAAGAAGATCAATCCGCTGGTGCCGGTGGACCTGGTCATCGACCATTCCGTTCAAGTGGATTTCTTCGCCACGCAGGATGCCTTACAGCGCAACACCGAAATGGAATTTCTGCGTAACCGCGAACGTTATGAGTTTCTTAAATGGGGACAACACGCTTTCAGCAACTTCCGAGTCGTCCCGCCGATGACCGGCATTGTGCATCAGGTCAACCTCGAATATCTCTCGGAAGTGGTGTTCACGAAACAGGATGGAAACGAAACGCTCGCTTTTCCTGATACGCTGGTGGGCACCGATTCGCATACCACCATGGTCAACGGGCTTGGCCTGGTAGGCTGGGGCGTGGGCGGCATCGAAGCTGAAGCTGTGATGCTCGGCCAGCCGATAGACATGCTTCTGCCCGATGTAATCGGATTCAAACTATACGGCAAACTGCGCGATGGCGTTACGGCTACCGATCTTGTGCTCACCGTTGCGCAAATACTGCGCAAAAAAGGAGTAGTGGATAAATTCGTCGAGTTCTATGGTTCGGGACTCGATTCGATGTCCCTGCCAGATCGCGCCACCATCGGGAATATGTCGCCCGAATATGGCGCCACGATTAGTTACTTCCCGGTGGATGCGGAAACCTTACGATATATGAAACTGACTGGCCGCCCTCAGGAAGTGATCGACCGCACTGAAGCGTATACGCATGCCCAGGGACTCTTCCGCGACTCGTCCACACCCGACCCTGAATTCACTGATACGCTCGAACTGGACCTGGGGTCTGTTATGCCCTCCCTGGCCGGCCCCAAACGTCCGCAGGATCGCATCCCCATGGCCGAACTAAGAGAGACCTTTGAAACAATTTTGACCACTCCCGTCAAAAATCGCGGCTTTGAGCTTAAGCCTGATGCTTTGAAAGCTGAAGCCACGTTCGGTACGAACGGCAACTCGATCAAAATGAAGCACGGCGTAGTCGTGATCGCGGCCATCACATCCTGCACGAATACATCGAATCCATCCGTGATGGTCGGCGCAGGGTTGCTGGCGAAGAAGGCCGTCGAGAAGGGTTTGAACGTCAAGCCATACGTTAAAACCAGTCTCGCGCCCGGCTCGCGCGTGGTAACTGACTATTTACGGCAGGCAGATTTGCTCGACCCGCTTGCCAAGCTTGGATTCAACGTCGTAGCCTACGGTTGTACCACCTGTATCGGAAATAGCGGTCCGCTGACCGAGGCTGTCGCCAAAGCGGTAACGGAGAATGAACTGGTGACCGCGGCGGTCCTTTCTGGAAATCGCAACTTCGAGGGCCGCATTCATCCGCTGGTCAAAGCCAATTTCCTGATGTCGCCACCGTTGGTGGTTGCCTTTGCGCTGGCTGGAACGGTGGATATCGATCTCGATAAAGAGCCGCTTGGCACAGGCAAAGATGGTCAGCCTGTTTATCTGAAGGATATTTGGCCGACACAACAGGAGATCACCGAAACGATTTCTGCCAGCCTGGACGTGAAAATGTTCCAGGATCGTTACGCCAGCGTTTTCGAAGGTTCCGATGCATGGAAGAAGATCAAATTGACCGGCGGTGATCTTTACGACTGGGACGAGAGCTCGACTTACATTCATCACCCGCCCTACTTCCAAAAATTGACGCTCGAGGTGCCATCGGTGAGCGACATTCGCGGCGCGCGCGTGCTGGGCATGTTCCGCGACTCGATCACCACCGATCATATCTCGCCAGCCTCCAATATCGCTGTCAACAGCCCGGCCGGGAAATTCCTCATGGAACACGATGTGGCTCCGCAATATTTCAACTCGTACGGTTCGCGCCGCGGCAACGACCTCGTGATGGCGCGCGGTACGTTTGCCAATATTCGCATTAAGAATTTGCTGGTGGAGCCCAAAGAGGGCAACCTTACCAAACATTTCCCCGATGGTGAAGAAATGCCCTTTTATGACGCGGCGATGAAGTACCTGCAGGCCGGAATTCCAAGCGTGATTCTGGCCGGGAAAGAATATGGCGCCGGCTCCAGCCGCGACTGGGCCGCCAAAGGACCGCTTCTGCAGGGCGTAAAAGCCGTCATTGCCGAATCCTTCGAACGAATCCACCGCTCGAATCTGGTCGGCATGGGAATTCTGCCCTTGACGTATATGGACGGCCAAAACGCCGAATCGCTGGGCCTGAACGGCAGCGAAACTTTTACGATCGAAGGGATCAGCGACTCGATCAAGCCCAAGCAGGTTCTTAGCGTCAAGGCGGTCAGGGACGATGGAAAGGCGATCGAATTCAAAGTGACTGCATTGTTGAACACGGATGTGGAAGTGAACTACTACCGAAATGGCGGTATCCTGCATACCGTATTGAGGCATTTGGTGCATTGATCGATGCGATTCAACAAGCCGACGGCCCGGGCCGTCGGCTTGTTGTTCTTTGAGCTATGAATTTTGAAAGGATATTTTTACAAGAAGGGCGGCGTTGGGTCTTTGAACTTTCGGGTGAGTATCTTACAATCCATCTCCGTGTTATTTTCTCTAAACAATTCTAAGGAAGAGGTTTGCCATGCGAAAGAGCGCTACCTATGAGGTCGCCCGGGCTATCGTTCATGCGTATTCCAGAGTATTCCTTCGGATGGACATCCGCTGGTATGATCCCCTTCCGGAGGGGCCAAAGTTATTCATTGCCAACCATCCCAGCGCCAGCGACCCGTTCCTGATCCATTTGCTGTCGCGCATGAGCGTGTTGGTTACGACCAACGCGTTTGCATTTCCCCTGCTCGGGCTTTATCTTCGCCGTGCCGGGCAGATCGAAGTGGCTCCTGGCGGTGACGCGCTCGAACAAGCCTGCCGGAGACTCCAACAAGGCCATTCGGTGGGGATTTTTCCCGAGGGAACTTTCAGCCCGCAGGAAGGCGGTTTTCGCGAACCGCGCAGTGGCGCGGCACGGCTGGCGCTCATGACGGGCGTTCCCGTGGTGCCGGTTGGAATCTATTTACCGCGCGAACGCAGTCTGCGGATTGCCTCCCGGATGAATGGCAGACCCATGGTGGGATATTGGTATTTGCGGGGACCGTACGCCATTACGGTGGGACAACCCATGAAATTCGAAGGCGATCCTGAAAACCGGGTGCACGTTCGTTCGGTCAGCGGGACCATGATGGAATGGATCACTTCGCTTGCGCTGGAGAGTGAAGCGCGCTTATCTGGGGCTTCAATGCGCTCCCCGGCCGGCAATGAAATTGCAACCTTTTAGTAATCAATCTATATGCAGGCGCATGCTACAGTAATGAATAGCCTTTTGTACGATGAACCCGGGCGTGAAAGGAGGCGATCAACTTGTTATGCGCTGTTGATGCAAAGAGCCGCGGGCAAGGCCTGGTTGAGTATGCGTTAATTCTTGCATTGGTTACTATTGTTGTATTCGTGGCTTTATACATTTTTGGCCCCATGCTCGGTAATGTCTTCAGCAATGTAAATAGTAGTCTTTCCAGTTCCTGAAAAAACTCCCGCCGAACTTGGCGGGAGTTTCGATATCTAAATGGAGATCAGAGCGGGTTGCCTGACCAGACTGGCCTGCATCGACCACGGGCCGGTCCAAGTGACGGTAACAGGGAGGAGTTTGCCCTTGAGTTCATCGTCCGATTCAACGAAGACCAGTTTGTTGGTCGGTGTGCGGCCTTTCCAGCGGTCTTTGACCTTTTCCTCGAAAAGGACTTCCACGGTTTGCCCCAAATAGCGAGCGTTGATTTCAGCCACGATCGCTTCCTGTAATTCTTCCAACATGCGGAAGCGGCGCATCTTTTCCTCTTCACTGACGTTATCGTCCATGCGACGCGAGGCAACGGTGCCTTCGCGGGTGGAGTAACGCGCCAAATGAGCGACATCCAGTTTGAGGTCCGATAAGACGCGGTACGTTTGCATGAATTGTTCTTCGGTCTCGCCGGGAAAGCCGACGATGATATCGGTCGCAATGGAGCAACCCGGAATGTGTTTGCGGATCTTTGCCACGAGGTCGCGATAATTTTGTTGTGTGTAGCCGCGTTTCATATTGCCGAGCACTTCATCGTCACCAGCCTGGATCGGCAGTTCGATATGCGGCATGACGCGCGGCAGTTCAGCGATGGCCTCGATCAGATCGCCGCCGAAATAATTCGGATGCGAGGTAAGGAAGCGGATGCGTTCGATTCCCTCGACCTCATGGATGATGCGCAAAAGCCCCGCGAGATTCGGCCCGTCCGGAACATCTTTGCCGTAACGATCCACGATCTGACCGAGGAGTGTGATTTCTTTTACGCCCTGTTTGGCGAGCGAGCGAACTTCAGCGACAATATCGCCAACAAGACGGGATCGCTCGACGCCGCGCCGGTAGGGGATGATGCAAAAGGTGCAGGCATGCGAACAGCCATATACGACGGGCACATGCGCGCTGACGAGTTTGCCCCGCTCGGCCTGCGGCAGGATCAGTTCTTCATCCATCATCAGGAAGCGGCGCGTGGTTTCGGCGTCTTCGAGCGAGTGAATTTCGCCCTGCGTCAGGAACGAGATCAATGGCCCAGGGTCGGAAGGAGGCGAGAACACATCCACGTACGGAAGCTTTGCGCGCAGTTTTTCCGCGCCGCGCACGCCAACCAGACAGCCCATGAGATTGATAACCAGCTTGGGATTCCGGTCTTTGAGCGGTTTGAACGAGCTTAAACGCCCAATGGCCTTGTCTTCAGCAGATTGACGCACAACGCAGGTGTTTAAAACGATAACGTCGGCTTCCTCAGCCTTATCGGTGAAACTGTATCCCAAATGCTCCAGCGACGAACCGACTCGCTGTGAGTCGGCCACGTTCATCTGACAGCCTTCGGTCCAGATGTGATATTTCATAGTGGGCGAAATTATACCAACATTGTGAAAGATGGATGATGGCAGGCGGGAATCTGCGCTTTGGGGTCAACCGTCCGTTGCCCGACTTATGGTAAAATCCTCCCGCCTGGAGGGATGGCCGAGCGGCTGAAGGCGCATGTCTTGAAAACATGTTTGGGTCACACCAACGTGGGTTCGAATCCCACTCCCTCCGCCTTTGGTTATGGGCCCGAACTTTCACATCGATAGAATCCTGGGGAGGTGCCAGAGTGGCTGAATGGGCTCGCCTGCTAAGTGAGTGCCGGGGTAACTCGGTCGCGGGTTCGAATCCCGCCCTCCCCGCCACATGAGGAACGCGTTCGGTCAAGCGCGTTCTTTTATTTTCGGTCGCGGGCCCTCATTGAGAGGATGATATTCGAATCCCGCCCTCCCCGCCACATGAGGAACGCGTTCGGTCAGGCGCGTTCTTTTATTTTCGGTCGCGGGCCCTCATTGAGAGGATGATATTCGAATCCCGCCCTCCCCGCCACATGAGGAACGCGTTCGGTCAGGCGCGTTCTTTTATTTTCGGTCGCGGGCCCTCATTGAGAGGATGATATTCGAATCCCGCCCTCCCCGCCACATGAGGAACGCGTTCGGTCAGGCGCGTTCTTTTATTTATCCTGAAGTTCGGCGAACTCAGGATGCCGCTGAAGATACCGATCCACGAACCAGCAGGTGGACAAGATTTTGAACTTATTTTCGCGCGCATATTCCAAACCGGCGCGTACGAGGCGATTTCCCAACCCGCGCCCCTCGATGGCCGATGGAACACCCGTATGCGTGAATAGAATCTTTTCACCGAGGCGGCGATAACTTAGCACAGCCACATGGCCTTCGATTTGAATCTCGAAGCGGTGGCTTTCGATATTATGAATCACTTGAACTTCCTGTAAATCCGCGGTCATGGATTAACCTGCCTTCTTTCCGCGCGCGATGACCGCGATGAATTCCATGATAACTTTCAACGCCGCGAAGACCGTCGCTTCCGAAGGATCGAGCGGCGGCGCGACCTCGACCACATCCAAACCAACCAACGGCAGACCGCGTAAAGATTGAATCAGCGTGATCACTTCGCGCGAAGTCAACCCGCCTGAATCGGGAATGCCTGTGCCGGGTGCGAAAGCCGGGTCGAGGCAATCAATATCCAGCGAAATATGGACGGCGTCACAGCGGCTCAGCTTACGATGGATACTAGCGGCGATATGACTCATGCCGCGCCCAGCCACTTGCGCGGCGGTATAAATATTCAGCCCGCCGTTTTCGATCAGATCAATTTCCTGATCTTCCCACGACCGCAAGCCGACGAGACACACATCCTTTGGTTGGATTCCGAATTCAAGTCCGCGGCGCAGAACGCAGGCATGCGAAAGGCGCGAACCGTTGAATTCATCGCACAGATCGGGATGCGCATCCACCCACAACACACCGAGCCGTTTATCCGCGTAGCGTTCGCGCTGACCCTGAAAGATTGGAATGGTCACTGAATGATCGCCGCCCAGCAGAATTGGAATGTTTGGCAGGGAGGCAACTTTGTGACGAACAAGGTCGAAATCGGATTCCGGATTGGCGATGACGATATCGCCCAGATCCGCGATGCGCATCGAACTCAGCCGGGTCCTGTCCTCACTAAACGGAGTCAGATGCCCCGACCAGAATCGCATGCGCGCCGGCCCGAGCGCCGCGCCTTTGCGGGCGCTGGCGAGTCTGTCGAACGGGAGGCCGAGGATGGAGAAATCAGCCTCAGCCGGGGAAAGGCCTGGGCGGGCGAGATCAGCCCAAAGTCCGTGTGTGGCGGCGGGATCGTTTGTCAAAATGTCCTCCGAAAAGCGGGCGGTTGAAACTCCCAGAAAATAAGCGGATAACGCCTGATTGTGCGGGTTATTGTACTCAAAACGGGCATTTTTGCACGAATGTTCACAATCACCTTAATTTATCATTGACCCTGTTTTTGTTTCCTCTTACAATACCCTGCATGATATGCGCGCGAACTTGTCCCCTTTTTGCGGGATTTTTCCGGCCCGATCATGACCCTCCGCATGATTTGAATTCCATCTGCCCTTTTTCGTTATCGAATATTAACCGTATCTGTCCTTAGCCTCGGAGGAAAAAACATGCCTACCCCAATCGTTTCCAGACGTGCGCCAATCTACGCCGACATTCCAGATGAAAAATGGAATGACTGGCGCTGGCAATTAAGCCACCGCTTAAACACGGTGGAAGAGATCGAAAAAGTTTTAAAATTGACCGATAGCGAGCGCAAGGCGCTTCAGACCAGCGGGTTATTCCGCGTGGACATTACGCCGTATTTCATCTCGCTGGTCGACCCGGAGGATGTGAACGATCCGGTTCGGTGGCAGATCATCCCGCGTTCGGAAGAGCTACAGGCCTTTACCGCCATGATGGAAGACTCGCTGGCCGAAGACCGCCACTCTCCCGTGCCGGGGCTGGTCCATCGCTATCCGGACAGAGTCCTCATGCTCGTAACGACTCAATGCGCGTCCTATTGCCGCTATTGCACGCGCTCGCGCATCGTGGGCGATCCCGCTCAAACATTCTCGCGGCATGAATTCGAAATGCAGATCGAATACCTTAAGCACACGCCGCAAGTGCGCGATGTACTGCTCTCCGGCGGCGATCCGCTGGTGCTTGCGCCGAAGATTCTCGAAGAGATTCTCACGCGCCTGCGCGAAATTCCGCATATCGAGATCATACGCATCGGTTCGCGCGTGCCGGTCTTCATGCCCATGCGTATCACCCAGGAACTTTGCGATATGCTGGGCAGATTCCATCCGTTGTGGTTGAACATTCACGTCAACCATCCGAATGAGATCTCCAAAGAATTGGCCGATGCCTGCGACCGGATGACGCGCGTCGGCATCCCGCTCGGAAATCAATCCGTGTTGTTGGCGGGCATCAATGACTGCGTTCACATTCAGCGTGAATTGGTCCAGAAACTTACGCGTATCCGCGTGCGCCCCTATTATCTTTATCAATGCGATCTGGTCGAAGGCGCGGGACATTTCCGCACGCCGGTTGCCAAAGGCATCGAGATCATCGAAGGCCTGCGCGGCCACACATCGGGCTATGCCGTCCCGCAATTCGTCGTCGACGCGCCCGGCGGGGGTGGTAAGATTCCTCTGATGCCCAATTACCAGATTAGCGCATCGGACCACAAGATTATCCTCCGCAACTACGAGGGTTTTGTAACGACCTACGAAGAGCCGACCGAATACAAAGCGCACGACCCGAAAACCTGTAAATTCTGCCAGAACAAGCGTCCCGAGCCGGGTCAGGCCGGTGTTACCGGCTTGCTGGACAGCGAAGAGATGTTCATCAGACCCAGCACTTTCGATCAGGTGCATGATCGCGGCGGCTTCCAGCATCGCTTGAAGGACGATAAAAAATGGGTTCCGCTGGGAATCGGATCGGGCCAGGATCATCCAGCAGAACAATAAATTCGAGGAGAAAAGTATGACATCAAAACTGAGACAGAGCCTTTACATGCTTTTAGCCGGCGTATTCCTGCTGGCCGCCTGCGCGCCCGCACAGGCGACTCAAAGCCCGCAGGATATTCAGAACCAGATTTCCACTGCCGTGGCGATGACGGTTGAGATTCAAAGTTTGCAAACTCAGGCGGCACAGGCTTCCCTGCCGACCTTTACCCCGATTCCTTCCCCGACCCTTGTGGTGGATGTTCCCACTGCGACGCCAGTCGTCCCGACCGCGACGCCTTTCGTGATCGCGCCGGCCACTTCGTCCGGCAGTGGCGGAGGCGGAGGCGGAGGCGGTACCAGCAAAGCGAAATATTCCTGCGATCCGGATACCGGCAAACGTCCGCGCGACAACGCGGAATATCGGCCCGGCGACAGTTTTGATGTCAAATGGACGATTATCAATACCGGCACAGCCACCTGGCCTGCCGGCACCGACTTGAAATATTGGAGCGGTCCGAAAATGACCTCGGCCAGCCTGGTGCAACTGCCCGAACTGAAACCCGGCGACAAATATTCGATCGTATTCGACGCGAACGCGCCGGCTGAAAAAGGCTTCCAGGTGATGACGTGGAATGTCGGCGGATGGTGCTATCCCTACGTCGCGATTGTCGTGCAATAGCTTTCACTTTGTAATTGGACATGGCGCACAGAGGCTCAACTCTTATGCAGGCACGAAGCAGAAGCTATAAAATTTGGCTGATCGTCAGCGCGGCATTGCTGGTGTTTGCCTGCAGTGCGCCGGAGTTGATTCCCTCTGCGCCCGCCACGCTCGACCCGGCGGGTCTCAGCACGGCCATCGCGCAAACCGCGAACGCGGCCATGGCCGCCACCTCTGTCAACGCGCAAACGACTGCCAGCCCCGCGCCTCTCCCTCCGGTAAACAACAACCAGCCCATTCTAGGGCCGGACGCGTTGAACACGGTCATCGCTCAGACTGCGGCCGCGGCTGGTACACAAACTGCGGCTTTGATCCCGCCAACGTGGACGCCCAGTTTCACGCCTTTTCCGTCGAGCACGGCCTCGATCACGCCCACCGCCACACAAACATTCATCTTTAAACTGCCCACCTTTACGAAAACTAAAACTCCGCGCCCCCTGCCAACTGCTACAAAGATCAGGAAGAATAATGGGGGCGGCGGAGGCGGCGGTCATGGTGGTGGCGGAGGCGGAGGGGGCGGCGGCCACAAAGATTACAGTTGCAAGTTCATCAGTGTGGCTCCCCCAGCCAACTCTCATTTCAGCCCGGGCGCTTCCTTTAGCACAGTCTGGACGGTGAAAAATGCCGGCGATAACTGGCCGGGCAAGAGCGTGGATCTGGTCTTTCGTTCAGGTGAGCAAATGGGTGCATTAAATGGATATGATGTATCACCGTATATCATCAGCGGCGGCAATATTGTCGCGCTTCCAACGGTCAGCTTTACGGCCCCCGGCACGCCGGGCACATACACGTCTGCGTGGAGTTTACACATCGGCCAGTATTATTTCTGCGATTTGACGCAGACCATCATCGTCCCCTGAGAAATTTCCTTGATAAAAAAGGATGCCCCGCTTATAAGCCGGGCATCCTTTTTTGATTACAAGCTGGCGGCAGGCGGTTCGTTATTCGAAGGCGCGGCGGGAGTTGCGGATTTATTGCGCAGAGTGAAAAAGCCCACCAGGATGGGGATCAGGATGAAGATCAATGCCAGACACATGAAGACATAACCATACGTGGTTGGAATATTGCCGGCCTGATCGCCCAGGTTGAACTTGCCGCCGCCGAAGGCTGTAATGACCCCGAACAGGCACAGGAATAAGCCCGGGCATCCGCACAATACTACAGCGGCAATGGTGGCGACGATCCCTTTGGTTTTGTTATCCATTTACATTCTCCTCTGAAAATTTTTCCGAGTATACATGCAATAAAAACGGGATGCAAGCCGGCCCGCATCCCGTTGGTACTAACTGCGCAATTTCGCGCCCGTTTCCTGTTCCAGCCGTTTGACGATCCTGTTACGGATGGCGGCGGCCTCCGCGTCCGTCATGGTTTTATCGGAGGCTTGATAGGTCAGGTTATATGCTAGCGATTTTTTCCCTTCCCCGATCTGGTTTCCGCGATATACGTCGAACAAGCGAACGTTGGTCACTGACTTGCCGCCGGTTTGACGGATCAACGCTTCCACGCGGGATGCCGGGATTGATTCATCCACGATCAGCGCGATATCCTCGAGGACAGGCGGATACTCGGGCACAGGTGCGATGCCGTATGTGGGAGTCACAGCGCGCAGGCTTTCGAGATCGAATTCCGCGGCCAAGACCGGGGAGTTATTCAATTCATAATTTTCCTTCACCAACGGATGCAGTTCGCCGAACACGCCAACGGTTTGTCCATTGATTTTTACTTCCGCGGCTTTGCCCGGGTGCAGGTAATTAACGGAATCAATCGGAGCGTAGGTCACATCGGTGAAACGGAGGCCGCTCAAAAGGAGTTCGACGCGCCCCTTGAGATCGTAAAAGTCGAACGCGGGGGAATCTTTTGCGTCCCAGGCGGTTGGTTCGCGTCGGCCGGTCAGCACAATGGCCAGTTTGCTTTTTTCACGCGGCAGGTCGTTTTTTACCGGCTCGAAGACCGGACCGATCTCGAACATCGCCAGCGACTCGGCGTGTGTGTTCTTTTCCGCGGCCTCCAGAATCGAAGCGGCCAAATTGCGGCGCAGTACGCTCTTTTCCGGTGCGATGGGATTCGCGATGCGCACGTATTCGCTTTGCGGCGCAAGGCGGCCTTCGCGTTCGGGCGATGTCATGCGATAGGTGACAACTTCCTGCAAGCCAAGCGCCACCAGCAGGTCGCGTACCCGCTCCTCCCATTCGTAAATGGGATTACCAATTTGCGGTGGGAGCGAATCAGCCATGAGCGTTTCGGGGATGCGGTCGTAACCGTAGACGCGCGCGATCTCTTCGAGCACATCGGCCTGACCGATCACGCCTTCGCCGATGTCGAGACGATGCGGCGGCGTTTTGACCTTGACTTCGTTCTTTTCAACGGTGCATTTAAATTCGAGCCGCGCCAGTAGATCTGCAATTTGTTTGGCAGTTAGATCTATGCCGAGCAAACGCTTTACATCCGAGGGTGTGACGACAACCGTCGGATTCTTCGGTTTGAGCGGATATTCGTCCACGAGGCCGGGCGCGATCTGGCCGCCCGACCATTCGGCCATTAATTGCAGGCCGCGCTTCACGCCCATCTCTGCCAGCGCGGGATGCACGCCGCGTGAGAAACGGAAGGAAGCTTCGGATGGCAGGTTATGTTGTTTGGCGGTGCGGCGGATATTGATGAAATTCCAAGCCGCGCCCTCCAATAGAATGTTCGTGGTGCTGACGCCGCGTACGATGACCTTGCCCATCGTCGCCGCATCGGATGAAATTTCGATTCCCGTCGCGTCCAGCACTTCTTTGGATGCATCGTACACTTCGCTTTCCTCGCCGCCCATCACGCCCGCGATGGAAAGCGGACCTTTTTCATCGCAGACGAGCACATTCGCGGAAGTGAGTTTGCGGTCTGTACCATCCAGCGTTTTGAGTTTTTCGCCGTCTTTGGCAGTGCGCGTGACGATCTTGACCGGTTTCTTTCCGGCGCGCGCTTTGAGTACGTCATAATCGAAAGCGTGCAGTGGTTCGCCAAGTTCGAGCATGGCATAGTTGGTCGCGTCCACGATGCAATTGATCGGGCGCATGCCCGCCAGTTTGAGCCTGCGCTGGATTTGATAGGGGCTGGGCTTGATCTCCACATTGCGGATCAGCCCGAGTACGAAGCGCGGATTCAGTTCCGGATCGGCGATTTCGATGGAGGCCAGACCTTCGATGGGATCGCCGCCGGTCTTTAACTTGACTGTCGGCTGTTTCAACTCGCGGCCGATCAGCGCGGCAAGTTCGCGCGCCACGCCGATCACGTTCACGTTGCGCGCCATGTTGGGCAGGATGCTGATGTCGAACACGGCATCGCCCATGTAATCGGCCAGCGGCATGCCAACCGGCGCATCGTCATTGAGCAGGATGATGCCTTCATGTTCATCGGAGATGCCCAGTTCCTTCTCCGAGCAGACCATCGAGTAGGACTCGACGCCGCGGATCTTGGCGCGCTTGAGAGTCGTCAATTGCTGGCCTTCGGCGTGGCCATCGTATAGTGTGGCGCCTTCTTTGGCATACGCCACCTTGACCGGCTTTGCAAGCTTGCCCACGCCTTTCAAATGGAAAATGTTCGGCGCGCCGGTGAGCACCACCTGCTCTTTTTGACCGTCATATAAATCGAGCAGAGTCAATCGGTCCGCGTTGGGATGCGGGTTGACCTGTCGGATTTCGGCCACCACGATTTTTTCGCGGTCCCATGCAATGCCGCTGGTTTTGAACTCGTGTTTTTCATCCGCTTGACGCGCGGGCATCTCCAAACCGGCGTAGTGAATCTCGTCCACTTCGAGGCCGGCCAGGGTCAATTTGCGCGCGATGTCTTCAACGGTCAATCCGTCGAGGTCAATGAAATCTTTCAGCCAGGATACGGGTATTTTCATTCCGGCCTCCTAGAATTGCTCGAGGAAACGCAGATCGTTTCCCCAGAAATAACGAATATCGTCGATCTTATAGCGCAGCATCAACTGGCGCTCCGGCCCCATGCCCCACGCGAAACCGGAATAGCGCGCCGGATCGTATCCGCCGTTTTGCAGTACCACCGGGTGCACCATGCCGCATCCCAAAATTTCGAGCCAGCCCGAATTTTTGCAAACGGCACAGCCTTTGCCGCCGCACACAAAACATTCCGCATCCATCTCGGCGGACGGTTCAGTGAATGGAAAGTATGAGGCGCGAAAGCGCGTGCGTGCGTTCTGCCCGAACATGCGGTGCGCAAAGTTGACCAGCGTGCCTTTGAGATCCGCGAACGTAATGTGTTCGCCCACCACGAGTCCTTCGACCTGGTTGAATTGAATCTCGGAGCGCGCAGTGATCTGTTCATAACGGAAGCACATACCGGGCAGTGCGATGCGGATCGGCGGGGGGTTATCCGGATTCATCGCCGCGTACTCGCGCATGGCGTGAATTTGTCCCGGCGAAGTGTGCGTGCGCATCAGAATCGGATTATCGCCGCGCTCGCCAGCCTCCACATAAAACGAATCCTGCATTTCGCGCGCGGGATGATGCGGCGGAAAATTGAGCAGTTGAAAATTCATTTCATCCGATTCGACCTCGCGCGAGGTATAAACTTGAAAACCCATTTCAGCGAGAATGGCCAGCACGCGCCGTAATTGTTGCGTGGATGGATGCAGGCGGCCAACGTGAACCGGACGACCCGGCAGAGTCACATCCAATTGCGCTTCACTCAGCGAGCGTTCCAGCGCGGACCGTTTGACTGCTTCCGTTTTTTCGGCGAACGCCGCCTCGAGTGCAACTTTGACGCGGTTCGCGGCCTGCCCAACTGCCGGCCGTTCCTCTTTGGAGAGTCCGCCCAGTCCGCTGAAGACCTGCATGAGCGCGGAACTTCTGCCCAAATGCGTCACGCGCCAGGCCTCGAGCGCAGTCTCATCCTGCACGGAAGTCAACGCCTCCAGTGCGGATTTTTCGATTTCGCCTAACTTGTCCAACATACGTCCTCCGTTTTGCAGGGGTGAAGCATCGCTGGTTATATAGCTTCCAAAACAAAACCTCCCGTCCACATTATGGGACGGGAGGCGCATATGCGTCCCGCGGTGCCACCCAAATTAATCGCCGAGCGATTCACTTTGTGCCGACTATTATCGGCCTCCACCATAACGCCGGGTTTGCGGCTCGGACTACTAATGATGGCGCAGTCTCGCTACGCATCCATGATTCACCCGAACGGCTCAGGAGGGAACTTCGACTGGTTTCGGTCGAGCGCGAATTTCAGCCTTGCTTTCGCGCTTCTCTGGCGGCTTCTGCCAGCTTACTTTCCTCTATCATCGCCTTTGAAATATTGTGTTTGTAATTATCCGCAAAAACAGATGCCTGTCAAGGCGGAAAGGCGGTTGGTATAATCCAGCCGATGAACTCGAGAAAGTTATTCGACATCCTGCTTTACGGGGGGTTGATCGTTGCATTCCTCGCGCCGCGCCTGCCCGCACTTGGTACATTTTCCACAGCCGATGAACCCTATTGGTTGAGCATGGGCGCGAATTTCTATTACGCGCTGGGCCAGCGCCAGTTTCAAAACACGGTGTACGAGTATCAGCCTGCCGTGACGACGATGTGGATCGTCACTGCCGCGCTGATGATTTATTTTCCGCAGTATCGCGGGCTGGGACAGGGCTATCTCGAGTACGAAAAAGGCGCGCTCGACCCGTTCATGCTTCAGCACGGCAAAGATCCGCTGATCCTTTTACGCGATGCGCGCCTGCTTCAGGTTTTACTGATTGCATTCCTTCTGGTGGTTCTGTTTTATTTACTGCAACGTTTACTTTCCAAACCCATCGCGTTCTTTTCGATTCTATTGGTTTCATTTGATCCGTTCTTTTTGGGCCAATCGCGCTTACTCGATCACGAAGCCATGCTGGCTTTATTCATCCTCGTCTCGGTGCTGGCATTGACGATCTATCTCTTTCAAGATCGCAAATTGATTTTCCTGATTCTTTCCGGCCTTGCGGCTGGTTTCGCACAACTCACGAAATCATCGGGCATCGCGCTGCTCGCGCCGGTCGGCGTTTTGCTTTTGATACAACTCATTCAGGAACGCGCCGCCTTTGGCAAAGCCATTTTGAACGCGCTTAGAATTTTCGGCATTTGGCTGGCGGCGCTGATCGTCACATACATCGTCTTTTGGCCGGGCATGTGGGTGGCGCCGGGAAAAATGTTATATGAAGTATATGGGAACGCCTTCAGCTATGCGTTCGAAGGCGCGCGCCTCAAAGCGATTGGCGACGTGGAGAGTCAACCAAGTCTCAGCCTGAGTCTCAGCGGCATCGGCGCCCTGCTGAGCGATATTTCCTGGCGGACGACGTTCATCACCTGGCTGGGGATTCTCTTCGGGATTCTGTTCCCGTTCACGCGCCGCCGCGAGCTGGTGCGCCCCAACGCGCGTTGGCTTGCACTGACTCTGCTCGCCACAGCCCTCGCTTTCGTGATCATGTTCGGCCTCGCGCAAGGGCGCAATTCCCCACATTACACGCTGACGAGTTATGGAGCGTTGAATCTGCTGGCGGGCATGGGCTGGTATTATGCGGTTCAGTGGATCGGGCAAAGGCTGGGATTCCTTCGCTCGGACTGGAGCAGGTACGCGGTCCTGTGCGCGGCGGTTTTGGTTCAAATCTGGAGCGCGGCCGCGTTCTATCCGTATTATTTCACGTACCGAAACCCGGCCTTATATGCGTTGAGTTCCGATAAGCGATATCCGCAATTCGCGTACGGCGAAGGGCTGGAGCTGGCCGCGCAGTATCTGGCAAAATTGCCGCGCGCCGAAGAATCGACCGCGCTGGTCTATTATGCGCGCGGCTGTTTCTCGTATTTTTATCCGGGGCAGACCACGCGCTTCAAGCCCTATTATGTGGACGCAGATCATGTGCAGGATTTGCTGGACTCTTTGCACGAAGCGGATTATTTGGTGCTATATAACGCGGTGCAAGGTAAGCTCGAAAAGTATGATCGGTTAATCAGTGCGTTGGCAGATGTGAAACCCATCAAGGAAATTTGGCTGAACGGATACAAATACGCGACGGTTTATCGCGTGGCCGATTTTTCTCCTGCAGTGTTCGAGGCGCTATCCAAATGACGGGTGAAAATGCAGAAAAATAAATTAAGCTGGCTTTTGACGTTGATTTTACTGCTGGTGTTGATCGTGCCGTCGCACGCGATCGGCATCGCCCGGTTTTCAGACATCGATGAGCCGTGGTGGGTGATCTCCGGTTCGAACTTTTACTATGCTGTCACTCATCACGATTACGCGTCCACGATCTACGAATATCATCCGGGAGTGACAACGACCTGGATCGTGGCCGCGGGGATGCTGGCATATTTCCCCCAATATCGCGGGCTGGGTCAGGGCTACTTCGATGCGCGCAAGGATAACTTCGATAACTTTCTCAAGGAACACGGCAAACAGACACTGATTTTGTTGCGCGACAGCCGTTTAATTCAAACTGCGGTGCTGGTTGTGCTGGCGCTGTTGGCCTTTTTCCTGCTCCAATTCTTGATCGACCGTACGATCGCGTTTCTCGCCATTGTCCTTGCAATGGATGCGCCGTTCTTCCTCGGGCATGCGCGCCTGCTCAACCATGAAGCCATGCTTTCGCTGTTTATACTGATTTCCGTGCTGGGTATGTTGGTCTATCTGCATAAAGGCCGCAAGTGGATGTATCTGCTCGTTTCAGGCGCGGCTTTCGGGCTGGCGCAATTGACCAAGTCAACGTCCATCGTGGTTGTTCCGGTGATCGGCCTGATGTTATTCGTGGGGCTTTTTGAACGCGAAAGCGGAAGAAAGCTCGGCGCAAAATTCCTGAATACCGCCGGAATTTTTGGTGTGTGGCTGATTACAGCCGCGCTGGTCTATGTGATCTTGTGGCCGGGCATGTGGGTGGCGCCGGGAAAAATGCTGTATGAAGTGTATGGCAATGCCTTCAGTTACGCGTTTCAGGGCGCGCGGCTGGATGTGACGCAGGAACTTCAGCCTGCAAAATTCAGCTTGAATATCAATCTGACGGGGATTGCGATTTATCTCATTCGCTGGCTGACCCGTTCCACGTGGATCACGTGGCTGGGTCTTATTCTGGCGGTTTTCGCTCTCTTCTCGAAGAAAAAGGAACTGGTCTCATCGCTGGCAAAATGGATGATGGGCTATCTCGCGCTCATAGCTGTTTTGTTCATCGTCATGTTCGGCATTGCACAGGGACGCGATTCGCCTCATTATATTTTGACCAGCTTTGTCTGTCTCGATTTGATCGCCGGGATGGGCTGGGGATACGCGCTGATCTGGCTGTCCGGTCGCTGGCCTGCCCTCGCGAAAACATGGACGAAAGTATCGGTCATGGCGGTTTTGATCGTACTGCAAATCGGCAGTGCCCTGCCGTATTATCCATATTATTTTACGTATGAGAATCCAGTCATGCATGCCATACTGGGCAATGTGCCTTACGGCTATGGCGAAGGACTCGACCGCGCCGCCGCGTATTTGGCGCAAAAACCGGACGCGTCCGCGATGAAGGTATATGCCTACGCGGGCATGGGACCGTTCTCGTATTTCTTTCCGGGGCGAACCGAGGTGTTGAAGAAAGTGTATCTCACCGAGGATGGCCTGCCTTCCGTCATTGCGGGGATGAAGTGGGCCGACTATCTCGTGTTATATACCGAACTGCAAAACACCCAACCCGAATCGGTGAAACTTTTGCAGGCATTGAAGGATGTTCAGCCCGAGAAGATTATTTCGATTCACGGTATGGAATATGCGCGCATTTATCGAATCGCAGATATTCCCCAGAGCGTATACGATGCGATGGCAAAAATAAAATAAACGGCCCGCGGGCCGTTTATTTTTTACGCAATTCTTTTTCGAATTCCTGCAAGTCCACGTGCGCGGTCAAATCGAGGCTGAGCGGTGTGACGGATACCAGCCGTTTTTTACGAAGCACGTACACGTCCGAATCCGGTTTGTCGTGATCGAGACGCGCGGCTTCTTTGTATCCGATGTGCCCCGGAACATTCCACGATGCGCGCACCGGCGCGACGGATTCATAATAGCGCTGACGCGAAAGCCTGGTGATTTGCCAGGGCGTTTCAAGAGTGGCGTCGGAGGGAACGTCAATTTTGAGCAGATTGACTTCCTCGTTGAAAATATTTCTGTCGAGTAATTTCTGCGCGAACAGCACGGCAAAATGCGCCGCGGCAGAGAAGTCAATCTCTTCGGAATAGCTGAGATGATAACGCGCGTCGGCTTCGAGCGAAACTGCCAGGGCGCGATAGCCGAGCGCGGCGGCTTCCATGGCCGCGCCGACTGTGCCGGAAATGGTGACGCCCGTGCCGACATTTTCGCCATAGTTGATTCCCGAAACGACCAGGTCGGGTTTTTGCGGCATGATCTCGAGCACGCCATGCAGGACGGCTTGCGCCGGCGAACCGCCCACCGCATGAACGGTCCACTCCTGACCGTTGACTGCTACGCGTTCCTCGCGGATGATCCCATCTGACGTGTTGGGCAGACTGCGGCCCATGCCCGAGGACTGGTCACGCGGCGCGGCAACGGTAACAAACCCAAGGTCCGAGAGGAAGCGGGCGGCAGTCCATAGACCGGGGGAACGAATCCCATCGTCGTTGGTAAGAAGAATTTGTGGTTTAGCCATAATATTCCGAAAAGAAAAGAGCGGGTGAACCCGCTCCTCGCTGATGGCGCTCCTGGCGCGACTCGAACACGCGACCTTTTGGTCCGCAACCAAACGCTCTAATCCACTGAGCTACAGGAGCATTGGATAGCGGGCGATATTGTAATCTGGAATCAGGGCAGGGTCAAGACGCTTGACCTTGAGGCGCGCTCAATGTAAAATCAGCGGGCATGCGGGAGTCGCCAAGTGGTAAGGCGTCAGCCTTCCAAGCTGATATTCGCGGGTTCGAATCCCGTCTCCCGCTCACCTCAGTGACCAGTAATCAGTTGGGAATGAATGAGTCTGTCTCGCTGGTTGCTGGTTTACACTTTACCGGTCACTGAGACCGGGCCCGTGGCGCAGTGGTTAGCGCAGACGACTCATAATCGTTTGGTCGCAGGTTCGAATCCTGCCGGGCCCACCTTTGCCGTTTTTTATAAACTTTATATCCATCCGGGGAAGTTGAATTGTCGAATAGTTACAGGATGAAACGCTGAATCATGAATCTGCTCCTCGCCGTTATCGTCACCTTTGTCGTTGCCCTCGGTTTTCTGCGCCTGATGAATTTCTTCGCCCAGCGCGGCTGGATCGAGTCGCGGCTGAGCCGCAAGTTGATTCACATTGGTACCGGGCCGATCTTCGTATTATGCTGGTTGCTCTTCCCCGACGAACCTGCAGCGCGCTGGCTGGCCGCGCTGGTGCCGCTTATGATCGTGATTCAATTCGCATTGGTGGGATTGGGCGTGATTCAAGACGATGCCGCGGTGCAGGCCATGTCCCGCCACGGCGACCGCCGCGAGATTTTGCGCGGTCCGCTGTATTATGGTATTGCGTTCATCGCTTTGACAATTCTGTATTGGAAGGATTCTCCCATCGGCATGACCGCCTTGATGTTGATGTGCGGCGGCGACGGACTGGCCGATATCGTTGGCCGGCGAATCGCTTCGCCGAAATTAGCGTGGAGTCGGGATAAATCGCTGGCCGGATCGGTCAGTGTATTTGCGGGCGGCTGGATTCTATCCGCCTTTATTTTGTTCGTTTATGTTTCGATGGGAATTTTTGCGAAACCGTTCGGTAATTATCTCCTGCCGATTACGCTCGTCGCGTTGGCAGGAACAATCGTCGAGTCACTGCCGTTCAAAGACGTGGATAATCTCACGGTCACACTGGCGGCGGTGCTGGTGGGATATTTTGTTTTTTAATTCATTGCAGTAAATGGGAAAGCAGATCGGCATCAACTCTGTAGCCCGATGTAGAGTCGCCTAAAAGCATAATGCTTGGCTGGGCGGCCTCCACGGCTTCAAGATAAATTTTTCGCACTTAAGCGTCGAAATGCGGTCCCGGTTTTTGGGGGAATTGCAGACCGAAAGACCAAGCGCATGATTAAAACTGAAAATAAATGAAATCCGGCGAGGCGGAATTGATAAAGATGAAGATCGAACAAAAGGCCGCCGCATAATACGCGGCTTGCAACCAGTTTTCTTTGGCGGTGAATTGATCGAGCGCGAGCTTGATCCATAATGGCAGGCTGTAAACAAAAGCCATCGAAAGCGCGATCAAAGCCACGATGAATTCATTTTGTCCCTTGATAAACGGCGTGTGGAATAAAACCTGCCCAAGCCAGGCGAACGAGGGCGCACGGAACATGGCCCAGCCGAAGACGATCAGCGCGAACATCACCAGCCAGGCCAGGCTTCGGCTCCATAACGTTTTCGGTTTCCAGTTGCCGCCCATGCCCATCAGGTGATAGCCCGCGATCAGTACGCCGTAGTACGTGCCCCAGGCCACATAGGTCCAGCCGGCGCCGTGCCAGAATCCGCTCAGAAACATGGTAAAGATGGGCGGAATAATTTCCACCAGAATGTGAGGAATTCGCAAGTGTGCGCGCATCAAAGCCCGGCGGGTGGGAAAGAAAATGTAATCGCGCAGCCAGGTGGAAAGCGTGATATGCCAGCGATTCCAAAAATCGGTGGGAGTCAGCGAAAGATAGGGGTTGTTGAAATTCTCGGATGTTTCGAAGCCGAGCAGTAAGGCCGTGCCGCGCGCAATATCCGTATACGCGGAAAAATCCGCCAGAATCTGCAGTGTGAAAGCCAGCGAAGCCGAGAGCAGTAAGAATCCGCCCGGATCGTTCAAGGAAAAAATTTGATCGGCGATGATTTTGATGTTATCGGCGATCACGATCTTTTTGAAAAAGCCCATCAGGATCAGCGGCCAGGCATTGTAGAACAGGTCGGGCTTCCAGACGCGCGGCGACTCGAATTGCGGAAGCAGTTTGCGGGCGCGGTCGATCGGTCCCGCCACGATTTGCGGAAAGAACGAAACGTACAGGGCAAAGTCGATCAGCGAATGAGTCGGCTTGAACGTCCCGTTCGATACATCGAACATGTAACTCATCTTTTTCAACGTGTAAAACGAAAGGCCGGCAGGCAAAAAGACGCGCACCAATAGCAAGTCGGCGTTCCAGCCAAGTTGTTGCAAAGCCGCGGCCAGCGCCGGGCTGAAGAAATCGTAATATTTGAAGAACGCCAGCGTGCCGAGGTTGATCAACAGGCTCAGCCCAAGCCACACGCGCTTGCGCTCCGGCTGTGCTTCGATGCCGCGCGCCAAAAAATAATCGGCCAGCGAGGAGGCGCCCAGTAGAATTGCATACCACGGATGCACCCACGCGTAAAACACATAACTGGCGAGCAACAGCAACGCGTTCTGCCAGCGCCGTTCGCAAATCAGCCAATACGCGGCAAAGACGATCAAAAAGAAGATCAGAAAATCGTAACTGGTAAAACTCACCCGGGTTCCTCGTCCTTCACCAGCTTCATCACTTTGAACGTCTCGGCAAACGCCAGGCCTTTTTCCTTGCCCGCCTCCGCCGCCCATTCGCGGATCATCTTTTCGATATCGTCCTCGAGCTGGCTGGTGTGTTTTCGCAAGGCTTGAATCTTCGTTTCGATCTCCGCGCTGATGTCGATCCACGTATCGGGCTTTTCCGCGCCGTGGATGTATAACCGTTTGACGTTGTGCGGCTCATACCCCGCTTCGAGCAGGTCGGCGAACAACAGCCGCGTCCCCGCTGACGGGAAGACCGCGTACGTGGCGGCCTCCGCCGCGGCGCGGTGATCGGGATGATTGATATAGTCGTCGCCATAGAATGCGCCTTCCATGTTGCCCGTCACCACGACCTCCGGCTTGTACTTGCGGATCAAACGCGTTAATTCTTTGCGCAAAGGAATCGTCGCTTCGAGTTCGCCGTCGGGATAATGCAGAAAAACGGCTTCCTTGATTCCGAGCACCGCGTTGGCCGCGCGTTGTTCGTCTTCGCGCAAAGTCGCCAGTTCGGATTTATATTTTCCGTTTTTGGACGGATCGTTCGAACCCGAGTCGCCGCTGGTGATGACAACCGAGACGATCTCGCAACCGGCCCTGGCCCATTTAGCCAGCGTCCCGGCTACGCCGAATTCCTGGTCGTCGGGGTGTGCATGGATACTCATGGCGCGCTGTGGAATGAATTCTTTTTCCATTGGATACCTCTATAATTTTGGATTTGTGATAGTTGAGCGGCGGCGCATTATGCCGCGTGCCGAAGACAGCCCAGCTTTATTTTGTATAACTCTTCAAGGCCTCTGCCAATGCTTGCGTGAAAATAGCTTTGCCCTCCAGCGTCATGTGATGCGGATCGATAAACTGCGCCGGGCCGATGCCCTCCACATGCGAAAGATCGAGCATGGGAATATTCTGCGCGGCAAGATAATCGCGTAAATCGGCGATATATTTCTCCAAACCTTTCGGTTGGGAGGCGGCATTGGGAAAAATATTCGTTGGCGCGCGCACGAAGATCGGTTGAATCCCACGGCTTTCGGCAAGGCGGATCGTCTCCGGCAGAAAAGAGCGTTCCACCTGCCGATGAAAGTTTAATTCCTCCGGAGTGTATAACGCCTGTTCGGCCTGCAGGATGGAAGCCGCATAGATTTCCGGCGCGATATCTCCGAGCGCGCTTTGCATCGCCTCGTCCGCGCAGGGATGATCGCAGTCGAACCGGGCCGGGAGTGTGTGCCGCAAAGCCGCGTCGATGGAGGCGCGTTCCTGGCCGCGATACGTATAGAGCGGGAAAAACATTTCGAATGCCGGCTGAATCGGATTGAGGTCCTCGAGATAGGCGCGCTGGATGAGCAGTATATCGTCCGGCGCGGCGAATTTATCAATCAAGCCAAAGTAAGGCCCGGTGGTGCGAAAGGTCGGCGCGGTCAAAATGGTGTCGCGGAACAGAACGATCAAATAACGCGGCGCGGACTTCGCCTCGATCAGGTTGGATTTGGTCACCAGATACCACAAGGCGGAGGAGGAACCGGGGATATCGAGTTTATAAGTTGAAAGGCCGAGGGATGTTTGCAGTTTGGCCGCGTCCACATCCTTGGTCAGGAGCGAATCGCCCAAAAGGACAATGGCCGGACGCTGGCTGTTGATCTCGCGCAGATATAACTTGCTGACGGCTTTATCGAAAGTTGGCCCGGCAGGATGCGGATAGGGGCCGCGAAAGTAAATGGGGAGGAAGATGGAAGTTAAGACAAGCAGAATGACAGACAGAACCGCGAAGCGCAGGGTCGGACGCATAACGATTGATTTTACCCGAAAGCAAAAAGTTCCCAGTTCGCTGGAACCCGGAACCTTTGAGTTTCAATGCCCGCCCTGATTGTGATCGGCTTGCTTCAGCTTGGCCGGTCTTTCCTTCCCCGCCCGAAGATCACGATCTGGTTGCGGCCGCCGCGTTTGGCTTCGTACAAGGCTTCATCGGCGCGCTGAATGACGAGGTCCACTTCTTCATCCACTGGCTCCTGCCGAATTTCCGCAATGCCGATGCTGATGGTAATGGCAAAGGGACCGTTTTCCACTTCCATGCCCAGGCTTGCAATTCGCTGATGCAGGCGTTCGGCGATGGGCAATGTTTGTTCCGCGTCCGCATGGGGCAGTATGACGATAAATTCGTCGCCGCCATAGCGCGCCACTACATCGGAGACGCGCACTTGCTCAACGGCCGCCTGCGCTATTTGCTTCAGGAGGATGTCGCCGGTTGCATGTCCCAGCGTATCGTTCACCGCTTTGAAGCCGTCCAGGTCGAACATCAGAAAGGTCAGGGCATGTTTATATCGGATCGCCGCCTGAAATTCGCGCGTTGCAATATTGAAGAAGTTGCGCCGGTTGCATACGCCGGTCAGACTGTCTGTGCTGGCCAGCAGTTTTTCACGTTCCAGCGACTGTTGTAATTCGAGGTTGGCGGCTTCGAGCGCGTCCTTGGCATGGCGTAACTCCTCCTCGGCTTGTTTGCGATGGGTCATATCCAGATAAATTCCGATGGAGCCATACGAGATTCCGTTCACGTCGCGCAGTTCCACCGCCGCCTCGAACACCCAGCGAATATCGCCTCGGCGCGTGCGAATCTTGAAATCGCACTTCCAGATGGGAAACTCGCCATTGCGCACCTTGCGAACGGCTTCTTCCAGGGTATATCCAGCGAGCTCTTCGATCGGGTGAACTTCCAATACCATGGAATCCCAGACGGCTCCGTTGAATTCTTCCGGGCCATAGCCCGTGATCTGGCGGATACCCTCGCCGATGAATTCGTAATCAATGCGTTCGCCTTTGGGAGTTTTCATGTACTTTTCTCGATATGGCACTCCGCCCGCCACTTCGATGGCCTGCCGATACAAGGCTTCGGATTCGCGCACCGCCTGTTCGATGCGTTTGCGCTCGGTGATATCGGTCAGAAAACCTTCATAATGCAGAATATTTCCGTTTTCGTCTGTGACGACGCGCGCGTTTTCCTGCACCCAAACCTGCCTGCCATCCCTGTGACGGTACAGGCTGGAAAAATCCCGCACCTCTCCTTGTTCCAGCAGAAGACGTTGAAATTCCTGGCGGTCGCCGGCATCTACATAAAACTGTTTTTCGATGTTGTTGACGCTGGTGAGCATCTCCTGCGGCGAATCGTAACCGAACATAAGCGCCATCGCCGGGTTGACGCTCAGGAAATGTCCGTCCGGTGTGGATTGATAGATTCCTGCGGTTGCGTTTTCAAAAATGGAACGATAATCTGCCTCGGCTGTGCGTAAAGCTTTTTCCGCCTCCCTGCGGTTGGTAATATCGTGTGCCACCCATAAGGTATTCCCGGCATCCAGCGGAGAAATGGTGGTTTGAAACCAGACGGTTTGGCCGCCGATGAGGAGTTGATACTCGATCTGCGCGCTTTTCCTGGTATCCAACACCTGTTTTAGTACCGTAGTAAATTTCTCCGCTTCATCCGCAGGGAAGACGTCTTTTAAACTCTTGCCGAGCAGTTCCTCAGGCGGCTGAATCAGCAATTCCGGGACGGAGGAAACGATCTTTCGATAAACTCCCTCCTGATCGATGATCAATACGGCGTCCTGCATGGATGTGAACAATGCGCGCAGTTCCGCCTCCGAAGCGATCAGCGCATCCTCGGTCTGTTTGCGGCTGGTGATATCGCGCAGCATCCCTTCGTGGTAGAGGACGTTTCCCTGTTGGTCGTGGACGTAATATCCGTGATCCTCCACCCAAATTTCCGAGCCGTCCTTGCGGCGCATGTGGTAGATATCCACTTCTTCCTGCCCGGTATCCAGAACGTGACTGCCTCTTTCCTCGGGCGCAAAGTAAAGCTTTTTCTTGATGTCGATATCCAGCATTTCCTGTTTACTGGCGTATCCGAACATCTTGACCATGGCCGGGTTGACATCCACGAACCTGCCCGCGTGCGTGCTTCGATATACGCCGTCCATCATGCGGTCGAACAGGGACCGATAGCGTTCCTCCGATTCGCGCAGGGTTTCCTCGGCCTGCTTCTGTTTGGTGACATCGCGGAACGACCAGACCCGGCCGAACAGTTTCTTCTTTTGCATCAAGGGGCGTGAAAGCCGTTCGAATGCTCTCCCATCCTTGAAAATGAGCGTGTCGAAACTTTCCTCCATCGAGTGGTAAAGCTCTTTCACTTTATGGAGAAATCCCTGCGGGGCCGATAACTGGTCCAACGCATATTGAATGAGGAGGAAATCGTCCCTGGAAGCCATCACATCCGGCGGAATGTTCCACATTTCCATAAAACGTTGATTGGCAAACAGCACTTCGCCCCTATGGCTGACCGCCAGGATGCCGTCTGACGAGGAATGCAAAATCTCCTCGAATAGGAGATGATCTTCTTTCGATCTATGCGCGGGTTTATGACCGGGCGGCTTGAGAGCAGATGTCGGTTGCTGTTGTGTCCGGGCGCTTTTTGAGCGGGCAGTATTTTTTTGTTCCCCCGTTTTTTTTCGTTTCGTTCGGGCTTTGACCGCGGGTTTTTCTCTCATGGTCAATTGGGGAAGAGCATTTTTTCCATAGAGGGAGCCAATAGCCTTACTTCGACCCAGTATAACATGCCTGTTTCCAAACGGGATTACAATATCGAAAACTCTGCCAGGAGCATCTCATGCCCATCGTTCTCGACGGATCGTCCCTTACCATCGAAAAGATTGCCGCCATTGCCCGCTTTGGCGAAAAAGTGGAACTCGCCCCCGCCGCGCTGGAACGGATTAAAACCTGCCGCGCCATGCTGGAGGAGAAACTCGCCGCCAGGGAAATCATGTACGGTACGAACACCGGCATCGGCGAATTTTCGGAAACGATGCTCAACGACGAGCAGGTGAAGGAATTTCAGAAATACCTGATCTATAACCACGCGGCGGGAATCGGCGAACCTGCGCCGGTCGAATATGTGCGCGCCGCGCTGGCGGGGCGCATCAACGTGCATGCACACGGCAATTCGGGTTGCCGCCCCGAAATTACGCTCACGCTGGTGGAGATGCTCAATAAAGGCGTTACGCCGGTAGTCTGCCAGAAGGGATCGGTGGGCGCGAGCGGCGACCTGGCTCCGATGGCGCAGGCGGCACTGCTCCTGATGGGCGAGGGAGAGGCCTTTTATAACCCCGATGGCGGGACAGGCGGCGAGCGGCTCGCGGGTCACGAGGCGATGCGCCGCGCCGGGATTCCGATTCCCGGTTTGCAGGCGCGCGACGGCCTGGCGGCGATCAACGGATCCAATTTGCTGACCGCCATGTCCGCATTGCATATTTACGATATGGAGCGATTTTTAAAACAAGCCGAGATCGCGGCGGCGATGTCCATCGAGGCGTTGCTGGGTAACACCAAGCCGTACAATACGAAACTGCACGAACTACGCGGCTTCGCGGGCGCGATTGCCTCCGCAAAAAATATCCTGAAGGTGATCGAAGGCTCGGACCTGATAACAGGCAGGATGAAAACCAAAGTACAGGACGCCTATTCGATGCGTTCCACCCCGCAGGTGATCGGCGCGGCCCGCGATGCGCTGGCCTACGCACGCTCGCAGGTGGAAATCGAATTGAACGGCGTGGGCGATAACCCCATCTTTATTCCCGAAGATAAATTGACTCTCACCGGCGCGAACTTTCAAGGGACCCCCGTTTCGCTCCCGATGGACATGGCAGGCGCGGCCATCACAATGGTGTGCGTGCTGGCAGAACGGAGATTGAATCGTCTGACCAACCCCGCGCTCTCGCAGGGCCTCCCCGACTTCCTCGCGCACGAACCCGGCTTTTATTCGGGCTTGATGCTCTCACAGTACACCGCCGACCATTTGATCGTGGAACAAAAGATCTTATCCGCGCCCGCTTCGATCCAATCCATCCCTGCCGCGGCAGACCAGGAGGACTTCGTTTCGATGGGCATGAACACCGCCATCAAAAACGGGCAGATTCTCGATAACGCCTACGGCGTACTGGGCATCGAATTTATGGCCGCCGCGCAGGCGCTCGATTTTCGCGAGTTCACGCCCGGCAAAGGGACGCAGGCCGCGCGCCGAACGATCCGCAAGCACGTCGCGCACCTCGAAGTGGACCGCCCGCTGTATAACGATCATAACAAAATGAAAGCGCTGGTAAAAAACGGCGAAATTTTGAATGAGGTGGAGAAGGCAGTGGGAGCGTTGGGATAGTGTGCGCGGCCAGGCTCTTTTCTGCTGATTACCGAAGAGTTGTTTTGTTTAAGATCGATTCACATGCTCTTTAGAATCTCGGCGCGCTTTTGTTCGTACTCCGATTCGCTGATCAGGTTTGCGTCGCGCATTTCCTTCAGTTGCTTCATACGGTTCAATGCATCGAGCGGCGCGTTGGTCCTCGTCCCGCGATTCTCGAATTCCAGGTTGGTGCGGCGAATTTGCTCAGCCAGCTCCGCCGCCCGATTCGCCCTGCCCGTCATGGCGTCTTCAAGCGACGACTTGCCGGGAGAAGACCTTTTCGCCCATATCTGCATGATGACATAGACGACGAGGAAAAGTAAAAAGCCATAGATCGCCCCTGCGTATAAGCTCATTGGAAAGATGCCCAATTCAGCTTTTGCGCCGGTGGTATTATCCACACAGTACCACGTCAGCGTTGTAACAGACTCGACGGGCGAAACAGTGTAGCCCTGCGTTTCCAACTGCATCTCTCCGCTCGGGCAAACGAAAGGCTTGGCGATAAGGTTCATGGAGGGAAAGATCGCGCCCAGCCCGATTGAAATGGCAGTGACACCCATGAAGATGCACCAGATAAAAGTCCAGAACAGGCCGATTCCGTCGGCGCCCATTGAAAATAGACCAACCTTATTGTTTTTCATTGATGTTCTCCTCGGGAATGAGTATATTCCCGTTTGAATTTCTACGTATGGTCAAGAAGTCACATGCCCGCTTGTGACGCGGAAAAAGCGCATATATAAACCCGCGCGGTTTATACGGAATCAAAAATACACACAAGCGATTTGTGAGCATATTTTCTTGTTTGCCGTTTCTGTATGAAGTCGCTGGTGAAAAGCGGCGAAATTCTGGGAAACGCGGGAATCGTTGCGGGACAACTGGGGTAAGAATCGAGGACGCGGCTTTATGGTTTGGGCAATTCATCCAGCAGGCGGATGAAAGCCTGTACCACTTGCGGGTCGAAGTGTTTGCCGGATTGTTCCAGAATGTATTCCCGCACGCGGTTTGCAGGCCAGCTTTTTCGATAGGGGCGGTCTGAGCGCAGGGCATCCCATACATCGACCACAGAAAAGATGCGCGCCGCGAACGGAATCTGTGTTTCTTTCAACCGCGCGGATAGCCCGTGCCGTCCCACTTTTCGTGATGGCAATATGGAATATCCAGCGCGGGCTGTAAATGGGCGATGGGCGTCAACATTTGAAAAGCATAGATGGGATGCTGGTGCATGAGCTCCCATTCCTCGCTGGTCAGCGCCCCGGGCTTGAACAGAATGTGATCGGGCACGCCCAACTTGCCGATATCGTGCAATAAAACGCCGCGTCGAATATGTATTTTTTCCCGCTGGTCTACCTCCAGCATATCTGCCAGCTTCAAGGTCAATTCGACGGCGCGCAGGGTGTGGCCTTCAGTTTCCCGATCGCGCAATTCCATGGCGCGCGACCAGCCCTCGATGGTGGCGTCATACGCCATGGAAAGCTCCAGATTGGAACGTTCCAGGTTTTCGAATGCCTGTACGCTGTCAATGGCAATGGCGGCCTGCCCGGCGAGGGTTTCCATATATTCCAGAGCGTCCGCATCCAGTTTGAGGCGTGAACGATGGAGGATTTCGAGCACGCCTTTGAGTTTGGTTTTGGCGATCAGCGGTACGCCCACATAGGAGACAAATCCCTCCGCCTGCACGAGGCCCGATTTGACCAGCTGGTCTTCCATGATGTGCAGATCGGCAACTTGGATGGTCTTGCGTTCCAGCGCGATGCGCCCTGCAATTCCATCTCCCAGACGCAGAAACTTTTGCGGGCGGCCCGCAGCGCGAAAGCCTTTCTCGGCTCCCAATTCCAAAATGCCGGCATTCACCAAAAGGATCGAAGCGGCATCCACGCCCAACTGGTCGCGGACGATATCCAGCAGAATACCGAGCGTTACGCGCAGATCGAAACTGGAGAGGATGGCGTTATCGATGCGGCCCAGAGCTGTGATGCGTTGCAGATGTGAGCGTAATTGAACCTCAGTCCGTTTGCGTTCGGTGATATCGCGCTCGACGGCTGAGGCCGCGCTCACCTCGCCTTGTTCGTTGAGAATAGGCGAAAGCGTTACGGAAACTGGAATCCTTGTGCCATTCTTTTGAACGCGCACGGATTCGTAGTTCTTCACTTCCAACCCCTTTGCGATCTTGGAGAGGTTCTCCGGCATTTCGTTCTTGTATTCCGGCGGCATCAACATCGAGACCGATTGTCCAATGACTTCCTGGGCGGTATATCCGTAAATTTGTTCCGCGCCTTTGTTCCAACTCAGGATGATGCCATCCAGCGATTTGCTGAAAATGGCATCGTCGGAACTTTCCACAATGGCCGCCAGGATTCGTAATTTTTCCTCGACGCGTCTCTGCCCGGTGACGTCCTGCGCCACCACCAGCACAGCCTGATGGCCCTCGAATTCCATCGAATGCGAAACTACGTCGACTTCAATGATCCGCCCATCCTTCAAACGATGGCGCCAGACTCCGCTGTGTTGTATCTCGGGACGGGTAATTTGGGTGTACAACTCGAGCCGCGAAATATCCTCCGCCGGGCGGATGTCGGTGATGCGCATGCCCAGAAACTCCTCGCGCGAATAGCCGTAATGCGAAATAGCCGCGTGATTCACCTCGAGGAACGCCAGCGTTTTAAGATCGTACACCCACATGGGCAGTGGATTTCTGCTGAAGAGGCGCGATAAGGCGTTCGAAGTATCGGTTTGGGCGCTGTTTTTTCGACGGAATAAACGCATCATTGCAACTCTACTTTATCTCTCGCGGAACCGATCGAACGATTCAAAACCGGCTTCTCGTCTTTATTTACCTTCACTTCCAACGGTAATTACTGGAACATCAACGGGAATTCCCCCCAGCCTCATCACCGGGGCCGATCCCAGTGGAGATGTCGATCGCAAACCAACATTCAGTTCTCCAAACTGAATGAAATTCGGATATGCTTTATCTAAATCATTCCGGTTATTTTATCACTATCGACAGGTTGGGAAGCTACAAATTCCAAACAATCATATTGCTCTCATGGTTCGACGGAAACTACACTGCCGAGCGCGTTCAACTTCAACGACCATGTACTGCCGACTTGATATTTCTGAAATTCGGTCAGACTGCTCGGCGAGTAGCTTTTGGGGCCTTTCCCGGTATCGAAGTTGACGGTGAAATCCTCGGAGGAATCCCCTGCGCGTTGATTCACAGACACGTTCGGGCTGGCGTAGATCGGATTCAAATCGCTCCCCTCCTGTGTGTATGTTTGAATCGTCTTCCATTCCTGCACTGTGTACGAACAATAATCCGTATTTTCATCGTGGCAGTCCTCCACCACCTGGCCGTATCCATTGCCCTGATCGATCGTGCGCTGTTCGCACACTTGCTGTGATTCGGTGTGACAGGATACGTCGTACGCGTCCGAAGGCGGACTGCCTTCTTCGTTCGTATAACGGACCTCGCGTTGCTCCTCCAGCGGAACGGAAGTTTGCCAATGCACATTTTGAACCGTTCCCTGCACCGAGGCGGTCGGCACTAAAAATAAAAATAATCCCGCGAGACAGCATAACAACAGCGCGCCCGCGAGGCCGCCCCACAAGAACCAATTGGTTTTACGCGCCGGTTTGGCCGGTGCAGAAGCTGCGGCCGGCGGTATTTGGGCGCTAACAGCATTTTGAGCCGCGCGCGGCAAGGGCGAACCGCATTTCGAACAATTCGTATTTGCGGCCGGGTTGACTGTTCCGCAATTGGTACAAGTGACCTCGGCAGGCCCGCGCGCGGCTTGTAGTTCCGCGCCCGAGGCGCGGCGTTTGGCCTCCACCAAATTCCCGCCGCATTGTGTGCACACCTTTGCGTCGCCGCGATTGCGCGTTTCGCAATACGGGCAGATGTAATCCGCGCCGGCTTGTGCGGCCTGCACCGATTGTTCGTCGGTCACCAGGTTTTCCTGCACGGCGCGTTGGAACTGCACATTTTCCGGCTGAGGCGCGCCGCAATTCTTACAAGTTTTTACCGGGCCGGGGTTGCGTGTGCCGCAATTCGGGCAGGTCCATTCCAATTGCACGTATCCAACGACTTTGCGTGCCATGCGTTCTCCTTGGCGATTCTTTTATTCGATCAGATTCAAAATTCGTGCCAGATGCGGATCTCGTCCAAACGTGACTCGATCTCCGGTTCTGCGCGCGGTGAGGCATCCTTCGCCTCGAATTCGGACTTTGAGCTGGTCAGCGCGGAAAAGACCGCCGCGGCGCCGGTGGCCAGATTCTGCGGATCGTAGCCGCCTTCCAATACGAACACGATTCTACCGTCACAATGTTCTACGGCCAACTCGACCAGGCGTTTTGATATCTGGAAGAATCCTTCTGTAGAAACTCCCAGCGACGTGAGCGGATCGTTCCAATGCGCGTCGAAACCCGCCGAGACGAATAACATTTGCGGGCGAAACGATTCGCACATCGGGCGGACGATTTCTTCTGCGATACGCGCGAAGGCCCGATCTCCGGCGTAAGCCGGCAACGGCACATTGACAATGCGTTTTCGAGCATGTGGCGCGTCGTCGATCCAGCCGGTGCCGGGGTAAATGCCCCATTGATGGCTCGAGATGAAGGCTACGCGCGGCTCTTCCCAAAACGCGGCTTGCGTGCCGTTGCCGTGATGCGCGTCGTAGTCCACGATGAGGGCGCGTTCGATTCCGTGCTCCAGGGCCGCGCGCACCGCGATGGCGATGTTGTTGAAGAGACAAAAGCCCATGGCGTTCTCCGGCTCGGCATGGTGGCCCGGCGGGCGAACGATGGCAAAGGCGTTATCCACCGCGCGGCTCAACACTGCGTGCGTGCAGGTCAGCGCGCCGCCGGCGGCGTTTAGTGCATCGGTAAACGATGAGCGTGTCACATAAGTGGGGGCGTAATCGATCACGGCGGGAACTTGTCCGCGGCAGATATGTTCCAGATTGGCGACCAGCTTCGGGCTGTGGACAGAGGCGATTTGTTCGCGCGTGGCAGGGAGAGCGTTGAGTCGCTCCGCGTGAAATGAGTCGAGGCGCGGAGTCAATAGATCGAATCGTTGGGGCCGCTCGGGATGATCGGGATACACATGTTCCGGCGAAGGCACGAATGTGAAGGCGGTCGGCATGCCCGAATTATACATGGCTCATGGAAGAGGCGGATGTATTGAGCCTTCAGCGGCCATTAAAAGAAACCGCCGCCAGCCAACATGGGGGGGGCATGCTGAACTGTGGCGGCGGGTGGACACCCAAATACCAGTAAGAGGGAGGGCAGGTGTCGACAGATTTAATATACACCGGTCGCGCCTCGACTGAGTTAAATCCAGATTAGAATTGTCCGAATTTCTTATCCTTCCTATTCTCGAAAAGCTTCAGCCATTCTTCGAGTTCGCGTTCGCTCATCCCTTTTCCACTGCCTGAGGCGGGCGGGCCGCTTCGCAGGGTTTCAATCACGAGGCGCGCGAATTCATCCGAGGAGACCACTGCCGCGCCGGCGTTCTTCGCCTCGTTCTGTACGCGGTGATCGGAAGAGACCACCGTCCAGTTCTTCGCCGCTTTCTTCAATTTCAGCAGGCGTAAATGGATCGCTTCATCCGCGATCAATGGCCTGCGGACGAAATGCGCGGTTACCAGCCCCGCTTTGCGCGTTTCCGGGTAGCCCGGCGGAGCGTTATCGAAATACACTTCCACTTCCCCACGGCGCGAGAGACGGCAGAATTCGTTGAGCCGTTCGATGAGCATCAATTCATCGTCGAACTCGTCGAGTCGTAATCCCAGTTTGGGAATCAGGTTATGGCCGTCGATTAGAAAAGGCATGATGAAGATGCAGTCTCGATTTTCTCCTCACAGAATAATTACAGGGCCGGCTCGAATTGTAAGCGTGGCCAGCCTGCTTAGCAAGCGCGCCCGTCCCTTTAAATGACGTAAGGCGTGAGCACCTCACGCCTTACGTCGAGAAGCAGTCGGAAAGTTATTCGGCCGCGGCCTGTTTTGCGGTCACATGAAAGGCTGGCGGGCGCTCAAGATGTTTCTTCACCTTGCAAAGTTCCGCCGATTTGACCAGCGCATCGTAATATTTCGCCGGGAACGAAGGCGGCACTGAAATTTCCAAGTCGATCTTTTCCACCATGCCGGTTGTCGGGTTGTCATGCGTGCGTTGCAGAATGCGAATGCCGTCCGTGGATAACCCTCGCTGGCGGCAGAAGCCCAGGACGTAGATTCCGGCACAGGTCCCGATTGAAGCGAGGAATATTTCGAACGGGGTTGGCGCCGAATCTGCCGGAGGCTGGTCCGTCTTCACAACGTGCGGACCGAAACGCGCATCCACACGCTCGCCCCCCGGAAAATCAATTATCATTTCCATGCGATACTCCCGATTATTTTTTGCGTATATGCTTATGATAAAGCAAGCCCGTATTTTCATACGTGTATAATGTACCTGTTTCGAGGTTACGAAAGACAGGAGAGAATATGCCTAACAATAGAAGTTTGTGGATACCGCCTCAGGGCGGCGTCCTGCACGAATTTGCAATTCGGCTCAAACTTATTCTGCGCTTGATGGGCGATAAGCGCGTCAACCCGTTCCTTAAGTTGATTCCCATTGGCACGCTCGTTTATCTCGTCTCGCCAATCGACATCATCATGGGCATCCCCGGTGTGGACGCGCTGGACGATACAGCCGTGCTTTGGCTGGGCAATTATCTTTTTCTCGAGCTTTGCCCGCCTGAGGTTGTGCGCGAGCACGTTAAAGCGCTCAGCGCCCAATCCGCCGACAGTAATAACGATGTTATAGACGCTGAATCAGTCGAGATCAAGGATGAAAAAAAATAAACTTTTACCGTTCCTCCTGACCGTCACGGCGTTGATTGTGGGCGCGTGTTTGGGAACAACGACTCCTCCCACGCTCACACCGGCTCCCGTTACCGATACCCTTCCGCCGCCCATTACCAATACACCCAACCCGCAAACGCCCAGCGCGCCTCCCACACTTACTTTTACTCCCGCGCCCCCGGTTTCCACGTTTCCCGACCCAGCCAATTACACATGGACGATGGTGGCGCAGGAATTGGAACGCCCGGTGGATCTCAGAAGTCTGAACGATGGCTCAGGCCGCTTGTTTATCGTCGAACAGCCCGGCCGCATTTTGATCCTTCAAAACGGTCAATTACTGGCAACGCCGTTCCTCGATATCCGCTCTGAAGTGGGAAGTTCGGGCAACGAACAGGGTCTGCTCGGTTTGGCTTTTCATCCGCAGTACGCGCAAAACGGATTCTTTTTCGTCAACTATACCGATAACAACGGCAACACGGTTATTGCGCGCTTCCATGTTTCATCCGATCCGAACCTTGCCGATCCGGGTAGCGAGACCGCGCTTCTGCACGTGGAACAACCCTTTTCGAATCACAACGGCGGTTCGCTGGCTTTCGGCCCGGATGGTTATCTCTACGCGGGTCTGGGCGACGGCGGCTCGCAAGGCGACCCGCACGGCAACGCGCAGAACACTAATGTGCGGCTCGGCAAGATCTTGCGCCTGGATGTGGATCACGGCGACCCATACGCGATTCCCGCGGATAATCCGTTTAAGAACGGCGGTGCGCCTGAAGTGTGGGCTTACGGATTGCGCAATCCGTGGCGTCTTTCGTTCGACCGCGCCACAGGCGACCTGTTCATCGGCGATGTAGGCCAAAACACGTGGGAGGAAATTGATTATCTTCCAGCCGGTTCGCCCGGCGGCACGAATTTTGGCTGGAATGCGATGGAGGGAAATCATCCCTACGAGGGACAAAATCAGTCCGGCTTCACCGCGCCGGTGACAGAATATAGTCATCAGGCGGGCGGCTGTTCCGTGACCGGCGGGTATGTTTATCGCGGCGCGGCTTTGCCCGAATGGCAGGGAATTTATCTTTATGGCGATTATTGTACGGGAATCGTCTGGGGGTTGATCCACTCTGCGGGCGGCTGGCAAACCCAGGTCCTGTTTCGAACCGGATTCAACGTCAGCAGTTTTGGGGAGGATGCGGCCGGCGAGTTATATCTCGTTGATTTGGGGGGAGCCGTTTATCGGCTCGAACACAAGTAGGTCGAAGGTCGAACGGACGGCGAACTGCCGTCCGTTTTTGAATCGGAGTTTTTCAATCCAATATCCGCGCTTTGTCACGCCGATTTAGGACGCGTGTCACTGGCAGGCCTGTTCGGGTCGGGGTACACTGGCGGCATAGTTTGGAGGTGTCAGATGACAATACGCGCCTGGCAGGTCGAAAAGATCGCGTACTGCGAGTATGTCGGACACGAGATCGCGCTGGAAGCGGAAGTGGTGTACCCGGCCGATGAACTGCCCGATCTGACGCCTCGAATTGTGGCGCACCGCTGTTCGAACGCCATTGAATGTAATGCGATGGACAAGCCCGTGTGCCGGTGGTGCGCCACCAATCCAAATTATTCCCCGGTATAAAACGGGCAGTTCTCTCCTCGATTTGCCCGTGTTATGAACTCTCTCCTCCCTCTGAGTTGGTCTAAGGCTGCCCCGCGCATGGTCGCGGGGTATGCCGTTAAATTGACAATCCCATTTCCGTGTGATAAACTCCCGCAACAATTTCATAGTTCTGTACTCATCCAGAGAAGCTGAGGGACCGACCCGTTGACGCTTCGGCAACCGTTCGAGCGGTGCCAATTTCGGCAGTGTAGGGACGACGTTATGTCGCCCGACGCTGAGAGATGAGAGATGACTTCTTGAAAGAATGTCGCCTCTCATTGTGAGAGGCGATTTTGTTTTCAGGTGAATGTCATGGAAGATGTTTTGCAAATCCAAATGTTAATTGCCCGCTTCGCCAACAGTTTCGACCTGAAGGATTGGGACGGTCTGCAAGCTTGTCTCACCGAATCCATCTTTACGGATTATTCCGACTTGCGCGGCACGCCTCCGCAGACGGTTTCTGCCGCGGATTACGTTCAGTCGCGCCGCGAATCGCTCGGTCATTTGAAATTGCATCATCTGGTGAGCAATTACGAAATTGACTTCGCCGATGCAAATTCTGCAACCTGCCGCGCCTCGATGATCGTCTGGCGCAAGGCGGGCGAGGAGAATGAATCTTCTTCGCATTGCTTTTATGTGTTTCAATTGACGAAACAAGCTTCGGATTGGAAGATCAGCGGCATTACGCAGAAGATTCTGTGGAATGAGAAGGGCTGAACAATTCCCGCGCTGGAAGATGCGCAAGGATTGACAATAAAAATCTGTGTAATCTGCAAAATCTGCGGATTGAATTTAGGAGACCTTAATGACCCCTCGCAAATACACCAACCGCTCATACCTCGACGCCCTCGAAAAGAAAGTCCTCGTCTTCGATGGCGCGATGGGAACGAGCCTGCAAGTGCAAAACCTCACTGCCGAGCATTTCGGCGGCGAACAATACAACGGATGCAACGACTACCTCGTCATCTCGTACCCCGAAGCCGTGGAAAAAGTCCATCGTTCGTTTCTCGAAGTCGGCGTGGACGTGCTCGAAACGGACACCTTCCGCTCGAATCGTTTGACGATGAAGGAATACAATTTGCAAGACCGCGTGATCGAGATCAACATGGCGGCGGCGCAGTTGGCGAAACGACTCGCCGATGAATATAGCGTAGGGGCGTACGGCCGTACGCCCCAACAGCGTTTTGTCGCTGGCTCCATCGGTCCAAGCGGCAAACTTCCCTCTGCCAACGACCCGCAACTTTCCGATGTCACTTTCGATGAACTCGTGGATGTCTTCCGCGAGCAGGCAGTCGGTCTCATCAAAGGCGGCGTGGATGTCCTCCTCATCGAAACGTCGCAGGACATTCTCGAAGTCAAAGCCGCCATCATCGGCCTGCACAAAGCAATGGACGAGACTCAAGTTTATTTGCCGATTCAAGCTCAGGTCACGCTCGACACGACGGGACGCATGTTACTCGGCACCGACATCAACGCCGCGCTCACGATCCTCGAAGGTATGGGCATAGACGTCATCGGTCTCAACTGTTCCACGGGACCCGAACATATGCGCGAGCCCATCCGCATCCTCGGAGAAAATTCCACACTGCCTGTTTCATGTATTCCGAATGCAGGCCTTCCGTTGAACGTTGATGGACAAGCCGTGTATCCGCTTGAGCCCGAACCGTTTGCAAACGATCTTTATGAATTCGTGACGAAGCATAACGTTTCAGTCGTGGGCGGATGCTGTGGGACGACGCCTCAACATCTTAAGTTGCTTGTTGACAAGCTGAATCAGTTTCCTCATCCCAAGCGACCGCTTCAATCCACGCCTCAACTTGCTTCCGCCATGTCGGCTATAGACATGCATCAAGACCCCGCTCCCACCCTGCTGGGCGAACGTTGCAACGCACAAGGCTCACGCAAGTTCAAGCGTCTCCTGCTCGAAGAAGATTACGACGGCATTTTGGAGATCGCCCGCCAGCAAGTGGACTTCGGCGCGCACGCCCTCGACATCTCCTGCGCTGTCACCGAACGCCCCGACGAAGCCGAACTCATGCGCAACGTCGTCAAGAAACTTGAAATGGGCGTGGATGTTCCGCTCGTGATCGACTCCACTGAATTAGATGTTCTCGAAATCGCACTCAAGACCGCGCCTGGGCGTTGTCTTATCAACTCCACGCATCTCGAAGCGGGCCGCGCCAAAGCTGATAAAGTTTTTGCATTGGCAAAAGCGCACAACGCCGCCGTCATTGTGTTGACGATTGACGAGAACGGTATGGCGAAGACCCGCGAAAAGAAACTCGAGGTTGCCAAACGCATTTACGACATCGCCGTGGGCGAGCATGGACTCAAGCCCGAGGATTTGGTCTACGACGCGTTGACTTTCACCCTCGCAACAGGCGACGCGGAATTCACTGAATCTGCCATCGAAACCATCGAAGGCATCCGCCTCATCAAACAGAATCTGCCCGGCGTGATGGCGTCGCTCGGCGTGAGCAATCTCTCGTTCGGTTTTGCCCAACATGCCCGGCCTGTGTTGAATTCAGTGATGCTCTATCACTGCGTGCAGGCTGGCTTGGACATGGCGATCGTGAATCCCGCGCATGTCACCGCCTACCCCGATATTTCACAGGAAGAAAAAGATTTGGCGGAAGACCTCATCTTCAACCGCCGCGCCGACGCGTTACAGCGCTACATCGAACACTACGAAAACGTCACGCCAACCTCCGAAGCGACTCTCGCCGATCCCACCGAAGGCATGACTCCCGAACAACGCCTGCACTGGAAGATTGTCCACCGTAAGAAAGATGGCGTCGAAGCGGATATTGATGAGATTATTACAAGAGAGACTTCCGAAGTCTCCAAGACTTCGGAAGTCTTAAGAAGCAAGCACGAAATCGCCGTTCACACCCTCAACAACGTCCTGCTCCCTGCCATGAAAGAAGTCGGTGACAAATTCGGCGCGGGCGAGTTGATTTTGCCCTTCGTGTTGCAATCCGCCGAAGTGATGAAGAAGACCGTCGCGCATCTTGAAAACTATCTCGAGAAGATGGAAGGCGTGACGAAAGGTACTGTCGTCATTGCCACCGTCTATGGCGACGTGCATGATATTGGAAAGAATTTAGTCAAAACAATTTTAGCGAACAACGGCTACACCGTCGTGGATTTGGGCAAGCAAGTGCCAGCCGAAACCATCATCACTCAAGCTGTGGAAAATAACGCCACTGCGATTGGCCTGTCTGCCTTGCTGGTTAGCACATCCAAGCAAATGCCGTTGATCGTCAACGAGCTTCATCGCCGCGGATATAAAATCCCCGTGCTGATTGGCGGTGCGGCAATTAACCGTCGCTTCGGGAGGCGCATCCTCCAAACCGAAAGCGGGGACTTCTACGCACCGGGCGTCTTCTATTGCAAAGACGCGTTCGAAGGCCTCGAAACGATGGACACGCTCATCAACAATGAGAAACGTCCCGCTCTGCTTGCGAAGACCGTTCAGGAATCCGAAATGGAGCTGGGACGCGCCCAAAACGCAACTCACAACTCACAACCTGCAGTACGGTCGAACATTCAACCCTCGCCGCTTGCTTTACCTCCCTCCAAATTTGGAATGAGAGTCGTCAAGAACATGCCGCTGGAGATCGTCTTCACGCATCTCAACCTCAACGAACTCTATCGTCTCTCGTGGGGCGCGAAGAATACGCACGGCGCGGAATGGGATAAACTCAAAGCGGAGTTCGACGCCCGTCTCGACAAGATGAAGCGTGAAGCCATGCGCGAGAAGTGGCTCACGCCCCAGGGTGTGTACGGACTCTTTCCCTGTCAGGCGGAGAACGACGATCTCATCATCTATAATCCAGAAAATCCCGGCGAAGTTCTAACTCGTATGACCTTCCCGCGCCAGCCGTATGACGATCATCTATGTCTGGCTGATTACTACGCCTCGGTGGAATCGGGTCAAATGGATGTCGTGGGCTTCCAGGTCGTCACAGTTGGGCAGGAAGCCGCCGACCGCTTCGAGAAATTCCAATCCGCAAACGACTATATGGAAGCTTACTTCACGCACGGGCTTGGCGTTCAGACCGCTGAAGCCACCGCCAATTACCTGCACGAACATTTGCGCCATGAAATGGGCATCGCGGAAAATCAGGGCAAGCGTTATTCGTGGGGCTATCCTGCCATTCCCGAATTGGAGGATCACTTCAAAGTCTTCAAACTCCTGCCCGCGGTCGAATCGGAATTTGGGATGAATTTATCGGTTTCAGGACAGTTGATTCCCGAACAATCCACCGCCGCGATCATTGTTCATCACAAAGCGGCCAAATATTATTCGGTCGGCGAAAGCAGAGTCGAGCAGTTGATGAGATAATCATCAAAGACGTTGATCTTCGCAATGTGTCTGGTATTCATGCGTGAAGATGAACAAACGACCATGACGTTTTTAAAAAAGCATTCGCTCCTCGTTATCCTTGTATTTGCAGTGCTGTTCGGCGTTCTGGTCACGCGCCAATACGGCGAATCGTGGGACGAATTGAAGTTCTACAAATACGCGGACAGCGCGCTCGAAAGTTATCGAACCTGGCCGCTGACCGGCAACATCCTTATCACCGGTAACACATACGATAACTATGGCCCGGCCTATGTAATGTTCGTCAGCCTCGGCGCACGCGCGCTCGGCGTATTCATTCCGTGGATCAACTCCGATCTGCGGCACTTGATTTATTGGTTTACTTATTTGGCCGGTGTTTGGGCTTTTTATGAACTCGCTAAACGAAGGCTGAACAGGATCGCGGCTATTGGCGCGGCATTGTTCTTTGCTACACAGCCGCTTTTTTGGGGACATGCTTTCATCAGTCCCAAAGATATTCCCTTTCTGACTTTCTTTTTGCTGAGTCTGGTCTTCGGATTTAGGATGGCAGACTCGCTCGAGCCGTTCCCCACAATGGATGATCATCCAGCCCGCCGCGTCAAACGGACCTTGATCCTGCCCGCGTTGATCTGGCTGGTCTTCATCCTGATTTTCTTTGGCGGCACGGCCATCTTTCACAACGCGTTGGATCAGGCCGTCCGCGCGGCGGCCGCGGGCCAGCCGAATCTCATCTCTTACATCGCTTCGGACATCCATAAGATCAAGCCGGAAGTTTACATTCAGAAATATTTCACATGGTTCATCCTCGTGCGCGCCGTTGTGTTTTGGCTGGGTACGGCATGGCTGGCATGGATCTACGCGCGCAGAATTCCTGGCATCTTTCGCTTCCTCGCCCGGCTGGCTCCTGCCGCGATCTTCCTCGGGCTGACCATTTGCATCCGCATACTCGGCCCGTTGGCGGGACTCATCGTCATCGTCTACGCGTTATATAAAAAGGGAAAGTCGTCCGTTCCCGCGTTGTTGGCGTATGGGTTCATCGCGCTGATCGCCATGTACGTAACCTGGCCGTACCTCTGGCCGGACCCGATTGGACATTTCATCGAGAGCGTGGTTGTGATGGCGAAATATCCCTGGCAGGGACAAGTGCTGTTCGAAGGCCAGCAATACGCCTCCACCGATATTCCGCGTTCGTATCTGCCGGTCCTGCTCGGGATTCAGTTGACGGAACCGGTCTGGATTCTGTTCGCGGCCGGTTTGGCGGTGACAATTTTCGGCGCGGCCAGGAAGCGGATGAACGATATCCAAATGCTGGCGCTGACTTTGATCTGGTTCATTTTCCCGCTGGCGGGATTCATCGTCCTGCATTCGCCTTTGTACGATAATTTCCGTCAAGTCTTTTTCATTCTGCCGCCGGTCTTTTTGATGGCGGGCGCCGCGTTCGAAAAGATCAAACGTCCCGCACTGCAAATCGCATTGATCGTTTTGTGCATTCTACCCGGCGTGATCGCAGGCGCGCGCTTGCATCCGTACGAATATATTTATTACAATCGCTTCATCGGCGGGGAGGCGGGCGCGTTTCGTAAATTCGAGATCGATTACTGGGGCACGTCCTATCGCGAAGCCGCAAATTGGCTGAACGCGCAGGCGCCGTCCAACGCGAATGTATGGGTGGACGGCCCGGCGCATTTGTTTCAGTTGTATGCGCGCAAGGATTTGAAAGTATATTCCACGTATGAAGCCGCCCGCGCCGACCATTACGATTATGTGGTGGCGACCACCCGCTACGATCTCGACCAAAGTTCATACCCCGATGCAAGGATCGTCCATTCGATCGCGCGCGAAGGCGCGGTTTTAACGGTGATCAAACAACCCTGAAGTTTTATGTTGAATAGAAAGAAGCCGGTATGACGCAGAAATTTTTAGAAACGCTCGAACATTCCATCATATTGGCCGATGGCGCCATGGGCACAATGTTGCACAGCCATGGTATTGACTTCGACCAGTGTTTCGACGAATTGAATCTCACCAATCCGCACGCGGTTGCAGAGGTGCATCGCGCTTATATCGAAGCTGGCGCGCAATTGATCATCACGAATACGTTCGGAGCGAATCGCTTCAAACTCGCCAAGCATGGGCTGGAAGACCAGGTGGCGGAAATCAATCGAGCGGGCGTCGAGCTGGCGCGCCGCGTGGTGGACGCCTCCTTCACCAATATTTTTATTGCAGGCGATGTCGGTCCGCTGGGCGTGCGCATTGCGCCGTTTGGGCGCGTACAACCCGAGGCGGCGCGCGCCGCGTTCGCGGAACAGATTTCCGCATTGTGTGAAGCCAGCGCCGATCTGATCGTCATCGAAACCATGAGCGACCTGTACGAAATTCAGGCCGCGGTGCAGGCCGCGCGCGCCTCCTGTAGTCTGCCTGTTGTGGCCTCGGTCACATTCACGCGTGATGATCGCACCATCCTCGGCGATAACCCGATTAAAGTGGCGCATACGCTCGCGAATGCCGGCGCGGATGTGATCGGCGTCAATTGTTCGGGCGGCCCCGCACAACTTTTGCGCATCCTCAAACAGATGCACGTGGCTGTGCCGGATAAATATCTGTGGGTAAAGCCCAACGCAGGCTGGCCTGAGCAGGTCGGCGGCCGCATCATGTATCCCGCCGGCCCCGATTATTTCGGCGAATACGCGCTCTCGTTTCGCGAAGCGGGCGCGGGCGTCGTTGGTGGATGTTGCGGCACCACGCCTCAACATATCGTGGCCATGCGCCGCGCGCTGGATGAAAACCCCCCCGCCTCTTCCTCGACCATTAGCCTGCCTCCGCTCGAAGAGGAAGCTCTCGAACCTGCCCAGCAACCCACCCAACTGGCGCAAAAACTAGCCTCCGGCCAATTTACGGTCTGCGTGGAAGTGGACCCGCCGCGCGGCCTTTCGACTCACAAACTGCTGGCCGGCGCCTCACTCCTCCACGATGCGGGCGCGGATGTGATCAACGTGGCCGATAGCCCGATGGCGCGCATGCGCATGTCTGCCTGGGCAGTCTGCAATATTATCCAGCGCAAAGTGGGCAGTGAGACTACTTTGCATTTTCCCACGCGTGGCCGGAATCTTTTGCGTGTGCAGGGCGATCTGCTCGCCGCGCATGCACTGGGCATTCGCAACGTGTTCGTGGTCATGGGCGACCCGACGGCGATCGGCGATTACCCCGAAGCAATGGACAATTACGATCTGGTGCCGTCCGGCTTAATCAAGCTCATCAAACAGGGGTTTAACGCGGGTGTCGATCATTCAGGCGCGTCCATCGGCCAGCCGACCAATTTCTTCGCGGGTGCGGCTTTGAATTTATGTCCACCCGACCTGGATAACGAGATCAAGAATCTGCGCCGTAAGATCAAGGCCGGCGCGGATTTCTTCCTGACACAGCCTATTTACAATGCAGAGGATGGCCGTAAGCTTCTTGTCCGCTATGAAGATCAATTCGGCAGGTTCGAGAAGCCGATCCTGGTGGGCATCCTGCCGTTGGTTAGCGCGCGGCATACCAACTTTTTACATCATGAAGTGCCGGGCATTTTCATCCCGGACGAAGCGCGCAAACGGATCGAGTCCGCGGGGGAAAACGGAACGCGCGTCGGTGTGGAATTGGCCGTCGAACTGATCCACAGCCTCAAGTCCTGGGCGAACGGGATTTACATCATGCCGCAGTTCCATCGTTTCGATATGGTCGCCGAAATCATCGAAATGGTAAAATAATCCTTCGCCGGAAGGATTGAATGACAAGAAATATCCAAAAATTTTTTATCGCCTTATTGGTGCTGGCAAGTCTGTTTTCGGTTTTTCGATATTGGCTCTCGACCAGGGGCCTCGATCTGGGCGGCGCCGCCATCGAAGCGTGGACAGAGCGCCTTGAGCCTGTTAAAACTGCTCTGCCCATTCAGCGCGGCGTGATCGGCTATGTGGGGGAGTGGGATGTGCCCGGAACATCTTATTCATATTGGGATCAGGAAAGCGAATTCATGCTGGCGCAATATACGCTGGCGCCGTTGATTTTGGAAAGAGGCGCAGTGGAGGAATGGAACGTGGCGGTTCTCAGCCGGGCGTCGTTTGGAATCTGGCAAAAGGCCAATGCAGGAGAGTTTGAAATCACTCCTTTGAAACATAATATGTATTTGCTTCACAGGCTGGTGAATCCATGACGGCGCCCAGCCTTTTGATTTTTTTACTGCCTGCGCTGATTGGCAGTTTCTTGATTCATCTGCTTTGGCCCGAACGTAGCGGGCTGGCGCTGTTGCTCAAAGTCTCGCTTGGGGTTGGGGCAGGTTTGGGGTTAAGCTCGTTTCTATTCTTTTTGAGTTTGCTGATCGCGCCCGGGAAAATCAATATGCTTGTCGTTCAAACGATCCTTCTGGTCGCGTTGGCGCTGGCGGTCATTGTACGGGAACGCGGTAAAAAATGGCCTGCTCTAAAATGGCCCGCGCTCTCGAGCCTTCAATGGGGATTGGTCGGTGCAGTCTCCCTTGCATTGATCTTTGCCGGGTTGACCTTTTTCAATATCTATAACGCCCGGACTCAGGGCGCGTTCGATGCGTGGGGTATTTGGAATCGCGCCGCCCGCTTCATTTATCGGGACCCCGAAAACTGGCGCGCCACCACTTCGGCTTCGCTCTACTATCTCGCGCATGCGGACTATCCCCTGCTCGTGCCCCTCAACGTTACCTGGGGCTGGGAGATACTTGGCTCGGAGACGCCGCGCCTCCCAATGATGCAGGGATTGTTCTTTTTGCTGGCCTGCGTCGGCGTGTTGTTTGCCTCGGTCAGTCTGACGAAAAGTTTGGGTCAGGCCAGTTTGGCTTCATTGATCCTGATGGGCACGCCCATGTTTCTCCTTACAGGAGCAGGCCAACTTTCGGATGTGCCGGTTGCCTATTTCATGTTGTCAACCTGCGCCTTGATTTTTCTCTATTTCAAATCGCGCCAATCTTCCCTGTTGGTACTGGCGGGATTCATGGCTGGCTTGGGCGGATGGTCAAAGAATGAAGGGTTGTTATTGATCGCGGGCAGTCTGGCTGTGCTGGTAGTGCTGACTTTTAATGACAAATGGAAGCCCCTTCTTTGGTATATTGCCGGGCTCGCTTTGCCTTTGGTGGTCATTCTGTATTTCAAGATCGCCTTAGTCCAGCCGAGCGAATTGCTCGCCGGAGGAAATAACGACCGGCTTGCCAAGATTTTGGATCTGTCGCGCTATTGGATTATTCTCAAGCATCTTGGCCAGGAGTTCCTGCTCTTTGGGAACTGGCCGTTCAGCATTTTGATTGGATTGATCGTCTATGCTTTTGTGATGAACGCAGGGTTTCCGTTTAATTCCATGCGTGGGTTCTATGCCGTCGCGGCGATCATCGCCCTGCAACTGCTCGGATATTGCGCGATTTTTGTCATCACACCCTATGACCTCGAATGGCATATTCGCACTTCGTTGGGCCGCCTGGTATTGCATGTTTTCCCTGCGGGAGTTTTCCTGTTGTTTTCCTCGATCACAGAGCCTGAAAAAGTGTTTTCCCGGAAAGGTATGAATGAATAGAATCAGAAACCTGCTACCGTATCTGCTGGCTTTCTTAACCATTGCCGCTGGCGGCTATTCCTTGTTGGGAGCAGTCAGAACCTTCAAGATGACCGATGTCACTAACGAAATGGTCTCTTCATGGGAGGTGCATATGCGCGATGTTCAGGCGGCCATTCCTTCCGATGTCTATGTAGCCAGTTATCTCGAGAAGTCGGATATTCCGAATTCAAATTCAGTGTACGATCAGGCGGAGTTCTTTCTGGTTCAATACGGCGTGGCGCCCATTGCACTGAAACGGGGCTTCGGAGAAGAGTGGATTATCGGCAATTTCGGGAATACCGTCTCGCTAAAAACCATCAAACCCTGGCTGGATCAAAAGCTGGGAAAGTACACGATTCAATCTTTGGGTTTTGGATTGTACGTGATCCACGATATCGAAGGCTGATATGTTGCTATTGGCTTTCCTCGCCCTCGTTCCGCGCTTCATCCTCGGCTTTTTGCTCGTGCAGTGGATTTGGAAATCCTCGGACGTCAAAGATTTAATCGTCAAAGCTTTCCTGGCAGGTCCGGTGGGAATCGGCGTTTCATCGCTCCTCAGCTTTCTATGGATTTGGGCCAAACTTGACCTGCATATGTACGCGCTCATCGAAACGGCTGTGATCGTTCTTCTGCTGTTTTATGCCCTTTGGAAACATAAGTTGTCCATCCTTGAAGTTTTCAAAAGGACGAGGCCCTCCTTCAAAAAAACCAACATGGTTTGGATCATCTTGTTCGGAGCCGCACTGCTTATCTTCCTCGGTGAGTTTTGGCTCTATGCGGTTCAAAATCCACACGGGAGATGGGATGCCTGGTCGAACTGGAACGTGGTGGCGAGGTTCGTCTACCGCGGCGGCCCGCATTGGACCGGCACCTTTTTACGAATTTACGATCATCCCGATTATCCGTTTTTACTGGCGACGGCCAATGCAACCACCTGGGAGTTATTACCCAAAGAAACAGATCGCGGTCCGATGACTTTGGCATTCGTGTTCACTATTTGCGTGGCCGGTTTATTGTTCAGCTTCATCAATGCCTTGCGCGACTCAAAAACAGCCGCTCTTGCGACCATTGTTATGATGACTCAGCCAATAGTCGCTTACAACGGTATGACTCAGTTCTCGGATCTGCCAGAATCCTATTATTTCCTGGCGTCTGCTGGCCTCATATTGATCTATCTTTTCAAACGCGAAAAGGCCATCCCGATTCTCGCGGGACTGGTAACAGGCCTCGGTATGTGGACGAAGAACGAAGGCCTGACGTTTGCCGCCATTACCGCAGCCGCCTGGATATTGATCGGCTGGACGAAAGAAAGATTGGCATTCAGAAATTTTCTACTCGGCATCGCGGTTCCTTTTTTGGTCGTTCTATCGTTCAAGATTTTCTTGGCGCCCGGCAACGATCTGGTGACGAATCGACAGAATCTTATTAAGCTGATCGAAGATGTCAGCCGTTATGAATTTATCGTACGGAAAACAAGCGTGGCTTTGTGGAAGGTGGGAGGCGGCCCAATCAGCATTATCGCCATTCTCCTTATTTACGCGCTTCTGGTCGGGAAAACCAGGCTCCCGGTCGAAGGCCTGGCCTATGCGCTGGGCGTTGTGCTGGCGCAATTGCTGATATACTTTTTTGCGTATGTGATCTCGCCTTATGATTTGGACTGGCATATTCGTACTTCGATCAATCGCTTATACTTGCACGTATTCCCTATTGCAATTCTCATCCTTTTCTTATGGCTTAAATCGCCCAACGAATTAATTGCCAAAACGGACGAACACTCATATGCTCCTCGCCATTGATCTCGGTAATACTAATTTAACCATCGGACTCTACGAAGGTGAGACGTTATCCGCGCATTGGAGGCTCGCCACCGATCACGCGCGCATGCCGGACGAATATGGTTTGCAACTGCTCGGCCTGCTCCAAAATGCGGGGTGTGCTCCCGCCGATTTAAGCGGCGTCAGTCTTTCGTCAGTGGTTCCGCAACTGACCAGCCGCATCGTTCAGGCTTGTAACGAATATCTAAAGCAATCGCCTTTCATTGTAGATGCCGGTGTAAAAACAGGCATCCGCATCCGCTACGAGGACCCGAAAGCGGTTGGCGCGGATCGTGTGGCGGATGCAGTGGCGGTGATGCGCTTGTATGGCGGCCCGGCTTGCGTGATCGATTTTGGCACCGCCACCACATTCAATGCGCTCACCAAAGACGGCGAATATCTCGGCGGCGCGATCACTGCAGGGATCAACCTCGCCGCCGAAGCGCTTTTCACGCATACCGCCAAATTGGCGCGTATCGATCTTCAACGTCCGCCCTCCGTCATTGGCCGCAACACTGTCCATGCCATGCAGTCGGGACTCCTGTTTGGATATGTGAGCATGACCGAGGGCATGGTAGCCCGTTTTCGGTCCGAACTGGGAAGCGACATGAAAGTCATCGCTACGGGCGGGTTGGCCGAAATTGTCGCCAAAGAAACAGACGTGATCCAAATCGTCGCGCCCTGGCTTACGCTCGACGGCCTGCGTATTCTCTGGCAACTCAATCATTAGAATGAAAAAAATTTTAGCCCTGCTGTTAGGGGTTTCTATTTTGCTGGCTGGATGTAACGGATTCGCGCCCGCCGCGACTCTAACTGCATCGGAGACTGCCACGCCTCCTCCTCCGACTTCAACTGCCACCGTTACTCAGACTTCCACCATCACCCCAACTTTTACCGTTACACCGACTCCCACGCCCACCTGGGTTGTGCAGGGACCGGGCAGTGTGCAGGTTCCCATTTTGATGTATCACCACATCGCGGTCTCGCCCATCGGAAGCCGGTATTACGTGCCGCCCGATCGCTTTGAAGATGAACTAAAGCTTTTACACAATTGGGGTTACACAACCATCACAACCAGCATGTTGGTACGTGCGATCACGCAGGGCGCGTCTCTGCCGCCCCGGCCGATCATTTTGACCTTCGATGACAGTAACGAAGATAATTACACCAATGCCTTTCCCATTATGAAGAAGTACGGTTTCACTGGCGTGCTTTATGTTGTGGTGGAATATATCAATACGGCTAATTATCTAACCGTCGACCAAATCAAAGAGATGGCCGCGGCCGGCTGGGAGGTGGGCAGTCACACTGAAACGCATCCCAACTTAATGAACTCGTCCAGCGTTCGCTATGAGATCGTCCAATCCAAGATCGACCTGGAGAAAATGTTGGGCGTTCCCATTTTGACGTTTGCCTATCCGTTCGGCGATGTAGGCAATACGGCCGTGAGCTACATTCATTTCGCGAACTATATTGCCGCCATGGGCGCCACCGGCTTCACTGCCGATCAGGGACCGGGCAATCTATTTGTTCTTCAGCGCTGTGAAATCAAAGGATGGGATGATGCCCGGAGTATTACGCGTTTCCTTCCCTGGCAGGGCGATCCCTCCTTTTTGCCCACCTTTACTCCCGTGCCAAATGCAAGCGCCTCGCGTACACCGACCCCTGCGCACACTCAATATCCCACAAATACCAATCGGCCATAATAAGAGACCCGCCGGGTTAAATGTGCGGCGTCAGCTTGTCGACCAATTTATTCCTGGGTTGAAAGCCGCTGATGCGTGCTTTTATTTCGCCGTTCTTAAACAATATCAGTGTTGGGATTCCCAAAACGCTGTACCTCATCATGATGTCCGGATTTTGATCCGCATCCAACCTGGCGACCTTGACCCTGCCCTCCCAGTCCCGGGCCAGTTGTTCGACGATCGGATCGAGCATTTTACAAGGCTGGCACCACACGGCGGTAAAATCCACGAGCACGGGCTTAACCGAATCTAATACTTCGTTTTGGAAATTGGTCTCGTTTACAGAAATTGGTTCAGCCATACTTGACTCCATGTAAATTGTAATCCTTTTCGGAGATATTATCGTGCGGACGTTTGGGAGTGGCTAAAATGGTGAGTGAACGAAGTCAGTAATATGGAAGGAATATTTT
>CAZCUF010000006.1:0-213084 GCA_964502095.1 uncultured Anaerolineaceae bacterium
GGACCGTGTTTCAGTTCCATTGTGGGGGGCCACCCTCTCAGGTCCCCTACCCGTCGTCGCCTTGGTGAGCCGTTACCTCACCAACTAGCTGATGGGACGCAGGCCCCTCCCAAAGCGCATTACTGCTTTAGTCACCGGTTTCTAAACCCGGAGACCACATGCGGTATTAGCAATCCTTTCGGACTGTTATCCCGCACTTTGGGGCAGGTCACCAACGCGTTACTCACCCGTTCGCCACTAGGATACTTCCGTATTGCTACAAAAGCACCTCGTTCGACTTGCATGTATTAGGCACGCCGCCAGCGTTCATCCTGAGCCAGGATCAAACTCTCCGCAAAAAATATCACTCTTGCGAGTGGTTGTTACGGAGTTTTCACTGGAAATTGACAGAGTTTGTTGCTTCCTATCACTATTCAGTTGTTAAGGTACTCGCCATTTCAGCAGATCCTACTTCGATCTGCATCATAACCGCCTATATACAGACGAAAACACCGATGCATCTTCCGCATCGGCTCGTCAGACTGCAACCCATCAGGCTTGTGTCTCTGACTTGAGACGGTTTACTCAGTTGTCAACGATTTGTCTTGGAGACGAAATCTGGTGTCAATGTACTGGCGAATAGTGATTATATGCGTTTTGCAGGCTTTGTCAAGGAGATTCAAGTACTTATCTGACAATTCAACCTTAAAAAATCGCGCCAAACCGCCCTGAAGCCTGCTCCTCGTTAACTCATTTCCTGCCGGCCGGAGAGTGCCCGCAACAACGTGTTCTGATCCGCGTACTCCAAATCGCCGCCAACAGGCAGGCCGCGCGCCAAACGCGTTACTTTAACCCCTAAAGGTTCCAGTTGTTGACGAAGATACAATGCGGTCGCATCTCCCTCCATGCTTGGATTTGTCGCCAGGATCACTTCTTTTACTTCACCGCGCGCCACGCGCTCCAGCAACGGCTTAATTTTCAAATCGTCCGGGCCGATTCCTTCGATGGGAGATAACACGCCCTGCAAAACATGATACTTTCCCTGATAACCGCCGGTGCGCTCCAACGCCAAAACATCCAGCGCTTCTTCCACAACACAGATCACACTGCCGTCGCGATTCAACGACTCGCAGATCTCGCACCGCTCGCGGCCCGCTTCCATGATATTAAAACATTCGGAACATAACGCGGTATTGGCTTTGAGATTTTCAAGCGCGGTTGCCAGATCCCCCGATACTTCCTCCGGCGCGCGCAATAGGAAGAACGCCAGCCGCGACGCAGACTTGGGCCCGATGCCCGGCAGTCGTTCGAGCGCATTGATTAGTGATTGAATAGATTCAGGTAAAAGCATATGTTAACTCGTAGGGGCACAGCGAAACCAATTATGGTTAAGCCCTCGGCCGTCCCGCTGTGCCCCTACATATCATTATTTAGAAAGGAAGCCCGCCCGCCAGCGGACCCATCAATTTTTGTTGCAGTTCGCGCGATTGATCGAGCGCCATATTCACCGCGGACAAAACCATGTCTTGCAACATTTCAGCGTCTGCATCTTTCATGAAGTCAGGCGAGACCTCAACGGACTGGCATTTCTGGTCACCCGTCATCACAACTTTGATCGCGCCGCCGCCCGCCGTGGCAGTGACCGTTTCCACGGCAAGTTTTGCCTGCGCCTCTTCCATTTGTTGTTGCAGGCGTTGCAATTGTTGCATCATCCCCGCCTGCCCGCCCATGCCTGGGCCTTTGTTGAATCCCTTTGCCATAATATCTCCTTACCGTATTTGAAAGCCTCTATCATCAATTACGCCTTCTTCTATCAAGCGATTAAAATAACTGGCATTTTTTACACGCAATTTCTTGAAATAATCCCCGTCTATTTCTGTATTATCGCTGTCAACCACTCTTTGCCACCAGATTCGTTCAGGATCGTATGAATCGACTCTGAAATCTGGAGCGTATGAAGCCATGAATAATTCGAATTGGGGGATCAAATAATTCAGTATGAATTTATAGTTAAAGGGCTTTCTATGGGAATCAGCATATAAAAGCATGGATAATGGGGCAATAATATCCACGTCCTTACTAGAAACCAGCAAATCTATATTTTTATCACCCAGACGAAGCAAACGCCCTTTCCCCATTGGCTCGTTGATTTCAAACAGCTTATGATACGCATCCTCATACGAACCAAAAAAGTGCTGCCAGTGTTTCGGATAATTTTTTTCTACCGCAAAGGCTTTTTCAATTGCGTAAGCCAGAGAAATATAAATATTATAACCTGCCAAAATGAGAAATTTTGACAATGCGATCTCTTTTGAGTCGGCATAAAACCCATGTAGTGTCTCAAGCAACAGCGGTATTCTTTTGGCTGTTTTCTCCTTCTTCTCTGGAAAAGATTTAATCGGCTCAGATGCTGCAGCAATGAATTCCATCACAAATTCAGATGAAATACTATGGAATTTTGAATGAGTATTTCGGTAATTTCTTGCATCCTCATATAATCTTTTTAGAATGTCGAAAAGTTGAATATTTTCCGGGTGCCATTCGGCAACGAATTCTCTTTGACCCGATTCAAAAGCTAATACAGCTAGTTTAATACTTATAGGATCAGGTTGTACAAAATCTGAAAACAATATCTTTACAGGGGTAGTGTCACCAAGCTTCACTGGATCGAACTTAACATCATCCCTCTTTGACTCGACTGGTTCTATCTGTTGCATTGTGTTGTTTATAGCTTTTTCAATTTCGAGAGCTAATCTATCGAGATGTTTATCTTGCTCTGGTCGAGTAAGCTTAGACAGGGGTTTGTCAGGTGAATTAATTGCCTGAAATTTAGAAAGCATGGGGTAACGAGAAAATCTGGACACACCTATAATAAGCGACAAGATGATTACTCCATCTTCTTCAGCGGCGTTTAACAAAGCAGGAAGTTCATGGTTAACAATGAAATCCGAAGCAATAAAATCAGCGCTTATTAATAAAACTGCTACTTTTGCATCGTCAAGAGCTTTTTGTATTTCCTCGCGCCATTCAGAACCAGCAGAGATTCTTCTGTCATCCCAAATGTCTATATTTTCATCACGGACTAATGGTTTAAGATGAGGGTCAAGACGCTTAAGCCATTTCACATCTTGATGACTATAGCTGATAAAAACTTTGGTTCTCATGGATATGACTACCTAATCCTGCATATCCACAATCTCGCCGCCGTGTTGAATGGCGGTCGCGACCATGCCGTCTTGCGGCACGTCGGACGGAATCCTGCCCTTGGCATTTGTTACGACACAACGGATGATTACCTCCACGCCCAGCGTTTCGGCGATGATTTTTTGCGCGGCCTCGAGCTGATCGGGCTTGTCCATCTTCGAAACCAGCACTTCGCTGGCAAAACCCAAAGTGAGCGTTTTCCCTTGCACCGCAATTGTCCTGACTGAATTCAACAACGCGGATAAGTTCGCCTGTGACTTCGGCAAAGAACCCGCGATTTGTTTCCAGGCCTTGATGACCTCGCCCGCGCTGATCACCGGCGCTTGGGTCTGATTCGCCTCCGCCGCGGACTTGGAGCCGGATTCCGTTTGTTTAGCAGGGGCAGAAGCGACAGCTTGAGGCTTGGAACGAATCGGCGCGGCGGATTTCTCCTGAGCCGCGGGAGATTCGATCACTTCCGCCAGGGCGAGTTCCAGGTTCAAAGAGGGCTGCCAGCCGCCGCGCAAATCCGTCGCGGCACTATTGAAAACCTTCATCATGCGCAACACGTTCGAAGTGGAAAAAGCTTTGGCATGCACAGTCATTTGTTTCTTAACTTCGGCGGTAGCTTCGACCTGATCGCCGTTGCCCATTTGAATGAGCATCAGCCCGCGCAGATACTCGACGATCTGTCGCGCCAGCGAGCGCGGATCGGTGCCGGAATCGAGGGCCTTGTGAATCGCCTCGAGGCCGCGCGCAGGATCGAGGTCGAGGATGGACGCGGTGAGATCGATCACAGTCTGACTCGTAGCCGTGCCCAGCACAGTCTGCGCCAGCGCCAGCGTGATCCGGTCGCCTGTCGAGGAAAGTTGATCGAGCAGGGATTGCGCGTCGCGCATCCCGCCCGCGGATTGGCGCGCGATCAATATCAACGCTTCGTCATCGGCCTGGATGTGTTCGGCGGCGATGATTTCCTTTAAGTTGGAGACGATTTCATCCACCGGCACGCGGCGAAACTCATGCCGCTGACAGCGCGAGAGGACGGTGGCGGGGATTTTATGAATCTCGGTGGTCGCCAAAACAAAGATGGCGTGTGGCGGCGGTTCTTCCAACGTTTTAAGCAATGCGTTGAAAGCCGCGGTGGAAAGCATGTGGACTTCATCGATGATGTAAATTTTGTATTTACCCTGCGAAGGCGCAAAATTAATTTTGTCGCGCAAATCGCGCACATCGTCCACGGACGTGTTGGAAGCCGCGTCGATTTCGATCAGGTCAAGGAAACGATTCTCGTTGACCGCCTTGCAAAATTCACATTCGTTGCACGGACGTTTGGCGGGGTCGGCATTGAGGCAATTAACCGCTTTCGCCAGCAAACGCGCCACCGTGGTCTTACCTGTGCCGCGCGGTCCGGCGAACAAATACGCGTGGCCGACGCGGTCGGCTTTGATGGCATTGGTCAGGGTCTGTACCACATGATCCTGTCCAATGACAGCATCCCATCCTTTGGGACGATATTTGCGATAAAGGGCTTGGGTCATTTCATTAAACCAGTGATCAGAAACATTTGTTTTTCCAAACGCAAAACCACATGAGCCTTATGGCACTCGATAGAACGCGCGTAAATTACCTTGCGAATCGTACAATCTGGCGTTCTCGCCCGAACTCCAAACCGCCTCGGGCGCGCCCCAATATAAGTCAATCACAGTATTCGTGCCGGCGGCAGTATGCACCTGCACTGAACCGTTTTGATATAACGTGAGTTGCGGGAATGTAAACGCGTTGCCGTCTTCGTCCTTTAACTGCCAACCCGCCAAATCCAGCTGACCACTGCCATTGTAATGGATCACCGCGGTTTCCACGCTCAATGTCCCTGCGCCGACAATGCTCTCGATCTGCACTGGAATTTTGTCTTGCGGGCTGATCGTCTGCGCGGGATTCGCCGCGCCGTTCGGCGCGCTCACTTGCCCAGCCGGAGCCAGCGACGCCCGGTAATTACGGTCGTACCAAAATAGAATCCCCGAAGTGACACATGCCGAAACAAACACATTCAACAGCAAATAAAGGATAAGCTGGCGGGGCTTCATATTGAGGATATGATAGCACAAAACGTTCAAACGTTCTAATTTCTTAACCCTCGATGCGAATTATCGCGTTCGTTCGCACATTAACGCCACCCAATCCCCCATCTGACGACGCCCGGTCAATTTCAGACCCCTGGCCTGCGCGGCCTCAATGACTTTTGCCTCCTGCTCGTACAGGATACCGCTCAAGATCAACACCCCGTCCGATTCCATTAAATCAGCCAGTCCCGCGTCGAAAAGCCGGATGATGATCGGCGCGAGGATGTTCGCCACAACCAGCGGCGCGGACTTGAACGCGAACCTGCCTTCCAGTATTTCCGTTACTGAGCCCTGACCTAAAATCAGTTCCTCGCCGATATCATTCTTGTCCGCGTTCTCGCGCGAGTTGCGCACGGACTCAATATCAATATCCACGCCGAGGGCGCGCGTCGCGCCAAGTTTGAGCGCGGCAATGGAGAGAATACCGGAGCCACAGCCAACATCAATGCACGAAAGAGGAGAGAAGAAAGAATCGCCTTCTTTCGCCTTTCCTCTTTCTTCAAATCCCTTCTCCATTAACTCAAGGCAAAGCTGTGTGGTCGGATGCGTGCCAGTGCCAAAGGCCATACCGGGGTCGATTTTGATCGGGATGCGCGCCGCGTCGGGCGAGTCCATCCACGCGGGGAGGATTATCAGTCGTTGGCCGATAGGAATCGGTTTGTAATTTTGCTTCCAGGCTTCCATCCAATTCTGATCGGCGATTTGCTTATAGGTCGGATTCGGAAGCGGTTGAATCATCCCCAAATAAAAGAGCGACTCTTCGAGCTTTTGGCGCGTCTCTTCGATCCCGTCTTTCATTTCGAGATAAGCGCGCACCGTAATCGGGCCGGTTGCTGTACCTTCATCTTCTTCATTGACAAACTTTACGCCCTGCTCAGTCACCACGCCATTCGGGGCAAAGCGCGCCAGCACATCGGCCACAGACTCGGCCAGCTCGCCGTTAACCGTCAATGAAACCTCCAGCCAGTTCATCGTCATTCCGTTTTTCAGCCCGGTTTGTATCCCAGCAATCGCAAGGCATTGGCAACGACCACCAGTGTACTGCCTTCATGGAAAATCACGGCAATGCCAATGCTGATGATGCCGGTAAGCGAAGTGACGATCAAGAGCGCGATCACGCCCAATGCAATGGACAGGTTTTGAACAATGATATTTCTTGTGGCGCGTCCCAGCCCGACTGCAAAGGGCAGTTTGCTCAGGTCGTCGCCCATCAACGCGACATCGGCCGTTTCGAGAGCTACGTCGGTTCCCGCTCCGCCCATTGCAATGCCTACCGAGGCATTGGCCAGCGCAGGCGCATCGTTCACTCCATCGCCGATCATGGCCACCTGGCCATATTGTTTTACCAGATCGCGGATGACAGTTAATTTATCTTCGGGCATCAGATCGGAGCGAAAATCGGTCAGGCCGATTTCACCGGCAATCGCGGAAGCGGAGCGTGCGTTGTCGCCTGTCAACATGATGGTATGTTCCACGCCAATTCTCTTCAGTGCGTTGATCGTCGGCGCGGCTGTGCGGCGCAGTGTATCGGCAAGCGCAATGATGCCAATGACACGTTTATCTTCAGCGATCCACATCAAAGTTTTGCCCTGCCCTTGAAGCGACTCGGCGCGGGCGATCGATTCGGCAGAAAGCGTCACGCCTGCTTCATCCATCAGTTTTCGATTGCCGATCCAGATTGTTCTTTCGCTGAATTTTGCGCGCAGGCCGCGGCCCGTCAGCGACTCGACTTCGTCCATAACGGAAGCAGGCACGCCCCGCGTCTGAGCCGAGCGGACAATAGCCTGCGCGAGCGGATGCGCGGAACGCGATTCCATGCCAGCCGCGATGGACAGCACATCCGTTTCGCTCCATCCCTTCGACTCGTCCGGCGATCGAATCGTCACAATGTCCGTGACCTCGGGCCGGCCGTGAGTCACAGTGCCGGTTTTGTCGAAGGCAATGGCTTTAAGACGGCCAAGATTTTCGAGATGCGCGCCGCCTTTGACCAATACACCATTACGCGCGGCCTGCGCCACGCCCGCCAGAATCGCGGCGGGTGTGCCGAGCGCCAACGCACAAGGGGACGCGGCAACGAGCAGGGTCATCGCGCGCAGAAACGATTCGCGAAATGGAAAACCCAATAATGGCGGGACGACGATCACAAGCAGGGTGAGAATCAATACGGCGGGAACGAAGACGCGCTCGAATCTTTCGAGGGTCTGTTGCGTGGGAGATTTTTGCGCCTGCGCTTCTTCCACCATTTTCATTACGCGCGCCAGCGTCGAGTCTTTGGCGAGACGCGTGACTTTAACGTCCAATGCGCCTTCGCCGTTGACGGTGCCGGCGAAAATCTTTGCGCCGGGTGTTTTATCAACTGGAAGCGACTCGCCGGTGACAGAGGCTTGATCCACGCTGGAACTGCCGTTCAGGATGATTCCATCCACTGGAATGCGCACGCCCGGACGAACGATGACGATATCATCGAGTTGAAGCGACTCTACGGGAAGCTCCTGCTCTTGGCCGTCACGTTTAACCAAGGCTGTCTTCGGCGCAAGGTCCGCCAATGCGCGGACGGCGGAGCGGGCGCGGTCGAGTGCGCGTTCCTCCAGCGCATGCCCGAGGCTAAATAGAAAAAGAAGCAAGGCGCCTTCGGCAAAATCGCCGAGGAATGCCGCGCCGAGTGCGGCTACGATCATCAAACTGTCTGTATCGAACTGGCGGTGCCGAATGGCGCTCCAGGCATGGCGCGAAACGTCCCAGCCGCCGAGAAGATATGCCGCGAGATAAAAACCGACGCTCAACCAGGCGGGAAAGCCGAATATCAAACCTCCCAGCCAGCCAACGAGCAGGGACGCGCCCGAGGCGATGCTCAACAATAACTCGCGGTTCGCGTGCAACCGGCGTTGAAATTCGTTCAAGGGCACTGCATAGCCCAGCGAATGTACGCGTTTTTCGATGGCGGAGCGATTGATTTTTTGCGCGTCGAACTCCACCCACATTCTCTCCGTGGGATAGTTTACTTTGACGGAAAGCACGCCGTCCATGCGCCCGACGCTATGCTCCACTACCCGGCTGCAATCGGAACAGTCCATGCCTTCGATGGGAACGGAGGCGTGATGATAACGATTTAATATCTGCGCGCCGGCGTGTTCGGCCATCTGTTTGACGTCGGAAATCTTCAAAAAATTTGGATCGTAGTGCAGGCACAAATCAACGGGCGTCCTCTCGCGTTCCAAATGAACGCGCAGGATTCCCTTGCGTCCCTGAAGCGAGGTTTCAAGGCGGGCGAGACAGCCGTCCCTATCGTCATTGACGCCGGGGAGTAAAAGAGGGATTTCAAGTTTGATCGTCTTTTCCATTCAAAATTCCTTAGCCATGTTCGACATGATCGAGTCCCAGACGGTAGAGACGTTCCACGTGGTCGTCGTCGAGACAATAGAACACCTGCCGTCCCTTCTTGCGCGGGCGGACGAGTCGCATTTGGCGCAGGCCGCGCAGTTGATGCGAAACTGCGGAATGCGATAAATGAATCTTCGCCGCGATCTCGCCCACGCTCATTTCCTTTTGAATCAGGGCAGAGATAATGCGCAGGCGCGTCGGGTCGCTCATCGCGGCGAATAAATCCGCCAAATGCGCGGCGTTGTGTTCATCCAGTGTCGAAGGCATTGTAGGCTCTAATATATGAATGATTGTTCATATGTTCAGTATTCTACTTCAATGTGAATTTTTCTGCAAGGCCGGGTTGTAATGAATTTCAATGCAATTGAAAAGGATCGTTTTAAGAATCCCCCTTTAACGCCAGCTTCAGGCAGGCGATATAAATAAAAGCAAACTCCGAGAGTTGGCTGTCAGGATAGTTTCAATTCATTTCTTATCTGACTTATAGAAATGAACTCGAGCTTTTTCGAGTGTGACCAAACCCGCTCCGAGGTGAGGTTCGATTAGCGCGAGAAACGCTTCCAGTTTTTCCTGCGTATCCACGATCTCAACCACAATGGGCAGGTCTTCGGAGAGCATATCGAAACGGAAGGTTTGAATCTCACGCGTGTTTGCGCCGAAACCCATCATGCCTCGCAATACGGTCGCGCCAGCCAATCCCTGTTCACGGGCCTGCAGGACGATCCATTCATAGAGCGGCTTCCGCTCGTGTTTATCCGATTCGCCGATAAGAATACGCAGTAGAGAGCCTTCTTGCGGCAGTTGCATGATTTTCTCCAGTCTGTGGCCATGGTGCGCCCCGAACTGCACAGGGCTCCTCGACCACTGCAACACTTTATTTCCAGATCCAAACCGCGGCCATGCGCCCCAGCCACACAAGCGCGAGACCGAGAATCACGTTCGCGCCCACATTGATCAGCGCGTTGATCATCTGACCATCGCGGAACAAATTCATCGTGTCGTTACCGAACGAGGAAAAGGTGGTGAACCCGCCCAGCACACCGATGAGAACCAAGCCGCGTGTTTCAGGCGTAAATACGCCGCGCGACTCCGCCAGTTGGCTGAGCAGGCCGACCACAAAACAGCCGATCAGATTGACCGTTAATGTGCCGAAAGGAAAGTCAATGCTTCGGCTCGCGGACTGAACCCACGTACCCAGCAAATAGCGGGAGGCCGATCCCAACGCGCCGCCCAGAGCGACAAGGCTCACAGTAATCAAAGAGGGCATAATATAACCAGTATAACGAAGTAAACCAACGGGTATCTGCTCACCATTCTATCCCCCAAACGCATCGTTCAACCAGTCAATAAATCCTTTTTCCTTCGGCTTGACCTGCGTACCGAGCGTTTCGGCGAGTTTTTCCATCAACTCGCGCTGTTCTTTCGTGAGTTTGGACGGCACTTCCACATTGACAATCACCAGCTGATCGCCGCGCCCACTGCGCCGTAAATGCGGAACTCCCTTGCCGCGCATGTGAAAAATCTTGCCCGGCTGAGTCCCGGCAGGGATTTTGAGATTATCGTCGCCGTCGAGCGTCGGGACCTTGATCTCCGCGCCGAGGACGGCTTGCGCGATGTTGATATCGAGATTAAGTAAAATATCGTTCTCGCGGCGTTTGAAATATTTATGCGGCTGAACGTTCAAAACGATGAACAGGCTTCCATTCGGCCCGCCATAGACTCCCGGTCCGCCCTCGCCCGCCAGGCGGATTTGCGTCCCGTGATCCACGCCCGCAGGAATCTGCACTTTTTTATGAACGACTTTGCGTTCCAGCCCGCTCCCGCGGCAGGTGTGACACGGCGATGCAATCGTTTCGCCGCGGCCATTACAAGTTGGGCAGATCGCGGTCTGCACCATCTGTCCGAGGAAAGTCTGCCGTACCTGACGCACCTCGCCCTGCCCTCCGCACGTCTGACAACGCGCAGGCGCGGTGCCGGGTTCTGCACCCGAACCGTTGCAACGCGAGCAGGTTTCCTCGCGCTCGAACTCGATCTCTTTCTCGACGCCGAAAACTGCCTCTTCGAACGTCAGCTTCACCTGCATCTGCAAATCGCGCCCGCGCCGCGGACTGCGCCGCGACGCACGGCCCGTTGAAAAGCCAAATTGGCCGAAAAGCTCCTCGAAGATATCGCCGAAGTCGGCGGTGTAATCGTGAAAGCCGCCCATATTGCCGAGGCCGGCCTTGCCAAAGCGGTCGTAGCGGGCGCGCTTGTCCGCGTCCGATAAAACGCCGTAGGCCTCGTTGATTTCCTTGAACTTCTCCTCGGCGTCCGGCTCCTTATTCACATCCGGATGGTATTGACGCGCCAGCTTGCGGAATGCCGACTTAAGCTCATCCTCCGACGCATTCCGCGAGACACCGAGGATTTCATAATAATCGCGCTCGCTCATAAACTACAAAGAACGGACTAAAACCGTTCTCCTCTATTCTCCGTTTCCGATCTCACTCTTTCACTTCACCATCAACCACATCGCCCTCGTTCGAGCCGGACGATGAACCTGGCTCCGTTTGTGAAGCATTCGCTTCGCCTGTCGGCGGAGTCTGCTCGTACGCGGCCGCGCCGATCTTTTGAATCTCCTGGCCCAGCGCCTCGGTCGCGGCCTTGATGGCGGCCACATCATCGCTTTGTATCACCTTCTTCACCTCGGCCGATTTCGCCTCGACTTCACTACGAATCTCGTTGGGCACTTTATCGCCCAAATCTTTCAGCGCTTTCTCCCCGGCATAGATCGTATTATCGGCGTTATTGCGCGCTTCGATCAATTCCTTGCGCTGGCGATCCTCCTCGGCATGAGCTTCCGCGTCCTGGCGCATCTTCTCCACTTCCGATTCGCTCAAGCCCGAAGAAGCGGTAAGAGTGATGTGTTGGGTGCGGCCCGTGGCCTTGTCTTTGGCGGTCACTTTCAAAATACCGTTGGCGTCGATATCGAAGGTCACTTCGATCTGCGGAACGCCGCGCGGCGCGGGCGGAATCCCATCCAAAGCAAACTTGCCGAGCGACTTGTTATCCGAAGCCATCGGGCGTTCGCCCTGCAAAACATGAATCTCCACCTGGGTTTGGTTATCGGAGGCAGTCGAGAAGACCTGACTGCGGCGGGTTGGAATCGTGGTGTTGCGTTCGATCTGCGGCGTGGCGACCCCGCCCAAAGTCTCGATGGAGAGCGTGAGCGGCGTAACGTCCAACAGCAAAATATCTTTCACCTCGCCGCCCAGCACGCCGGCTTGAATGGCCGCGCCCACTGCCACCACCTCATCCGGGTTTACGCCTTTGTGCGGCTCCCGGCCGAAAAAGGCGCGCACACGATCCTGCACCGCCGGCATGCGCGTCATACCGCCGACCATCACTACTTCATTGATATCGCCTGCGGTGAGATTCGCGTCGGCGATGGCCTGCTTCAGCGGCGCGATCGTGCGGTCCACGAGATCGCTCGTCAATTGTTCGAGTTTGGCGCGCGTTATCGTCATCACCAAATGTTTCGGACCGTTGGCGTCCGCGGTGATATACGGCAAATTGACTTCGGTCTGGATCGTGGTGGAGAGTTCGATCTTGGCTTTTTCGGAGGCCTCCTTCAAACGCTGTAACGCCTGCCGGTCGTTGCGCAGATCGATGCCGTTATCCTTTTGGAATTGCTCGATGAGATAATCCATGATGCGCTGGTCGAAATCGTCGCCGCCGAGGAAGGTGTCGCCGCTGGTGGCGCGCACCTGGAACACGCCCTCGCCCACATCGAGGATCGAAATGTCGAATGTGCCGCCGCCCAAATCATAGACCGCGATCACTTCATTCTTTTTCTTGTCGAGGCCGTAAGCCAATGACGAGGCTGTCGGCTCGTTGATGATGCGCAGAACTTCGAGGCCCGCGATCTTGCCGGCGTCTTTGGTCGCGTTGCGCTGTGCATCATTGAAATAGGCCGGCACTGTGATCACGGCCTGCGTCACCGGCTCGCCGAGATACGCCTCCGCGTCCGCTTTGATCTTGGCTAAGATCATCGCCGAGATTTCAGGCGGACTATATTCTTTATCGTCCAACAGAACGCGCACATCGCCGTTCGAGGCGGGCGCGACCGTATAAGGCACACGCTTTTTGGTCCGCTCCACTTCGGGATCATCGGATTTGCGTCCCATAAACCGTTTGATCGAAAAAACAGTATTCTGCGGATTCGTAATAGCCTGATTGCGCGCCACGCGCCCAACCAGCCGTTCATGGTTTTTGTTCACCGCCACCACCGAAGGCACCAGCCGTTCCCCCTCCGCCGAAGGAATCACAATCGGTTCGCCGCCGCTCATCACCGCCGCGACGGAGTTGGTCGTGCCAAGATCAATCCCTATAATTTTCGCCATGAATTCGCTTCTCCAATGTAAAGTATCAGATGCAGGACATACCGCGCACAAACTGCCCGGCTTTTTTAATCGCTCAAGACAGCCCGATACGCGGCATTTGAAACTTAATTATTGCGCCACCCTTACCAATGCGGGCCGGATCACGCGCTCTCCCAACATATATCCGTTCTGCACCACTGCGATCACATGACCGCTCGGCACTTCGTCACTCGGTTCGTGCGAAATCGCCTCATGGAAATTCGGATCGAACGGTTTACCTTCCGCTTCGATGCGCGTCACGCCCTCCGACTCGAAAACCGACTGAAGTTTGCGCGCGATCAACTCGATGCCGTCCGCCCAGGAATCGCCCTCAGGCCGATTCTGTAAAGCGCGCTCGAGATCGTCCAGCACGGGAAAATATTTCTTAACGACATCGCCTTTCATCGTAGCGCGCATCAGTTCCTGATCGCGCATAACGCGATTCTTGTAATTGACGAATTCCGCCTGCGCGCGCTGCCAGCCATCCAGGTGTTCAGCGACTTTGGACTCGGCCTCTTCGAGCCGCCTCATCAACGATTCGACCTCCGCCTGAGCCTGCTCATCGCTTACAAGAGTTGCCTCATCCCGGGCGCTGGTTCCGTTAACTTCATCCATGTTTTCGGGTCGAACTTCTTCATGTTTTTTCTTGGTCATTCTTATATTCATCCCATCAATTTATTATTCGATACCTGCAATGGTGTCGTTTACCAGATCGCTCAACAGACCGGCGACAAATCTCACCGTGGGAATCGTCCGCGCATACGACATGCGCATGGGACCCAACACGCCCAGCGTGCCTGTGGCCATGCCCGGCACACCGTAGCGCGCCAGCACCATCGAACACTGACGCAACTCCTCCCAGCCGCCTTCACTGCCGATTAAAACCTGCAGTCCACCGACGGTATTGCTGGTGGAAGCGCGCGCCAGCAAATCCTGCAAAGTAGAGCGTTCTTCGAAAAGCCTCAAGGCGCGGCGCGCGTCATCGCTTTCTGCAAATTCGGGTTCAGCCAAAAGATTCGTCTGGCCATCGGTATAAATCTGGCCGGAGGCGCGGTCTCCCGTACGCCGCATGTCGGCAATGATGAGGGTCAGGATATCCTGATCGAGCGGATCGGTCCGTGCCGGGATGGCGGATAATTCGTCCACGCTGTGACCAGCCAAAATCGGGTTGAGACGCGCAGCGGCCTGACTCAATCGTTCCTGTGCAACCGGTTCCGCCAAAGTCAAAATCTGCTGGCCCACCTCCCCGCCGCTCATCACCAGCACCATCAAGACCTGACGGCCTTGCGTGGAAATCAATTCCACGTGTTTGAAGCGCGCCTGTTCCGGGTGCGGCGCCGTCACCACCGATACTCCCTGCGATTGATGCGCCAACACAGAAGCGGCCAGCGTCATCCATTGGTCAATGTCCGGACGGGACTGGTAGAACTGGTGCGTGATGGTCTGTTGCACAGAGGCGGGCAGTTCAGCTTGATTCACCATCTGTCCCACAAAGACGCGATACCCTTCTTCTGTAGGCACGCGTCCGGCGGAGGTGTGCGGCTGGCGCAAGTAGCCCATCTCTGTCAGCGCCATCATCTCGTTCCGCACGGTCGCGGACGATAGATCGAGGCGATAGCGCTCGACCAGGTGTTTCGAGCCGACGGGCTGGGCCGTTTCGATATATTCTCGAATCACCAGCATGAGAAGTGAATTTTGTCGGTCAGTTAGTTTGGTCATTGGATTCTCATGATTAGCACTCTCAAAATGAGAGTGCCAACATCGTTCGAGTAATCATAACATGCGGGAAAATGAGCGTCAATAAGAGGAGTGTAAGAATCGGCTGACAGTAAAAAATCTCCTGTTGCCAGGAGATTTTTCATCACGGTTTGGGGATTGGCCGCCAGGCCGGGTCAAAGTCGCCGGATGTGTCGTCGGTCAGGTTCGTTCTCTGCGCGCCTGTCACAGTCACATAATTGATTTCGGAACCGCGGTCGCCCACGTTCTCAAACGCCAGCCAAAATCCGTCTGACGAATAAGACACATTGTTGATGGACAAGGCGCCCATGTTCAATTTCACCGGGTCCGAATTCGCATCCAATGGGAACATGAACAAAGCCGGAAAACCGAATTTATCTGTGGGAGTTTGATTGAATAAGATCAATTTTCCGTCCGGCGACCATTCAGGATAGGTATCCGAGAAGCGGTCTCCACTGCGAATTAATTGCCTTTCGTCTTTTCCATCGTGGGACATCAACCATATTTGGTAAGCTTTGCCGGTTCGACGCAGTGCAAATACGATCTGTTCTCCATCTGGCGACCACGAGGGTTGACGCGCGTCCTGATCTCTAGGCGTACGAATCAAACGGGTTGTGAAGCCGGTCTGGAGGTCGTAAGAATAGATTTGCATATTTCCCGTTCGAACCGATGTAAAGGCAATGTGCCTGCCATCGGGCGACCAGTCCGGTTCAAAATCCCCGCCGGGAACGGTAGTGAGAGGTTGAAGTCCGCTCCCATCATAATTGATTATGTACATGCTCGACCTGCGATAAACATCCTGCTGTACTTTACAGGGCGAAATGAAAACCAGTTTCTTGCCGTCCGGCGCCCACGAAGGCTGACAGGCTCCTTCATCCATCGAAGTCAATTGCCTGACGTGGCCCTGCAAATCTGATATATAAACTTGCGCCACGCCCGAGCGCATGGACGCAAACGCAATTTCAAGATCCTCGGAACCCACAGGCGTTGGGATGACAATTTCAGTGCTGGTCGGCAGTGGCGACGGGATAAAAACCACCTCGGCCCTGGGGGTTGGACTGCCAACAATCGTCGGAGTGGACGTATCATCTGGAACAACCAGGCTTTGATTGGTCGTTCCCTGTGAGAATAGTCTTTGCGCGCCGAGCGAAAGCAATCCCGGATAAAAGTAATTTACGCCAACAAACCCGACCACCAGTATGGTGAGCAATGCCCCGATAATAATCCGGCGTATCCGGCTTTCGACAAGAATTTGTTTCCTGCGGGGAGAAATAAACGCCTGATCTTCCTTAAGCGCAGAGGCCGGCACAAGGACAGGTTTCTTCTGGTCGTCGAATAGCGCCAGTTCCGCTGTTCCCTGCGCGGGGGGCGGCGGGACGACATAGGCGCCCTCAGGCTGTTGAGTCTTGGACTTCGAATCCAACAGAGCCTGCTTGAATTCCTTCGCTGTTTGAAAGCGATCCATCGGATCGACCGCCATGGCTTTTTCAATGGCAACCGCGAGTTTACGCGAGGTATTCGGATTCCTCTTACGCAGTGGGGATAATTTTTCGTTATCCATGGCGCGCGCCAAGCCGTCTTCCGGGATGATTCCGCAGGCCACCGCGTATAACGTCGCGCCGAGGGAATAAATATCCGTTCTGGGATCGGTGCGCGCCGTTCCATATTGTTCGGGAGGCGAATAACCTGGCGTCATGGCGCGAGCGCCAACCGTAGTGGCTTGATTTCCCTGAACAACCTTGGCCAAACCGAAATCCACCAGGAGGATATGTCCATCGGGAGTGACTTTAATATTACCGGGCTTGATGTCGCGATGCAGAATGGGCGGTTTACGGGTGTGGAGGTAGGCCAGGGCATCACAAATCGCCGCGCCAATCGTAATGACTTCGTCTTCCGGAAGCGTGCCAAGCCGCTCCATCCGTTGACGCAAATCCTCCCCCTCGATGTAGTCCATTACAAGGTACTGTCCCTGATCGGCAATCGTGAAATGGTCCGAAACCCTCGGCAAATTGGGATGACGCAGGTTTGCCAGAATAATCGCCTCGAGCCGAAACTGGCGGGCATATTCGTCTGTTGTGAACAGATTTTCCTTGACCGCCACCAGAATGCCGAGATTCTCGTCCATGGCGGCATAAACAGAACCCATGCCCCCTTGTGCAAGGTCTTCAACAATGCGATAACGCTTATGCAGCAATGTACCAATTTCGAGAGCCATTTCTCGCTTCTATTGAATTGGAATTCTATCGGACTCGCCAAGCATCGATTGTACTTTAATCGTCGAAAATATATACTTTCAATTTCTTAATGCACTATGAAAGATGAAGCAACAAAAACCGACGCCCCGTCCATCCACGTGAACCGGAACGATTATAGCCTCTTAGGGAATTGGATTCCCAATCGGTCGCCACACAGGATCGAAATCCTGTCCCTTGTTATTCGTTAGACGGGTGCTCTCCGCCCCTGTAACGGCCATGTAATAAATATCCGTATTCCCGCTGACATCCCTGCCCTGCACAGCCAGCCAGAGTCCATCACTGGAGATGGCGGCATGTTCGATGGGCAGTGTGCCCAGGTCCAAGCGCGTAGGCGCAGAGGCGACTCGATTCTGATAACGGATGCTCATTTGCCAGGGTAAAGCAATGGCGCCTGCGCGGCGTTCTGTAAAGATGATCGTTTTTCCATCCTCTGACCAAACCGGGTAATAATCCCAAAGCTCCTGACCACTACGAACCAGTTGCTGTGCATCCTGCCCTGTATCGCTGATCGCCCAAATTTGGTACGCGCCCAAACGGCGCACTGCCAGCACAAGTTGATCTCCAGCAGGCGACCATGAAGGCTGGCGGGCTTCCGTGCTCGAATCGGAGCCGAAGATGGACGGTATTGTCAGGCGTTTGAAAGATTGATCGGCCAGAGTCAAAATGTAAACCTGCATATTACCGTCACGCAGAGAAGTGAATGCAATTCGTGTGCCATCCGGCGACCAGGCCGGTTCGAAATCCCCGCCGGGCACGCTGGAGATCGCAGTGAGATTTGATCCATCCACATTAATGATATACAGGCTGGTATTCTTCGCCGGATCCTGGCCCAAAATATAAGGGCCCTTACATGGAGAGACAAAGACCAATCTCATACCATCCGGTGACCACGCAGGCTGGCAGGCTCCCTGAGGCATATTCGTGATGAGTGAAACATGCTGTCCATCCAGATCGCTTAAATAGATTTGCGATGTGCCAGACCGGGTTGATGAAAACGCAATTTGACCATACCCTCCGCCGCGCGGCGTGGCAGTGGGAGTCAGGGTTTGCGTTGGCGTCTCTGTAAATGACGGGATCAGAGTTTCGGTCAGAACGGGATGCGGCGTGTTGGTCGGAGTGAAGGATGCGGTGGGAGGAAGCGCCGTTGCGGTGAACGTCGAAGTATCAACCGGGACTTGAGTCGCTAATGAGGTCAATGTAGCCGATGGATTTGGCTTGGGAGTCGAGGTTAAAGTGGAGGTCGGCTTTGCCGGGGGTTGTAAAAATGGAAGCGAGCCGAAGAGACCGCGGGAAATTGCAGGATCAGTGTATGCAACGCCTGCCAATACCACCAGCATCAACAACAGAACTGTGATCAATACCCGTCGGCGGCGTTTTTTCTCCTCCCGTTTTCTTTTGCCGGGAGAGATGAACGGCCTTTCCTCCTGTGCATCCATCTGGTCGGATTGGATCACAGGCTTGCGAACGTCCGCCGCGGTGCTTGCATCGGCAGAGTCTTTGCTGGAGCTAAGCGCTTCAGCCGGCGGTGGCGAGACTATATAGTTTCCATTGGTCTGTTCGGCGCTTTTGGAACCGAGCAACGCTTTTTTGAAATCTTCGGCAGATTGAAAACGATCATCCGGCTCGACCGCCATTGCTTTTTCAATAGCCGCAGAAAGACGGCGCGAGATTTTTGAATTTCGTTTGCGCAGAGGCGTTAATTGCGCATTATCCATGGCGCGCGCCAAACCATCCTCAGGGATGATCCCGCACAACGCGGCATACAAAGTTGCGCCTAGCGAATAAATATCCGTGCGCAGATCGGTACGCGCGGTTCCATATTGTTCGGGAGGCGAGTAGCCCGGCGTCATGGCCCGCGCGCCGGTCGTCGTCACCTGACCGCCCTGTACCACTTTTGCAAGGCCGAAATCCACCAGATAAATATGACCGTCTGAAGTGATCTTGACGTTGCCCGGTTTAATATCACGGTGCAAAATGGGAGGCTTGCGGGTATGCAGATAAGTCAGCGCATCGCACATGGCCGCGCCGATCTGAATCGCGTCCTCCTCCGAGATCATGCCCAAACGCTCCATGCGCTGGCGCAAATCCTCCCCCTCGATAAAATCCATAACGAGGTATTGTCCCTGATCGCCGACTACAAAATGATCGGAGACGCGCGGCAAATTGGGATGGCGCAGGTTGGCGAGAATGACGGCTTCGAGGCGGAACTGACGCGCATACTCATCGGTGGTAAACAGGTTTTCCTTAACGGCCACATCCACGCCCAGGTTTTCATCCACGGCGCGGTAAACCGACCCCATTCCTCCCTGACCGAGGATTTCAACGATGCGGTAGCGTTTGTGAAGTAACGTTCCACGTTCGAGAGTCATCTAAGTTCCAAAATAGGTAATACCCTAAGTATGGCGGATTATATCAGAACCGCCCCCACCGCTTGGGTGATGGAATGGAAATTGAAACGAAATAAAAACTTTACAAGTTTGTAATCCAACAACCAAAGACCAATTTTCAAACCGGTTTGCATACAATGGGCAGTTCTTCCATTAAAACATACTGCAATTGACGCTCGATAACGTTCAATGTACACTCAAAGCATGGAACAAAACACCGCTCCAAACCGGACCTGGGACTGGTTCGCCGTTATTCTGGTTATTCTGCTCGTTCAGGTTTCCGCGGCGCGCCTGGCAATGACGGGCTGGGCGCCCTTTCTATTCTTTACTCAAACACTCTCCCTTTACAGCACGATCCTGGGAATCTTCCTGGGCTATAGTTCGTTTCATAAGCGCACAGTGGGATGGCTGGCCTTTCTGTATTCAATTGTGATCATTCCCTGGCAATTGACCCGCGCAATCGATATCGAAGGGACTTTCACAGAACGATTGATCAGCCTCGGCGGGCGAATGTTGATCTCACTTGGGCAATTCAGTTCGCGCAGGCCCGTGGACGATTCACTATTTTTCGTGGCATTGGTGGCGCTCGGCTATTGGATCATCGGCCTCACCGCCGGATATTACCTGACGCGTCATAAAAACTATCTGGCTGTGGTTCTGCCGGCCGGGCTGGCGGCGCTGATCGTTCAGCTTTACGATTATCTTCCGCCCGTCCGCATTTGGGAACTGGCCATTTATATTTTCCTCGCGCTGGCTCTACTGGGACGGATCTACATCAAACAGAGCCGCACGCGCTGGGAACGCGAGCGCGTTTTCGTCACCTATGAATCGACTCAGGATTTGAGAAACAGCCTGCTGGTGATCGCGGCGGTGACGGTTTTCGTGGCATGGTCGGTGCCAACTTCCATTTCCAGTTTTAAATCCGCTTCGCAAGCCTGGAGCCGATTCAGCCGCCCGATGCGCGAACGCCTCTCGAATATCGTCACCAGCCTCAAGTCCACGTATGGAAGCGGAACGCCGGGCGATTATTACGGGGAAAAGTTGTCGCTTGGGCTGAACGCCGAGCAGGGCGATTCTCTGGTCTTCAGTGTGCGCATCAATGCTTCGGTGGAGGAACAGCCTCCGCGTTACTACTGGCGCGGCCGTGTGTACGATTTCTACTCGAACGGGCAATGGATCAATTCGGCCGGAAGCTCGCGGAATTTTGCGCCTGCCACCGACCGACTCTCCCCACCCGAACGGGAGATCAAACAAAAAGATGTGATGTTTACATTTACAAATCTGGCTCCCCGGGAAAGATTATTCTACGCTCCAGCGGAACCCATTTGGGTCAACCGGCCAGCCACCATTTGGGAGACGCCTGCATCGGAAAACACGTGGAATGTGCAGGCCTGGCTGGCCGACCAGCCTCTTTATGCCGGAGACAGGTATCAGGTCCGCGCGCTGATCGCCGACCCGACGATTAGCGAGTTGGAGGATGCCGGTGAAACCTATCCCGAGTGGGTCTCATCGGAATATCTTCAAGTGCCGGATGAACTGGCAGTGAGACTCAAACCATTGGCCGAGGAAGTCACGCAGGGACAGCAGACTGCCTACGATAAAGCCCAGGCCATTACTTCCTTTCTTCGAGATCGGATTCAATACTCCGTTTCCGTTAATACGCCGCCCGCGGGTGAAGACCCGGTGTTTTGGGTTTTAACGGATTACAAAAAAGGCTTTTGCACATATTACGCCAGCGCGGAAGTTTTGATGCTGCGCACATTGGGAATTCCGGCGCGCATGGCCGTGGGCTTTGCGCAAGGCACTGTGGTGGAAAACAATGCCAGTGGGAATAGAAACTATGGATACGATGTTCATCAGGTGGACGCGCACGCCTGGCCCGAGGTTTATTTCCCCGGCATTGGCTGGGTGGAGTTCGAGCCGACCGCCAGTCAATCGCCTCTGATCCGCCCAACGGAACTGATTACAGATTCCACCTCATCCGGCGCATCGATTCCCATCCCGCTTATTCCAACGCCGGACATCGAGGAAAATACTCTCGATCAATTGCCGGCGCCGAGCGCACCAGCCAAGCCCATCCCGTTTATACAGACCGCGCAAGGGCGCACAGCTCTTCTGCTTTTCTTCGTGCTTTTGCTGGCGGCTTTATTCTTCGGCAATCGCCGCTTTCGATGGTCACAGCGCCTGCCGGCTTACATCGTGGATGCGTACACGCGCAGTGGCTCGCCGCCGCCGAATTGGGTGGAGCGTTGGGCGCGCTGGTCGCATCTGACCTCCATCGAACGGTCGTTTCAGGCTGTCAATCTCGGTTTGAACTGGCTTGGAAAACCCCAGCCCATCTTCGCGACCCCTCAACAGCGCGCTGAGATTCTGCAAGGGTTACTGCCCTCCGCTCAAGAATCGATTGACTCGCTTCTGACCGAACATCAGGCCGCGTTGTACAGCCCGCGTCCCGGCAACCCCGGCCGCGCCCGGCGCGCCGCGTTCAGCCTGCTTCTATCCATCCTACAGTCGCGCATTCGCGCGCGTTTCACAGCGGAGTAATCTTCCATGACAGCCGACCGCACCTCACCCACCGACCTGCATACTCAAATTCTGGCCCTCGGCAAACAGGCCGCTCATCTGCGCGCCGATTTGGAAAAAAGCAAGACCAAACCGGCCGACCATCTTGCCCAGGGAATGAGCGATCTGGAAAAAACATTGACGCGCATCGCGCGCCAGTTCGAGGTCTTCGAGAACGAACATGCCAATTTGCTGGCATTGGCCAACGTCGGACAGGTGATCAACTCTTCGCTCGAACTCGATGAGGTCTTGCGCATCGTTATGGACAACATCGTTCGGCTGACGGGCGCCGAACGCGGTTTTCTCATGCTGCGCGATACGAACGGCCAGATGACCTCGCGCATCGCGCGCAATTGGAGTCAGGAATCCATCAACGACTCCGAATTGACCTTCAGCCGCACCATCGTCCAACGCGTGATTCAATCCGGCGAACCGTTGATCACCACCAACGCGCAGGAAGACCAGCGCTTTGCAGGGCAGGAAAGTATCATGGCGTTCAACCTGCGTTCCATTTTATGCGTGCCGCTCAAAGTCAGAAATGAACTAATCGGAGTCATTTACACCGATAACCGCATCCGCAGTGGTATCTTTTCCGATTCCGAACGCGAGCTGATCACAGCCTTCGCCAACCAGGCCGCGGTGGCCATCGACAATGCGCGTCTCTTTTCATCGCTCAAACAAACGCTGGCCGAGGTCACCGAACTCAAAAGCCTGATGGATAACGTCTTTGCCTCCATTGCCAGCGGCGTGATCACTGCAAATATCGAAAACCAGGTAACGCTTTGCAACCGCGCCGCCGAAGCCATTCTTGGGCACGGAGCGGCGGATATCATCGGCCATCATCTGAACGATGTCCTGCCGACTGTAGCCAATGAGATTCAACCGCGCCTGGTCGAACTCCGCCAAACCGACAAGCCGATTGTCGATCTTGAGATCAATCATATTCTGCCGGAACGCGGCAGTGTGGATTGGCGGCTCAATCTTTCTCCGCTCAAAGATGCGCGCCAGAAGACTCAGGGCGTAACTATCGTGTTGGATGATCTAACCGAAAGAAAAAAACTCGAAGCACAGCGCCGCCTGCTCGAGCGCATGGTCTCACCGGCGGTGCTCGACCAGATCGACCCGAACAGTTTGCAAATCGGCGGCAAGCGTGTGGACATCACGATCCTGTTCGCCGATCTCCGCGGCTTCACCCCCTATTCCGAAAAACAAACGCCGGAAAAACTCGTCTCGGTCTTGAATCAACATTTGGCGGCCGCGGCGGAAGCTGTTCTGCACGAAGAAGGCACAGTGGATAAGTTCCTCGGCGACGCGGTCATGGCGTGGTTCAACGCTCCTTTGCCGCAACCAGATCACAGTCTGCGCGCGGTGCGGGCCGCGCTGGCCATCCGCGAGGCCATCGCGGCTCTGCATCGTCAACTGCCCGAACATGATCAACTTTCCTTCGGAGTTGGAATCCATTATGGCGAGGCCATCCTCGGCTGGATCGGAACCGAGAAGCGGCTTGAATACACAGCCATCAGCGACAGTGTGAACACCGCTAAACGCATCCAGGAAAATTCCGCCAGGAACCAAATTTTGATCAGCAAAGAAGTGTACGAGCGCGTAAAACAAAAAGTGGAGGCCAAACCCTACGCGCCTTTGATGGTCAAAGGCAAAGCCCAGCCTGTGGATGTGTACGAAGTTCTGAATTTGAAATGATATAATCCCGCCCGATGCACATCAAACGCTTTCTAGTCCTCATCTCATTGTGCGCGCTGGTCGCGTTCGGTTTGTGGTTGCCCGCCAGCGCCGCGCCCGTGGCGCAAGTGCAATACGCCTCGCCCACGCCCGGCACGGATGGTCGCATCATTTATGTGGTTCAGGCCGGCGATACCTGTACGCGCATCGCCCTTTTGAATCAGATCAGCGTGGAACAATTGCGCGCCCTCAACAGCAAACTGGATGCGGACTGCACAGTGGTCGAAGGACAGCAATTGCTCATCGGTCTGACCGGGGTGGCAGTTGCCACCGATACCCCCGGGCCTTCGCCTACGCCTCCGCCGCCCACCATTACCCCCACACCGCCCAGTGGAACCACTGAAATTTGCGTTTTACTTTTCGACGATCAGAACGGCAATGCGTTACGCGATGCCAATGAGCCTGCCATCGCGGGCGGCGCGATCAGCGTAACCGAGACCAACGGCGCGTATTCCGCCACGCAGACCACTGCGATCAATCCCGATCCAACAGCTTATCAGGGAATGTGTTTCACCGATGTGCCCGAAGGCACTTACACTATCAGCGTTGCCATTCCCGATAATTACAACCCAACCATGGACCTGGCCTATAAACTGGATTTGAAACAAGGCGACCGCGCCTTTGTGGATTTCGGCGCGCAATCCACACAGACGACTGTTTCACAACCTGCTACGGGCAGTGGCGGCGGAAATATCACCTCCACTCTGCTGGGAATCGTCGGCGGGTTATTATTGTTGGGCGGAGCAGGTCTCGGCTGGTATGCCTGGCGTTCGGGCCGCCCTGCCAGCAAGTTCAGCGGCGGCAATTACTTGAAGAGGAAATAAAGAAACGGCGGCCATAAAGCCGCCGTTCTTCTTTACCTGTCTTATCCCATCGGATATTTCATTCGTTGTCCGCCGAGCAAATGCAAGTGAAGGTGAAAGACCGTCTGTCCGCCGTGGACGCCGGTGTTGGTGATCAAACGATAACCGCTGTCGACGATTCCCTGTTCCATCGCAATTTGCCGCGCTGTCAGAACGAGATGACCCATCAGGTTTTCATCTTCAGGCCGAAGGTCATTGACCGAAGCGATGTGTTTGTTGGGAATGATCAAAACATGAGTGGGCGCGAGCGGATGGATATCGAAGAAAGCGGTCACGCGTTCATCGCGATACAGAATCTTCGCAGAAACTTCATTCGAAACGATCTTGCAGAAAACGCAGTCGGCCATGGGATGATGAACCTTTGCTCTTAATTTTGCATAAAGATAGATCAGGAATGCTCTGACCATTATTGCGCCGCAGGGATGGGGCCGTACTTCGGCGCGCAGACGATATCGTAATAATCGAGTTCGGTGGCCTTGTTCTGTTCGGCGTATGCAATGGCCTGTTTACTGATCTGAATCACCGTATCGAGATGGGCGCGCGCGTCGGTATCCCAATAGCGCGGCAGGACCATCAACGGGTCATTGACCGGCCCTTCCGGAATGGAGAAAGGCCGCTGAGGATCTGCCTGATCGCCCAACGGAACCCAATCGAACATCACCGGCCCGCGCGGGTTGACCGTGAACCCGAGTTGATAGCCCACCTGGCGCGCGATCTGTGCGGCGCGCGGCGTAAAACTTCCGCCCGGCCAGATATAGGCGATGGGAGTCTTGTGCATATATTTCTGAATGTTCACAATGGCGCCTTGTAATTCGCTCAACATGAACGCTTCGCTGGACGAATTCGTGATGTTGATATTATGGATCACGCCATGCGCTTCATAATCCACCCAGCCCTCAGCGGAAAGCGCGGCGTTCTCCGCCCATAGATCGGGCCGTTCATCCTTGGCGATATACGCATTGACGACCGGCCAGCCCCATTGCTCATAGAACGGGCGAAAGTGATCGTCGAAATAGGACGCGAAATGGCGGTCGTCTACGATCAAAAGCACCGAACGCGGCGGAATTTTGGCATTGTGCTCCATGAAATCCGCCATTTGCTGCATGTTGATGGCTTGAAATCCCGCATCATGCAGATCGTTCATCAGTCTTTTCTGGTCGCCCGCGCTGATCTGATTCACGTCCACAGCTTTATCTTTGCTGATGGAGTGGAACATGACGGTCATTACAATCGTGCCGGGCGCGCTGTTATTCGGATTCCATTTATCGAGCAGATACTGGCAGGAATCCTGTATGTAGGTATGCGGCGCATCGAGCGGATTCAATAAAGTTGTTTGGAACGCGGGTGGCAATGGCGGCGGGGTGCGGATGGCAGTTGCAGTTGGCACCGGCGACGGCGTAAAGGTTGGAGTGGCGAGTTGAGCAAGAGCCGTTGCCACAGCTTCCGTAAGCGCCGCGCTCATATCGGGGGTGGGGGGGACAGGCGCAGGCTGGCAAGCGGATAAAATAACGGCGAGCAGGCAAAAGGTCAAAAGGAAGCGGACAGCTTGTTGCATGACGAGTATTGTATCAAATGAAAGAGCGGCCGATTGGGCCGCCCTTTGGCTTATTCGTCGCTTTTGCCGCTGATGAAAGCTTCCACTTTTTCGCGGCAGATGTCGTCGCGGAATTGTTTGGGCGGAGTCTTGAAGAAATAAGAAGATGGGCCAATGATCGGGCCGCTTAGTTCGCGGTCGAGCGCGATCTTGGCGGTGCGGATGACGTCGATCATCACGCCGGCTGAATTGGGGCTGTCCCACACTTCGAGTTTGACTTCCATATTCAGCGGCACATTGCCGAAGGTGGTGCCTTCCATGCGGATGTAAGCCATCTTGCGATCCGTGAGCCACGGCACATAATCGCTCGGTCCCACATGGACGTTGTCATGACCGATATCGTAAGGGATCATGCTTGTGACCGCGTTGGTCTTGGAAATCTTCTTGCTTTCCAAACGTTCGCGTTCGAGCATATTGAGGAAGTCGGTGTTGCCGCCGAAGTTCAGTTGGTACGTTCGGTCAATGCGCACGCCGCGGTCCACAAAAAGCGTGGCAAGCGCGCGGTGCAGAATCGTCGCGCCGACCTGCGATTTGATGTCGTCGCCGAGGATGGGCAGGCCGGCGTCGCGGAAACGCTTACCCCAATAATCGGATGAAGCGATGAACACCGGAATCCCATTGACGAACGCACAGCCCGCTTCGAGCGCCTGTTCCACATACCACTTGGTCGCCATCTCCGAACCGACCGGCAGGAAGTTCACCACCACGTCGGTCTTGGTCTCGCGCAGGAGTTGGACGATATCGGCAGTGTGGCCCGGCGCCTTCTGAATCATACCGGATAGATATTTGCCGAGGCCGTCATGAGTCATGCCGCGCACCACAGGCGCATTGAGATGCGGAACGTCGGCGAACTTATAGGTATTGTTGGGTTCGGCAAAAATTGCTTCAGACAAATCCTTTCCCACCTTGGTCACATTGACATCAATTCCCATCGTGAATTCGATGTCGCTGACGTGATACTCGCCCATGCGGGTATGCATGATGCCCGGAATGGCCGTATCGTCGGCCGCGCCTTTGTAAAACTGCGTTCCCTGCACAAGCGAAGAGGCGCAGTTGCCCACGCCGATCACAGCGACGCGTACTTTTCTATTTGCCATACGATTCTCCTAGATCAGATTTGTAATTTTGTATTCGGATTTCATCGCAAAACCAGAATTCGGACTGGCCTGTGATGTATAATCTTACCGCGAGAGACGGAAATTCGGCATGCCCATTAAACCCGACCAAAGACTCGAACGCATCCTCGCGCTAACCCATGACCTGTCCGCCGAAAAGGACGCTGAATCCTATCTGCAGGCGATTCTCTCCGCGGCCATCGAGTTGACCGAAAGCGAAACCGCCTCGATTCTCGAATACGACGCGCAAAGCAACGAACTGCATTTCTCGGCGGCTCCGTGGTATCACCGTGAACTGCTCAAGAGCATCACAGTGCCAGTGGATACCAGCGCGGCCGGGTGGGCTGTACGCAAGAACGAGCCCCTGATCATTTCAGATGTCAGCAAGGATGAGCGTCACTTCCGCCAGGTGGATGTGGTGAGCAGTTTCCAAACCCGCTCCCTGCTGGCTGTACCGCTGTGGTATCACGGAACTCTGGTGGCGGTCTTCGAGGCGCTCAACAAATCGAATAACGCTCATTATACCGAGGAAGATATCACAATTCTAGAGACGCTCGGCGCGCTGGCTATCACGGTCATGCAGACCGACCTGCTCGAACGACGCGTACACAGTTCGTATGAAGAGGTAGCCGAACTCGACCGTCTTAAGAGCGATTTCATCGCCATCACCTCGCACGAACTGCGCACCCCCCTCGGTTTGATTCTGGGCCATGCCACTTTCCTGCGGGAATTGCTCAGCGATCAATATCACGAGCAACTGGATGCCATCATCCGCAACGCGGCCAAGTTGAAGGAAATCATCGAGAATCTATCCAACGTGGATAATTACCAGTCGGGCGCGGCGCGCGTGCGTCAGCGGAAAATATCGATTGCGCGTATCGTCGAAGAGGTGGTGTTCTCCTTTCAGGAAATCGCCCAACAGAAGAACATCACGCTTAAATCCGAGATCGGTAAAAATGAATTACTGGTGGAAGCCGATGGCACCAAAATTTCCATCGCTCTCAGCAATCTGGTCAAGAACGCCATCACATTCACAGACAACGGCGGCCATGTCTTCGTCACGGCGGAAGCGGTGCCGGGATACGTGAAAGTTTCGGTGATCGATAACGGCATCGGCATTCCGGCGCAGGAACTGCCGCGCGTCTTTGAAAGATTCTTCCAGATCGAATCGCATCTCACTCGTCATCACGGCGGCATGGGGCTCGGACTCTCGGTAGCCAAAGCCATGATCGAAATGCACGGCGGCCGCATCTGGGCCGAAAGCGTGGAAGGTCGGGGCAGTAACTTCACGTTCCTCCTGCCGCTGGATGCCCAGCAAGCCGACGCGGCCTCCAAAGTTTTTTCCTCCTAGCAAGCCTTACTCGCAGATAGGCGCAATTAAATTTACCGCACGATTTATCAGTAAAAAGCTCATTCGCATTTCTTTGTAACCCGCGGCACTCAGCGCCGCGCTTTCAACATATGGAACCAACTTTCGTCATTGCCGGGCGCTTTCAGCGCGAATATATTCTGCCTCCCGTCGGTCAACCGCTGCTCGATTCCCCGGGCGGCGATTTGTTATATGCCGCAGGCGGATTGGCCGTTTGGGACCGCAACATCGGCCTGCTCAGCAAAGCGGGTGAAGACCTGCCGCGTCAATGGCTGCGCGGCCTGGAAGAACGCGGCCTCGATGTACGCGGCATCAACATCCTGCCGCAAAACCTCGACCTGCGCGCTTTCATTGCATACAGCGATTTCGAACATCGCAGTCAGAACAGCCCGGTGGCGCACTTTGCACGCCGCGAAATGACGTTTCCCAAAGCATTGCTTGGCTACCAGCCGCCGTCTGAAACCACGCCGCGCGACCCGCGCCGGATCGACCCGCGCGCTCCCTCGGTAATGGATATTCCCAAAGATTATCTCGAGGCGCGCGCCGTGCATCTCTGCCCGATGGACTTTATCACGCAAAGCCAAATGATCTCCGCTTTCAAAGGCGGCTCAGTTACGACCCTCAGCCTGGACCCCGCGCCCGCGGCCATGGTCCCATCTTTGGTCAAAGATCTGCGCATCCTCCTGCAGGGCGTGACAATCTTTCTGCCATCGGAGGAAGAACTGCGTTCGCTCTTTTGGGGACAGACGAATGATCTATGGGAAATGGCCGAAGCGGTAAGCGGACAAGGCTGTGAGATCGTCGTGATCAAATGCGGCGCGCAGGGACAATGCGTGTACGACGCGCCCGGCAAACACCGCTGGGAGATTCCCGCCTACCCGGCGCGGCTGGCCGACCCAACCGGCGCGGGCGACGCATTCTGCGGCGGCTACCTGGCCGGTTATCATAAAACGTACGATGCACTCGAAGCCGCGTTATACGGTGGCGTCTCGTCCTCGCTCAAAGTGGAAGGCAGTGGCCCGTTCTATCCGCTGGGCGTATTGCCCGGCCTGGCCGAAGCGCGCTTGCAGGCTTTAAGAGAATTGGTGCACGCGTTATAAATGACTGGCCGCGCCGACGATTCGTTCTCACGTAAAATAATAAAATGACAGACAGTACCCGCCGCCTCCTCGATCTCGCAATTCAAATTCAGCAAATCCCCGCGCCGACCTTCGAGGAAGGCCAACGCGCAGAGTTCGTGCGCGCCAGGTTTATCGAAGAGGGACTCTCCGATGTGATCCGCGATGAATCGAACAATGTCTTCGCACGCCTGCCGGGCGCGGACAGCGGCACGCCGTTGATCGTCTCTGCACACCTGGATACAGTCTTTCCCGCGGCGACCAGCCTCGAGGTTCGCAAAGAAGCGGATAAGATTTTTGGTCCGGGCATCGGAGATAATTCGCTGGGCGTGGCCGCGTTGTTCGGCATGCTTTGGGAACTACGCGCGCGTAATATCGAACCGGAGGGCGATTTATGGCTGGTCGCCAATGTGGGCGAGGAAGGGCTCGGCGATCTGCGCGGCATGCGCGCTGTAGTGGATCGCTTCGGCGAATCGGTCAGGGCATATCTGGTCGTCGAGGGAATGGCGCTTGGGCATATATATCAGCGCGCCATCGGTGTGCGGCGCTATCACATCATCGTGCGAACAGCCGGTGGACATTCATGGTCAGATTATGGACAGCCTTCGGCGGTGCATGAGTTGGCGCGGCTGGTGACGCAACTGACTAATTTGCATTTGCCCGTGAGTCCGCGCACCACGCTCAACGTCGGCGTGATTGGCGGCGGGACGACGGTCAATACGCTGGCGGCTGAGGCCTGGCTGGACCTCGACTTGCGCTCCGAAGAATCGCACGCGCTGACGATACTTACCGAACAAGTGGAGAAGTTAATCGCCTCCGCCAACCGCGACGGAATCGGCGTGGAATCCAAAGTGACCAGTCAGCGGCCATCTGGCGAGATCGCAGCCGATCATCCGCTTATTCAATTAGCCATGGATTGCGCGCGCGAACAGGGCTTGGATGTGACGCTGACATCCGGCTCCACCGACGCCAATATTCCGCTCAGCCGCGGCCTGCCCGCGCTCGTGCTGGGCGTAACGACCGGTGGCGGCGCGCATACTACACACGAATTTATTGACACGCGTTTTATAAGTCAGGGCATGGAACAGCTGGTTAATTTCGTGAGCAGGGTTTGGAAATAAAAGAGACCGCCCAAAAGGACGATCTCCTTTTCAATCCATCTTTCGTCATTTCCTATTGATTCTTCCCATATCTCTTACGAATCTGCGGCAGAAAATAACGGTCGAAAAACGCGTCGGCATCATAATCGGGTTTCCAGCCCCATTCGGCGTGGGCCAGGGAATCGTCCACATCTTCAGGCCACGAATCAACGATGCCCTGACGGTGCAGATTCGGCGCGAAGCTGATCTGTGCGCCGGGGAAAGCCTTCTCTGCGCGGCCGCGGAATTCGTCCGCGGTCAGCGCGAATGCGGCGATGTTATACACGGTATGAGACAGGCCGGCGCGCGGCGCTTTGGTCAGCATCATCAGCGATTTGATCGCGTCGGGCATGGCCATGAAGGAGATCTTCGTATCCTCGCGCACGAAACACGCGTAGGGCTTGTCCTGCGCGGCCGCGTGTAACATCTCTGGCCCGTAATCGCTGGTGCCGCCGCTGGGCAATGTATACGCGGAGATCAAACCGGGGAAACGGATGGCGCGAAAGTCCAGCATGAACGGAGGATGGTCGTCCAAATGTTTTTGGCCGAAGTAGCGGCTGTAATACATGCCCAATTTTTCGCAATACAATTTATTACAGCCGTACATGGTGTGCGGCGCGTTCCATTCGTCCTCTTTCACGCATCCAGCCGATCTTTTCACGGTCAGATTAGGCATGCCATAGACTGCGATGGAACTTGGGAATAGAAACTTCACTTCCTTTGCATGTTTCTCGGAACGATACGCCGCCAGCATCAACAACTGCATCGTGCCTTCCACATTGATGCGATGAGCTTCCTCGGTCGCTATTTCGGCTTTGGAAGAAAGTGAAGCGGCTAGATGAAAGATGATATCGAAATCGTAATCGTAAAAGGTCTTGACCTTGTAGATCAAATCCCCCTGCACATGTTCCGACGACATGGATTGGATCGAGCCGGGCAGAGGCGCCAGGTCTGATGTTATGATGCGGAACCCGCCCTGCTCTGCCAGATTTTGCACCAGCGCCTGTCCGATCTCTCCGCACGCGCCGGTTACCAGCACGAGTTTATCACCCATAGTTTCTCCTTATGTGCCAAAACGCTCTAAAGTAAACCTCGAACAATCAAGTTGGCGGCACATAAAAAAGCAGTAGAATGAGAAGCGTTCCTATTTTACAGCAATTGCCTGCATCGCTGTTATAAAGATTGTCATCAATTCGCCATGATTCCCGCTTGCCGATATTTTACGATTCTGACTTTATGCGGCTTGCTCGCCGCCTGCTCTGCGCTGGACGCTTCGCTGATCACGGATACGCCTCCCGCGCCGACTACGATTCCCTCCCCGACCATTATCTGGTTCCCGGCAACCGACACGTCCACACCCCAGGCGTTTGCCACCTACACCTCCACACCGGATCTACGCCCGGGACTCGGGGCAAACGTGCTTACCGATTCTTTCGACTCAACCGACGCGTGGGATACTGCCGCTTCGGATCAAGGCAGCGCTTCCATCGCGCAAAACCGATTGACCTTATCCGTTCAGCCGAAAGTCTATCTCATCAGCCTGCGTCACTCATTGAACCTCAATAACTTTTACGCCGAAATCACAGCCAGCCCAAACCTGTGCCGCGGCGCCGACGATTACGGACTGCTCATCCGCGCCAACGCGGTAGCCTATTATCGCTTCGGGCTTTCATGCAACGGCACGGTCATGGCTGAGCGCGTCAGCGTGAACACGCGCCAGCCTTTGCAAAAACCCATGTTCAGCAGTGACGCCCCAACCGGCGCGCCGGGCAGCGTTCGTATCGGCGTGTGGGCTTCGGGCGCTGAAATGCGTCTGTTCCTCAATGGCCGCTATCAGTTTACGATCAATGACGCCAACTACAAAGCCGGGACAATCGGCGTCTATGTGCGTTCCGCGGAAGATACGCCCGCCGCGGTCAGCTTCTCGGATTTGGAAATTCTGGAGGTCACGATTGTGCCGTCCACACGAACGCCATTGCCTTGAACAAGCCCGCGAACTGAAAAGCAAAACAGCGCGTGTATAATTCCTGCATGCCGCCCAATAAGCTCAACGATCTCGATTCGAAATCCTGGCTCAAATTTCAAAAATCCTGGTTCATTCACAACCCGCCGCCGCGCAAAAAAGGCGTGTTGGTGCATCCCGCCAAATTTCCAGAGACGCTGGCGCAGGAGTTCATTGAGTTCTTCACCAAGAGGGGCGAGACCGTCCTCGATCCGATGGCAGGCACGGGGTCCGCGCTGATCGCCGCTCTACGCGCAGGGCGTAACTCGTACGGCATCGAGTTGAATCCGAAATATGCAAAGATCGCCAAAGAATTAATCGAAGAGGAACGTAATTCGCTTGGGGAATCTGCCTCGGGATTGAAATCTGAAATCATTCATGGCGATGCATCGCTGGCGGCTAGCTATCAACTGCCAATCGTCAATTATGTGCTTACCTCGCCTCCCTATTGGGACATGTTACACGCCAAAGGCGCGGAGACTCAAAAGAAGCGGCGCACGGCGGACGAACTGGATGTGGTCTATTCGGAAAACCCGAACGATTTGGGCAACGTACACGATTACGCTGAATTCGTGGAAAAGCTGACAATAATTTATAAAGGCCTAAAACCTTTGTTGAAAGAAAAAGCCTATCTCACCGTCATTGTGAAGAACGTAAAAAAAGGCGGAAAGATTTATCCATTGGCGTGGGATTTGGCGCGTGAACTTGGAAGAACCTATACACTCAAGGACGAAAAAATCTGGTGCCAGGATAATCAATCCCTCGCGCCGTTTGGATTGGGTTCGGCCTGGGTGAGCAACACATTCCATCATTATTGTCTGCAATTCAGGAATGAATGAAAAAACAAATTACTATGTTACGATTCTTATTCACTTTATGGATCGTAATTTGCGGGATCATGGAGTTTGGATTTTCTGATATTCCAAAACGACAGCTCAATCGTCAAGTGGAAAATGCAGAAGTTATTGGCACATGGAAGCTGACCCCTACATCTGAGGCCCAACTTAATGCAATGACCAAACAAGAGGCTTCCTGGGGCATCGATTCTCCATGGCAGTCTATTACTTTATTGAACAATAGCGCTTGCCAGGTTGAACTTGAAACCTCGTGGCTTCCTGCACACAGTGATATTCTTAAACAAACAGGAACATTGGCCTCCTGTGTATGGGAATTAGAGAATGTCTCGGGGGTCTATGAAAACAATGGTGTGAGAAATACTGCCGGAGTCGTATTAAAATTCGAGCATTACAACCAGCCCGCAGATATTTATGAACTTTATGTTTCGGAGCTTCGCTTCTTTGAACAAGATGATAAGTTGATCTTGTGGGAATACATCGGATATCCAAATAATGCAAAGTATCAGGACTATGAAAAAGTTAATTAAAACTTTTATATGATCACTGTTTCCGATTTTATCCGCCTGCCCTTTACGCCCGATCTCACCGAAGGCGGGATCGCGTACGCCATTCGGTCTCTGCCTTACACGTATAACCGCATGGGCGGTTCGAGCTTCGACCGTTTGCGGCGCATCGTGGCAGGCGTGGCAGTGGAACTGGCCTTTCGACGTTATCTCGGTGAGCACGGGATCCCGTTCGACGTAAAAGGCGCCACTCCATTTACCGACCCCGACCGATACGATGTATCGCTGGGCGGCCATCGCTGTGACATCAAATCCTTTCTCATCACATATCGCAACCAGATCAGCGAGATGCAGCGCGACCCGGCCATCGTGCTGAAAGCGCCCGCGCTGGTACCGTCCGATCAGCATGCCGCGGACGGGCACAGCGATCACGACTTATATCTCTTTGCGTTTCTTTCCGGACTGATCGCCGCTTCGCTCGAGGATCTGAAAAAGGCGCTCGAAGCGGGGCGCCCTGCATATTTGATCCATGCACTGCCGGATGCGTGGGCCAAACCGGCTGTGTGGAATCCGCTTGGGCCGCTGGCGTTGAAATCTGAATCGGATGAGACTCTCACCGTCGAACTCGGCGGGCAGGATGAAGGTCGAGGCTTTTTGACGCGGCTGGTGGAACTTCCGCCGCGCACGCGCGTGGTGGTCCACGATCCGTTCTTTGCGTTGTCGTGCGTTCACATTTCAAAAATGACGGAGGCGCGTGTCGGTATTCACAGCCTTGCGCGCAAAGAAACGCATGTGATCAGCTGGCACGAATGGGGAAATTTATGGGTGTACGGCATGGATATTTTATTGACGGGCTATCTATCGCGCGAGGAGTTTCGCAGGCAGGCCAGCTTTATCCAGCCCGGCTCGCGCGTGTTTCAATACAAACAGACGCGCACGAAAAATTTGGCGGTACCCATCACTGACCTGAAGCCATTGAACGAATTGTTCGACCGCGTTCGGGAATGGAAAACCGCGCAGACATAAATTTTTTTGTCCTTTTAGTGGTGTGCCATGAAACTTAATCGTATTGCTCTGATTGTCGTATTGATATTTTCGCTTGCATGTAATTTCATCACCAGCGGTTTGATACCTGCCACTTCGACTCCAATCCCGACACCAACATCGACTCCACTAACTCCGGCTTATATTCCCCCTAATTGCGATGGCATTGCATTGGCAACGGTATCGCCAGCCACCGGGATTGCCGTTCCAACCCCGATCCTGCAGGCCAATCCTCCCATCAGTCGTAATGCTCAGTTAAAGGTCTTCGATCAAACGGTTCAAATTGTCACGCAAGTTTATGTATACCCGGACTATAACGGCAAAAACTGGAATGAGATTCAATCGCGCTATAAAGCGAAAGTCGAGGCGGGCCTGAACACGGAGGATTTCTACACTCAAATGGAGGCTATGATCGCCGAACTTGGCGACGACCACTCTTCATTCGATTCGCCGGTGGAGGTGGCCGCTTCCAATGCAGAACTCGCGGGCCAAGACCAGTTTGTGGGCATTGGCGTATTTATGCTCCCACAAATCGATAAAGGGCATGCAACCGTTATTGGGATCTTTCCCGATTCGCCCGCAGAACATAGCGGCATTCAATTGCATGATACACTGCTGGCTGTAGATGGACATCCGTTGATCGAAAACGGCCAAAGCTATTTATATGCTATGCGCGGACCAGAATGTTCGTTGTTGCGTTTGACCGTTCAATCTCCCGGTCAGCCGCCGCGCGATATGATGATTGTTCGCCATAAGATTGAAGGAGGTTTACCCGTTGATTCGCGCCTCATTCCGACAACGGATGGGTCCCGTATCGGATATATCTTCATTCCCTCTTTTTTTGATGAAACCATTCCAGGAAAAGTTGCAACCGCGTTAAAAAACTTCGGCAAGCTCGATGGACTGATCCTTGACAACCGTATGAACGGCGGCGGAAGCAGTGATGTTTTGGATGAGATCCTGAGTTACTTTATTTCAGGAACGCTGGGGACCTTCAAAAGCCGCGCCGCCTCACGTCCTTTGAAAATCAAAGCGAATCCGATTGGGAATTCGGATACAGTGCCTCTGGTCGTACTAGTTGGCACGAATACAGTTAGTTATGGAGAAGTGTTTTCCGGTGTTTTGCAAGATAACAAACGCGCTAAAATTGTCGGTCAAACCACACTTGGGAACGTGGAGACTTTGCATGGTTATAACCTCGAAGACGGTTCTCAATTATGGATCGCACAGGAAACTTTCGATCCGGCTGTCTCCCATGCCAATTGGGAACAGACTGGTCTCATTCCCGACGTGCAGGCTTTCGCAGACTGGGACACATTCACTTTGGAAACCGACCCTTCTGTGGCCGCGGCGTTAAGACTGCTCGACCATCCATAATCTTGAGGACTCGCCTCCATATTTTTTTATTAAGGGCTTCTTATACAGGCATGGTAAACTCGCCGCATGCCAAAACGAGTTAGAAATATTGAGATCGGGCTGATTGGTTTCCTCCTGTTTGCAATTTTGATCTTCCAAATCCCGGCAGTGAATTCGCGCCTTGAATGGCGTTATGAGGTTTGGAGCACGTATCTTCAAAACATGCTCGACCCGGTCGGTAAAATGCCGACACCGATGGCGTCCACGCCGTTCGCAACGTTTACGCCCCGGCCTCCCACTTCAACGCCATTGGCCACCGAACCTCCAACGGCAACCTTACCGCCTTTACCCGCGCAGGTTTCACTGCCCTCGCCGCAATACGAACGACAGGGTATCAACAATTGCGGGCCCGCCACACTCGCAATGACATTGCGCATGTATGGCTGGCAGGGCACTCAATATGACATTGCTAAAATCATCAAGCCCATTGATAAAGACCGCAACGTCAACCCCGATGAATTGCGGTATTACGTTTTGAATCAGGCGGGCTGGTTGAAAGCTGAATTCCGCGTGGCGGGGAATTTGAATTTGCTGAAACGACTCCTGGCCGCGAATTATCCGGTCATCATCGAAGAAGCCTCCACACTGGACCCCCAGGATGCCAACGGCCCCAACGACGATCTGTGGGACGCGCATTATCTGCTCATCAACGGCTATGACGACGCGGCTCAAACGGTCACTGCGCAGGACCCTTTGCGCGGTCCCGACCAAAAGATCGCCTATGCTCAATTGATAAAGGATTGGAAGCCGTTCAACTATCTTTACATGGTCATCTATTTTCCGAAAGATGAAGAGGAAGTCAAAACCATCCTGGGCGCGGATTGGGACCCCGATCAAAACAGGCAAAACGCGCTCGCCATTGCGGAAAACGATGTAACCCAGAATCCCAACGATGCGTTTGCATGGTTCAACCTCGGCAGTAATCTTGTCTATTTCGAGCGCTATCAGGAGGCCGCACAGGCTTTCGATAAGGCCTTCACCATCGGCCTGCCTCAGCGTATGACGCGCTATCAATTCAGTCCCTTCTTCGCTTATTACAATGCCGACCGCATTGATTACCTGCTGACGCTCACGGAAAACACATATAAGCCCATCAATGGCTATTACTCGGAGGAGGCCTTGCTTTGGCACGGATACGGGTTACTGCGCAAGGGCGATACCGCCGGCGCACTGGCCGATTGGAACAAAGCGCTCAAAGTCCATCCCAATTATTGCGACGCACAACAAGCCGTCAATACCTATATCCAACAAACATACAATCTCGCAGGTTGCAGTCCATAAAGGACGTGCAGGGATGTAAAAATCGTACACGCCCAGTTTGAAGTCCAGAAAAAGAACCGAGACATTTCAGCCTCGGTTCTTTTATTCTTCGGAGAAACTATATCCGCCCGGCCAGGTCTGGATCACATTCTGCTGGCCCGATTCCTCCTCCAGTTTCTTCCGCAAACGATAGACGACATTTTTGAGCAGGATCACATCGCCATTGGCGCCCCACACTTGTTCAATGATCTCTTCATTGGGAAACACATAACCGGGGCGGCTCATCAACAAATGTAATAAACGAAATTCGAGATTTGTGAGTTTGACATCTTTTTTATTGACGTCCACCGCCGAACGATGCGCGGGGTTAAGGCGAAGCTTGCCGGTTTGACGCGGAGCGGAAGGTTTGACGGAACTCCGCCGCGTCCAGGCTTCGAGCTTCGCCTGAAAAATGGCGGGGCTGATCGGTTTGATTACACATTCATCTACGCCCGCTTGGTAGGCCTCCAGAATTTCCTGCTCGTTGTTGGAGGGCAGAAAGAGCAGGATGGGACTGGCGTTAACCGAACGAATCTTACGACAGAGTTCGATGCGTTGAGCTGGAGGGCCATTAACGTCAATGAGGGTCAGGTCGGGAATCTCCTCCGCTGTCCGTTTCATGGCGCGCTCCACCGAGGTCTCCATGACGGCGACCAACCCCTTTTCGCGAATAATATAGCCCCAGATGGGCGCTGTGGCGTCCTGATCGCACACCACAAAGACGCGCAGAGCTGAACGCGGAGAGTCGAGGGGGGTCTGTTTAGCCATGGATTTAATTATATTATATGGCATTAAGTCGTAAGAAGTATTATTTTTTGACTGGAATATTACCTTTGGGGGATTAGGTTAAACCGCCCGTTTTTGTATACTGAAAATAGAAATATAAGCAAAGGAGAAGCCATGAAAAAGTCTTTCTTGATCCTCACGATACTGACGTTGATCCTAACCGGGTGCCAACTGCCCGGAGGCGCCGCGGGGCAACCGACCGCGATCGCGTTCCCCACCATCGCGCCGACTAACACGCCGATTGCCGGCGCACAGTCCAATACTTCGGCCAAGCCGGGCGCAGAACGCACCTCGCCGGGCGACAGCATGGTACAAGCTTTCGTTCCGGCCGGCAAATTCACCATGGGCGGCATCGATCCAAACGCAAGCCCGGATGAAAAACCGATTCATCAGGTAACGATGCACGCTTTCTGGATGGATAAAGTTGAGGTGACAAATGGAATGTATGCGTTGTGCGTCAACGCCGGAGCCTGCCAACTGCCGCGCGAATTCAAATCGGCTTCGCGTAATTTATATTACAGCAATCCCGAATTCAACGATTATCCGGTGATCTACGTTACCTGGTATAACGCCGATACCTACTGCAAGTGGGCCGGACGCCGCCTCCCCACTGAGGCCGAATGGGAACGCGCCGCGCGCGGCGACGACACACGCACCTATCCGTGGGGCGATCAGGTGCCGGATTCGAGTCGCGCGAATTTCAATTTCTTCTTCGGCGATACCACACAGGTCGGAAGTATTCCGAACGGCGCCAGCCCGTTTGGGATCATGGATATGGCCGGGAATGTGGCCGAATGGACCAATGACTTCTACGACCAGGGCTATTATTCCCTGGGCGTGAGTCTGAATCCGCCCGGCCCAAGCGCGCGCACAAAATACTTTAATCGCGTGGTGCGCGGAGGAACCTATCAGGATGCAAATACCAACATCCGCGTCTCCAAACGTTCGTCGGTGCTGGGATCGAACCCCGCCGGATTGGTCGACTCGGCTGAATGGCTTGGCACCTTCTCGCCCAAGATCGGCTTCCGCTGTGCTTCCGATGGATAGAACGAATCACTAGAACATGGAACAGGCCGTCAATTTTGTTTGACGGCCTGTTTATTTAATTGACTCCATTAAACACCTGTGGTATTATCCTGCAAAACATAGCCCCCATAAGGCGCTCTTATCCAGAGAGGCGGAGGGACCGGCCCGACGATGCCTCGACAACCGGTCGGCGAAAGCCGAACACGGTGCCAACTCCGGCAGATGGATGATCTGGTAGATGAGAGGGCAGTCCATGCCTGATGTGTACATTGCCCTTTCGATTGTCCGAAGGGGCAATTTCTTTTTCAAAGGAGAACTATTTTGCATGAGTAACACTTTTATGTCGTCGCCCAAATTGATGTTTACCTCCGAATCGGTGACCGAGGGACATCCGGATAAGATCTGCGATCAAATCTCGGACGCGGTGCTGGACGCCTGCCTCGAACAGGATCCGCGCTCACGCGTGGCCTGCGAAACGGCCACCAAGACCGGCTACGTGATGCTGTTGGGTGAAATCACCACCAATGCCGTTTTTAATTATGACAGCTTGGTTCGCAAAGTTGTGAACGAGATCGGTTACGATTCCAGCGAAAAGGGTTTCGACGGAAATTCATGCGGCGTGCTGGTTGCGATTGCCAGGCAATCCGGCGATATTGCCATGGGCGTGGATAAAGCCCTGGAGGCCAAAGCCGGTGAAACCTCTGCCCATACGCCGGGCACAAGTGTGACCGAGGCTGAGGTGGAAGCCATCGGCGCGGGCGATCAAGGCATGATGTTCGGTTTCGCCTGCAATGAAACCCCCACCCTCATGCCCGCGCCGATCTATTTGGCGCACAAGTTGACCCGCCGTCTCGCGGAAGCGCGCAAAGATGGCACCATGCCGTGGCTGCGCCCGGATGGCAAGAGTCAGGTCACGGTTGAGTATTCCCATGGCAAACCCAAACGTATCGATACCGTGCTCATTTCAACGCAACACGCGCCCGATATTTCCCATTCCGATATTACCGAGCAGGTGATCGAACACGTCATCAACCCGTCCATGCCAAATGACATGGTGGATAAGGACCTCAAGATCTTCGTCAACCCCACAGGGCGTTTCGTGATCGGCGGCCCGATGGGCGATGCAGGTGTGACCGGCCGCAAGATTATCGTTGACACCTACGGCGGCATGGGGCGTCACGGCGGCGGCGCGTTCAGCGGCAAGGATCCCACAAAAGTGGACCGCTCCGCCGCGTATGCCGCGCGCTACGCGGCCAAGAACGTGGTCGCCGCGGGCCTGGCAGACCGGGTAGAGATTCAGGTGGCGTATGCCATCGGTGTAGCGCACCCGCTTTCGGTCAATGTGGAGACGTTCGGCACCGGCAAGATCGCGGACGAGAAGATCGTTGCTCTCATCAACGAGAATTTTGATCTTCGTCCCGGCGCGATCATCCGCGACTTGGACCTGCGCCGCCCGATCTATCAGAAGACCGCCGCCTATGGTCATTTCGGCCGCGATGAAATCGAATTCCCCTGGGAAAAGACGGATAAAGCCGAGGCGCTCAAGAAAGCCGCAGGGCTTTAAAAATCAAAAAAACTCTCACAACCAACGTGAGAGTTTTTTTGATTCCCGTATAGATTAGTTTTTTTCGCGCGAATGATAATGCGTTAAGTTACAGCGATGGAGCAGTTCATGATCCGATAATATCTCCTCCGGCGGCCCCGAGGCGGCGATATGGTGATCTTCATCGAAAACTATAATGCGGGTTGCGACCTGTTCGGCGAGTTCGAGATCGTGCGTGGCAGTGACGACCGTTTTGCCATTCTTGCGCAATCCCAGAATAAATTCGATCAGCCAGGATTGACTGCGCGGGTCGAGACCCGTCGTCGGTTCATCCATCAGCCAAACGTCCGGTTGAAGCGTAAGCAGTGAGGCTAAAGCAACGCGTCGTTTCTCCCCGCCCGATAAATGATGCGGCGCGCGGTCGCGCAATTTCTGAATCTGCAGAACCGCGAGCGCGTCGTCCACGCGGCGATTCACTTCCTCGCGCGCCAGTCCAAGCTGTAACGGGGCAAAAGCCACCTCGTCCAATACCGAGGGCGAAAACAACTGCACGTCCGAATCCTGAAATACCAATCCAACGCGCCGCCGGAAGGCAAAATTATATTCATCGGAACGAAGAACTTCCTCGGTCAGCGGCTGACCGAAGGCCTGAATACCACCGGATGATGGAGCATATAATCCGTCGAGCAGTTTTAGCAGGGTGCTCTTTCCCGATCCGTTCGCGCCTAAAATGGCCAGCGACTCTCCCGCGCAGATCTTCAAGCTAATATTGTTCAGGGCGGTTTGTTTGCCTTCATAAGCGAAGGACAACTCGCAAGTTTCAAAAATAATTTCCGAATCCAAATTATTCTTCCTTATCTGCCGAGAATAATGACCAGCGCCGTCATCGCGAGAAAAATAAACAGCCAGGTCCAATCGCGCGGACGCATACGAAACGGCTTCAAAGCGACCATCGCGCCGCGGAAACCGCGCGACTGCATCGCCAGATACACTTCACTGCTAAGATTCAACGACTTGCTAAACAACGTGGCGCCGATAGCCGCCAGCACATGCCGATTTTCGGCGTCATTGAGTCGGCCAACCACGCGGCTCTTACGGGATAAAAACATATCGTTGGCGGTTCTGAGCAAAAGATAGATATATCGATATGTCATCCCCAATATTAAAATAAAGACATCCGGCACGCGCAGTACGCTCAACGCGCTCAAAACGGCATTCCAGGGCGTGGTCAGAATCAATAGAAGCGTCAGCGAGACCGAAGTGCTGACGCGCAGTAAAAGAAAAAGCACTGTCGTTAAACCCGTTGTCGTAACCGCAAGTCCGGGCAGAAGCTGGACCAGTGCCGGTCCCGGCGTTATAAACAACGCCGGCAGGGCCACCAGCCCCGTGAAAAATGGGAGCGCCAGCCACACGCGCTTCACGAAGAAATCCAATGGAATAGCCGAGACCCAGGCCAGAATCAACGCGGCAAAATAAACCGCCGCAATCACCCACAGACTGCGCGACAGCCCTACTCCAATCAACAAGGCCAGCACAGAGAGAATCTTGACGCGCGCATCCAGAGATTGGAGCAACCCCGGGCGCGTGCTAATCTCCTCCGCGAACAAGGCCCGTTCCAACGTTTCAGTGATCCCCTGCAGGGTATGTTCCAAAATCCTGCTGGTTGTGCGGGGTCGTTTTCCAGACGCGATTAATTCCATGGATAATTTTTCACCGAATTAATTCTTCTGCTTCTGCGAGGTACCCGCCGCCGTCAAAAGCGCTGTAAACAACCAGACGGCGAGAGCAACAAGAACAATGCCCAGCGCCGCCGAAAAAACATAGCCAAGATTCGCGTTGCCAAGCGCGTGCAGTTCATATCCTGCCAGCGGCGCGCCCCACAAATGAGAAAGTTTTTCCAAGCCGATTGGAATCGACTGCAAACCAAACGATTTGAGCTCCTCAACGCCCCACTCACCCCAGGCCGTGCCGGGAGCCAATAGACCCAGGGGCGAAGCCACGATCAAAACTGCCAGGCCGACCCACAGCCAGCGCAATTTTCGGAAGCTTCCCGTTTCAGCGGCCAGCATGGGTTTCTCCGCCGCCTCCAGCACACCGACATTTGACCGCTGTAAATAGGCGATGATCAACGCTGTCAGCACTCCCTCCACCACCGACGCAACCAGCGCGTGCGGAATCACCATGGCAGGAATCGATACGGAGAGCGGATACGGCGCATATAACGGTGCCCCGCCCGCCGTCTTGAATAGAAGCGGCTGAATCCCAAATTCCACGCCAGCCAGGAACGCGCCAATCGTCACACCCAGCCATCCGCCAATTGCCGCGCCTACCAAGCGTCGGGAAGAGGTGAGAGGCGTGCCTTTCGCAAAAGCGCGGTATACAGCGGCCGCGATATATGGGATCACAACGGCCATATTGAAACAATTCGCGCCAATCGCCAGAATGCCGCCGTCGCCGAAGAAGAAGGCCTGAATGATGAGCGCAATCGAAACCGCAATTGTCGCCACTTCAGGGCCAAGGATGATCGCCGCCAGCGATGCGCCCACCGCGTGGCCGGTCGTCCCGCCGGGCAGAGGCACGTTGAACATCATAATCACGAACGAAAACGCGGCCAGCAACGCGATCAACGGCACACTGCGCGCGCTCATGGTCGCGCGTATCTTACGGATGCCAATAGCCCAAAACGGCAGTACCAGCAGGAACATGATCAATGAAGTAACCGGGCTGAGATAGCCGTCTGGAATGTGCATGGCTGTGGTCGCCAGCCAGATTATTAATGCCCCATAATAGAGGGAAAGCCATTTCAATCTATGATTCAAAATTTTCGAAAGCATGCTGACCTCGCAATTCAATTCATGGAATTTTGACAATCGGGACACAGGCCGAATAAAGTCACGTGATTGGAATCCAACTTATAACCGGTGAACGATTCGAGCTGGCGGTACAAACGGCCCAGCGGCGCGTGTTCGATCTTCACAGTGCGGCCGCACTTGCGGCAGATCAAATGATGGTGGTTGCCCAGCGCCAATTCGTAGGCCAATTTGCCATTCCCCAAATGAGCGGTCAGCACAAAACCCTGCCCGGCGAGAAACTCCAATGTGCGATAGACGGTTGTCTCCGTCAGGGTCGGCAGATCTTTGCGCGCCAGTTTAAATACCTGAATGGGCGAAAGATGCCCGCCCGCATGCCTTAATACATGCATGATCGCCATTCTCTGCGGAGTCATACGAAAGCCTCGGGCGTGAATTTCGGGGATATATTCAGCGGCACAACTCATGGCAATCCTTATTGCAAGTTTTTACAATAACAAACGTACAGTTAAGAAGACGAAATGAGGGTATTCCTTACCTTCGGAACACGGCGGAAGTTTCCCTGTTTCCGCCGCGCCTCAAGATGTCAGGGTTCCCATCGATACTGAATCAGAGCGTAGAGATAAGGCTGGCCCCCCACGTAGTCGATCCCGATCACCCATGTATGCCAATCCATATTGCCGTTTAATTGCGTTCCCGCGTAATATACGGAATAGAAATTGATTCCGCTGTAGGGCCATGTGATCTGATACGTGGCTCCACCGACCAGAATCTGATTGCAGGCCACTGTGTAATTTTGATCGAAGACGTTCAGCAAAGCCGGTAGAACGATTTGATGGAACGAGCCGCGCGTGGTTTTACCGCTCCCGGGTGCGCGTCCCCAATTGACATCGTAGTTGGTCCCGAAAACATACCTGGCATGCGCCTGATCGTAATTAACCACGCGCCCATCGCGATAGTAACGAACGTCCATGCCGTGCACAGGGCTGATGAGCGAACTCAACAGCGCGCCGTTGGAAGTTTGCAGGGCCGTTTTGAAATTGTTGAGTAAGGCGGTGGTCTGATTATCGGCACAGGTGTTGAAGGCCGCCACGGTGGATGTGGCGGCGACCTCAGCGGTGGGCAATGCAGTCGGCGCGGCGGGAGTCGCGGTGGGCGGCGCGAGAGTCGAGGTTGGCAGAGCAGGCTGGGTCGGAGTCGGAACCGGAGTGGCACGCGGCAGGTTGCAACCCGTCAATAGAGTCAATCCCATGCCCAATAGCAGAGTCAATTTTCGAATCATGAGAATTCTCCTCGTCACTATTGACAATTATAGTAGATTGTTTATAATGACCGCCACAAAAGCATTGACGAGGAAGAGTACGCGCTGGACGACGGTGTAGAGAGCAGGCTGAACGCGGTGAAAGACCTGCCCGAAACGACAGCGCCGAATGGGCCTCCGAGCCGCAAAGCGAACGCAAAGACAAGTAGCGATGTCGGGCGCTCCCGTTACAGAGCAAGGGTATAACTCTCCTGAGCGTACCTGAATGAGTGAGGCTGGCCATCCCTGATTGCTTCATCGGGGATTTTTTGTATCAATCACCAGCCTAATCTGGGTGGCACCACGGACCGCGACACAGCGTTCGTCCCAATTGGGATTAACGCTGTTTTTTATTGGTTCACTTCGGTGAACAGAAAGGGAAGTTATGGAAAAGAAACCTCGCATTCTCACCGGTCACCGGCCCACCGGGCCGCGTCATATCGGTCATCTGGCGGGGACGTTGGAGTCCTGGGCTCAGCTTCAGGATTCGCACGAATGTTTTTTTCTGGTGGCCGATCTGCACGTGCTGACCACGAATTACCAACCTGAGCATTTGCAGGATAACATCCGCAACATGCTGGCCGATTGGCTCGCGGCGGGCATCGATCCGCAACGCTCGACGATTGTGTTGCAATCAGCAATTCCTGAACATGCGCAACTTGCCCTGCTTTTCAACATGCTCACCACAGTGGCGCGGCTCGAACGCGTGCCCACCTATAAAGACCAGACCCGCGAACTGAATCTTCAGCCATCCACCGGATTGCTCACTTATCCGGTTTTGCAAACGGCGGACATCCTGATTTACAAAGCGGAGGTCGTGCCGGTGGGAGAAGATCAGCTTCCGCATATCGAATTGGCGCGCGAAGTGGCCCGCCGCTTCAACCAGACCTTCGGCCTGACCTTTCCCGAACCGGAGGCTCTGCTTTCGAAATCGCCGCGCCTGCCAGGTACGGATAACCGCACGATGCACACTTCGTACGGCAACGCGATCTACCTGAAAGATACTCCCGAGGAAACAACACGCAAAGTGATGGGGATGTACACCGATCCCACCCGCCTGCGCGCCACCGATCCCGGCCACGTGGAGGGCAACCCCGTCTTCACACTGCTGGATGTCTTTCACGCAAATAAAGCCGAACTGGGCGAGATCAAGTCGCGCTATCAAGCCGGAAAAGTCGGCGATGTGGAAGTCAAACGAATGCTCGCCAAATCGCTCGATGATTATCTGGCCCCGCTACGCGAGCGCCGCGCAATGTTTTACAACCAGCCTTCCCAACTGATGGAAATTCTATATGACGGCACAGCGCACGCCAAAACCATCGCCCGCGGCACGCTCGAAGAAGTTTATGAAAAGATGGGGTTGCTTCACGACCGCGCGCTCGATGAAAAAATCCATACTGCGCGCTCCAATGGCGCGTTTTGTTAAGGAGATGAAATGATGCCCATTTTCTTTCACCCGCCTTGAAGGACAGCATTCCGCTTGATTCGATAAAACAAAAACCAAATCGCTTTTTCAAAAAAGGAGAATGTCATGTCCGATCAAACCCGCTTCACACTGAATGAGTCCGACCTTCCTAAATTTTGGTACAACATCAATGCCGATAGTCCGGTTCCGCCGGCCCCGGTCTTGCATCCCGGTACCCTCGAGCCGGTCACACCGGATTTTTTGTCCGTACTCTTCCCGATGGACCTGATCCTGCAGGAAATTTCCACCGAACGCTACATCGAGATTCCCGAGGAAGTGCGAGAAATCTATAAACTCTATCGTCCCACTCCGCTTCTGCGTGCCCGCAGGCTCGAAAAAGCGCTCGGCACACCCGCGCATATCTACTACAAATATGAAGGCGCTTCTCCCGTGGGAAGTCATAAACCGAACACGGCCATCGCTCAGGCTTTTTACAATAAAGCGGCTGGCACAAAAGCCCTCACCACCGAGACCGGCGCGGGTCAATGGGGATCGGCGCTTGCCATGGCGGGCAGTTTCTTCGGCCTGGACGTGGAAGTGTACATGGTCAAGGTTTCATATCAACAAAAACCCTATCGCCGTATTCTGATGGAAACCTTCGGCGCGCAAGTCTTCGCCAGCCCAACCGACCGCACCAACTACGGACGTTCGGTGCTAGCTCAACACCCGGATAGCCCCGGTTCGCTGGGCATCGCCATCTCTGAAGCTGTCGAAGTCGCCGCGACCTCCAACGGCGCGAAGAAATACAGCCTCGGCTCCGTGCTCGGCCATGTGCTGATGCATCAAACAGTGATCGGCGAAGAATCCTTGAAACAAATGGATTTAGCTGGCGAGTATCCGGATGTGGTGGTGGGCTGTGTAGGCGGCGGATCGAACTTTGCAGGCATTGCCCTGCCCTTCCTGCGCGAAAACTTGAGGAACGGCAAGCGCACACGTTTGCTGGCTGTCGAACCGACCGCGGCGCCGTCTCTCACCAAAGGCGTTTACACCTTTGATTATGGCGACACCGCCAAAATGGCGCCGGTGGTCAAGATGCACACACTCGGCCATGATTTCGTGCCGCCCTCCATCCATGCCGGTGGACTGCGGTATCACGGCATGGCGCCCACGCTCTGCGCGTTGTACGACGCGGGCCACATCGAAGCGGTAGCCGTCAAACAGAAAGCCACTTTCGAAGCCGCCATCCAATTCGCACGCGCCGAAGGCATTGTGCCCGCGCCCGAATCGGCGCATGCCATCCGCGCCGCCATTGACGAAGCCCTGGACGCGAAAGCAAAAGGCGAGAAGCGCGTGATCCTGTTCAACTTGTCCGGCCACGGGAACTTCGATCTCACGGCGTACGAAACTTATTTAAACGGGAATCTCGAAGATTACGAGTACCCGAGCGAAGCTGTGCAGGAAGCGATGACGACACTGCCCAAAGTCAGCGTATCAGCATAAACAAAAGGACCTCGGAGCCGTAATGAACTCCGAGGTCCGATTTTTTATCTCGAATCATTCCCCAAACGCAATCACTACGATATGTTGATTCAGAAAACGCGGCGAGGATTCTTTTCCCGGCACGATCTGCCCAAGCGTATAACCTCCCGCGATGGGAACTTGCGCGCCGAGGATATCCTGCACCGCTTGAACCTCCACACCCGGATTGGCTCGTAACAACATCTGCCAGGCCATATCCACCAGCACCAGCGCGAGGACGGGCTTGGAATCGCCCAACGCGACCAAAGCCTGTTGTGCGGCCTGTTGTGCCGCTTTCTCGCATGCCGCGCGGCTGCCCACCAGCAAATACGCGTCGATGCCATCGCGCACAGAAGCGTTCATGCGGAAGCTTCCGTCTGCTTCGACGCGAATGGGCGCGCGCACAATCAGGTTCTCGCCCTGCTCCACGCCCAGCGGATATAACCGCGCCAGATGACTCAACGGCGGAAAAGCCCAATCGCGCGCGGGGTACCCGAATAACTGGGCATACGTTTCCGATGCGGGGCGGCCGTCCAGAGTCCGCAACCAGAAGCCGCGCGAACGCGTCACACGAAACTGACTGCCGACCGGATTCCACCCGTGCTCGTAGCCAACTCCTACGCGGATCTTGCCGCGCACCAATGCGGCCGCCATCGCGCCCGCGCTGGTCTGTATGCCGGCCATTTGAAAGGTACTGCCGGTATGCAAATCGCCTGCCGAAAGAGCGCCGACCACCTGCACAGAAGAACCGGGCGGAATCGCATTGCAAAATTGTTCGGCGTCGCCGTTGAAGCCGTCGCCAAAGAGGAGCATGGATTGCGATTCCGGCGTCTCCGCGTTGGGATCGGCATGAGCGGCGGCGATCTCCATTAAACGGGCGGCAGTTTCACGTCCAGATTGAGCGTAGCCCGGCATCCACTGCACTTCAGCTTGAAAATCTCCGCTGAGCAGGGCCACTACAACAGAATGGGAAAATTGTCCGCCTGTGGATAAACCGGCCGGGGTGCTGAATCCGATCATGGGCGTATCGCCCAAAAGACTTGCAACGCCGTTGGCTACTTCACGCGCTTGATATTGATGGGAGGCAATCACGAAAGCCAGGCCGGGCGCAGACGGGCCCAGGTGATTGAGAGCCTGATGCGCGGCCTGCAAACCGGCTTCGCGGCCGTCCAATGCCTGCGCCTGTCCAACAGAAGCGATCAAAGCCATACGCTACTCTTCCGCCACGGGAATCGTAAAATGAAAAGCGGTGCCGTTGCGAAACTCGCTTTCGAACCAAATGCGCCCGCCCTGCATTTCCACCAGACTCTTGGTGATATTCAGTCCCAGGCCGGTGCCTGGCGCTTCGCGCGCTTTGGAATCATCGGAACGGAAAAACTTCTGGAAAATTTTCAACTGGTCTTCGGGGCTGATGCCAATGCCGTCATCGCGCACCCACACATGAACTACATTGGCCGCGCCATCCGAGTCCCATTGATTGGGAACCGCCTCCGCGCCGACTGTGACATCGCCTCCCTCCGGCGTGTACTTGTTCGCGTTGCTGACGAGGTTGGTCAACACTTGAACAACGCGCGTCCGATCCGCCCACACAGGCGGAAGTTTGGCCGGAATCTTTACTTCCAGGGTTTGTTTACGGTCTTCGATCTGCCGTTTGGTGGAACGCGAGACTTCATCCACCAGGTCGGCGATATCCACCGGTTTGTAATCGAGCCGCAGGCGTCCTGCTTCGATCTTGGAGTTATCGTTCAAATCCGAGACCAATGTGGACATACGTTCAACGTTGGAACGAATCGTATTCAGAAAATTAGACTGCATATCGTTGATCTGACCGACTGCGCCCGCCGCCAGCAATTCAGTGTAGCCTTTGATGGAGGTCATCGGATTCTTCAACTCGTGCGCCACGAATGAAACGAATTCGCTCTTAGCCAGGTTGGCGCGCTGTACTTCACCGTATAGCTGGGCGTTCGAGATGGCGATGGCGGCATGGTCGCTCAAACGATTCAAGAAGGCGATATCCTCCTGCGAATCGTTGCTGGTTTCCAGCATCAGCAAACCGATAACTTGCGCTTCGCGCCGAATCGGGGTCACGATCTGCGTATGAATTCCGGCGATGGGCCGCGTGTCCGAGGCGGCCACCAATGATACGCGCTGTGGTTGTCCGCTATGAATCGCCTCGCGTATGGCGGGCAGTTCGAGGTGGATGATCTGATCGGTAACCGCGTTGGCGCGGCCTTCATATCCTTCCTCGGCCACAATGCTCAACTTGCCCTCGTCCAACATGCCGATCAACCCCGCATCCGCGTTGGATTGCCGCATGGCCCAATCCAATGTGATGCGCATGGCGCGGTCCATTTCGAGGCTGGCGTTCAGTTCGCGGTCGATGCGCTGCATCACCGATAATTCTTCCACGCGCGCTTCCAATTCCTGATCGGTCAATGAAAAGAGGCGGACGTTCTCGATGGCAACGGCGGCCTGGCCCGCGAAGGCGGTCAGCAGGGTTTGGTCTTCTTCCACAAAGGGCAAACCATCCTGTCGGTTGATCACTTCGATCACGCCGAGTACACGATCCTTGACCTGTAACGGCACAGCCAGCAGGGAACGGCTTACGAAGCCGGTCTGCTCGTCGGTGGCGATGAAATGGTTCGGAGAATGTTGAGCCTCGTTTTCGATGACCGGCTCGCGGGTCTGAACAGCCCGGCCCACGATCCCACTGCCGGGCGGCAATCGCTGACCGACCAAATTTGCCGCGACCGGGCCAACCGTCACTTTGAAAACCAGCTCATTCGTTTGTTCATCCACAAGGAATAAACTGCCCGCTTCGCAGTTCAAAATGGATACCGCGCTCTCGAGCATATTTTGCAACAGCGGTTCCAGTTCCAGCGTGCCGGTCAATTGGCGCGCGGCCTCGTTCAATGCGGAGAGTTGATGCGCACGCTTTTGCGTTTCCTCCAACAAACGCGCCTTGACGATCGCGCCGGCGGTCTGATCGGCAATGGCCTGTGCCAGCCCAAGTTGGCTCGATGTGTAGGCTGTGCTGGCATCCTTACTGCCCACGCTCAACGCGCCGATCGTTTCCGAGCCTGCATTCAACGGCACACCCATCCATGCAAATACATTTTCGAACGCGGGGGTCACGCCGCGCGCCTGACATTCACGCGCATATTCCTGAGTGAGAATCGGCCGCCCTTTACGAATAACTTCCGTGAACAAACCGGTATTCAGCGGCAGAGGCACATTCTCGCGGCTCTCCAACCGTTCACCATTCTCAAGGCGAAAGCCATAATAAAAATAATCGTTATCCTTGTTGTAAAGCGTCACGTGGAAATGCGATGTGGGAATGATCTGCGAAGTTTGGGCATAGATCAATTCGAGCACATCGTCGAAGGTGAGTGTGACGTTCACGCCTTGTGAGACGCGCGCCAACGCGTTCATTTCCTGGACGCGGCGTTCGAGGTCCGCCACAGTTTGCACACGTTCGATTCCCACCGAGGCCTGGTCGCAGAGATTCTCGAGGAAGGTCAAATCCTGAGGCGTGTACGGCTGACCGGACCGCCGCGCGCCCAGCGCCAGCCAGCCGGTTGGCAGTTCCTTGCCGGGCAGGGCAATGAACAGGCGCGCGCCAAGCAATGTCAAACGCGACTGCTCCGCCTCCAGCGCGGGCGGAAGCGAAACGCCATCCAGATAAAGCGGCAAACGCTCCTTGACAAAGTAACGCGACAAGGGGCTATTCACGCCAAAGCGAATCTCGCTCGTAGGCCGGTCGTCACTGCCGGGCAGGGCAGTAAATTGATCGTTAATGGAATCGTACGTATAAATATGTGTCTGACTCGGAGCCAGAGTGGAGGCGATCTGCTCGCGCAGGACATTGGCAATGGTCGCCAGGTCCAGGGCGGTGGTCATCTCGCGGCTGAAGTTCTGGATTCGTTCCGTGTAGGCGCGCTGACCGCGGAAGAAGGTCGAATCGACAAATTCCTGCAAACGCGTTCGCACCGGTTCCAGAGCCAGCGCCAGAATGAACACGAACAGGCCGATCCACAAATTTGTGTACGGGATCGAGGTGGTAAAAATCAAACTGATGCCGCTGACCACCAGCGCATATCCGCCCACAACCATCAGGGTCAACATGCCATACACCACCCCGCGGCGCAGCCAATCCTCGGTGCGCATGAGGCGGAAGCGCAGAATGGTGTATCCGATTGTGGCAGGGAAAATTACGATGGGCAGAAAGAACAGCGGAGAAAATTCCAGAAGATGCACAGGCGTTGTGATCAGCCAGATCGTGATGGGACCCAGCGCGACGACGGCTCCACCTAGAATCATACGCGCCTGAGTTTTGACCACCGGCGATTGGGCGCGAAGTCCATAAAAGAGATTCATGCCCAAATAAAATACGACTGCAACGGCCAGAAACAGATAAATGTACTGCCAGGCGGCAATGTAGGCAGTGGGATGATTGAAATCGAACAGGGTGGTAAAGGCGTAAGCCGCCAACAGCAAGGCGATTACGATTCCAATCCACCGCAAATAGGGCCGCCCGATGAGGATGCGCGCCTCCTGCGGAAACGAAAGCGCCAGGTCAATCAACGCGCCGCCCGCCATGGCACAGCCCAAAGTCCAGATAAAAGTCAGGTTATGAGTTGTAAACAGGTCGAACAGCGTGCCGGTGACAATTCCCAGCGAAGATGCGAATAGGGCAAAAGAACGGCCGGCAAGCTCACTGCGGCGCATTCCGAAAATCCATAAACTGATTCCGAGAAAAATAAAGGAAAGGAGCGATGGAATGACCAGATACCAATTACGGTCACTCGCGGGAAAGGCGTGCAGTGTAACATTCAAAGTTCGTTCGGAACCGGCGGCAGTCTTGATCGTCACCGGAATGGTTTCCCCCGGAAAGAAACCGTCGAGAATCTTTTGAACCTCGCCTGTGCTGTGCACGGGAATTCCATTGACAGCCGTTAATTGATCCCCCAGTTTGACGCCTTTATTGTAAAGCTCCCACGCGTCCGAAGGCTGACTCGGAACCGCGTTGTTGAAAACCAAAGTCTGTTCGTAGAACGCGCCGAGGAACGGCGTCTTCAGCCACCATGCGGCCAGAAAGAGCGCGGCAACAAAGGCCGCCACAGCAACAGCCTGATAGGCAAGCACAATGGCCTGTAAAATCTGATTAAAAAGCGACTGGGTCCTCTGCATGGCCTGAAAACGCGAAATCCTGATCGATTATCAGGATTCTACTCTACTATCTTGCAGGCAAACTATGCTACTTTCATGACAAACATGACAAAGAAGAAAGGTGGGGCGGATCGCTCCTCCCCACCGTTTGCTAAATATCGAGATTTCTTACAGTTTTGGCGTGCGTCTGGATAAATCGCTTGCGCGGATCGACTGCATCGCCCATAAGCATGTCGAAGGTCCGATCAGCTTCGGCCGCGTCATCCACCGTGACCATCAGCAGGGTCCGGTTTTCCGGATTCATGGTCGTCTCCCACAATTGCTCCGGGTTCATCTCACCCAAGCCTTTATACCGTTGAATGGCGGCCTTCTCGCCGACTTCCTTCACGACTTTGTCTTTTTCATTATCCGAGTAAACATACCTGACCTGATTCTTGTAGGCCACGCGATAGAGGGGCGGTTGGGCGATGTAAAGATGTCCCTGTTCGACCAGTTCAGCCATGTAGCGGAAGAAGAAGGTCAGCAGTAAAGTGCGAATATGGCTTCCATCCACGTCCGCATCGGTCATGATAATCACGCGTCCATAACGCAGGCCTTCCAGATCGAAGTTGTCGCCGATGCCGGTGCCCAATGCAGAGATCAATGATTTGACTTCGTTGTTGCCTAAAATTTTATCCAGCCGGGCGCGTTCGGTGTTCAGGATCTTGCCGCGCAGAGGCAGAATGGCTTGAAAGTGACGGTCGCGGCCCTGCTTGGCCGAACCGCCCGCCGAATCGCCTTCCACGATATAAAGCTCGGTCTTGGATGAATCGCGCTCGGAACAATCCGCCAGTTTGCCCGGCAATGTGAGCGACTCCAGCGCGGACTTCCGAATGACAAGGTCACGCGCTTTACGCGCCGCGTCACGCGCCCGCGCCGACGTAAGACATTTGGCAATGATCGCCTTCGCCGCCTGCGGATTCTCCTCCAGAAAAGTGCTGAATGCTTCGCCTACAACCTGTGTCACATAGGTTTGCACTTCAGGGTTCATCAACTTGACTTTGGTTTGCGATTCGAACTGCGGCTCGGGATGTTTGACCGAAACGATGGCAGTAAGGCCTTCACGCGTATCGTCGCCGGAGAAGTTTGGGTCGGCATCTTTGAGCAGGCCGTTCTTGCGCGCATAATCGTTGATCACGCGCGTAAGCGACGAGCGTAAACCGGTGAGATGCGTACCGCCGTCAACCGTGTTGATCGTATTCGCAAACGAATAGACCGACTCGGTATAGGCATCCGTATATTGGATCGCGGCGTCCACGCCAACGGCCTCGATTTCCTTTTCCACATGCACAACCGGGTGAAGGTTTTCGCGGTTGCGATTCAAATAGCGCACAAAGGAGGTGAGTCCGCCTTCAAAATAGAATGTCATCGCGCGGTCGGCGCGCTCGTCCACAAAACGGATGGTCACGCCGCGCGTCACGAACGCCATTTCGCGGAAACGTTGAACGAGCGTGTCGAAGCGATACTCAATATCTTCCGTGAAGATCTGCTTGTCGTATTTGAAAGTCTGCTTGGTGCCGGTCTCGTCTTTGCCGACTTTTCCAACCAAATGGATTTTTCCCTGCGGCATGCCGCGCTTATATTCCTGCCGCCACCATTTTCCATCGCGTTTGACTTCAGTGATCATCCACTCAGAAAGGGCATTGACCGCGCTGACGCCCACACCGTGCAAACCGCCCGAGACTTTATACCCGCCGCCTCCAAACTTACCTCCGGCGCCGATCACTGTCATGACCACGTCCAGAGTTTCCATCGGTTTTCCGTTCGCGTCCCTTTTGGTCGGGTGCGGACCGATCGGAATGCCGCGCCCATTATCCTCAATGGTTACACTGCCGTCCTCGTGAATCGTAATATTGATCTCTGTGCAGGCGCCGACCAGCGCCTCATCGATGGCGTTATCCACCACTTCATAGACCAGATGATGCAGAGCCTTAATATCCGTGCCGCCCACGTACATGCCCGGGCGTTTCCGAACGTGCTCGATTCCTTCGAGCGCTTGAATGGAACTGACATCATATTTCGTAGTCGTTTGAACCACAAAAGCCTCCTGATAATTCCAATGACTTAACCTTTGTCCGTCGCACTGTTGCGTTAAGAATTCGTCTGGCGGGGAATGGCCCGCGACTTTAATTTTTCGAAGACAATCTGCAGCCAGTTGGTCATATCGCGATAATAAATGAAACTGGCCGCCAATAATGCCGTGGTGATGAACGCGTGACCGAGAATCCCGACCAGCGACATCCATGAGTCGGCGGGCGGAATACTCCAGACGAAATTCAGCCCGATGCTGATCATGATCACGCTGAGCACGAACAGACTGCTGGTGGGAAGCGTGAAGCGAGTCATTTGCAGACTGCTGACTACGGAAGCAAACACATTTTCCCGCCGCATAAAAATGCCGTGCGCCGAGAAGAACAAAGGAACCACCAGCCACATGGATAGAAAACCAAAAAAGAGCAGTACCGCCTGTCCGAGAATTGGGCTGACGGAAAACAGCAGGTAGATGACCAGAAAGACCGGGATGCCCAACACGAACGCGGCCGCCAGCCACAGGACCGATAGAATCAGGGATTGCAGAACAGCCTGTGCTCCAATCGGGTTATCCTTCGGAGAGACCAGCGAGGCGATCCAGCGGAAATAAAACCCGCCGCCCAGCCAGCCCAGCAAAGTCAGCAGAGCGATCAGGCCCAGAAAATCGAAGACGGAGTGTACCTGCAAGATCTGCGGCGCGCCCAGAGGCGTTGCCAGGGGGTTAAGTCCGCTCATGAGGCTGGAGACGCCGATTGGAAAGGTGCGGAGGACCGAGAGTAGATTCAGCTGGTGAAAAACCGCCTTGTAGATATCAAGCACACGGTCCAAATCTGCCGCGGAAATTCCGTTCGCGCTTCCGAACGAACGCACGTCCGAAAGCACCGGCTGGAACAGTTTTTCAATACTCAAGTGCGGGCCCAGCCACAACAGCAGATCGAGCAGTAAAGGCAGAAGAATGGCCGTAATATGAACGGCGACCGTATCGAACCCGGCTTTGAGCGAGCCTATCACGCCCGGCGGCGGAGGTAATGTTTCAGGTTTAGGAGCTTCCATAACCGATTGATTCTACCATATCGGCACACCCCTCGCAAATATGTTCTACATTTGGAGAGCGCTAAAACGGAAGGGCCAGCAGGAGCATGAGAAAGATTTAAACTGCCAAGCCGCCCGCCAAAGAAAAAGTTGCAGAGTATATTTGCTGAAACGAACATCGATGATAGAATAATTCAAATTCCGCCAAGGACAAAAAACATGCAGAGTAAACCAACCGAAAAATTATCGCGCCGCGACGCTCTCAAAGTCCTGATCGCCGCCACCGGGGCGGCGGCGCTGGCAAACGTTCCCGACCGATGGATCAAACCCGATATGAATGTGGGCGTATTGCCCGCTCACGCACAGACCAGTACCGGCCCTCACACGATTGCCGCGGGTCCTTCAGACTCAGATGCCGATTTCTGCCAGCCATTGACAAGTACAGCAACCATCACGCCGCCCGACTCCGGTATCGTCCTGCGCTATACGATCACTGTCACGAATGCAAATCTCAACTCTCCGTCCACACCCGGTACTATGACCACAGACGGCGCAGGCTCTGTAAGCCTTGATATCGGTGCGGTGGCCATTGGCACACCTGCTGAAGTCTCCGTGCTGTGGGAGTTCGACAACCCCGCAGACGGTACAGGTAGCAGTACTCAGGTGTTCAGCACCATTTTTGTCGGCTGTTAACTCCGCTCAATGAAAAACGCGTTCGTCCCTGCGCGGGTTTTCGAACGCTGATCGTTTAGGAAATCCTACGAATAGCGTAAACGAAACCTCGGCCATCGTCCGGTCAGTTCATTTTGCAGGCAATGTCATCCGTATCGGTGTCCGCGATGCACAGATTCTCGAAGCGCTGGACATACATTTGAATCATTGCCGGGGCGAAGAGGGACAGGTCGTCGCAACTTATGAAATTGCCGCCATTGACGAGTCCACATTTTCTGTGACCGTCAACGGCGGCAATCTTTATTCCGGGGTCAAAGCCGATTCTGTTCTTCCGCTTTTGATGCGCGAGGCGCTGGCTCAATTGAACGGAACCGCCGCATCCAGTTTGATCTTCCATTCAGCGGCCGTCGCGGCGCATGGAAAAGGACTCGTCCTCTGCGGTCAAGGAGGTAGCGGAAAATCATCTCTCACCGCCTGGCTGGTTGCCTCAGGCTTTCAGTATCTCACCGACGAAGTGATCGCCCTCCCTGTGGACGGTGGAGAAATGCGCGGGTTTTGTCGTTCCATCATTCTCAAGCGCGGCTCTGAGTTTATCTGGCGGCACTGGCTCGCGGACGAACAGGCGCGTGGCTTCCTTCACTTTACAGACGGCAGTGCATGGATCATCCCCACATTACTGAACCCAAATGCGATTTGTCACAGCGCCGTTCCGTCTCTTATATTGTTTCCGAAATACATTCCCGCATCGCCGTTGAACGTTCAACGGCTCACTCAGGCGGATGCTTTATTTCGGTTATTGCAGTGTCTCGTCAATGCGCGCAATTTTTCGGACGGCGGCATGTCCGTTGCCTCCCGGCTTGCGAAGCAAGTTCCAGCTTATAGTCTGACATATTCCAATATCGAGAGCGCAGTCGAGTGGATTCAACAGATCGTCCGCACAATATAGAGCAAACCTATCGGCTTCTGGCATTATGCGCCCGCGCCGAAGGGCATCCCCTCTTTTACGAACGCCTGACGGGTCAGCTCAGTCAGTTTGACGCCTGGCATGAATTGCCCGCACAAGCCGAACTGCATGGCATGGCGCCTTTATTGCGGCATCATCTTCGTCAGGTGGGCGCGTCCATCCCAAAAGAGACGAGTCACATTCTCGACGGGCTGTACGCGCGTCATCGCGCCACCAACCACGCTCACACCCAAACCCTGCTTCAAATCATTTCCATTTTCGCGCAGGCGGATATTCACGTTTTGACGCTCAAAGGTTTGGGACTCGCCCATCAATGTTATCCTGATCCCGCCTTGCGCCCCGTCAGCGATATTGATTTGCTGATTCATTGGCAGGATGCCCGCTCCGCTCTCGACTTGTTATCCAGCGCGGGCTTTCGCGCGGACTCGCTTCCTTCCCCGCTTCAGCCTGTTCCAGCCGAACTGACAGCGGATTCTCCGCTGAAAGACGGGCAGGTCACCCACATCGAACTTCACTTCCACGAACAGAATTCGCGCGAATACGAGGGACTAAACGACTCACATTCTCCTCTAACCATCGAAGGGCAAACTGTCTATGTGCCGGATGTTTTGCCAAACTTGCGCTATCTTTCACGGCATTACCGCCGTCACCTTTTCGCCGCGACCGAGGCCAGGCCCCTGCAACTCAAATGGATCGCCGATCTCGTCAGCCTTGCCGAACAAAATGCCGAAACAATCGACTGGGAAGCTTTGCATCGAAGCGACTCGGCTTTATTGAATCAATTTGAAGTGTTTTACAGCCTTACCCCTCCTGCCCCAAAAATAAAATGGATTCCCGCCTCCAACCCGCCGCCTCAGGGACTCAATCAATATCCTGCCGGCTGGCCCCAACAAACATTTTCCCAACGGAAGCGCGCAGACTGGCTGAAATTTCTGCTCCGCACATTCTCCGCCCCTTCCGAGTGGTGGCTTCGGCTGTATTACGGCATTGATAAACGTTCCGTCCCATTGTACGGCGCGGTCATTTATCCTCTGCAAATATGGGCGCGGGCCTTTCGTATCCTGTTCAAATAAAATGACGTACTTTTCAGTTAACGGCTCTCAGGGAATGAGGCGGGCATCGTACCTGAACTTGGAGTAAAATGCGCTCATGCAGGAAGAATCAAGTTATGTGCCGCCGACCGACAAGGTCGGTATTCTCACAGCCTCGGTACTGCTGACCTTCACCCTCACCCACATCCTGAGCACACCAGAATTCACCATCTCCATTCAACTGCCCGGATTCTATTTTGCCTTTCCGCTATCGCTGGGCACACTCATGACCATCCTCGCCGCCGGCCTGACCGCCGCGGGCATGGATTGGCTGTTGCAGAGTCATCCATCCCTGCAAGGGAAAAACAGCCGCGAACATTGGCTGTTACCCACATTGACCAGTTTTGTGGTGGGCATCACGCTCGCCATCCTGCCGAATAACGCCGCCTGGTGGATCACCTTCGGCATCAGCGCAATCCTGCTGGCGCTGGTTTTCATCGGCGAATATGTTGTAGTGGAACCTGCGACTCCGAACTACGCGCTGGCCCGCGCCGGATTGACCGCGCTGTCCTACGCCCTCTTCTTAATTCTCATCACCGCATTACGATTGACCGGCGTGCGTCTCATCTTCATTATTCCGGCTCTTTTCGTGACCTCGAGCCTGATCGCGTTACGCATTCTGCACCTCGACGGCACCGATCGTTGGGACTATCCCTGGGCCGCGGGGATCGGTTTGATCTGCACGCAGTTTGGAACAGGTTTACATTACTGGCCGTTAACCGCGCTTCAATTCGGCCTGGCTTTAACCGGCTTGCTGTATGCGCTCTCCACATTCTCCACCAATATCACCGAGGGACTCCCCATGCGGCGCGCCGTGCTCGAACCCGGCATCATACTGACCTTCGCATGGGGCGCGGCTGTGTTCTTCCGTTGACCGCCCGAAAAAGGCGAGTAACCTTCCCCGCTTTCGTGTGTTTCCCTCATAGACCGAAACAGAGAGGTTCATCCGATGCAAATTCTGATTGACATTGGGATACTTGTTCTATCGTATGTTTTTGGTTCCATACCGTTCGGCCTGCTGGTTGTAAAACTTAAAACCGGCAAGGATATCCGCGAGATCGAGAGCGGCCGAACCGGCGGCACCAACGCCATGCGCGCGGCCGGTTTATGGGCCGGCCTGCTGACCGCCCTGCTGGATATTTCCAAGGGCGCGGCCGCAGTGTGGATAGCCCGTCTCATCGATCCTCAAAACAGCATCCTGCATGTGCTGGCCCCGATCGCGGCCATCATCGGACACAACTATTCGATCTTCCTGATCGAGCGCGACGAGAATGGCCGCTTCCTGCGTTTGCGCGGCGGCGCAGGCGGCGCGCCCTCAGTGGGCGGCGCAGTGGGATTGTGGGCCGTCTCTTTGCTGATCATCCTCCCGCTGGGCGCGGTCGTATTCTTCACTCTCGGTTACGCCTCGATCACAACCATGAGCGTGGCTTTTTTCGCGATCATCGTCTTCGCCGTCCGCGCCATTCAGGGACACGGTCCCTGGGTGGATGTGCTCTATGGCGTGATCGCCGAGCTATTACTTATCTGGGCCTTGCGTCCCAATATTCAAAAACTTATCAAAGGCAATGAACGCGTCGTCCACCTCAGCCTGCACGGCTGGCTGAAGGCAAGGAAGGAAAAAAAAGCAGTCAGTTAGGCGAATCAAAAAAGCCGGACAAACAGTGACCGCCGCTTTCAGCGGCGGTCTTGTTTTCTATTGATCGTCCGAATCCTGCATGTGATGTAAAAGCGCAAGCAGATTCCTTCGATGCAAACCCTCCGCCAGCCCGCCAAGATAGACCCGGCTCTTCCCACAGTCTTCGATGCGGATCGTATCCAGGAATTCTTCGGGAGAACGGCGTTTCGCCGCACTCCGCGCGGCTTTCTTGATCGCAGAAAGATAACTTAGATTCTCCTTCACCGCGGCATCGATCTCGCCGCGCAGGATGATATCTCCATGACCTTGCACGATATTTTCCAGGCCCATGCGCCCGATCCTTTTGATCGAGGCAATGATCTCATCCACATCGCCGTCCACCACGTAGGGCAATGGCATGAATGCGTCGCCCGCGAACAGAATACGATCTTCTTCCACCAGCACCCCGATCCCATCAGGGCTGTGACCCATGGCCGGAACGATGCTAAGATTCTTTTTACCGACTCGCAGAGTCATTTCACCGGAATCGAATGTGATATGCGGCAGGACGATTTTCACCTGCCGCAACGCGGGATTCTGCCTTCGAGCGTTATCCAGCGAAGGAACGCCGCGTTCCGCCAACAGGTCCCGGCAGTGAGCGTGGGCAATGATGGTCGCAGAAGGGAAGAAACAATTTCCCCAGGCGTGGTCGGCATGGTAATGAGTATTGATCACGTAGCGCACCGGCACACCCAATTCGTGCTCGATAAATTCGCGCATCCCAAGCGTCTCATCTGGCAGGGCCAGGGTATCGATCACCACCGCCCATTGCGGCCCGGTCACCACACCGGCTGTAACCTGTGCGTAGATTTCGCTTTGGAACCAAAATACATTTTCAGAAACGCGCTCACGATGCATGGAACTTCCTCAAAAACATTTTTCTCATTGATAGCATAAAATTAGTTAGAAAGTCAAGTTGTATATACACATCCAGCGGTCAAATCCGTCTTGATTCGGCTTGGCTACCGTGATACACTCTGTAACGAAATGGCAATAAACGTACTCTTGGTCACTTCGATTCCGGCAGTGGCAGAAGCCATTCAGCGGAGTCTGCAAGATTCCGACGCGTATCGGATTCACGTTGTAAACAATAAATCCGCGGCGGTCGTCCGGGCAGACGAGCAAAGCTGTGTACTGGCCATTCTCGATATGAGCCTCGGCGAAGGTTGGGTGGAAGAAATCGGCGAGGCATTACGCACGGTACAACCTCAAATTAAGTTGATCGTTCTTTGCGCGGACGAAGACCCGCCCGCGTTGGATGGGATTCGTCCCTGGACGCTTTTACGCAAACCCGTTCTGCTTCCAGATGTTCTAAAAGAGATGAGCGCTTCTTCCGAACGCCCCACTGAGATCACCTCCCCGAATCTAACCTGGCTTCAGGATGTTTCCGTAGCCGCACAGCATCTCACCCGCCTCACCCTCGAAAGTTCCGCGCAGGCGGCGCTCATCACGCGCAATAACGAGTTATGGGCGTATGCGGGCGGCCTTTCACAGAGCGCGGGCAAGGAACTCGCCCAAACTGTAGCGCGCAATTGGGACGGTCAAAAAGGAAGCGATCTGTTGCGCTTCATCCGCCTCGAAAGCACGCGCGCCGAGCATATGTTGTATGCCACGCGGCTGGCGCCGGGCATTGTGCTGGCGCTGGTCTTCGATGCAGAGACTCCCTTCAGCACGATCCGTTCGCAGGCCAATCAACTGATCAACACCATCGGCGCGGAAAAAACGGAGACCGGTAAAACCGCCAAGTTTCTGGTCCCGCCTGCCTCCGAAGTTCGGATGAACAACGAAGACGAGGATGCAGATATCGAGATGCCTCCGATCACGGACATTCTCACCGACATCCCCTCTCCCGATCCACAGATCGATTCACGCTTCGACCTCGAACTGCCCGCCGGTCCTACAACGTTCGACCCGGCGACAGCCGAGACGCGCGAATCCAAACCTCTTTCCAACGCCGGCGTTTTCAGCCGCGAAACTTCACCAGCCATCCCGTTGAGTGAATTACTCATGGCCGATCAGGGCAGGCAATTGGATGAAACCGTCCCATCACAATCACTGGACGATGTGGACGTTACCGCGCCGTCCAGGCCCAAGACGCCCATGCGCGTTCCGCAACCCGGCGAAATGGACGCAACCCGCCCCAGCCCCACCACAGAAGCCGCGCGCCGCGTTACCCTCGAACCGGTGACTGCGGGGTTGTATCACCTCACCTATGCCTGTTTGCTGGTGCCGCGTTTCTCCTCGCATTACCTCACCGGCGATCTGGCCGATCATATCTCCGAGTGGCTTCCGACCATCTGCGTTGCATTCGGCTGGCGTTTGGAATTTCTGGCCGTGCGCCCGGAGTATTTGCAATGGGTCGCGAACGTTCAGCCCAATACCTCGCCCGGTTATTTAATGCGTATCATGCGCCTGCAAACTTCCGAGAAGATCTTCGCGGAGTTTCCCCGCCTTAAGAAAGAGAATCCCTCCGGGGATTTCTGGGCGCCGGGATATCTCATCATGGGCGGGACCCAGCCTCACCCTCCGCAACTCGTGCGGGATTACATCAAACAGACGCGCGAACGCCAGGGCTCGTCACGCCCGCGTCGATAGCCGGCCTCGCCGCACAAACGCAGACCGCGGAAAGCGCTCTGCGTTTTTTCTTTTTTACTGTATACTGCATACGAATCATCGGTCATTGATCACTGGAATTTGAAATCATGCCGCCCACTCTTTATCTCATTGACGGTCACGCGCTGGCGTATCGCATGTACTTTGCATTGACTGCCGGAGGAGGCAGTCAGCGATGGCAAACCTCGAGCGGCGAACCAACTGCCGGCACGTACGGATTCGCCCGCGAACTGCTCCGCATCCTCGAACAGGAAAAACCGGAATACATCGCAGTTGCATTCGATACGGGCAAAACATTCCGCGATGAGATTTACCCTCAATACAAAGGCACGCGCGCCAAAATGCCCGACGACCTGCGTCCGCAGATCGAACGCATTCGCCAGCTGGTGGACGCGTTCAATATTCCGCGCCTCGAAATGGAAGGCTATGAAGCCGATGACGTGCTTGGTTCGGCGGCGCGGCAGGTGGCTGAACAGGGCCTGGGCGTGAAGATCGTCACCGGCGACCGCGACCTGCTTCAGTTGGTCAATGAACGGACGGCGGTGTATCTGGCGGGCGACGATAAAAACTACGTCACGCCGAAAGATGTGATCGCCAGCAAATTCGGTGTCCGCCCCGAACAAGTGGTGGATTACAAGGCGCTGGTCGGCGATGCATCCGATAACATTCCCGGCGTGCCCGGCGTGGGCGAGAAGACCGCCGCTAACCTGCTGGCAAAATTCGATACACTCGATAACATCTATGCCCATCTCGCTGAAGTGGAAACGCGCTGGCGCGCAAAATTGGAACAAGGGAAGGAATCGGCATATCTCAGCCGCGACCTCGCCACGATTCGGACCAACCTGCCGGTTAAACTCGACCTCGAACAGGCGCGCGCAGACCAGTTCGACTCCGCGGCTGTGACCGCGTTCTTCCAGCAACTCGAATTCCGCTCCCTGCTTAAAACCCTGGACCGATTAACGGGAAACGAATCTCCAACTGCATCCGCCGCGCCCAAAGCCGGACAGCAAATGTCCATGTTCGTCAATGAGCCGGTGGCCGTGTACGCGTCGCAAACCACGGTCAACATCGAAGTGAGCGTGGTGGACACGGACGAAAAACTGGCTGCGCTCGTCAAAGAGTTGAACAAGGCCAAAGTCATTACGTTCGATACCGAAACCACTTCCACCGAAGAGATGCAGGCCAGTATCGTGGGCGTTTCACTGGCGGTAAAGGAAGGCCAGGGTTATTACATTCCGGTTGGGCATCTAACCGGAAGCAATTTACCGGTCGAGCAGGTCATCGAAGCGCTGCGCGGGCCAATGACCGATCCGCGTATCGGCAAAGCGGCGCACAATGCCAAATACGATTACATCATGCTGGCACGTTTGGGATTGCGCGTTGCGCCGCTTACATTCGATACGATGCTGGCTGAATTCCTGATCGATCCGTCCTCGCGGCATTTGGGTTTGAAGAATCTGGCCTCGGTTCGCCTCGGCGAAGAGATGACTCACATCGAAGATTTGATCGGCAAAGGCAAAAAGCAGATCAGCATGGCGGAGGTCGCAATCGAGTCCGCGGCCGCGTACGCCGCCGCCGATGCCGAGATCACCCTGCGCCTCCTGCCGATCCTGCGCGCCGATCTGGAACGCGCGCACGGCACGAGACTGCTCGAAGAAATCGAAATGCCTCTGGTATCCGTGCTGGCTGATATGGAAATGGCCGGCGTTCTGCTCGACCTGCCATTTTTCAAAACCATATCGGTGGAATTACAAAGCCGCATGGCGGAAATCGAAAAAAAGGTTTTCGATTCGGTCGGCAAAGTGTTCAACATCAATTCCACGCAACAGCTCTCCGATATTTTGTTCAACCGGCTCGGCCTCGAGCCGCCGGATAAAGGCCGCAAAACCGCCAGCGGACATTTCTCGACTTCCGCGGATGTGCTCGAATCCCTGCAAGGGAAACATCCGGTGGTGGATTGGGTGCTCGAACACCGCGAACTTTCCAAACTCAAATCCACTTATGTGGACGCTCTGCCCGCGGCAGTCGATTCGCAGACCGGCCGCGTACACACCTCCTACAGTCAAACCGGCGCGGTGACAGGCCGTCTCTCGTCCTCGAATCCGAATCTGCAAAACATTCCGATTCGCACCGAGGAGGGCCGCCGCGTCCGCAGTGGATTCATCGCCGCCCAGGGCAACGTCCTGCTCTCGGTGGACTACTCGCAGATCGAACTGCGCATCGTGGCGCACATGGCACAGGATGAGGGCATGCTGGCGGCATTTCGCGCGGGGCAGGACATTCATGCCACGACCGCGGCCGCCATCTATCAGGTCCCGCTCGAAGCGGTGACGAAAGAAATGCGCCGCCACGCGAAAGCCATCAACTTCGGCCTGATCTACGGCATGTCCGCCTTCGGTTTGACGCGCTCCACCGGCCTGACGCTGGCCGAATCCGAAAATTTTGTGAAAGCATATTTCGAGCGCTTCCCCGGCATCAAAAAATACCTGGATGGGATTCGCAGGCAGGCCGCACAGGACGGTTACGTGGAAACCCTGCTGGGCCGCCGCCGCTACTTCCCTGCCCTGCAGAATAAGCAAAATTCCGTTCAGCGAAACCGCGAAGAGCGCGAGGCCATCAACGCTCCCATTCAAGGTACCGCGGCAGACATCATGAAGATCGCCATGTTGAGAATCCCCTCCGCATTGGAAGATGCCAAACTACGCGGCAAAATGCTCTTACAGGTACACGATGAACTCGTGCTGGAATGTCCGCGCGCAGAAATGGAAAAGACCGCACGCCTCGTACAGGAAGTGATGGCAGGCGCCTACCCAATGAGCATCCCGCTTTCCACCGAAGCGCGCTGGGGTCTAAACTGGGGTGAAATGCAGGCGATTTAGAAGATACTTACCCGCCTTTCCCTGCGGCCGGGATTCTTGGGAGATGCGTTGCGCCAATCTACATTGTCGCGAGGGCCGCTTCGCCCTCCGGCCTTTCAACGATAGAATTATTTCATGGAACATGAACGCTCCCACCCATTTGTAAGGGGATGGTACAGAATCCCTACGGTATAATTAACCCATGCCCGGCAATGAAGACCTCTTCCAAAAAGCAATGAACGAGGGCCACTCGGCGGCCTGGGATCAGGAATGGGACAAAGCCGCCGCCGCATATCGCAAAGCCCTGCAGGAATTTCCCGACCAGCCCAAGGCGTTGAACAGCCTCGGCCTGGCTCTCTATCAACTTGCCAATCATGAAGAAGCTCTGCAAATCTACCAGCACGTAGCCCGACTCTCCCCGCAGGACCCCGTCCCGGTTGAAAAGATAGCCCAGCTTTCCGAACGCCTCGGCAATTTACAAACTGCTGTCGATTCCGCCATGCATGCGGCCGAGCTTTATCTCAATCAACGCGACGCGGATAAAGCCATCGAAAACTGGGCGCGCGTCACCACTTTGAATCCCGAACATATCGGCGCGCATTCGCGGCTGGCTCTCGTCCATGAAAAACTCGGCCATGCACAACAAGCCAGCACGGAATATCTCGCGCTGGCGAGTCTCATTCAGCGTAGTCCAACGCCCGAAAAAACACAGGAGATGGTGGCTAAAGCCCTGCAATTGGTTCCCAACAGTCCCGAAGCCAAACAGGCCCAAACCCTGCTCGCCTCCGGCCAGCTCCTGCCAAAGCCGGTCCGCAACAAAGGCGGGACGGGACCGATCCGCATGGCGCAGGTGAAGCAACTGCAGGAGCCGAGCAAAAGCTCCGCTTCCGGCCTGGACCCGATCGCGGAGGCGCGCCAAAAAGCGCTGACCCAGCTGGCAGAGATTCTCTTCGATTTCTCCGACGAAAGCCCCGCCGCACAACAACGCCGCGGTCTATCTGCCATTATGCGCGGCACAGGCCCGCTCTCGCCACAGCAGGCCGAACGCACCAAAGTAGTCCTGCATCTCGGTCAGGCCATCGATGCGCTGACCAAAAATCAGGATGCGCAGGCCGCGGAGGAATTGGACCGCGCTCTCGATGCCGGGTTCAATCATCCCTCCCTATATTTTCTTTTAGGCCTGTTGTATTCAAAAAGCGAACGGATCGAAAGCGCCCAGCGCCATCTTCAACATTCCGTCAAACATAACGATTATGGCCTGGCCACCCGCCTTCTGCAGGGACAGATCCTGCTGAAACGCGCGCAATCCAAAGCCGCCTCATTGGAATATTTGGAAGCTTTGAAGCTGGCCGATTCCATAGTGGCGCCTGCCGAACAATCGGATGAAATCCGCCAGCTGTATGAACCGTTGATCGAAGCCCAGCAAAACGAGGCCGATGAAACAGTCTGCCAGCGGCTATGCGAGAACATATCCGGCATGCTTCTGCGTCCCGATTGGCGCGACCGACTGCACAAATCGCGCGAAGAATTGCCCAAACAAGATGGCGGTTTGCCCGTTCCGCTGGCGGAAGTCTTGTTGCAGACTCAGTCCAGCCAGGTGCTCGAATCGATGAACCGTATTCATCAATTAGCGCGCGTCGGCGCCCTGCGTTCTGCCATGGATGTGGCATTCGACGCCGTTCAGCACGCTCCCTCCTATTTGCCCCTGCACACTTTGATCGGCGACCTGCTGATTCAGGAAAACCGTATGGAAGATGCGATCACAAAATTCGAAGTAGTGGCCGAGGCCTATAGCGTGCGCGGCGAAGTCAACCAGGCTTCAAAACTACTGCGGCGCGTCATCCAACTGGCGCCCATGGATCTGGCGGCGCGTACGCACCTGATCGACCAACTGGTGGCGCGCGGTCAGGTGGACGAGGCCGTCAACGAATACATGGAACTGGCCGATATTTATTACCGCCTTGCAGAACTCGATATGGCGCGCAAAACCTACACCACCGCCTTACGCGTGGTCCAGCAGGCCAACGCAGACCGAAGCTGGAACGTCAACATCCTCCAGCGCATGGCCGATATCGACATGCAGCGTTTGGACTGGAAACAGGCTTTGCGCGTGTTCGAACAAATCCGCACCTTGCGCCCCGACGATGAAACGGTTCGCAAACAACTGATCGATCTTAACCTGCGTATGGCCCAGCCTCCACAAGCCATGGCCGAGCTGGAAAACTTCATTGCCTATCTCGAAAGCAATCGCAAAGGAGATCGAATCGTCGCCTTCCTTGAAGAGTTGACCAAGGAACATAGCGACCAGCCCCTGCTCCAGCGTGTACTGGCTGAACAGCTCCATCGCGCCGGACGCACCGCAGAAGCAGTGTCGAGCTTGGACACATTGGGCGAATCCCTTTTGAAGACGGGGAAGAAAAAAGAAGCGGCTGAGATCATCAGCCAGATCATCCGCATGAACCCGCCCAATGCCGACGCATATCGTCAGTTGCTGGCGCAAATTCAAACCGGCTGAAATCACAATCCCCGCTCAGGCGGGGATTTTCACTTGTGTTTAATCTGGGATGCTATAATCGCGCCGACATCGAACACAACCCGGAGGTGACATGCCTAAGACTCAGAATCGAGCCGTGATGATCTGGCTCTTTATTTTTGCCTTTTTCGTGGGCTTCATTGTTTTGTGGGGCGGATTCACGCGTCTCACTCGTTCGGGGTTGTCCATCGTGCAGTGGAATCCGATCAGCGGCGCCAAGCCGCCCATCGGCCAGCAGGCCTGGGAACAGGAGTTCGCGCAATATCAAAAAACGCCCGAATTCCAAAAGGTCAATTCAACCATGACGCTGGACGAGTACCGCTATATTTTCTACATCGAATGGTTTCACCGCAATCTGGCGCGCAGCGCGGGGTTGGTGTATGCCATTCCCGTTTTCTTTTTCCTTTTTACCAAACGCATCCCGTGGAAGGAATTTGGAATCTATTTCGTAACCGGCTTGCTGTTCATCGCGCAGGCCTTCGCGGGCTGGTATATGGTGGCCAGCGGACTCGAAGACCGGCCGGCAGTGAGTCATTATTTGCTCACTTTACATTTGTTCATCGCGCTTTCCCTGCTCGGTTTGAGCTTGTGGGTCGCGCTCGGTCATCGTTTCGGGTTTCCTGCAGGCCGGGCCAAATGGTCTTTGCCTTCCAAACTGGCGCTCACGACGTTTGGATTTATCTTGATCCAGATCGCATACGGCGGATTCACTGCGGGACTCAAAGCAGGCCACATCTCGGATACCTGGCCGCTGATGTTCGGTCAACTCATCCCCAGCGGACTCCTGACCACGCTTCAACCCTGGACCTTGAACCTGGTCGCCGCGCCCGCGACCGTGATGTTCATCCATCGCTGGTTCGCGTTCGCGGCGCTCGGGATGGCGATCCTCGTTTATATAACGGTACGCAGACTCAAGTTCCCGCGCGAGGCGTATCGCGCGGCCGCGATTCTGCTCGGACTGATTCTCCTGCAAGGTCTGTTGGGAATCAGCGTTGTGCTCTTCCACGTTCAGATCGACATCGCACTGACGCATCAGGCCATTGCCATTGTGCTGTACGCGTTCACGATCTTTTTGATCCACCGCTTGCGCGCAGTCGATCATCAATTGGCCTAATAAAGAATGCCGCTCAATCGCCCGAGCGGCATTCTTTATTGTTATCGCAAATCACTGGCGGCGCGGGGCATTGCAGTGGAGCGGATGGTTGACGCGTATAAGCTGTCGTTCGATCCGGCTCGATCACAAAAACGGCCAGCGCGTCGATATGCGCCCGATGAGGATCGCGGCTGGGAACCGCGCAACCCAAAATCAACACATCCGAGGCGTTGGGGAAATACGACAATTCCGATACGGGGAGCAGGACGTTATCCGCGGTGCGCGGACTGATGAGAGTAAATGCCAGGCGCGGAAACGGCAGGGTCCCATACGGATAACCGGAATCCAGTTCTCCCTTATTCGCCGCGTAAAAGCGGGGATATAACCCGCGCCCATAGATCATCACCGCTTCGGGCTGTTTAAGAAAAGCATTGACCGCCGCGAGCGGCATGCCGCCCTTTTGCAAATTTCCCGAAGTATCCAATTGATCGAGCGCAGAACTTGCCCGCGTCGGCGAATAACGAAGCGGAAAGATGTTATCGGTGAGCGTGGGGCTCAGGCCGATGGCAACGAATATCACCGCGACGCCAAACATGCGCGCCGTGAGTTGCTTATTCCACTTGAAATTGTCCGCAGGCCAGGCGACGCCTTCATTCACAGCCTGTTTTTGCCCGAACAACTCTAGAAACAAATAGACGGCCTCGAACAAACCGAAAAGGTAATACACCAGCACAAGCCAATCCGCAGGGACGATATAGCGGCCGCCGGACGTGCGGCCCAAGGCATTGGACAGCTGATAGGTGAGAAAGAGCAGAAAGGGCGTGAGACCCGCCAGACCGAGCCGCTTCCAGGCCATGCCCAAACCGAAGGCCAGCACAACCAACTGCAAAGCCAAAAAGCCCGCGCCCGCGCTCACCGAACCGTCCCAGCTTTGTTGCCAGTACGGGAAAAATTCTTTTACGGTACTACGCAGATCATGGAAGAACGGAGAAGCCGGCAGGGACAAAAACGAAGTCAATATGTTGTGGAAAAAATGCAAAGGCACAAAACCCAAAGATGGCAATGACTGCAAGTCCGGCTGAACAACGACCGAAGAAAAGGAAGCCGAAGCAGAAACAAACGAAACGGGCGCGTCCTGCATCTGCGGTACAGGCATCCTGCTGTAGTAGCGCAGTTCGATCACATTGCGCAGTTTGATGTAATAAGTATTTAGCATGAATGTGCCGCTGGGAAGGCCCCACGGCAGGATACTGAGCACGAACATCGCCGCCAAACCCGCGCCCAAAGCGGCGGCCAGAGTGAGCTTGCGGCGATGGACGATCAACAGCAAAACGCCGACCGGGATCAAAAGCAAAAGGAAGTTCGTGCGTACCAGCGAAGATAATCCGATCAGCCCTCCGGCCCAGAGTGCATACAACCGATTCCCGGATGGGTTTCGCATCCATTTGACGGTGAGATAGACCAGCAAGGCCATGCAGAGCGCGGTGGGAAAATCGGTGAGCAGTTGTTTCGGACTGCCGAGATCAATGATCGAAGCGCCCGCAATCGAGTTGAGCCCGCGCAGAGCGGCGAGCGCGCCCAGCCCAATTCCGAGCGGGCGGCCGGATAATTCCTTGCCGATCAAATACAGCAAAACAGGAAAAAGCGCATAGATGGCGGCCTGCAAATCGGCAACATCCGTGTAGTGCTGTCCCGCCAGCATGTGCACGAAAACCAAAAATTGCATATAGAGCGGGCGCTCGAAGAACATACCGGAGAATAATTTCTGCCCGATCAACGCGTATTGCGCGCCCAAATCGAACAAAGCCGCGTCGGAAAAAGGATAGTATTCGTTGTTCGGCGGATAAGGGCCGGGATTGAAGTAACTGGGCGGAGCCGGTTCGTGAATCCACAAGGCGGCGGTAAAAATCCATAAAACGGCGCACAGCCATAAGTCCAGATGTTTGACACGGGCAAGCAGATTGGATCGCCCGGCCTGGAGGGTCAAAAGTCCCAACACAAAGGCGGATAAAACCTGCTGTCCAAGCACGGGCACGCCTGCGCCGTAAATATATTCGTCGCCGCGCGAGGGAGCCAGCTGAAATCCAAATCCCCAATACGCCAGTGAAAATAGAAAGATGACCGCTGTGACGATAAAAGCAATGGCTCTCGGCGCAAGCGCACTTCGAACAAAGTTTTTTTCGAGTGCATATTTTCCAAGCCACATCAGCGCGAGCGTTAGGCCGCTGAAACAGGCAAACCAAATCGCAATTGGATACGCCCGCGCAAAGTATGGCTCGAAACGGCCGAAACGGTCAGCCGGTGTAAAGATCAGAGCGTACGATAATAAAAATAATGCAATGGACAGCGCGCGGAGCCATAGCGACTCGCGTCCTTGACCGCTGAACAACGACCAGAACCGATTTACCCACGCCGCGTCGCGCCGGGACTTCAAGCTGAATCCGCCAAAAAGGAATCCTACCGCCGCTGAGACAAGGACCGCCATCCAACGCGCCAGCGAAAGGCCAAACAGAATCGAGTTTTTGGAATCGGAAGGGCTAGTCAGCAGGACCACTGCCACCGCGAAAAAACCGGCCGCGCTGAGCAGGCTGTACATGCTCAGGATGAAGCGCGGTCGTTTCCACGCGGATGATGCGGAGGCAGAAAAGGTCATGGCTTTTTGGTCCCAACGATCTTCTCGGAGCTGAAGAACACCGTGATCAAGTTGAAAACAAGTTTACCCGCCATCGCAAGATAATAGAACGGATGGAACCAAAAGGGATAATCGCGCGCCAGATTCTTCCGATAATACAAATAATACGAGCGATGCCATTGGTAAACTCCAAAATACGGATGGCTTCCCGAACCCCCGCGGCCGCCGTAATGGATGATGCCAGCCTGCGGAACATAATAAATTTTCCAGCCTGCCTTGCGCGCTTGAAAGCAATAGTCGGTATCCTCCTGATAGGCGAAAAAACGTTCGTCGAGAACCCCGATCTGTTCGATGACTTCCCTGCGGATCAACATACTGCCGCCGGAAACCGCCTTCACTTCGTTGACCTGATCGTTATCGAGATGGGTCATCAAATAACCCGTGAAGCGCGCGTCCTTCGGAAAAAGCTTCGACAGGCCCGAAAAATAGGCGAACACCTCCCACGGGCGCGCCTCCCCGCGCCGGCATTGATATTGGAACGTTCCGTTTCCATTCATCACGCGCGGCGTACAGATCCCCGCCTCGGGATGAGCGTCCATGAACGCCGCAAGGCGATCCAGCGCGTCGCCGATCACCACCGCATCGGGGTTGAGCAGAAGGTAATAGCGTGCGTCCAGTATCTTCAAGCCCTGGTTGACCGCGCGTGAAAAGCCGAGGTTATCGTCGTTGACGATCAGCCTGACGGACGGAAACCGCTCGCGCACAGCTTCCACTGTGCCATCAGTCGAGTGATTATCCACCACCACAACTTCGAGCTTCAATTGCGTTTTATCGAGGAAGGATTCCAAACATGAAATAACATGGCCGCGCGCGTTCAAGGTCACGATGCAAATGGCGAGGTCAGTCATTAGAAGTCGATCCGCAGGTAAAATCTTTCATCAGGCAGATAATCCTATCATTGTTCCAAAGTTTTCAGCGAAGCCAAGCGGCGCATTTTCGCGATAAAAGGCTCGAGCCAGTTCCAGTTCATTGCCTGATGGATTTGAGAGATGGGAACGCGGCGCTGTCGCTGAACTTCTCTACGCTGGCGAAGGACTCTCGGCAATCCCTTTATTGCATCCCATTTAGATTTAAAAATGATCTTCGCGCGGCCTTGAAATGAAAAGCTGATTAAGTAAAAAACATTCGTCAATATATGCAGCGGCAAATATAACCACAGCAGAATTTCCGGCATGTCCTTGAAGTATGTCCAGATCATGTTACGGTGACCATGATACACTACGAAATCGCTCATCTGACCTGAACTGGCTGAACCAACATGATGCACAACAGCCTGCGGGACAAAGATGCAATGTAATCCCCGCAAACGCAGGCGAAACCCCAGATCGACATCTTCCAAATAAGCAAAATAACGCTCGTCGAACCCGCCCGCGGCGATGAATTCCTCCCGCGAGAATAAGGCGGCGGCTCCACAGGCGCTAAACGTTTCTAGTCTAACGCTCGTTTCGTAAACCGGGAGACCGTAATTCCGCCTCCATACCAGGCCGCTGACATGATATACATCCCCCTCGCCATCGAGAAGAGAAGGCCGAGCGAACTGAATCTGGCGGGAGGAGAAAAAATATCGGCCGCCATATTGCTCTGCGGCGGTCATCAAATTAGCTAGCCAATCCGGTTCGGGAAACGCGTCCGGGTTCAGGAGAGCCAGCCATGTTCCACGCGCGAGGCGCGCACCGATATTGTTGGCGGCGGCAAAGCCTAGGTTGGAATCCAATTTTCTAGCAGTCAGATTCAACTTGTTCGAATATTTTTCCAGCGCATCCGCCATGGCACGATCGGTTGAATTATTATCGACGAGAATCACTTCGAAATCAGTGCGGGTTTGGGTTAAAAGGCTCTCGAGACAACGCGGCAAATGAGTAGCGTTGTTCCAAAGCACAATCACCACGGAAATCAATGTGCTAGGCGGCATACAAGACCGTCTCTTTTAGCATTGAAATATCCTTTTTAAGAATTGTATGATCACAAGATTACAAATCATTTCTTAACTGCATCCACATTACAATTATAAACTGTAGATTTACCGAACACGCTTCACGGAACCACACCGAGCCTTTTTTCTTGTATAATCCCAAGACTTTACCTTATCCTAGCATCTCAATATATTTCATGGATTACCGCATATGACCACAAAGCAAACAAATCACAGTGATACTTTCAGCCCGGATTCCGGCCACCTTACGCGCGGCAAAGGCATCCTGGAGCCTTTATTGGCGCGTCAGCGCGCAAGAATTGCCAACCGATTGATCCCTTCGGAACTGCGTTCGGGAACAATCCTGGACATTGGCTGTGGGACGTATCCATATTTCCTGTCGAGGACGGAATTCGAGAAAAAGGTTGCCATCGACCAGCTCCCCATGCCCAATGAAGTTGCGGCCAAATTAAAAATCGAGGGACATTCGCTCAATCTCAACCAGAAACCATTTCTGCCCTTCGAGGATATCTACTTTAACGTTGTGACCATGCTGGCTGTAGTGGAGCATTTGGATCCAAACAGTATGGCAATACTATTTCGGGAGATACACCGGGTCCTGCGGCCCGGTGGCCGAGTCATTATGACTACACCCGCCGCCTGGTCCGACGGCTTATTGCATTTGATGGCGCGCCTGCGGCTGGTCAGCGAAGAAGAGATCAACGAACATGCCTATGCCTATACCCTGCCTTTAGTCGGCTGGTATTTTGGGCAGGCCGGATTCGAGATGCGCAAAGTGAAATTCGGCTATTTCGAATTCATGCTGAACATGTGGGCTATTGCCGAGAAATAATAATTGAACAACCTTGGCAAAAAACTTCCTGTTATCGAACAGAGGTTAGGCGACAGAACTCCAACTCATCAGGTGTATCGATCTCCAGAAGAAAACAATCCCCGATCTTCGATTTCAGGTCCAACGCCATTAAGCTCTTTAGCGGCTGAACGTCCGATTCGTTCTTATCGTACAAAATATAGATATTGTCGCTAGTTTGACTCAATAAGTCCTTGACTTGCTTTAGAAAAGCGCTCTCTCTGACTTCGCCCTTGGCGCTAAGATATAAATTCCCTTCAGGCCGTACAAATCGATAATTGGGCGGAAAGAGCGGAACTATATAAGAGGTCGGCGATCTGCCCAGCATTACCACAACCGGGTTTCCTGAATCAGTCAAAGAAGTAGTATTCAGTTGAAAATAGGAGGTGCCCCATGACAGGCGTCCCCATTGAAAAGGCCGATAAAAAACGAAGATAAGACAGATCCCAGCCAGGACGAGAGACCATCTTATTTTTCGGGAACCAATCAACCGATCGAGAATGACCAGGATACACAGCGGGACCAGCAATTCTAATGGAATGATGAAGCGATAGGTCGCGGATTCTTTGATCCACAACAAGTACGAAATTAGGAAGAACCACAATAGAAAGTTCCCCATCTTCGCGTCAAATTGATCGGAGCCCGGCATTTGTTTCCGTCTTATCAATTTACGAATTAGCAAGCCGATCGTCCACACAATCGCAATAAAATAAAGAAGGCTAAAGCGGATGTCCGAATATTGGAATGGGTTGACCCTAAGGCCATTGAAACTGAAAATGAACGGCCAAAGAATATATTCCCACCATTGAACTGGAAGATATGTGGACCACACGACTGGCTTTATTGTGAAATATGGGGATTTAAAAATATGGTTATAGAAAGGGAAAAAGGGGTTACCAAATTTCATCCACAAGAACCACCACCAATACCCTGCGCTGAGCAGGCCGCCAAGTATTCCAAAAATCCCATAAATGATTAGGCCGGTGATTTTCTTTTTCCACGAACTCCGAAAGAGGCATAGGGCGAGCGCCGAACTGACCGCGAATATCGTAATGGAAGGTTTGACCCCCACCCCAAAACCCATCAGGAATCCTGCCCATCCAATTTGAATCGCAGCCTTTTTCTCATTCCTGTCTTCTTTGAGTGCGCGAATCAATAAATAGACTGCACCCAAAACAAACAGACTGGTGAGATTATCCTCCATCGTATTGCCCAGTTCCGATATAAAACCTGGAGCGATCCCAGAAACGATCACAAGTCCAACCCCCAACAGGAACTTGAAGCGCGGATTGGGATATTCAAAGATCTCCCCAAAAATCAAAAAGATCAATGACAGGTTGAATCCATGAACGGCCCCCAAAACAAATCCCGCCACCCAGGATGGAAAATATTTCGTCAGCCAATAAAACGGCAAGTCGCCGATGGGATTGATATACGTCTGCAACTGCGCAGGAGCGATATCGAATCCCATTCGATTATTTAGAAATGCGTAAGCATTATAGTAATGATAATTTTTTAGATCCCAATTTACGTCTTTGCCAAGCCGTATCGAAATAAAACCAAAAATAATTGGAACTACAATAATAGCGAAAATTACAAGCTTCCTGGAACTTATATATTTCGTCAATTCAAAATTCCCTTTGGCTGGCCGACAATATCGTCTGCGGCAGTAATAATTTTCTCTACAGCTTCATGGAAACTTTCATGTCCGTATTCTTTACGTATACGCTGTAAGGCGTTTTCTCGAAGCGCATAGAACATTTGCTCGTTGTTATACAGATTCACTGTTTTTTTGGCGAAATCCACTGGCGTTTGGCCAACAAGAATATCTTTGTCAACTTCCCATCCTATCTGACTGGCGATCAATGGCGTGACAACCGCGGGTAGACCACAGGCGGCGGCCTCCATTAGTTTGAGGGGCACGCCCGCGGCGAAACGAGTTGGGACGACAAAAAGCCTTGAGTTATTGTAATATGGGAAAAGATCGTCAACCCGCCCTACAATGTGCACATATTCGGCATTCAAATTCCAGATTGACTGGACGCGATTTGTGCCCACAATATACAAGTGACATTGTAGCTTTTGAAAAATAAGCGGAAAAATCTGTTTCACAAAATAACGCACAGCATCTTCATTCGGAGATGGGTAGCTTAAAATACTGCCGACAAAGAGAATACCCTTTCGTTCTGCAAAGCTGGCCGCGGTTGGGTTTGCTTCCAGAGCATAACTTAAGACGTGCACGTTCTTGGAGCTATATTTTGTGAAGTGTTCTTTTTCGCGGGTAGAAACCGCAACGATAACATCCGCTTGATCCGCCAGACCTACTTCGGACTTAATTAATTCTTCCTTTTCGTCTTCGTGTATTTTCAGCCCGCCGAGTTCATTAAACGCAATCTCTCTTAAACAAAATAGCGCCTCTGCGTCATAGATTACTTTCGTTTTCCCGGAATATTCTCTTAGGGGCGCGATTATTTCCTTCATATTATGAGGGCGGCTTATAATTGCCATGTCATAGTAGTTCGGTCGATTTTTTATAAAGGATATAAAATCTATTTTTTGTTCGGACGGACTATAAAGAACTTCAATGCCATCATTTTGCAGGGACGATGTTATATCCGGCGCATAACATGAAAATTGCAGGGGCAAAAAAGTTATCCTATAACCCATTTGCGCTAGTGTTTCGATGATTTTATAAGTACGAGGCAGGCCATACCCAAGTCTATGGTCGGGGATTTGATCGTCTACGAACAAAATCCTTTTTGTGTTGATGCGGTGCTCACGCGAGGCGAGGATATTACTCTGGCCTGGCGCATTATGGAACAACTCGAGGCTTTGCTTCCATTTCTTTACAAATTTTCTTCTATTAAGTTCTTGCAGTTCAATCGCTTTGGCACCGCCAGAACTGCCATATTCGTAATGAATTGCCATTGCAAAAGGCTGGTAAATAATCCGATAGCCTTCCTTCCATAAACGCATGCAATAATCCACATCTTCATAATATGCTGGTTGGTAAATGGCATCAAATCCATTCAAAGATGCAAATAATTCCCTAGGTGTTAGAAGTAATGCGCCTGAACAAAAATCCACACTCCGCACATAAGAAAATTCGGGCTGAAAGGGGTTTTTATTTCTGCCATATCCCTGGCAGGAGCCGTCTTTCCAGATGATAGATCCCGCTTCCTGCAATCTACCGTCTTTAAACATCAGCCGGCCGCCCACTGCCCCGATCTTCTTTCCCTTTTTGATTGTATCCACCATGATCTGGAGCGAATTCGGCATAAGCTGAGCGTCATTATTTAGAAATAACAAAAATTTTCCGGATGCAATTGCCACGGCCTGATTGCACCCGCCACCAAACCCCAGATTCGTGGAATTACGGATTATTTTGGCATTCTCAATGTTGCGCAGCATGGCTTCCGTATTGTCACTGGAGGCATTATCAACAAGTATTACTTCAAAAGATACTTTTCCCGCCCCTAAAACAATGGATTCCAAACACTGAAACGAAATTGCCGCACGGTTATGAAGCAAAATCACAATCGAAACTTCCGGTTCAGAATAGGCTGGCAAGACCAGCTTTGAGTTCGATGCTTGAAACGCTTCAAATCTTATGAGGACGAAATCATCCGTATCTCGAACACTTAATTCGCTAAAATCGGACGGCTTTTGAAGAGCATTACCGGTCTCTATGGTTTTGTTGTGTAATATGTCAGTGAAGAACTTCACCGCGCCCCTGAAGCCATAACTACTTACCATGTATGTAAGATTCAACTGTTTGCGTTTAAATCTTTTCAAATAGCCGTGAAATTTGTTTAACATCCCACTCCGGTTTTCATGGGGCATAAGCGCGGGCATACTTCTTTGAAAGATACTGGAAAATGCTTGCAATGACACTAAAGAACTTGGCATGAAGGCTCCACGGCGGAATTAATATTAAACAGGTAAAGCGGACTATTAGAGCAGCGCGCCACAACTTGCTTCTCTCATAGACTGTATGAAGATTTTTAAGGGCACGCAACCCTGAGCCAAGCTTCTTGAAGATCATGGATTTCGCAATGGGTGGAGCTTATTTGCGCCGATTAGCATTTCGAAACGGCCACAGCCAACTTCGCACTCTCCGTGCAAAGAGGACAAACTTCCAGGCTTTACTGCCTTGAATAATCTCCTGTAAGGTTTGATTCTTTTGACTCAACTCAACCGCTAATACGTCGATCAATTTTCTTTCCTGCAAATGAGAGTTCACGGCAAGCTGTATCAGATCCATATCGTCAACGTCCAAAACTAACAGGTCATAGATTTCTTTACCATACCAGGAAACATCCTCGTGTATCAATGCCTTCTTGCTACATAAATTTCGGACATATAGACTGCACAACCCGATCAATTTCCCAGGATCATCTGGATTGCCAACGATACCTGTGCTCTTTGATACTTTACGCCCAATACTGGTGCCAGCGCAGACCAATTCATCGGTCAGCCAGCCAATCCCGCGTGTATACCCGTCCAAATCAAATATTTTTTCATCGAGTGAACAGAAAGTGTTCAAATGGGATTCACAATAATATATCCGGTTATTTCTTACGGATAACGAGTGAGGATGATAGATATCGTCTTTCACCCGCATGTCTTTTGTAATATTGTGAATATACCCCTTCCGCGCGCTTGCCCATAATCTCCTATCTTCCTTTGGCCCGAAAGCGGAAATAAACAATTCCCCACCTTTTTGTGTGATCGAATTTACATGATTGGTATCGGCATCCGCAACACTTGCCTGCCAAACCACCCGAGGATTAGAAACGTTTTTCTCGTGAACGGCATACTTTAGAACCTTATCCGTTCCAGTAGATACGACATATAACCCTGAATCATCCGCTAGAATCGAATGGCCATCCTTAATTTCGGGCAGTTGTTGGAAGAAAACCAGGGATAGGTCACTTTCTCGAAGCACAGACACATAATAGCTTCCCGCGCTCGCAAACAATACAAAAATCTTTTTATTCCATTTGGCCAACCCGGTAGCGGTGTTGATTGCTACAGGGAAGCCCAGATTCACCGGCACGCATACGACAGGTTCAGCCATTTCATCTGAGATTCTCATACATAAGAGCGGACTGGAAGTCGGCACTGATAGGTTACAAAAAGATATTAGTGTAAATTTATGCATAATAAAGCGTTCTCACATTTTAGAAGGTTAAAAGGATACTCTTGAATTCAAACAGGCCATAAAATCGTTTATCATTTTCCGCTCGTCAAACTGAGGCAGGTTCTCTTTGTTCTTTATTGCGACCAAACCAAAATCAATTTCCTTGACTATGTTGAACAAATGACGCCTGGCCCATGTCCGTATTGGCGAGGGCAAATATTTGAACTTGCCAATATAATGAAATCTATGGAATGCCTTTACAAACATTATCGGGTTTTCTTCAGACGCACTGCCTTTGAGTTTATTCGGATCAAAAAAGTCAAATGAGAACTCATTGAAATTGTGCAAATGATATGGGTTGACCAAATTGTACTCAGTCAGAGTTACATACGGAACACCAATTAAAAGACTACCGCCATGTTTGAGCACCCGATGTATTTCGCCTAAACAAAATAAATAATCGGAAATATGTTCCAGAGTATGATGCGAGAATACCAGATCAACTCTGTCGTCATCAAAGGGCAGACGATCTTTACTGAGATTCAGGCTTATATCCGCTTTTGGGGAAATATCAATATTGATAAAGCCAGGAATACGAGTATAGCTTGCCCCAATATTTAATTTTACAGCTACTTCGCCCGTCTCCATTCTCGGTACTCCTTTTAATACACGGATTCTACCCTTAATAGACATCAACCAGTTTGCTGCATAATTTGGCGCACATACAATCTACTTGGGCCGGCAAATTGTATGTGCGCTTCGGTAAAGCTATTATATTGTAACCGGCTAATTTATGGGGCGGCAAATCTCGTCTCCGTATCGAGATTGACCATATTATGGTTATAGAACGGGAACCAGTACTGCGCGTTCAGATTAGTAGTAGGATAGGCCATGATCTCATCGAAACTATTAGCCGAACCGTTCACTATGCCGCCATAGATAATGCGCATACCCGCCAGAATCGGCACGCCGGGCGTACCTACAATACGGATCGGCCCTCCCGTCATCCCGGTGTAGCTTACGCGCAGGGCCGAACTGGGGGTCAGGGTGTAGGAACCCATCAGAGTCGGTCCCAGATAAACGCGCACGGTGGTGGAGAGGGTGGCGCTGGTGTTGGTGAAGCGAATCTGCGAGTCGGTCAGGCTGTTATCAATATAAACCGGCATGGCATAGTCGTCCAGCAATTGGGAGGTGGGCACGCCCATCAATTCGCTGTAGGTCTGGTAGATGAACTTATTAAGATACAACAAGCGCAAGGAGGCCACAATTGGAACGCCGGCCGTACCAACAACGTGTACCGGCCCGCCGTTGACCCCCGGGTAAGTGATCAGTTTGTTGGTGGAGGGCGGCAGAACATAGGTGCCCATCAGGTCCTCGCCGATATAGATCTGCACTGTGGAGGTCTGACTAGCGCTGGTATTCCCCACCCGCAGTTGGGTATCCAGGTTAACTTTGTTATGGTTGTAAAAAGGAAACCAATACTCGTTGCTGAGTTGGGCGGTGGGATAGGCCATCAGTTCATCGAAACTGTTGGCCCCGCCGTTCACAATACCTCCATAAATGACACGCATACCTGCCAGAATCGGCACACCAGCCGTTCCCTGAATGCGCACCGGGCCGCCGCTCACGCCAGGATAGTTAACGCGCAGAGCCGAGCTGGGTGCTAACAGATAGCTCCCTTTGAGCGTCCCACCAATATAGACATTGACGGTGGTCGCCTGAGTATTGCTAGTGTTGGTAAAGCGTATCTGCGAATCGGTCAGGCTGTTATCAATGTAGGCGGGCATCCAGTAATCGTCAAGCAGTTGGGAAGTAGGTACGCCCATCAACTCGCTCAAGGTGTTGACGCCGTAGCGGTTCAAATACAACAAGCGGATGGAAGAGACAATCGGCACACCGTTGGTGCTGTTTATGAATAGCGGGCCGCCGTTCGTCCCCGGATAACTCACCAGCTTGTATGTTCCGCTGGGAACCGAGTAATTTCCCATTAAATTACCCCCGATGGAAACATTCACATCCGATGTGGAAGTGAGCAGGTTGAAATCCACGTTGAAGTTATCAGGGGGCACGGTGACATCCTGCGAGGATGATAAATATCCATCGGCGCTCGCGGTAACAGTCAACAACCCCGCGGCCACATTGGCAATCATATAGATCCCATTGTTGTCAGTAGTTGTGAAGTACCCATTGTTGGTTTCAATAGAAACGTTGGGGATAGGATCGCCGGAAACAGAATCCGTAACCATACCGCTCACATCATACGTTGTCGGCGCCGTGCAATCTCCGATTCCATAGCTGAATGTCCCGATACGGGTAAGCCAATTCTGTGCGCTGGTTGAAGCGTAATATTCGTTTGTGTACCAGAATGTGCATTGATCTACCGGATCGACCGTTAGCGAACTGTAATTACCCCAGGCTCCCGAAGCATCGGTCTGGCTTCCCCCTCCATCGATCAGCGTTTCCTCACCCTGCCCCAATGTGCCAGCCGTATCGCCAGCCAGTCGTCCGGCATAACGAATCGAAGGATATGTGGAACCGCTGGAAACGGAATATCCAACAGCGATATTCCCTGAAGCGTCCATCGCGGCACTGCCGTTCCAGCGGTTGTCGCTATCGGGCGCAAAGTCTCCGGAATCTTCCACACTCCAGTTACTATTATCGCTGGTGCTAAATTGATACCAGCGGATTCCCGCCTGGCCGCTTCCCACATTCACCGTTTGATTCGTTATCAGATATCCGTTTCCTCCCTGATAACGATACTGAAGACGGTTCATTAACCCGCCGGTGAGGGAATCTAATTTTTGCGAGGTGCCGGGCTGTGAAATACATGCGGCGCTCCCGCACAAATTCGAATCAAAGTCTGGAACGGTCTCGAATTTTGCGTTACCCACTGCAGGAGGCGCTCCTGTATTCCAATTTGGTATCACCTGCATAACTTCCAATTGATCGTTACCACTGCTTCCGTCTATGATCTGCGCCAAATAAGCTGGCGTTCCAGCCGGCGGAGGCGCGCCATCCAAATCGGCGAAAAGCATGTCATGCAAATCGGAAGTTGGGAAAAATGATTTCAAATCCAAAGAGAAGAAGTTGGCAGGTTCTCCCTGCAGCATTTTTTCCCGTTCGAAGACCGCAATACCCTGTCCAACCCATGTTTGATCAGCCGGGTTTAATTCGTCGTAGGTTATATAGTATCCATCCGGCCACAGAGCCAGTTTGGGATGATCGTTGATTTTGTTCGTGCTGGTCAGGAAACTATATCGGTACCAGCCGCCGTTCACCGGGTCGGGAGTCTTGGTCACTGCAATGCACTGTAAATATTGGCCCACCCCATAAGCCGGGTATGTAATCACCCAGCGGTCCGCCAGGTGATCATATAAAACCATCGCTCCATTTCCGGGGCTGAATTCGCACAACCCGCCGAAGCCTGTAAATGGCTCTGTAATCGAATGAGGGCCATAAGGAAATAAGTTTTCGCCTATTTTGTTCCATACGCCATAGAGATTGTTCACCACCTGAACATAGTGTCCCGGCCCCACATCGCCATTAACATCGGGAGGAATCACGGACTCAAGATTAGAACTATTGCCAATGCCATCAAAGTTTAACACCGGGACTGGCATAGACAAGCCCCCAGACAGACGCGGCGCCTGCGCCGAAACAGGCAACGATGGAAAGGATAATATCAATGCGGCAACAATAAGCGCAGAAAAAGCGCGGTGCAAATTTTTGATTCTCAAAGACATGGGTGACTCCTTCCGCACTGGGCATTGTATCCACAGAATAAGATTAAGTGATTTCTGAAAACTTGATACCCAGAGATCATAACCATTTTCAAGCTCATTTTAAGCTGGACGATCCCCCTCGCCAATCACAAAACATATCGGCTTCCAATTATATTTACTATACCGAGGCCAAATCGTCAAGATAGTCTCCGACAATCTCATTGGACAAATCCCATCGCTGACCTTAGAGATACCTTCCAGTCCGGCAGACTCAACCCAAATGCTGTTTCGAACCGGGCGCAATCCAAAGCCGAAAACAGCGGACGCTGGGCGAGGGTTGGAAAATCCGAAGTGGATGCAGGCTGAAGTTCACGCGCGGTTTGTTCTTCCTTTCGAGGATCGAGTTGGAGAATCTCACGCGCCCACTCCAGGCGCGAGGCATAACCGCTTCCCGCCAAATGATAGATGCCCCGCTTCTCCTCCACATAATCAAAGAGTTCGCCTTTACTGCCTGCGAGAATCGAACCGGTAATTTCCGCCAATGACCGCGCCCAGGTTGGGTTACTGACCTGATCTGAAACAATTTTCAGCGTGGGTTGTGAACGCGACCACTGCAACACCTTGCGGACAAAACTATCGCCGCGCAAACTATAGACCCAGGCTGTGCGAAAAATCAAATAAACGCCGCCCGCCTGTTGAACCGCCTGCTCCCCCGCCAACTTACTGCGTCCGTACACATTCAAGGGATTAGGCGTATCTTTTTCCACATAAGGCCGCCCCAACTGGCCGTCGAAAACATAATCGGTGGAGTAATGGATCAAAACCGCATTCAATGCGCGCGCCGCCTCAGCCATCACGCGCGGCGCGTGCGCGTTCACTTGAAAAGCCAGGTCCCGCTCCTGTTCGGCGCGGTCGACCGCCGTATATGCCGAAGCATTGACGATCGCTTGCGGGCGCTGTGCGCGTATCAAGGCGTCGAGCGCGGATACATCCTGCAGGTCGAGTTCTGCGCGGTCCACCGCGCAAACCTCGCCCAACGGCGCGAGGGTTTGTTGCAATTCCCAACCCAACTGGCCGTTTTTTCCGAACAAAAGAATCTTCAAAACAATTACTCCAGCAAACGCTTTAGATACGCGGCGTAATTGTTATCGGACATTTGATTCGCGATAGCGCGTAATTCATCCGCGCCGATATATCCCAAGCGATAAGCAATCTCTTCCGGGCAGGAGATCATCATGCCTTGACGTTCCTGCACCGCCTGCACAAAACCCGCCGATTGTAAAAGCGACTCATGCGTGCCCGCATCCAGCCAGGCCACACCGCGTCCCAATACTTCCACATTCAATTGACCGCGCTGGAGATAAAGCCGATTCAAATCGGTGATCTCGAGTTCGCCGCGCGCCGACGGTTTCATGCGCGCCGCGAAGTCCACCGCCTGCGAATCGTAAAAGTAAATGCCGGGCACGGCATAATTGGATTTCGGTCTTTTGGGCTTTTCTTCCAAACTCAAAACTTTATTCTTCTGATCGAATTCCACCACGCCGTAACGTTCGGGGTCGCGCACTGAATATGCAAAGATCAAGGCGCCTTCTTTTATCCCCGCCGCGCGCCGCAGAGTTTCCGGCAGGCCGTGACCAAAGAAAATGTTGTCGCCCAAAATCAGGCAGGATGGTTCCCCCGCGAGGAATTCCGCGCCGACGCGGAACGCGTCCGCCAGCCCTCGAGGCTGGTCCTGTTCAACATATGCGAATCTCAGCCCCCACTGACTCCCGTCCAACAACAAGCGGCGGAACAGCGGTAAATCTTCAGGCGTGCTAATGACCAAAACTTCGCGGATGCCCGCCAGCATCAACATCGAAAGCGGATAATACACCATCGGTTTGTCATACACCGGCAGTAACTGCTTGCTAACGGCCAGCGTCAACGGATGCAGGCGCGTCCCGCGCCCTCCGGCTAGGATGATTCCCTTCATGTTGTTCTCTCCCGCTTCTGATAGTTCCGGTCGATCCAGCTTTGATAGTCACGCTGTTTCTGAATGGCGGCTGTCCAATCGGGGTTGGACAAATACCACTCGACCGTGGCGCGCAGGCCATCGGTCAGAGAATGACGCGGTTGCCAGCCAAGCTCACGTTGAATTTTGCGGATGTCCATCGCGTAACGGCGGTCATGCCCGGGGCGGTCGGTCACAAATTGAATTAATTTATGATGCGAGGCGTCTTTGGGCTGGAACTCATCCAGCATGTCGCAAATGGTTTCCACGATGGTCAAATTCGCCGGTTGGTTTCCGCCGCCGATGTTATAGGTTTCGCCGCGCTTGCCCTTCGTCAAAATCGCATGGATGGCTTCGCAGTGATCTTTAACAAAAAGCCAATCGCGAATCTGCTGGCCGTCTCCATAAACGGGTAATGGTTTTCCAGTTTGCGCGTTCAGGATCATCAACGGAATCAGTTTTTCGGGGAATTGATACGGGCCGTAATTGTTGGAGCAATTCGAAATCGTCGCCGGCAATCCAAATGTGTGGCTGTATGAACGCACCAGATGATCGCTGGAAGCTTTGGAAGCCGCATAGGGAGAATTAGGCGCGTAAGGCGTAGTTTCAGAAAAAGCCGGATCGCCCGGTTTTAACGAGCCGTATACTTCATCGGTGGATACGTGATGAAAACGAACCGACTCAAGCGAGACGGAAGAATCCGTCAGCCAGAATTGACGCGCGGCTTCGAGCAGGGTAAACGTGCCAACGATATTCGTTTGGATAAAAGGTTCCGGCCCAACGATGGAACGATCCACGTGCGTTTCGGCCGCAAAATGGACAACCGTATCAATTTGATGTTCCCGAAAGATTCGGCTGACCAATGCGCGGTCGCAAATATTTCCGTTCTCAAAAGTATAGCGGTCCGCGCCCGGCAGATCCTTAAGGTTCTCAAGACTGCCCGCGTAGGTTAGCGCATCCAGATTGATCACACGAATTTGAGATTCCGCTTTGAGCAAATAGCGGACAAAGTTCGATCCGATAAATCCAGCGCCGCCAGTGACCAATACATTCTTCATCGGAACTCCGGGATTAATCGTACGTCTCGGCTGAAGACAGGGGCCGCCCTGCCGCATCCTTCGCCGAGAGAATTGGCTGTTGACCGTTTTGCAAAGGCCAGTCAATCTTCAGGGCAGGATCGTTCCATAACAGAGTCCGCTCCCATTGCGGAGCGTAATAATCGGTGGCTTTATAGAGCAATTCAGCGCGTTCGCTCAGCGCGTAGAAACCGTGCGCAAAGCCGGGAGGAATCCAAAGCTGGTTTTTCTTCTCAGCCGAAAGAACGATCCCCACCCAGCGACCAAACGTCGCGGCACTGCGCCGCAAATCCACAGCCACATCGAAAATCTCGCCGACCACCACGCGCAATAATTTTCCCTGCGGTTGGCGAATCTGGTAATGGAGTCCGCGCAAAACGCCGCGCTGTGAAACGGAATGATTATCCTGCACAAATTCGGCGGAAATCCCCGCCGCGGCGAAACGTTCCTTATGATAGCTTTCCAGAAAGAAGCCGCGTTCATCTGAAAAGACGTCGGGCTGTATCAATAACACTTCGGGAAGATCGAGGCTCTGAACGTTCAAGAGTTGATCCCATCAGCTAAATGATATGCGGCCACCACATCTTTTGCATTACCTATGGCCATTATCTTTCCGTGATCCAGCCAGATGGCGCTTGTGCAAAGCGACAGCAGAGTATCCATATTATGACTGACCATGAACGTGGTCGTTCCGCCATCGCGGTAACCTTCCAGCCGCGCATAACATTTTTCTCGAAAGGCCTCGTCTCCCACGGCCAGGATTTCATCCACGATCAGAATCTCCGGCCTCCAGGCCGTGGCGATCGAAAACCCGAGTCGCGCAACCATGCCTGTGGAATATGTGCGGACCGGCGCGTCAATGAAGCGCCCCAGTTCGGCAAAATCCAGAATCCGATCAATCATCTGGCGTATCTCATTCATGGAATGGCCCAACAGCGTGCCGTTCAAGAAGATGTTTTCGCGCCCGGTCAGTTCGGGATGGAAGCCTGCACCCAATTCCAACAGCGGAGAGACCCTGCCTTTGATCCAAACCCGTCCCTCGGTGGGCGCGATCACGCGTGAGATCACTTTCAGCATAGTGCTTTTTCCTGCTCCATTCCTGCCAATGATCCCAAACATCTCACCGCGTTTTATTTCGATGCTTATCTTATCGAGCGCGAGGAACTCTCGGAAACGAACCTGCCTTTGCACGACTCGAATCGCGTATTCCTTGAAACTCTTATATTTTTGCTCGGGCGCCCGATATCGAACAGAGACATCCTGTAACGCCACCACAGTTTCGGGAAAAAGAGAATGTTTTGCCATTCAAATCACATATAAGTAACTTTATCCACTTTGCTGGAAAAAAACAACCAGCCGGCCAGCAAAGTAACGAACGAAATGATCCCGCCCACCAGTACGGTATGCAGATCGGGAATGACGCCTTCGTAGATGGGGGCGCGAAACAGTTGTACCAGATATGTCATGGGGTTCAGGGCCAGGATAAAGCCATATTTGGTGCCCAGTACAATTTCCTTCGGATAGATGATTGGCGTCAGGTATAACCAGCCGAGTACCACCACCTGATACATCTCCGCCACATCGGGAAAGCTGATGGTCAGGGTGGATAAAACCAATGCAACGCCCAATGCAAAGCTCGCCAAAAAGAGAATCGATACCGGCAGAAACAAGATACTCCATTGAATCGGAAGCCCTACAATAAGGACGATCAAAAACAATGGAATGAACGACAGTCCCAGATTCACCAACCCCGTGCCAACTGCAGAGACGGTAAAGGCCGTGCGCGGCATGTAAATCTTATTGAACATGGCACTGCCCCACACCAATTGAACAATCGCCGCTGTAGTTGTCTGAGAAAAGAACGTCCATGCGATCAGGCCGCTCAATACATATACAGGATATCCTTTTACAGAGTGAAATAGATTGGAAAAAACTATTGTGAGAATAATCATCATGCCGAGCGGCTGGATCATCGTCCATGCCACGCCCAGCACTGAGCGCTTATATCGGGCCACTACATCCCGCCGTACAAGCTGATAGATCAGATCACGATATTGGATAATGCCGCGCAGTTCCTCCAGTGCAATGGGACCGCGCTTGGCGCTATCATAGACGCGCGAGGAATTCGTAAAATTGGATGCCGCCATAGTTTTAACTTAAACCTAATGAAGATATTCTCAATTATATCGCCTGAAGCTTACACAAAAACAGTCCCGGAGCAGGGACTGTTGGATGACCGACCAGGGACTTGAACCCTGAACCCACTGATTAAGAGTCAGTTGCTCTGCCATTGAGCTAGTCGGCCGCGGCGCGGACGGTATTATACCCTAAAGAGAGGGAGTGTCAATAAAAATCCCCTGCGCGCTCGTGTATAATTGAATCAGCCTGAATTTATACTGATCGATTCCATTTTTACGGCTTTTATTTCAGCGTCACATTATGACTCTACCTGACCAACCCATCTTCCCCACCGATCCAGAGTCTCAGCCCGAGTCACAGCGGCCCGAACGCGTGGAGAGATCTTCCGCGCGCAGGCGCCGCGTACGCCGGCAAATGCTCCCATTGGATGCGGAAGGCCGCGCCGCGCTGGTTACATCACTGGCGCGCCGCGCCTATCCCAACTACGAATTCTTTCTCTTTGCAGTGTTATGCGGCGCGTTACTTGGACTGGGCTACCTGCTCGATTCACAGGCTATTCTGCTCTTCGGCGTTTTACTTGCGCCGCTGATGACGCCGTGGATCGGAATGACTTTATCACTCGTCACAGGTTCGGTGCGTTTCTTCATTGAAACCTTCGTGGCTTTCCTGATCAGCGCCATGTTGATTTTCCTCAGCGGACTGATGGCCGGCCTGGCCGCGCGCGCTTTTCTTCCGCGCACATTCAACGACGCATTCCTCCACAGCCGGTTATGGATTCCCGATTTACTGGTGCTGGTGATCGGCGCGGTATTGCTCACCGTCTCGTTCGTACGTTCGGAGGAAAAACCGTTCCTGCCGAGCGTTTTGCTGGCGTATTCGCTGTTCCTGCCCATCAGCGCGGCGGGCTTTGGGCTGGGCAGTGGTGTGGACGGTCTCTGGCCGCAAGGCGCTTTGGTCTTCACGGTTTATTTTGGCGCGGCAATACTGGCGGGGCTGGTCACACTGTTCGCGCTGCGTTTCCGCCCAACCCTTGCGGGAGTCGCAATGAGCGGCGCGGCAGGAATCGTCATCGTGGCCGCGCTGATCTTTTTAATGCGATCAGGTTTCGGCCCGGAAAAAGAAGCGGCGGTCAATGTCACACCGACTCGCACCGCGACGGCAACGGTCAAGCCATCCCCGCAACTGGTTCTGCCCGCATCGGCCACCACCTCCCCGCGGCCTTCCTCCACGCCGCGCGTCGAGACAGCGACTCCCTTCACGCCAAGTCCCGTTCCGCTCACTTTGGCTGTGACCCTGCCTCTTACTGAAACGCCGACCATCACATTGACCATCGAAGCGACGCCAGTGTACGCCAAGATCAGCTCGGATACCGGCGGCGGTGTGAACTTGAGGAAAACGCCCAACGGAACTTATATCGCCACGTTGGATAATGGTTCGATTGTGGAGGTTTTGCCGGAGGTATTGGAAGTGAGCAGTACCCCATGGGCGCATGTAATCGCAACCAAGAATGGGAAGCGGCTGGAGGGTTGGATTTTACAGTCGGTATTAACTACTGCAACGCCAGTGCCGAATTGGCAGCCTTCAGCGACCGATACCCTTCCAGTCACAGAGACTGCCACACTGACGCCCGTTATAACCACCTCCACACCTTAAGTTCGATTTTGTAGTTCGTCTCTCGGTCAAGGAGTTTTCATGCCTATTCATTTTGGCACGGACGGCTGGCGCGCCGTTATCTCAGATACATTCACTTTCTCGAACTTACGCATCGTAGCGCAAGCCATCGCCGACGCGGTCGCTTCGGAAGATTGGAATCCATTCAACGGAAATGGCGAACGGCCGGACTCCAAAAAAGTAGTAGTGGGGTTCGACACGCGCTTTCTCTCGGATCGTTTTGCAGAAGATGTGGCGCGCGTACTGGCCGCCAACGGATTCACGGTTCTGTTGACGCAATCCGACTCGCCGACTCCGGCGGTTTCGTTCGCGGTCAAAAACGAACGCGCCATCGCAGGCGTGATGATCACCGCTTCGCACAACGCGCCGCGTTATAACGGAGTCAAGTTGAAAGGTCCGTTTGGCGGCTCGGCCTTATCCGAGCAATGCCGCCGCGTGGAAGTGTACATCACAGATAATGAAGCACAGGCGCGCGGCCCCAACCTGATGGATTATCGCAAAGCACGCGATACGGGTTTGATTCAAAAATTCAATCCATTGCCCGCTTATTTCGGACAGTTGCGCAAATTGATCAATACGGAAATCATCGCGGATAACCCTCAACGCTTTGTAGTGGACGCCATGTACGGTTCGGGCCGCGGCGTGATCAAATCCTTTTTGCAGGGTACAGGTTGTGAGATCGCCGAGATTCGCGGCGAGATGAATCCCGGCTTCGGCGGCGTGCATCCCGAACCGATCGCGAAATATCTCGGCGCGCTGGCATCGGCCGTCAGCTCGGGAATGGGGAACTTCGGCATTGTCACTGACGGCGACGCAGACCGCATCGGCGCGATGGACGAACGCGGCCAGTTCGTAGATCCGCATAAGATCATGGCGCTTTCGCTCAAGTATCTGGTGGAAAAACGGAAATGGGGCGGCGCGGTGGTGCGTACAGTCTCGACCACGCGCATGATCGACCGGCTCGCCACACAATACGGATTAAAGCTGTACGAAACGCCAGTTGGGTTCAATCACATCGCGGACTACATGATGCAGGAAGACGTGTTGATCGGCGGCGAAGAATCCGGCGGCATTTCCTTCAAGGGACATATTCCCGAAGGCGATGGGCCGATTATGGGTTTATTGATGGTGGAAATGGTTGCGGAATCAGGAAAGCCGTTGGTGGAATTAGTGGATAACCTGCTCGAAGATGTGGGCCCGGCATTTTACGAACGCGTAGACTTACGTTTGAGTCGGCCAGTGGCTAAAGCCGAAATGACTGAGCTTCTAACCAGGCAGGCGCCAAAAGAGATCGGCGGGCAGAAGCTGAACGAAGTCAGTCAGCGGGATGGCGTGAAATACATCATGGCCGACGATTCCTGGTTGTTAATTCGCCCGTCGGGAACGGAACCTGTTCTGCGCGTGTACGCAGAAGGCCGCACACATAAAATGGTCAAAGACTTGATGGGATACGGTCAGAAAATTGCAGAAAGCGTGGTGTAGAAAATAAAAAAGACGAGCACTGGCTCGTCTTTTTTATTCAGGGAAAATTTATCGGTTTCTGACCGAGGCGGCGCGCAATCGCCGCGCCAGCAAAATGACCGCCACCAGCACAATGGCAAGAATCACCAAACCCGGAACACCGTATTCATCCGCGAAGCCTGTGCCCGGCAAACCCGTAGAGGTCGGCACGACCGTCAGCTGGGCCTGCGCGGCCTGGGTCAACGCGGCGGCCACTGTAGCGGTGGCAGGGTCGGAGGTTGGAGGCAGCGGGGTGACCGTTTCGGTGGGTTGAGCCAAAACAGGCGTCGCGCTCGGAAGCGGAGTGAGGGTCTCAGTCGGTAGTATTTGTGCCTGGAAGGTAGCCGTCAGCGCGCCCGCGATCTGCGCGTTCTGGGTCGATTGTGCGCTGACCGCGGCCTCCTGTTTTCGTTTCTGGCCGGGCGCAATGACGAGAGCGTACAATGCCAGGCAGGCGATTGAAATCAAAACGATGAAACCCAGAATTCCTGCGGCGATCAGGAAAGTACGGTTACTGGATTCTTCGGGGGGTGCAGCGTCAAAATTATTTTCATCACCTTCGTACATAAAACACTCTCCTCATTCGTTCTGACAAGTTTTGGTAATTATCCCACAACTTCCAAATTTACAAGAGGCACAATCACCGTCTCGCCGCTTTCCATTTTCACATCGGCGGCGGGCGCGCGCAAACCGCTCGTAAGCGTTGTAAGACCCGGCCTCAATGAGACGATCGTGCCGATTGCGCCGAGGGAAGGCGGGCGGCGCATACGCACAGTTTGACCGGGCGCAAAGGCCTCCACTTCGCGCGGCACAGGCGGGTCCTGTGAAACCGGCAGTGGAATGATCACCTCAGGGCGCGCGCCGCTGTAGCGATCGTACACTTCGGCGTTGAGTGTGACTTCGCGTTTGGCGTTGGTGCTCAATAAACGATACGCGGCGGAATTCATTGGCAATGCGCCGAAGCCGTCGGTAACGACAATGGGAAAACGCATCTCACGCGCCATCGGTAACAGCGAAGGAAAAATGCTGGAAAGGATCAAGCCGCGCACCGGCACTTCGGCGGCGGCCTGCAAAGCTTCAGCATCCTTGCATATACCGCCCAAAACAATCGAGCCGCGCAGACTGATGTCCATGCGCGCCGCGGAAAGAATGCCCTGCGCGCTCTCCGCCAGGTTCACCATCAAGCCTGTGTCGATACGACCATTACCCCATACACCCTGAATCAACGCGCCCGCGGTTTGAATGACCACGCCGCGTTCGGGAATGATCTGCACCACGTTTCCGGGCAGGCCTGCGCGCAGTTGAATGTTCACACTTCCGGTTTCGAGCAAAACCTGGCCGGCCCCTGCGGCCAGTACGCGGCCTTCTTTCGGCGTTCGCACGGAACGTGAAATGATGCCGCGTTTTACAGCCACTTCCGCACCCGCGGCCAATTGATCGCCGACCTTACAACGCAAGAGGCGGTCGGCCGCGGCCGGCGGCATATTCAACACACCGGCCACATCCACTAGAACATGCTCGCGCGCCCATGAGGCCTCCGCCACCACATCGGTGGGGCTGACCTTTTGATTCAAACGCGCGGTCACTTTGCCTGCAGTAGGCAGGACGCGTTCGCGCACGATTGTCGTCAGAGCCAAAATGTGATGAATAGGCGCCAGCATCGATAAATCAGCCTCCGAGAGTCCAATACCATTTTTTGATCAGTTCGCGCCGCCGTACCGCATCGGATGGCAGATCGAGCGGGCGCCCGCGGCCATCGAACACAACACCCAGCGTTCCACCGCTGACCGAAACTGTGCCGCCGCGCCCCGGGCCGAATCCCACATCCGTGCGTCCGGAAGGCTGTAGAGTCAAGCGCGCCGCCTGCCCGCTGGGAAGCGGAAGAATTTCGAGCGCGCCAAATTTCAATTCGGCGCGCGCTTCGGTTCCATCCTCATAGACCAAACGCGCGCGCAGAATCTGTGCACCGTACGCGGCGCTTACCACCGGCGAGATCACGGTGCCAATGCTCATGAACGCGCCCGAGTCCAGCACTTGCACGGGAAGCAGACTATTTCGCCCAGCGGCGGCGCCCAAAATAGGAAGCAGGTTATTTTGATCGAGGATCACAGTTGTGATGCCCACCGGCTGAAGCGCATCCAGCAAAAGCAAAAGGCTGTGACCCGGCGTGGGCGCGTCAGAGAGCGCTCCGCCTCCGAGCAGGATCGGATCGAACAACGGAAGCAAGCCCCGCCTGAGAGAGGCCGCGCCGCGCGGAAAATCCTTCTTCGCGGCTTGCGCGGCAAGATGCAATGCCTGCCGCGCGATGGACTGCGAAATCGCCTGGTCTTCTTTTGTGCCCGGAATGGCCGAAGGATACAAAGATTTTTGATACAGATAATCACGCAATACACCGGCTGAAATGTCCAACGGCGACCAGCGCAAAATATCTTCGAGCGTGGTGTGATTCAAAAGAGTCGGTAAATTCTCGCCGAGGCCGAATTGCGGATACACATTGAGCGTGGATTTCCCCTTGAACCCGGCCGCGATCAACGCGGCGGAGGCGCCGATGTCCACAGTTAGAATTCCTTTGGAGGAACCATAGACGCGGCTGAGGAATCGCATCATGCGCCCTGTGGCATAACCGGTTGGGAGCACATGGCCGTTTGCCCAGGCATCGATCAAATCCACGCCCTTGAGCTGTTTCTTACGCACTTCCACAAACAAGCGCGCCAACTCACGCGCCGCCGGGTCGAGGTCCTCGGTTTCCAAAGAGGGACGCACATTCGAGCTGAAATGCAGGGATGAGGTCAGTGAGCCAAGCAGATTCTTGACTTCCGCCTCCATTTTCTGATTCCCCGCGAACAATACCGCCGGACGTTTTTCGGCAGGCATTAAATAATTCGCCAGCCCCACCGGCTCCAATAATTTCTGGATCGAGCGCGAAGCACCGCCATCCGTGCCGCCAGTAACCACTACCACTTCCGGACGGGAACGCAGGAGGCTGTCGATCACGGCATCCGGACGACGGCCATCGCCCAGGCTGACGCTGTCTGTGACGCGCGCGTAAATGGTTTCAGTAAGCCGCCGGGCAGATTCGAGGGAGACATCCGGGAGCAGGCCAATGATGACTGCTTTCAGAGTCGGCCCGGCAGAAATAGCGGCCGCGAACGCGTCCACACCCGAGCCGTCGGATCGGGACGGCACAATCAGGCCGCGACTCATATCGAGCATAGTCCGCCCAATGATGGACTGCAAATGCTCGATGGCATTGCGGACTCCCTCACTTACATCCTTGAACGGCGCTTCCGCGGTGGATGGCGCATGACCGGAGGCCACAAAGCGATATTGTCCTTCGACTACATCGAAGAACACCGCGCGCGTGGTGGCCGCGCCGATGTCAACTGCCAGGAGAGAGTCACCTTCGATCAATGAAACAGGCATAGGGTTATCGGAAGAATGCAATGAAGCTGGATATGGAAGCGAAACGCTCGATCAATGCCGTTAATGAGGCGAGAAAAACGCCGGCGAACAAAATTCCCAACGTAATGGCGATAAAGATGCGCCCGAACCAGGCCAGCAGTTCGATCAAGCCAAAGCGCCGGATGGAACCATCGGAGGAAGCGCGTGCCCCGAAATGAAAATAGATCAATGAAGTGACCGCGCCCGCCAGAATCAGCGCCGCATCGAACAACGCTTCAACTGGCGAAGGAGACGAATGTATATCGAACGCGTTGATGGTCGCAAAGACCTGCGGGAACAATGTGCCGATCACCGCGCCGCCCACCGTAACAGCCGCGCTCACGCCCACAAGATACGCCATGGCCGGACCACCCATTCCAGAAAGACGCGGCGAGGCCTTCATGATCAGCAGTAAACTGAGCAAAAGCGGGATCAAAGCAAGGCCGCGTTCGATCAACGAACCTTGAGAGAGCGGATATAGCAGTTTGGGAAAAATCACCTGCCACATTGCAACCGAGGCCACATATCCGCCGGCCACACCCACGAAGATATACGTGGCAATTCTAAAAAGCGGATTATCGCCCAAAAGATAGCTGAACACAAATACGGTGAACAGAAAGCTGAACGCGCCCGTGATGAAATTAGAGTCAATGGAAAGCGCCATCTTATCCACCCATCTCTTTCATCGCAGACCGCTCTCGCCAACCCGCCGCCAGACTCCACAAACTTCCGAACAAAATCAGTATGACCGCCAGCCATAAACCGATGTTGTACGCATCCCAGTAACGGCGCGCCAATCCGGGGCGGTCTGCATTGTATTGTTCGATCACAGACGAGTCGTATAAACCGGTCATCAATCCATTGATCTGACCGGACTGAAAATAAGGCTGGAACATCGGCCCGGCTTGCGCGCTCGACACCATTACAAATTGCGCGTCCCCGCGCAGAGGCCCGGCCTGCTCGATCCACGTGCGGCCCGATTCGATGCTATCGGTAATGACGATGATGGCGGCGAAATTCGAGAACGAGGTCACGCCTTGCAAAGGAGCAGTCTGCCAGGCTGTAGTGGGATTGAGCAAAGTCGAATCGGAGGTAAAAGGCGCGACCGCGCTCGGGTTCTGAGCGAAGGCGCGTACACCGCTCAGGCCTCCCGGCAGGTAGCCCAAATTCACATACTGGCTCCCACTCTGATAATTGAGATCGTGTAAAAGTCCCGAAAAGAGGCGTTCTGCCAGCGCCGCGCCGGTTGGAGAGGTGGATATCGCCGCCAGACGAGGATGACGCAACAGAATCAGATGATCCAGCAAGGGAGCCGCCACCGCTTCCATTTCACCGGTCAGCGCAGGCTCGTAATCGAAGACCACCAGCACGGGCGCGTCCTGCGGAACCGCCTCCACACTGGCCAGCGCGGCCATTACATCGTTGGGGCGGCCAAGCGGCAGAGGAAAGGCCTGTGACCCGGAGAAGAACATGCCCCCCACTGCCAGTACAAGCAAAATCGCCAGCGCCCAATACAATACACGCTGTGACGCCATCGGACGGGCGGTTGTCATTGGCTCAGGCTTGGATTCCGCGGCCAGGGTTTGATCGAGCAGAGCGGCATGAGCTTGCTGTTCCTCGCTCGGCTGTAATTTGATCGAAATCGGTTTGGGTTTGTTGGTAAGCGCCGCAAAAGGCAGGGAAGGCAAAACACCGTGAAGCCCGGCCAGCGGCCCGGTAGTTTCGAGCGTCTCGTCGCCGACAACACCGTGAGGCGTTGTGCCCAGCGAAGCTTCCACCGGGCGCATGGCTTGAACCCAGGAAGGCAAAGCGGCTGGAGCAATCGCATCCGCGCCTTCTGCCGCCGGCGGAAGTTGCTTCGTTTTATCGGCCTGCCCGGCCTCCGCATTGGACAGCCAGTCAACCTTATCAGGGGCAAACAAACGATCCAATTCGTTGCCCGATAAAGGCTCGGAACCTAAAGCGCTTTCCTCTTGATCAGGCTCGAACATGGGCGCTGGCTCTGAAACCGGCTCCCCGGCTGGCCGAAACGCGGCTAACCAATCGGGCATTTCGGCGGGAACAATTTCCTCGGCCGCGCCCGGTTCGGTCAACGCGGGTTTGTCCGCTGGAGGCTCGCCAGCTTGATCGAGCCAGGCAGGCAAGTCCGCCTCTGCCGATTTTATTTCAGACGGTTTTGAATCTTCGCTCCGCATCCAGGCCGGCAATTCCATTTCCGGTTCCGAAGCAGGCGCAGAAGATGGCGGCGCGGGTTCCTCAGCCGCAAAACTCCTCAACCAATCGGGCGTTTCCCTGGCGGGTTGTTCCGCTGGTGCGGCAGGCTCGGTGGTCGACTCTAAATTTTTCAACCAATCGGGAACTTCTTCGAGCGCGGACGCTTCAGGCGCGGCGGTGGTCTCGTCCCGATTCATCCAGGCCGCGGCGCTTTCTGCCGGGGACTTCGGAGTCTCCGCTTCCGCCATGGTTCCCTCAGCCTGTAGTTTAGTCAGCCAGTCGGGGACCGCGTCTGAATCCGAAACAACCTTGCCGGAATCGATGGACGGTTCAGGCGTACTCGAAACTGGTTCCGTTGAAGTCGGCGTCATCCCGCCCCGATCTGAATCCGCCTTCTTCAGCCAATCCGTCAATTCATCCGGGCCGGCGTTCTCCGGCTGAGCGGAGGTGATGTTTTGCAACCAACTCGGCAGGCCACTTTCCTCACTGGATTCTGTTGGAGGTTGTGCGGCTTGAATACCGGCCGAATCGCCCGACGATTCAAAATCGCCCGGGCGGCCAACATCCACAAAGCGCGACTCGGCGGAGGTTTCCTTCAACTCGTCAGTGGGCGTCTTCGTCTTCTTAGCCGCGCCGGTGATGCCTGCCAGCCAATCCGGAATCTCCTCTTCTTCATCCGCCGCCTGAGATTGCAGGCCCGCCAACAGGTCCGCGGAAGAAGCGGAAGGTTGGGATGGAATGTCCGATTTCCGCTGTGTATCATCTTCAGCGGTTTTGCGCGCTTTGTCACGCGCTTCGCGCAGCCAATCCGGCAGGATGGGCTCCAGTTCCGCGGTGGCTTTTCTGGTCGGCTTGTCGCCGGGTTGAATCGAAGCCGTGTCCTGATTCGCGAGCGAGGTTCCGCAATTTTGACAGAAAGCAGTTCCCTCGGGATTGTATCTTCCACAAACCGGACATTGAATATCAGCCATTATTTGCCCCCATATGGCCGGTCAACGGCAGTCAGTACGCGCAGGCCGGTCGTCAAGATGCCGAGCGCTACGCCGATCAAAATTCCGCGCGCCCCGCCCAGCGCCAGCACCTGCACCAACCACGGTCTCAGCATATTTCCTAAAACGGGAATTTCACCGAACGGCAGAGAGGCCGAGCCTGCCAGAATAAGCAGGGCGCTGATTAAAAAAATCAGGCTCATCATACCGGCGCGGCGGCGCAAGAGACGTATGGCCGCATAGAGCAAAGTCACCGAAACGATAGCCATCAACGAAGCCTCAACCGGCACGATCACGCCGCTGACCACCATGCGCATGGCCGGATGTTCAGGCCCAAGCAACAACCCAAAGATAAAAGCGGCAAACAGGGAAAGAATCAGCAACGCGCTATAGACACTGCCAGTTTCACGTTTGCGGATTTTTTCGCCGTGTACAGAGATAAGATTGAAAACGCCCACCAGCGCCGCCGCGCCTGCCAAAATCATGGCCCAATCCAACAGCAATGCTTGCAGGCCGGCCAGCGCGGGAATGAAATATCCGGCCAGCACCAGCAGGCCGACGGCAATGGCAATCGCGGCGTTAAAGACTTTCATTAAAAGAATCCCAGGAGCTTAAGACCCGCGCCGATGAGGAGGAACAAAACGATCAGCCAGCGCAAAATATCTTGAACGGTGAGGCTGGCCGCGTGAGCCGGTCCCGCGCCGAGGTACGCGCCCACGGCAAACATTTCCTCGCCGATCAGCGGTTCCTGCGCGGCCGCGTATAACACGGCTTGGGCAGAAATATCATCGGTGCCGGCCAGCGTCGGCACATTGGCGCGTTCAGCCGCATCAATGATCAGCGCGGATTCGGTTCCGAAATCGCCGACCAAAATATTGGCTGAGACGTTTTCATCGCGCATCACCGGCATCGCGCCAGCCGCGTATGAAAACGGAGTCAGGCCGCTCAAGCGGCCGGTTGTCGGCTGGAAAAGGTCATCCGCACCCGCGGCCTGATAACCGGCTTTCAATGTATCCTGAGAAAGTAAAGCCAGCGCAGGATCGCCAGATGTGGCAACCGGAGGACGGTCGCTCGAGGACGTTCGTTCGACCAGATGCCTCAGCATGGAAAGACCCGAAAGCGACGCGCCGCCGCGGCTGGTCAACAATCCGCCGCGCCCGAGCGAAATATGCAGGCGCGTTCCATCCTCCACGCTCAAACCGATAACGCGATAGAGACGCGTCAAGGCAGAGATCGGCCGCTGTGCGGGAGTCGATTTGCGGCGTAAAAGAATCAGGATCAATAAAAGTAAAAACGCCAGAACAATGGTGAAGAGTTCGATCATCATGCCCCCTTGTCCAGCAGTGCAATGAACGCGCGCGTTTCGGTTTCATCTTCCAATAAACGCGCCAGCGGATCCGCGCGGCCGGGGCCGAGAAAGGATCGTCCAAAATAAAGCGCCTGGGCGCCGAGCAGGGCAAGAGGCCCTGCTGCTTCCAGCGTCCAGGCAGCAAAGTGATTCAAATGATAACGTTGCAGTAGTGCAACCCACCGCGGCCAATCTTCACGCGTCTGCATAGGCTCAGTATAGCATAATTTTAATGTTGAACTGCGCGGCGCGCCATAGGATAGAGGGAGGATAAACCCACAATTCAGGCGGATCGAATCTCAGCGCGTAAGCCGGGCGCGCATCACATAGCGATTGACCGCGCCGAACCGATATTTGTATTGCTCGTCGCCGCGCATAAAGTCGAACTCCGCACGGCCGTGTTCTGCGGCCCATTGTAAAGTGTAGGCCAGCAATACCCAGCCGGGTGAAAGCTCCATGAATTGATCGTCAACGCCCGAGTTGTAGCCCCACAAACGATTCTTATAATCGAAATTAAGACCGGCCGCCGCTTTAATCCCGTCAATCTCGAGGAAGGCCAGCCACAACCAGCCGTGTTCGAAAGCCGCGCGGATGGCGGCGCGCATTTGCGCGCGCATGGCAGGTTTCAAAAACCCGGCCTTGTGCGCGTCCTTTTCCATTAATTGGAAGAACGCTTCGATTTCAGTTTCCAGCACAGCCGCATCGTTGACAAGATACCAGCGTATCGCGCGTCCACTTTGTTCGGCGCGGCGCACTTTGCGGCGAATCTCATGCCGCTGTTTTTTTTCAACAGTGGCAAGGTAAGCTTCGAAATCTCCCGGCAGGAGAATCGTCGGCGTGGGACGATAGACTTCTTCCGCGTAAACCCAGCCGCGTGTTTCGGATTCCGCTTTGAGCGCCGCGAGAGTGGGAGATGAATCGGGGAGGTTATACCAATCGAGGCCGCGCCAGCTATCGGGATAGGTGGAGGCGAGGAAGTCCAGCAGGCCCGAAAGGAAACGCGGCAGATCCGCAGGACGAACGATCAGGTCGAGATAATCCGAAATTTCGATACTGCCAATCAGCAACAGCGCGGGACGGCCATCATATTCAGATAAGAATAAAGGCGCAATGCCGATCAGGCGATCCGCCTCGCGCGCCGAGATCAAAAGGAGTTCGGCCTGTTGCCATTCGCCTCCGCCGCGCGTCTGCCACCATTCGCTTAAATATTCGTGACGCAAAAACGGGACATCCGTGATTCCATCTGCGGCCAACGCGTTCCATTCGACGGAATCGAACTCCGAAAAATCCTGATGTACTCGAAAATCCATGCGGGCATAATGCACCGCGAAGGTTTGCTTCGCGGTGACTCTTCCTTCCTGAAGTTATGAACAAATTTTACCAGTTATAATGATAGCGAATTTCGATTCGGTCTTACGTAACTGCCGTGACACTCGATCTAACACTCGCTTCCCTCTATCGCATCAACGGACAAGAGCCCGCTTCCATGCCCGGACTGTTGGCTGTGTCGCCGCCTCACAAAGCGGCGCGCGGCCGCGAGCAGGACCGTTTAATCGTTTACCTGTTATTGACCGGCAACGCGACGTTCACCACTGCCGAATACATGCAATTGGCCGGCGATGCGGCCGCGAAGTTCTATGAATCGCCCGGCGCGTTAACTTCCGCGTTGCGCGCCGCGGCGGAATCCGTCAATCAAACTTTGCTCGGACGAAATATGTCCACCACCAGCCGCGGTCAGTACGCGACTGGCTGGCTGGCGCTGGCCGCCCTGCGTGAGACACATTGCACACTTTTATTGAGCGGCCCAATGCACGCGTTCTTTCTCGGGCAGGAGGCGCGGCACGTGTTCGAACCGGGGCTTTCCGGCAAAGGACTCGGACTGGCGCAGAACGCCGCGCATTATTTCACGCAAACTGATCTCCAGCCGAATGAACGAATTCTATTGATGGGCCGCGTCCCTTCCGCGTGGGAATCGACTCTGACCGAGGGCGCGCCCGCTTCGCTGGATGCAACCCGCCGCCGTTTATTGACCCTTACCAGCGAGGACCTGCACGCAGTTTTAATTCAAGCGACACAAGGCAAAGGCGCATTGAATGTATTGCATACCGCCAGTGAAGCGCACGCAAAGCCTCCATCCGCACAGTCCGCGCCGGCTCCTGCGTCAGTTCAGGCGCCGCATCAAGTTGAAGAGGCCGAGCCAGAAGTTTTTCCCGCGCACGTTCTCCAGCCTTCGGCATACGCGATTCCGCCTCAATCGGACAAAGCGGAAATTCCGCCAGTCTCCCCTGCGCCGTCAACCACTGCACAAACCGCCGTGCGCGAATTTCCGCCGTCGATTCCGCGCGCCAAACCCAAAATCGAGTCTCAGCCGCCCGCGCCCGAATCGGAGCCGGCCTCCCAGCCTGAGGAACCTCCCATATCGCACGGACCCTCCCCGCGCACCCGCCGGGCCGCGAAAGCCGCGGTCAGTGGAATGCAGGTTTGGCGTCGAAGTATGCAGGGCATTCATAACGGCCTGCGTAAATTCCTGCCGCGTTTATTGCCCGGTAACGAGTCGGGTGAGTCACACGAGATGCCCGCCTATGCCATGACGTTCATCGCGCTGGCCATTCCATTGATCGTAGTAACCATAGCCACGATTGTGTATATGCGTTACGGGCGTAGTGTGCAATATCAAAACTATCTGACGCAGGCGCAGAACACGCGCAACCAGGCCGTCAACCTCACCGACCCCGTCATGCAGCGCGATGCGTGGCAATCCGTGCTTTTATACGTGGAACGGGCGCAGTTCTATCGCACAACCGACGAAACGCGCGCCCTGCAAAATGAAGCCGAAGGAAAACTGGATCAGTTATTCGGTATTGCGCGCCTGCCGTTTCAGCCGGCCTTCAGCAGTGGACTCAATATTCCCATCAGCCGCATGGCCGCCAACGAATCGGATCTATATCTGCTCGACGCGCGCACGGGCGAAGTTTTGCGCGCGCAAGCCACCAATCACGGCTTTCAACTGGACAACACTTTCAACTGCAAGCCGGGGGCCTATGGCGCCTATCAAGTGGGTTCGCTAGTGGATATCATTGCACTGCCAATTCTCAATTCAGCCAACGCCACCGTATTGGGCGTGGACGCGGCCGGTAACCTGCTTTACTGCGCGCCGGATCAGGTGCCCCAGGCCATTCCGCTTCCGCCGCCCGATACGAACTGGAAACGCATCACCTCCTTTACCCTCGACGGCGGAAACCTGTATGTGCTCGACGCGTCATCGCGGGCAGTGTGGGTTTACACGGGCAAAGACAGCACTTTCGTTGACCGGCCATATTTCTTCTTTGGCGGCCAGATTCCCGAAATTGAAGACAGCATCGATATCGCCGTCAGCGGTGACGATCTATATCTACTGCATGCCGATGGGCATCTTACGCATTGTTCGTACAGCCGTCTCGAAACCGTTCCCACCCGCTGTGACGACCCCGCAGTGCTGGTGAATCCGTTCACGGCTTATGGAGATAAAGACCTCTTCGCGCAGGCTCATCCCACACAAATAGAATTCACCGCGCCGCCCGATTCAGCCATCCTGCTTTTGGACGCGGATAATCAGGGCGTGATGCGCATCGCACCTCGTTCGCTCGAACTGCAGAACCAATTCCGGCCCGCGGCGGGCAGTGCCAACCCGCTTCCGCAGGGCCGCGTCGACGCGATGACGGTCGGCCCGAATCACATTCTATATCTGGCCGTCAAAGACCGGGTATATTTCGCGTCCAACCTGCCATAAGCCATGAAAAGCCTGATCCGCTTCCTGCTTTCCTTATTGGGGATCAAAAGCCCGCCTCCCGCGGCGCCCAAATCTGGTCCCCCGTCTGATAACGACAGCGAGCCCGCACAGCTTACCAACAACCGCGTGCTCGTGCTCGTCTATGACCCGCCGATGGACGACTCGGGAAAAAAACTTTCCGAACAACAAGGCTGGCATCACGTGGAGGAAATTGCCGCCGGCTTCATGGGCGATATCCTAAAGACCAGCGGCGGGATGCTTCATTATCAAATCGTTCAACGCATCGATGTGGATGAATTCCCCGCGCTGACCGACGGATTTCAATACACTCCCCAAAGTTATCTCGATGTTCTGCGCGGCATTACACCGCCGCATACCCCGCAGACCGCAGATTATCCATCCATTTTGAATCGCTTCAAGATTCTCGAACGCGTGGCTCGCAATGAAATTGACGAAATCTGGATCTTCGCGTTTCCGTATGCGGGCTTTTATGAATCCGCAATGGGTGGGCCGGGCGCGTTTTGGTGCAACGCTCCGCCTCTGCACGGCACAGAAGCCGGCCAGCGCCGTTTCGTTGTAATGGGTTTTTCGTTCGAGCGCTACACAGGCGAGATGCTCGAAGCGTTCGGTCATCGCGCCGAATCGATCATGAGCGCGGTCTTCGAGAAGACCCAGGGCGCCGCGAATCTGTGGAGTCGTTTTACGCGCTACGACAAAACCTCCCCCGGCAAAGCCGCGGTGGGCACTGTGCATTACGCGCCGAACAGCACGCGCGATTACGAATGGGACAATGCAACGAAAGTCAAAAGCGAATGTTACGATTGGCTGAACAATTTCCCCAACTTCAAAGGGGATGTGCGCAGTGTCAACGCGGCAGAATGGGGCAACGGCGAGATCCACGCGCACCATCAATGGTGGCTAAGTCACCTGCCCAAAGTTGCGGGGCGCAGAAACGGGATCCATAACAATTGGTGGCAATACATCGGCAACGCAAATAACGTGCCCATCCAATTGGATAAATAGCCCCGATTACAAATTTATCTTCCGCACACTTGATACAACCCCAAACACCCGCCTTCGCCATCCGATAAAAACGATTCGCGCACGCGCATCCCGCTTTTTTCGATCAGTGTGTTTAACTCATCCGCTGAGAAATGATGCACATAACGGAGGCCGGTTCCGCCGCGGCGCCAATCCAGCAGATAATCGCCCGCGTCCACATCCGATTCGTCCAGCCCAACCGAAGACCAGGGCTGGATTCTGGTTCTCCACTTTTCGCTGTTCAGGAATTGCCAATTGGAGAGGGCAAACAATCCATCTTTATGCAACAACTCGCGAACGTTTCGTAAAAAATCGAGTCGTAATGCCTCGCCCGGAATATGATGTAATACCGCGAAGGCCGTAATCAGCGGCCAGCGTTCGGTTCCCGGCAACCGACCGTCAGCGACATCGAAACGCGTCAGATCCACTGCGCGGAAGACGGCTGAAAATCCTTCAGGCTGGGAGGAGGCCGCTCGCAACAGAGGCAGGCTGAAGTCCAGGCCAAGATACGGGCCGCGCTGGCCGCGCCGCGCCAGCTCACGCGCCAGTTCCCCGTTGCCGCATCCCAAATCCAGAATCGATTCGTCCGCGCGCAGAGAATCCAGAAATCGTAGTACGCCGGGTTGTAAACGCCCGCGCGTAGCGGAGAATGAGTCGCCGAATTGATCGTAGAAGGCGCGGTTCAGCTCGATCAGGCGCGCCGCAACGCTTGAATTCATGCCGCGATTATAACGGGTATAATCTCGGCATGGCTCTTACCGAACGACAAAGACATTGGCGCGCCAGCAAAGCCCTGACGCCCGAAAGAAGCGCGCTCGCCCAGCGTGTGCTGGCTGAGATTCGCGGCGGACGCGAGGTGGTGCGCGCCCTGCATCAATATCCGTTGAGCGAAGGCGGATATTTAAGCAAGTCCATGCTGGTGGCGGCTTATCATCAAATGGTGGCCGCGGGGCAAATTCATGCGGACGATGAACTGCTCGAACGCATTCGCACGAAGCCGGTTCGCACGCTTTCGGGTGTGACGACTGTTACCGTGCTGACCAAACCTTATCCGTGTCCGGCCAAGTGCATTTTCTGTCCCACCGATGTGCGCATGCCCAAAAGTTACCTGCCCGATGAACCGGGCGCGATGCGCGGGCTGGAGCACAACTTCGAACCGTACGCGCAAGTGCAATCGCGCATCAAGGCGCTGGAACTGCTCGGGCATCCCACCGACAAAATCGAATTGTTGATTCTCGGCGGCACGTGGTCTTCGTATCGCCGCGATTATCAGGAATGGTTCGTTCAACGCTGTCTCGATGCCATGAATCAAACGGACTCGGCCTCCATTGACGAAGCCCAAAATTTAAACGAACACGCTTCCCATCGGAACGTGGGGCTGGTCATCGAAACCCGGCCGGATGAGATCACCCCTGATGAAATCCGCTGGCTGAGGCATCTCGGCGTGACCAAAGTGCAGATGGGTGCGCAGAGCTTCGACGATCATATTCTCGAGATTAACAAACGCGGCCACGATGTGGAATGTACGCGCCGCGCCACTGCCTTACTGCGCGCCGCCGGATTCAAGATCGTCCTGCACTGGATGCCAAATCTGCTGGGTGCAACGCCCGAATCGGACTGTATCGATTTCGCGCGTTTCTGGAGCGGTTTCGACCCGGATGAGATCAAGATCTATCCGAATCAACTGCTAGCCAATGCCGAGTTGTACGAATACTGGCAACGCGGCGAGTTCACACCCTACACCACTGAAACATTGATCGACCTGCTGGCAGATATCAAACCGACCATTCCCCGTTACTGCCGCGTCAATCGCATCATCCGCGATATTCCATCCACAAATGTGGTGGAAGGCAACCGCCGCACAAGCCTGCGGCAGGACGTGCACGATGAGATGAAGCGCCGCGGTACGCGCTGTCAGTGTGTGCGCTGTCGCGAAGTGCGCGGCAAACCGATTCATCCCGAACTGCTGAGGCTCGATGATCTGGCGTATGAAGCGGGCGCGGCGGAGGAACACTTTATTTCCTTCGTCACACCGGATGACAAGCTGGCCGGTTTCATCCGCCTGTCCCTGCCGGGAAAAGATTCGCCTCCAACCAACCTGGATGACCTGAACGACGCGGCCCTGATCCGTGAGGTGCATGTGTACGGACAGTCACTACCGGTAGGCACAGAACATACCGGCGCCGCCCAGCACGCGGGGCTGGGAACGCGTCTCCTGCAAGAGGCGGAAACGCTCGCACGCCGAAAGGGATTTCAGCGCATGGCGGTCATATCCGCCATCGGCACGCGCGCTTATTATCTGGAGCGCGGCTTTGAACGCGGGCAATATTATTTAATCAAAACGATCTAACCCTGTTCACTCCAACCTTTAGCTTTCGATGCATACCCTGCTCCAGCTCTTTTGGATATTCCTCAGAGTTAACCTGCTGACCACTTCCGGCCCCGCCTCAGTGGGGCTTCTGTTTCACGACACCGTGCCGAAACTTGTGACCGAGGGTCAATTTGTTCAAGCGGTGGGACTTTCCTCGGTTCTGCCCGGCAGTGACGCGTTACAGTTGGCGATGTACATCGGCTATGCAGTTGCCGGAATCCCCGGCGGGCTTGTCGCATTGGTCGGGTCCATTCTGCCGCCGACAGTCATCATTCTCGGCATTACATTGATATTGCATCGTTTGCGCCGCGAGGCCTGGGTCAGCAGTTTCATCGAGGGACTCACACCGGCCATCTCTGTGCTCATGTTGTTTGCCGCGTGGAAGATCTTCGAAAAGGGCGGCGCAGTGGGCTGGTCCGGCTGGGTGATCGGCATCGTCAGCCTCGCGGCCATGTTTTTGAAGGCCCCGGCGCGCTTCATTGTATTGATCGCCGGCCTGGTGGGGATTTTCTTTCTATCATGAACCAATCCAAATTTAAAGTTTGGCTTCGTCTTCTGTGGATGTTCCTGAAAGTGAATTTGCTTTCGCCCTCAGGCCCGGCCTCTGTGGGACTCTTGTATAAAGAGGCCGTAGGCCAAATCATGACCGAAGCGCAATTCGTGGAGGCGGTCGGTTTCTCAAATGTACTGCCGGGCAGTGAAGCGCTCAAACTGGCCATGTTCGTGGGGTTTGCCGCGGGCGGCGTGCCCGGCGTGTTAACGGCCCTGCTTGGTTCGATCCTGCCGCCCACGGTGATGATGTTAATCGTGGCGGCTTTGCTGGAACGCGTACAACACGAGAGTTGGTTGAAAGGTTTTGTAGCGGGAATGAGTCCTGCGGTGGCGGCCCTGATCGTGGTAGTGGCCTGGGAGTTATTCCGCACCGGCAGTACAAAGGGATTCAGCCGCCGCACGCTCCTGATCGCGGGCCTGAGCGCGGTGGCGCTTTGGTTCAATTTCCCTTCCCCCCTTGTGTTGTTGGGCGCCGGTGTGTTGGGCATTTTTCTGTTTCGCTAGCGGAGTCCTCGTGGAAATATTGATAATCACCAACGGATTCAAAAAGACCTGGTCGGCAATCGAATACGGAGCCTGGCTCGGCAAATTGATGCAAATGCGCGTCACACTGCTGGGCACGAACGAAAAGTTGAATCCCGCGCAGATCGACGATCATCACCCGCTGGAGGATGTGTTCGGACGCGCCGTCGAACTGTTCCAGCAAAACGGACTCGAATACAAGCTCGAGGTCCAGAACGGCGATGCGGAGGAGATCGCGCCGCGCAAAGCCACTGAAGGAGATTTCCTTACGGTCATCAGCCCGCTGGGCCGGCCGCAGATTCGGCGCTGGCTGTTGGGACGATCCCTGCGGCACATGATGGAACAGATCCATACGCCGATTCTGTATGCGCCCCAAACCTTATTGCCCATTCGAAATATTTTGATCTGCGTGGGCGGTTTGGGTTATGAGATCACAGCCGAAACTCTGGCGGTGCGTATCGCGAAATTGAGCGGGGCGCGCGTCGAATTATTGCATGTCATCCCGCCGCTGGATTTGGACTATCCCACCGCGCGCGAGATTCAAAAGAACAGCGAGAGGCTGGCTGAGACAGATACACTGCTTGGGAGGGCTTTGCGAAGCGGACTGGCGATGGCACAGCACGCCGGGTTGAACGCGGGAATCAAAGTGCGAAAAGGTTATATTGCAGAGGAAATTTTGACCGAGGCCAAAGAGGGAAAATACGATCTCGTCTGCATGGGCTCACCATACAGCACGCGCGCCCTGCGTCAACTGTACGCGCCCAACATTACCGCAGAAGTCGCTGAAACGGTCGCATGCCCCACGCTGGTGGCGCGGCACAAATTGGAAGAAGGCAAATAAAAAATCGGGTACAGGTTTCTGTGCCTGATTCGCTTAACCGGGGGTAAATCTTTTTTCCCACTCGGCAATCGCCGCCCGCAACAAAGCCTGGATTTGCGGATCGGACACTTCATTCACACCGGCGTAACGCTGCATACCCACCACTACCGTCACGCCGCCTTCAGATGATTCCTCCAGTTTGATGCCCTGATGCGCAAGCGGAGAGTCCGCCAGTTTTTCCTGCAGGATGGCATCGATCTGACCGACCATGGTCTGCGGAGCGGGCGGCTCGATCCTTGAAACTGGAGGCGCGGCGGGCGCGGTGCGCGGAGTCACAGCCGGGGCGAAGGATGGCGGCGCGGTAACGGGAGCAGGCCTGGGCGCGGGAGGAGGCGGAGTCGGCGCGGGTGTATGGCCTTCGATCCATGGCCGCAGGCGCGTGATGAGATCGATCAATCGTTTACGTTGGCCTGTAGTGAGTGTCTCGCCTATGATTCGCACGCCGTCGAGTTCGAATCGCAGTTTCCCGTTTTCTTCCTTCAAACGTAACAAACCTGGATCATCGCTGACAACAGGCGCGGGAACTGGCGCGGGAGGCGCCACTTCCGGCTCTGCCGGGTTTTCTTCCTTCGGTTCGGCAGACTCCTCGGCTTTGCGTTTTTTGTAACCCTGATTACGCCCTTCGAACAAACCGAAGAAATAGCCGAAGAACATGGCTAATACAGCGACCGCGATCATCACAATTCCATTGGCATCCATAACTTTACTCCATCACCTGACAACTCGGGCAAATATGCGTGCCGCGCTGGCCGACGACGATCCTTTGAATGAGTGTGCCGCACACAGGGCAGGGCTGGCCTTCTCTATCATAAACCCGAAAATAGTTTTGGAACTCGCCGCCGCGATAGACCCAATCGATGCTGGCGCCGTTGCGGCGGATGCCCTCATTAAGCACCGCGCGGATCGCTTCGCACAACGCCTCAGCCTGCTTCGCCGAAACCGAATCGGATTCAGCCAAAGGGTGCAAGCGCGCCCGATGCAGGGCTTCATCTGTGTAGATATTGCCCAGCCCGGCCAGAAAGGACTGATCCAGCAACAACGGCTTGAGTTGGCGATGCCGCGCCTGTAAAGACTCATACAGCCAGCGCGCAGTGAAACCATCCTCCAGCGGTTCAGGGCCGAGTTTGCCGAGCACTTCCTCGGGCTGGTCGGTCAGCCAGACGCGGCCGAACTTGCGCGTGTCGTTGAAAACCAGCTTCTGCTTCCTGCCGCGTTTGGGCGCGGTCAGCAAAAGGATCAGCCGGTCATGTTTTTCAACGGGCGCATACTCTTCTTTTATAAACAAATCGCCGCTCATGCGCAAGTGGATGAGCAAATACAAATTTGATAGCCGAAGCGATAGAAACTTGGCGCGGCGCGCAACTGCCGTGACGGTTTGTCCCTTGATCTGTTGCTTGAACTTTCGCGGAGAGGGGATTGCCAATGTGCGCGGCCAGCGCAGGTCGGATTCCAGAATTGTCCGCCCCACCAGTTGAGGGCGCAGAGTGCGTGCAATGGTTTCTACTTCGGGCAGTTCAGGCATTGGGATGAATGGCGAATCACAGACGATTAAGGTTTACTGGCAGTACCGATAGACGGCTTACTCATTGAACATCTCGCCCACAGACCGGCCTTCATGGGCGCGCTTGATGACTTCTCCCAGCATGGTCGCGATGGAAACAATCGTCAGGCGGCCTTCCAGCAGTTTCCGTTTGTGCGCGGGAAGCGGAACAGTATCGGTGGTGATGAAATGTTTAACCGGCAGATTCGCCAAACGTTCGGTGGCGTCGGCGGAGAGAATCGGATGCACAAACGCCACATAGATATCGCGTGCGCCGTTCTTGCGCGCCACATCCACCGCCTGGCAGATGGACCCGCCGGTATCCACTTCATCGTCCACGATGATCACATCCGAACCTTTCACGTCGCCGATCAAACGAAGCGCTTCGGCATTGGCATCATTTCCCATGCGGCGCTTCTCGATGACCGCGATGGGCGAATCCATATCCGCCGCGTAGTTACGTCCTTTTTTTGCGAAGCCCAAATCCACGGCCACCACCACCGGCTGGTGCATTTGAGGCCGAATTTGGGTGTTGATGTGTTCCACGATCAAATGCGAGGCGGTCAGCACATCGCCAGGGATGGAAAAAAAGCCCTGCACCTGGCCGGCATGCGGATCGAAAGTCATGTAGCGGTCTGCGCCTGCAACTTCGATCATATCCGCAACCAGGCGCGCAGTGATCGGCACGCGCGGCTGGTCTTTTTTATCCGAGCGGCCATAACACAAATAGGGAACCACAGCAGTGATGCGCGCCGCCGAATCCAAACGCAGAGTCTGAATCATGATCAATAATTCCATCAGGTTGCGGTGCACCGGCGACGAGGTGCTTTGAATGACGTACACATCCTGCCCGCGCGCACTGCCGCCCAGTTTGATAAAAAGATTCTCGTTTGGAAATTCAACAATTTCACGTTCGCTTAATGGCTGGCCGAGATATTCGGCGATCTTCTGCGCCAGTTCGGGCGATCCTTCGCCGGAATACAGTTTAATGCCCCCATACACTTTCAAATCATGATGCACGTGATGAACCATCCGGCCTCCCGAATCTGCGCTTTACTGCGGGCGCACAAATTCCGCTCCTTGAGATTTCGATCATAAATTCTCCTCATCAAAGTTCCGCCGATTGCGCCGGGAATTATACTCAACCCGGCTTCCCATTCAATAATTTCGTAACCGCTTCACCCGGAGAAAGTTTGCGCTTCAACACCTGCTCCACGGTTTCATCGTACATCCGAGCCGGGACTGTGGCGCGAAAACGATCCATCAACGATTCCTTGACTAACGCCTCCAACTCGGACTTGAGCCTGGCGCGTTCACGAACAGCCCAGTTTCCGCTCTGACGTAAATATGCGGCGTGCCGTTCGATGGCTTCCGCTACTTTAACGATCCCGGTCCCTTCGGTTGAGACTGTGCGCAGAATCGGGAGAATCCAGAACGCGCTGTCAGTCTGCGGAGACGAATCTTGCGAAAGACTTTCTTTATTATCATCGGGATTCATATCGGACGCAATCGGCGCATGTCGTTCGTGAAAGCGGAAAACTTTTGGGGTGGGATGAGCAAGCCCGAGGGCGGAGCGAAGCGCTTTTTCCGTATTCTCCACGCCGGGACGATCCGCTTTGTTGATCACCAGCAAATCCGCAATTTCGAGAATCCCGGCTTTGATAGCCTGGATGTCGTCGCCGAGGCCGGGCGCTTCGACCACAACGGTCGTATGTGCGAGGCGCACCACGTCCACTTCCGATTGTCCCGCGCCGACCGTTTCGATCAGAATTAATTCGTAGCCCGCCGCGTCGAAAACCTGCACCAGATTCGCAGTGGCGTGCGCCAAACCGCCGAGCGCGCCGCGCGAAGCCATCGAACGGATGAATACGTCCGGGTCGCCGCTGAGATCGCGCATGCGGACGCGGTCGCCCAGCACCGCGCCGCCCGTGAACGGGCTGGATGGATCGACCGCTACAATGGCGACGCGCTTATTTTGTGATTTACGATAATGCAACGCAAGCTGATTGACCAGCGAGGACTTGCCTGTGCCGGGCGCGCCCGTGACGCCGATTAAATGTGCGCGGCCCGTGTGAGGAAAAAGTTCGGTCAGCCCGGCGCGGCCTTCGGGAGAATCGTTTTCCACTTGAGTCAACAGGCGGGTCAGAGCCAGCCGATCGCCCGAGAGGACTTGTTGTGCAAGAGTCATTAATTCATTCGCCACACATAAACAATGATGAGCTTTTATTCCGGGACGCGCTATGAATGTTCATCTGCGATCAGTTTTTCAGCACCGCAGAGCGGATGTCGCGGATGATATCGTCGGTGGACGCGCCGGGGCCATAGACGCCGGTGATGCCGATCTCCTTCAAGCGCGGAATGTCTTCATCCGGCACGATGCCGCCGATAAACACTTTCACATCTGTCTGGCCGTTGGCTTTCAATAATTGGATGATGCGCGGCGCCAGCGCCATGTGCGCGCCCGAGAGAATGGACAAGCCGACCACATCCACATCCTCCTGCAACGCGGCCTCCGCGATCATTTCGGGAGTCTGACGCAAACCCGTGTAAATGACTTCCATGCCTGCGTCGCGCAAGGCGCGTGCCACTACTTTTGCGCCGCGGTCATGTCCATCCAGGCCGGGTTTGGCCACCAGGACACGGATTTTCTTTTCGGTCATTCTGCCTCCGTGAGGAAATGTACAGAAATTATACTAGAGACCGTTGGAAGAAAGGGAGACTGCGCTCCCGGATGTATCCGCTGATATGAGCCAGGGGCAACATCAGGCGCATTCCGCATATTCATAATGCTTATTCCCCCGCGTTGGACTTCGGAGTATACTCACTTCAACGCGAAGCATGGATAAGGCAAAAACAAACGGCGCTGTCATTCACGATGTAAAAGTACGAGGAAAATCTTTGGCAACTCCGCATTTCTGCGATGAAATTTCTTGTCCATGATTGGCGTCACTTTATTCTGTTCGTGGAGGCATTATTATGAAGCGTGCGGTCAGCATCAGTATTGGTTCATCCAAACGCGATAAAGCCGTGGAGGTGACTCTCCTCGGCGAAAAGGTCAGCATCGAACGCATCGGCACGGACGGCGACATGGAAGCCGCGGCCCTCAAATATAAGGAATTGGACGGTACTGTTGACGCTTTCGGTGTGGGCGGCGCGGACCTCAGCGCAGAAGTGAACGGAAAGAAATATCCCTTTTATTCCGTTCTACCGATGGTTCGTTACGTGAAAAAGACTCCGCTGGTGGACGGCGGCGGTTTAAAAAATACGCTGGAGAACAAGGCGGCCGCCTTCCTCGAACAGCACATCAAACCCCATTTGGATCAGCATGGCCGCAAAGTACTAGTCACAGTCGGCGTGGACCGCTGGGGACTCTCGAAGTGTTTTGCCGATGCGGGATATGAAACCGTATTCGGCGATTTGATGTTCGGCCTGGATATTCCGATCTCGCTCCACAAGATTGGTCAGGTCAAATTCCTGGCGGGCTTGCTCATGCCGATTGCCGGGCGCCTGCCCTTCGAGTGGGTTTACCCAACCGGAGAAAAGCAGGAAAAGCGCACTCCCAAATGGGGCAAGTATTACGAGTGGGCTACTGTCATTGCCGGTGACTGCCATTATATTAAACGCTTCATGCCCGACAGCCTGCAGGGCAAGGTGATCGTGACCAATACCACCACGCCCGAAGATGTGGAGGCCTTCAAACGGGCCGGTGTTAAATATCTGATTACCACCACTCCAGTATTGGAAGGGCGTTCGTTCGGCACAAATATGATGGAAGCCGCGCTGGTCGCCGTCTCTGGCAAGGGGCGCCCGCTGACCTGGCCTGAACTCACCGAAATGCTCGATAAACTGGGCTTCGAGCCGCAATTGCAGGAACTGAATTAATTCCGCAGCACAGCACGCGCAGAAACTGACTTGAGGAGAAAAACCATGGATGCAATTGTCACCGCAGGAGGCATTCCCCAGCCGCAGGACCCGCTCTATTCGTACGCCAGAGGCGATTCCAAAGCCATGATCGAAGTGGCGGGCAAACCCATGATCCAATGGGTGCTCGATGCACTCGGCAACGCGAAAAATGTGGATAATGTAATCGTTGTGGGGCTTTCGCCCAAAAGCGAAGTCACGTGTAAGAAGCCGATGTACTTTCTCTCGAACCAGGGACGCATGCTGGCCAATATCGTGACAGGCGTGAATAAGGTGCTCGAACTGAATCGAAAAGCCAGGTATGTGCTGATCGTCTCATCCGACATTCCCACCGTGAAAAGCGAGCATGTGGATTGGTTGATCGAAAACGCAATGCAAACCCAGGACGATATTTATTACGGCGTCTGCCCGCAGGAGGTAATGGAGGCCCGCTTTCCCGGTTCAAAGCGCACTTATACCCATTTGAAAGATATGGACGTATGCGGCGCCGACATGAATATTACGCACGTACGCATGGCTACCGAACACCTGGATATGTGGGAGGAACTGATCGGTAATCGCAAAAGCCCCACACGTCAGGCCGCGGCGATCGGTTTATGGACCGGGTTCCTGCTCATCACCAGACAACTCGCCCTCGCCGACGCGGTTACGCGCGTGACCAAGCGCCTCGGCATAGCCGGCCGCGCCATTATCTGGGAACACGCCGAACCCTGCATGGACATTGACAAGCCGCACCAGCTCGAACTTTTGCGCGCCGACCTGCAAAGCCAGGTTCGTAAAGCCAGGGCAGGCGTTGGGAGCGCCGCCCGAAAGTCCGCGGCCAAGAAGAAATCTTCCGCAAAGAAAACCGTTGCGGCCAAAAAAGCTCCGGCGAAAACAGCCAAGAATCGTCCGGAAACAAAACCAAAGAAGGCCGCGATCAGGCGACGGTCAAAATAAAACTTGCAAGTAAAATATGTCACTCCGAGGAAACATCCTCAGAGTGACATTTTTATTTCAGGAATGGCTATGGACTTGAAATCTGTGCTCGAACTCGACGCCCGCTTCTCCCAGCGGTTACGCGTGGCCGAACAACCCGGTCAACTGCGCTCACTCGCCATCTTCTTCGCGCATTCCGGCGACTCGTGGTTCTGGGGCGCGGCGCTGATCGTATTGTGGCTCCTCGGCAAGCCGTTTTGGAAAAATTGGTCCGTACTTGAATTTGCAGGGATCGCCGTGCTGGCCGCGCTGGTGATGGCGATCAAGTTCAGCGTACGTCGCAGGCGGCCCGAGGGCGAATGGGGCGGCATCTATCGCAACACCGACCCGCATTCGTTTCCATCCGGCCACGCCGCGCGCGCTTTTTTGATCGCGGTCATCGCCACCGGATTGGGCCCCATCTGGCTGGCGGTCATCCTGTGGATTTGGGCGCCGCTGGTTTCACTGGCGCGCGTCGCAATGGGCGTACATTATCTTTCGGATATCGTGGCGGGCATGCTGGTTGGGCTTGTCATGGGTTTGATCAGCCTGCAATTCGCCGTTCCCATTTTGCAACTCTTCAACTCATTGATCCGCCTGCTGTAAAAAATCGGCCAACCGAACAGGGCCTGCCTCGGCAATGCCCGTTTTCATCATTCACTCAACGCCTTCAAATGTTCCTCGAGGTGCGCCAGATCGCGTTCGATCCAGGTTTGAAGCGTCAGCCCCGCGCCGTTGATCGCATGCTGTGACTCGCGCGCCCAGGCCTCATTCGGCAGGCCGCTCAGCCAATCGGTCAACGCATTCACATTCGTAATCAATTCAGCGAGAATGTCGGCCAATGGTTCATCCGCTTTGTAATGCTCTGCCATGAACGCGTTCTGATCGAAATCTTCGAACATCGGATTCTCGCGTTCCAACGTTTGGCGGGCGCGCCAGCCATAGACCAGCTTATCCACATCGCGTGTGTGCGCCGCAATCTGATGCACACTCCAGCCGTCCTGCGCCGACCTGTGCGGATCTTTCACCGCCAGGCACGCGCGGCGAAACTCCTGCGCCACGGCGCGCAAACGTTCAAGCAAGCGCAGGCGATATTCTTCGAGTTCTTTCATCGCGCCTCCACGCTCACAAGCTGTCCGTTCAATTCGGAAGCTCCCTCACTGCACAAATACATCACCGCTTCGATCAGTGACTTGGGCATTTTCACATCCTTGAGATCGGCATTCGAAATATTTTCGCCCACCCCGTATACGCGGACTCCGTCCACTCCCAACTCGCGGGCGGCCGTACGCGTGAGATTTTCAACCCCGCCCATGCTCGCCAGATATGCACCTCGCTTCTCTTCGCCCTCGGGGCTGGCCGCCGTTATCAAATTGACGATCACGCCCCGGCCGCGGGCGCGCATCACGCGTCCCACCGATTGCAGCATAAGAAACGTTCCAGTGAGATTCACATCGAGGACGCGGTGCCAGTCCCACTCGTCCATATCGAGCAGTGGAACGCGCGGTTCGACGGAGGCATGGTTGATCAGGATATCGATCCGTCCCCAATCGTCCTCCACCTCCTTGACCAGAGCCTGCACGCCCATTTTTTTGGCGACATCCTGAATATACGTTCGCGCCCGTCCGCCATTCGCGATGATCTGCACAGCCGCTTCATCCACGTTGATGGGCGATATGTCGTTGGCCGCCACGATGGCGCCGCGTGCGGCAAACGCTTCGGCCAGCAGGCGGCCGCGGCCGCGGCCCGCGCCGGTGATCAATACCACCTGATCGGCAAATTCATTATTCTGCATGATTGCACATCGGGATCGTATCTGTATTTTTATTCGCGTTCAAATTCATCTCCAGGTAAAGCGAGGGATCGAGTGTATTTCCAATATCCAGTTCGTTGCGAAAATTTCCGTTGTCATCATCCAACACAATCGAAAAATGAAGATGCACGCCCACGGGGTTGTTCGGATCGCCCGAATAATCGCCTTGATAACCGAGGATTGCGCCCGCCTCGATGGGTTGTTCACGCGTACCGGGCGGAAAATCGGCTGAGATGAACGAAGCGCCGTTGGCATCGGCCATGTGAGTATAGTAAAGCCAGATCTGTCGTCCCGGTTGAAGCGGGTCTTCGGGCACACGCACAATGACCGCCGATTTCCAATCGGGCAGGCGGGTTAGAAACCCGGGATAGGCGGCGATGACTTTGGTCATACCGATGTCGGTTCCGGCGAAAATATCGATTCCTTGATGGCGGTGTCCCATCTGGAACGAGTCGCCCCAAAGAAAGCCGACCAGGCCATCGGTCGGGAAAAGGAACGGCGCTCCGTTACAGCGCGTTCCGGCTTTCATCATCCAATCCGGGCGGGAAACGGGGTTTCTCAGCCAGCCCAGTACCTGCATGGTTCGCACACTACTGCGCCGAAAATAGTTCAGGTAAATATACACGGCGGCCACTACCAACCCAACTGCCGCCGCCGAAACAACCAATCGTTTGACCATGGCCGCGATTATAGCCATTTTTATCACTTGAATCACGTTTAAAAAAGTTGTAAGATATTCCTGTACATCGGCTGTGCCCGGCCCGTGCGATTCGATTTAGACGCCTCGAAAGGCAAGCCCGTCGCAAAGTGAGGGCGCAAGGCCTCAGGTCTGTGCATGCGGCGGAATCAGACTGCCAAAGTCATAGTAGTTTCTTAGGATGGAATTCGACCCGCTATTTGATTGCAATTGGACAAATTGGATTTCCAAAACTGAATTTATGAAGAAATCATGTAGAATAATAACTGCACCTGGCCCATGTGTGGGTGGATAAGCATGTATCAGTTGTGTAGTGTTCATTGATAAAGGAGGTGATGACCGCGATCAGGATAAATTAAGTCCGTATGCACTCATGTAAGCTCAAATCAAACCTATTGAGGAGAATAGCGATGATGAAAGCAAGATGGTTTAGTGTCATATTGATCGTAATGCTGCTGGCCATTACCATTGTGCCCATGGCCAACGCAGCGCCCAAGGCCCCCGCAGACCCACAATTCGGTTCCCCCATTGACGACGCGCCCCATCCCCTGGGAGAAATGCAGCGCGCGGAGCGGATGCAGGGTTTCAATGCCATGATGCACGGCAAGACTCACGGCCATACTCATCGGATTAACAGACATCGTTACGTAGAGTTGGACCGCGAAGGCGAAGACTCGATCTTCACCATCCTGGGCGAATTCGGCAGTCAGATTCATCCCACATACAATGGGACTGCCGGCCCGGCTCACAACCAAATCCCGCAACCCGACCGCCGCGTCGATAACACAACAATCTGGACCTCGGACTTCAGCCCCGCTTATTACCGCGACCTGCTCTTCTCTGAAAGGAGAGGCGCGATTTCGATGCGCAAGTACTACATCGAACAATCCTCCAATCGTTACGCGGTGAACGGCGATGTGACCGACTGGGTACAGGTTCCCTATAACGAAGCGCGCTATGGCGCGAATTATTGCGGCGATATCGTTTGCGCTACTACCTGGCTCTTTCTTAGGGATGCGGCCGCCGCCTGGTACAACAGCCAGATCACGGCAGGCAAAACCCCGGCAGAGATCGATGCCTACCTGTCACAATTCGACGTATGGGATCGCTACGATTGGGACGGCGACGGCAACTTCAATGAGCCTGACGGCTACATTGATCACTTCCAGGCTATTCATGCCGGCGACGGTGAAGAGACCGGCGGCGGCGCGCAAGGCACAGACGCAATCTGGAGCCATCGCTGGTACGCGTTCTATAATCTCCAGGGGGCGGTCGGTCCGTCACCCGATTATCTGCTGGGCGGCTTCCAAATCGGCAGTTCCAGCTATTGGATCGGCGATTATACAGTCGAGCCGGAGAATGGCGGCGTAGGAGTCTTCGCGCATGAGTTCGGTCACGATCTCGGTCTGCCCGACCTCTACGATACCTCCGGCAATACCGGCGGTGCGGAAAACTCCACCGGCTTCTGGACACTTTATTCCCAAGGTTCCTACGGAAGCAGTGGAAGGCCCTCAGATGGCATCGGCACGAAACCGATCCAAATGAGCGCTTATGAGAAGATCTACCTGGGCTGGTCGAACCTCACTGTGGTGCCATTTGGCACGAACCAATATGTCACCCTGGGGCCTGCTGAATACAATACGCGCGATACTCAACAACTGCTTGTAACTCTGCCGGATAAGGAAGTTGAATCGAACATCGGCGCTCCCTACGCGGGCAGTTACTTCTATCATTCGGGATCGGGCAACAGCCTCGATAACAGCATGACGCGCTCGGTCAGTCTGCCGGCTGGTTCGGTCACGCTCAGCGCCTGGGTGCGCTACGACATCGAGCAGGATTACGATTACGCCTTCCTGACAGTGAATGGCACGACGATCGCCACCAACCTGTCGAGCGGCACCGACCCGAACGGCGCCAATCCCACCCTGAATGGAATTACCGGCTCCACAGGCGGCTCCTGGGTGAACCTGACCGCCGATCTTTCCGCCTTCAACGGGCAAACGGTGGACCTCGGCTTCCGTTATGTCACTGATGTAGCCGTGGCTGAATCCGGATTTGGCGTGGATGACATCGCCATCACCGGCCTGCCGCTGGACGATGCAGAAAGCGACATGGGCTGGACCTTCGACGGATTCATCCGAACGACCGGCACAATCGTGGAATCGTTCGCCAACTACTATGTGGCAGAATATCGCCAGTATGCGGGCTACGATGAATCGCTTAGAACCGGCCCTTACAACTTCGGCTTCCTGGATAACCCGAATCTGCAGAACTGGGTGGAGCACTTCCCCTATCAGGAAGGCATGTTGGTCTGGTATCTGGATTACTCCTTCCCGGATAACAACGTTGGCGACAACTGTCTCAATGGGCGTTGCGGCGGCTTCTACCTGCCGGTCGACGCGCATCCCAACTTGTTGATGCGGCCGGATAACGGCATGGTCTGGCGGCCTCGGGTCCAAGCCTTCGATTCGACATTCGGCCTGCGCAGAACCGACCGGATTTGCCTGCACGCCAATAGCGTCAAGAAATGCTATAACGGCCAATGGGGCAACCCGCTCTTCAACGACACGCAGAGCTATTGGGTTACGCCGAATCCAGCCATCGGGAACTTCGGCTGGGCCAGCGTCCCCCTGCCGGGCTTTGGTGTGACGATCAGAGTGCTAAGCGACAGGCACGGCACCATGCGTGTGAGGGTCGCTTTCCCATAGACCGGATCGCACGTTAGTACGAAAAAAGAAATCTCCCGCGTGTCTGCGCGGGAGATTTCTTCTACTGAGGAGATTCACTACTTGATCGGCACGCCGATTTCAGGTCCAGGTGTGGAACCGGGTACGCTCTCATCCGGGTTTTGCTCGGGGCACAAAACAAATTGACCGTTCATATCCGTATGATAAATATATTGCGCGTCGTTGGCCTCCAGCCAGATCTTAAAACCGGCGACCAGGCCCTGCGCATATACTTTGCCGGGCTGGGGACAGCCCAGCGCGGCATTCGGCCAGGTCATCTCCACGGCTTTAACTGCCGAAATTTGATCGACGCCGATCTTCAAACGATCCGCGAGGTCGCGTTTCACCAGGCTGGTAAATTTATCGGGGTTCATGGGAGTGGACATATCGGGGGTTCCTTGCGGAGTGGGGCCGGGCGGTATTCCTTCAATTGGATTGGGAAGCGCGGTTTGCGGGAAGGCGTGTGAGGGCACGGCTTGAATCGGTTCCTGAGAGGCGGGCGCGTTCACTACAATTGCAGGAGCGGTGGCGCATCCTGCCGTCAATAATAAAACAAAAATCGTCAGAAGCGACACGCGAATCGAGTTCATGCAAAACCTCCATCGGACTGGGACTTGGAATAGCAGGTAAAAAGCAGACGATTTTCCTCCTCAAAAAGTTCCGATTTTGAACCGATCAATTCCGAGGAGTTTACTTTATCGGTAGAGACGGCGCACACATTAGCAACGGCGCGTGCGTTCGGAAAGCACATTGCCCCTGCTGATATAATCTGGACAATCTTTCCTCCGGAGCATCCTGTGCGTCAAAGAATTGCCCTCGTTTTTTTCTTCAGCCTGTCATTGATTCTGAGCGCGTGCGGCCCGAAAGCCACACAAACGCCCGCGCCCGTTCCCACTGATACACCCACTCCCGCACCCACGCTCGCCCCAACCCCCAGCACGCCCCTTGCCATTCTGGTCCTCCCTGCAGATATGGCCCAGGATGATTCGGCGCTGTACCAAAAAACGGTTTACGATCTGGCCCAACAATCGGGATATCGTTTTCAGGTACGCAATTCACTGACTCCGGATGAAGTAAAGGATCCCACACTCAAGATCGTCATTGCGCTTCCCCCCGACCCCGGCGTTGCCGCGCTGGCCCAGGCCGCGCCTCAGGCTCAATTTTTGGCGGTCAACATTCCCAACCTTAACGCGGGCGGAAATATCAGCGTGCTGGGGAATACCAGCCAGACCGTGATCCCATCTTTTCTGGCCGGTTACATCGCCGCCATGATCACAGACGACTTCCACATCGGCATGATTATTCCCAAAGGCGATGGCGACGCACAGCGCGCGTATATCGCTTTTACCAACGGCATGGCCTATTACTGCGGACTCTGCCAGCCGTTTTATTACGTCCCTTATAACTTTCCGCAATATATCGAAATTCCATCCGACGAAGACCCAGCGCGTTACGGAGGCTATGCCAATTATCTGATCGATCACAAAGTGGATACGATCTTTGTCTATCCGTCGCTGGCCAAACCCGATTTTCTCACTTACATCGGCACCACCGGCGCGCTACAGATCGGCACATCCACACCGAATCCTCTCCCGGCCGGTTGGATTGCCACCATCCAGCCGGATGTGATCAAAGCCATTCAAAGCGCCTGGCCAGGTTTAGTTGCAGGTCAGGGAGGCACAAACGTCCAATCCCCGCTTGGGTTTGACGACATAGACCCAACCCTGCTGACCCCCGGAAAACAGCGCCTGGTGGAACAGACCTTGCAGGGTCTGTTGAACGGCACCATCAACACGGGCGTGCAATAGTTTTGATTCATCTCTTAAAAGTCTTGACGCGTTCAAGATGTGCATGATAAACTTCGCCCGCTTGTTCCAAATACAGGCAAATTTTACGAAAGGAGCACACCCGCAATGTCGATAAACATCCCCTTGTACGTCAGCTCACGCACCACATCTGGTGGTACTGCCGTTTTCGATTCTCGGAGTGTGCCTGTTGCCGGTTAGCTTACACGCAGTGTGTAACGGCCACGGTGCACTCGATGCCCGTGGCCGTTTTTTATTTCTCTTCTCTCGTGCGGTCACGGGCGCAAAACCTGTGACCGCTTTTTTTATCGACGGAAGGAGTAATAACCATGCTTGACATACAGACTCAACTTTTCGACGCGCAGGATATCCGCCTGGGCCCCATTGACCACGAGACTCATCCCGAGATCGAATCCAGGTGGACGCATGACGCTGAATTCATGCGCCTGATGGAGCTAAAACCGGTGCGCCCGCTCTCACCTGCCATGGTCAAGAAGCAATACGAGTCCATCGAAAAAGAAATGGAGGAAAAGCAGAATCTCTTCTATTTCACCATCCGCGCCAGCACAGACGATCATCTGATCGGCAAGGCCGCGGTCGAGTGGATCGACTGGACTCATGGCAACGCCTGGCTTCGCCTCGGCATTGGCGCGGCCGAAGACCGCCGCAAAGGATATGGCAGTCAGGCGCTTCGCCTGCTTTTGCGCTATGCCTTCGCGGAACTCAACCTGTACCGCGTGACCGCCCTGGTCCCCGAGTACAACGAAGGCGCGCTGGCGCTCTTCCGCAAGTTTGGTTTCGTGGAAGAGATTCGCCGGCGTCAGGCCCTGCAACGCGACGGCCGCACCTGGGATTTGCTCACCTTTGGGCTGTTACGCTCGGAGTGGGAGGAGCAGGCTCGAGGTCGGAGGTGAGCGATGAAAGACCTATACCGCGGCACACTCGTCCGGCTGGCCGCTGAATCTCCTGAAGTCATGTCCACCGCGTTCGCGCGCTGGGATCGGGACACGGAATTCAATCGGCTGGCCGATAGCGACCCCGTGCAATTGTGGTCACAGAAAAAGGTCAAGGAATGGATGGAGGAGGACATGGAGAACGATCCGATGGACGCGATCCGCTTCTCCATCCGAACCCTGGCCGACGACAAACTGATCGGCTTTATCGGCCTGCGCCCGGATTGGGTTCAGGCGGACGCCTGGGTTGGAATCGGCATCGGCGAACGCGATTACTGGGGCAAAGGCTATGGCACCGACGCGATGCGTTTGATCCTGCAATATGCCTTTCTCGAGGCCAATTTGCGGCGCGTGACGCTGGCCCTGCACTCTTATAACTCGCGCGCTTTGAAGTCGTATGAGAAGGCCGGCTTCAAAGTGGAAGGCGTTCTGCGTAGTGACACTCTGCGCGAAGGCCGGCGAACAGACGGTATCGTCATGGGCGTTCTACGCGCGGAGTGGCAAGCCATGCAGGAGGCGGCAGGATGAACGCTTTATTGACAGGCCAATTGGTCAACCTGACCGCCATAGATCCCGAAGAGATCGGGAAAATGTTTATGCAATGGCAGCGCAATTCGGAGTACGAACGCCTGATCGACTCAGACGCCTCCGAAATGCACTCCAGCAAAGCCAACAAAGCATGGCTGGAAAAAGAGATCGAAGAGGCGGAAGGAAAGCAGTTCTGGTTCGCGATCCGCGCCGCGCAAGATCAACGCCTGCTCGGCGAGGTGGACCTTTTCGTCAATCAATGGAATATGCGCGATGCCTTTGTGGGCATCGGCCTCGGCGAGCGCGATTTCTGGGGCAAAGGCTATGGCACGGAAGCTATGCAATTGATCCTTCGCTATGCCTTTACCGAACTCAATCTTTACCGCGTTTCATTGACCGTCTTCGAATACAACTCGCGCGCCATCCGTTCGTATGAGAAGGCCGGGTTTCAACACGAAGGCCGCATGCGCGGCGCTCTACTGCGCGAAGGCCGGCGTTGGGATACGCTCTTCATGGGCATTCTGCGCGCAGACTGGTTCTCAAAGCAATCATCTCATTGATTAAAGATTGGACAACACTATGACTACTCCAACTCAAAAAATTCGTTCGGCTCTCTCCCCCGACCTCAACCTGCGCACCGCCCGCTGGAGCGACCTCGAGGCTGTGGCACAACTCATCCTCGACGTTTGCACCGCTGACGGCGACCCGACTGTGGCCGTCACAACCGACGATCTGCGCCGCGAATGGCAAACAGAAAGTTTCCATCTCGAAACCGATGCCTGGGTTGTGGAAACGGACGAAGGCCGGATCGTCGGCTATGAAGAATTCGCCCATCGTTACGCTCACGCTGTTTACAACGGCGATGGTTACGTTCATCCCACGTTTCTTGGGCGAGGCATCGGCACGGCCATGCTGCGCGCCATGGATGAACGCGCGTTGGAAGAAATGAAACTGGCCGATCCGGACTTGCGCGCCTTTATTCGCAACGGCATGGCCATCGGCGATACGATCGGGCGCGAAATGCACGAGCATGAAGGCTATAAATCGATCCGCTTTTCGTGGCGCATGGACATCGAACTCAACGCACCGCCGCCCGCGCCGGTTTGGCCTGCAGGCGTGGAACTTCGTCCGTTCGCGCCGGAGTTGCACAGCCGCGCCGTCTTCGAAGCCGACGAGGAAGCCTTTAGCGATCACTGGGGGCACACACCGGAAAGTTTCACAGATTGGCAACACCGCGCCACCAGCGACGAAAATTTCGATCCCACATTGTGGCACATCGCATGGGAAGGCGATCAGATTGCAGGTTTTTCCCTGTGTCGTTATCGCATGGGCATTGGCTGGGTCGGCACGCTGGGCGTCCGCCGTCCGTGGCGTAAACGTGGCCTGGGACTCGCCTTGCTCTATCACTCCTTCGGTGAATTCCATCGACGCGGCATGCACACGGTCGGTCTGTTCGTGGATGCCTCCAACCCCACCGGCGCTACGCGGCTCTATCAAAAAGCGGGCATGCATGTTGCTCATGAGTACGCCATCTACGAAAAAGAATACCGCGTCGGGAAAGAACCCATAGAAGAATAGGCTATACTTAAGGAGTATTCTCTCAGGTTCTTTCAGAAACCTGATGGCAAAGGAGCTCTCCCATGATCAATCTGCGTTGTTCGTTCTGTCAGAATCTTTACACTGTAGGCCGCAATGAAATCGTGGCCGCGTTGCAAATTGTGGAAGCGGAAAATTTACATCACTACGACTCGCACTGCCCACGCTGCCGCCACGCCAACCCCATTCCGCGCGAACGCCTCGAATGGGCCATACCAAACTGGCGCGAAGTATTGGCGGAAAGCGCAAGCGCGGCTGAGTCGTCCTCGACGACCAATCCGGCTCCGACTCCGCCCCAGCCTGCCTCCGTTTCGAAGCCGGCCGCGGCCGCCGCAAAAACAGCAACAAAAAAGGCTTCGCCGGGAAAAGCGCCGGCAAAGAAAACCGTGACCAAGAAAACCGCGCAGAAAAAAACTGCCGCGAAAAAATCCAAACGCAAATGACCTTCCGCGCAGTATTCTTCGACCTGGGCGGTGTGATCTTACGCACCGAATATCAAGCGCCGCGCGAACATCTGGCCGTTCGCCTCGGCCTGGAATACGACGACTTGATACGCGTCGTGTTCGATAGCAACAGCGCTCACGAGGCCTCCATGGGGCACATCAGCGAGGCCGAGCATTGGAAATGGGTCGCGCGCAAACTCAAAGGGACGGAATCCGAGGCCGACGCATTACGCAGTGAATTCTTCGCGGGCGATGTGATCGACCTCGACCTGCTCGAATTTATTCGTTCGCTGAAACCGCGCTATAAAATCGGCCTGATCTCGAATGCCTGGAGCGGCATGCGCGGCTACATCGTCGAAAAGAAATTCGACGATGTATTCGATACCCTCATCATTTCGGCGGAGGTCGGCGCGGTCAAGCCCGAGGCGCAGATCTACCAACTTGCGCTGAAGCAGGTCCAAGTCCGCGCGGAGGAAGCGATCTTCGTTGATGACTTCTCCGAAAACGTGGACGCGGCGCGGTCGCTCGGGATGGCCGCCGTGCAATTCCGCGATCCAGCCGTCGCGGTCAAGAAAATAAAATCTTTGTTGAATTAAAAAAACAAGGCGGTCAATAACCGCCTTGTTTTTTTTATGGTGAACCGATTGGCCGCTTTATTTGAGCGTGCATAACGCCTGGCGAATTTCGCCCAGATGATAGGCAGTATGCACAACGATTGCCATCGCTCCGCCGATGTTGTCCTCATTCCACGTTGAGTTCTCACGGAAGAATTTGTTCATACGCTGATACGTTTCGCGCAATTTGCTTTTGTAATTCTCCCATTCCTCGGGCGTGACCTTTTCCACTGTACGCCAAATGTAGCCCCAATCGCGCGGGCTGGTATCGTTGTTGATCATATATCGTTCAGTAGATTCGAGGAAGAAGGTCACATGCGCCACCTGCGCGGCGAGAGAGGCGCACTTTCCTCCAACAGGGACGGAGGCCTCTGCCGCGGAAACGGTTTCCAACGTCTCGAATAGGGACGTACCTTTATCCAGATAAATTCCATTGACGTCTTCGAATGTTTCTTTCATAAATTGAAATAAGTTGTTCGTAAAATCCTGGTCGGCAGGCATGAGGTTCGCTCCTTTAGATAAAGCTTTTATTAGATAGCCGTATTATAGAATTAATTTTCTATCACTGCAATCCGATTCTTGAACGGGCGATCATGTGAAAAGTTTATAAAGTTGAATGCCCAGAAGTATGATACCGATACACCCAAAGACCGACCCAAGAAAGCCAAGCAACGCGGGCGCAAAATATAAATTGAATCCCTTCTTGATGCGGGCGCGGCTCGGGTCTTCCGGGTCATATAAAACAGGCACGACCTGCCCCTCTTTGAATTGTGGCGGGTTGCTGTATAGATTCTCGGATTTGGTAATATCCTGCCCTGTAATGGTTCGGAACGTGAAGACTGGCGCGTATCCTCCGCCATCCGAGTCCGAGCTATATATCATCTGAACGACAGTTCCCTGAGCCTCCTGTGCGACGCTCAGAAAGGCGCGCGTACGCATCAGGATGAAGACGGCAATCGCCCCCAGGAGCAGGCCGACCAAAACGAACACGATACCCATTATAAAATCAGTAAACATCTGTCTCTCCTGTTCTCGTATGGATGATATCTCTATAAAAATTGACTACCGTTTAAAGGCGGTAGTCAATCAGATATTTATTTCAATAATATTATCGCCGGCAGATGGATCGAAAATACGGCAGTTAAAATTTTATACTGGGTCCCAGTATGAAAATATGAACAAGCGCAAGAAGCACTGCCACGGCAATCCAGGCCCAATTACGGTCAATCGTCACAAATTCGTCCGAGGTTTCGGAAAACCATTTTGTGTCGAGCATTTGCGACATCCATGCAAAGGCGGAGTACCCGCCGAATGCCGCCGCCGCAGACGTGAAGATCACAAACGCGCCGTTGGGGTTGAACCACGCGCCCAGCGAGGAAGCAATTGCGCCCGCCAGATAGGGAAAAAGAGTCAAACGGAAGGCGCGGGCCGGTCTCTCGGTCGGGTTTGAGCCGATCAGGGTTTTCAGCTCTCGAAGAGCAAACCAGATTCCATATACATATAAAACAAGGCCGATCATGCTGAGGAGCAATCTCCACAGCCAGACGGGTTGCCAGCCGTTCACCACGTCGATCCAATCGCCAACGCCGATCACGCCGGAGAATAAGGGATAGCCCGCCGCCACGAAGTAACTTCCGCTCATGATGAACCAAAGAAAATAGCGCCCTATCGGCGATTTAACCTTTAAATTTTTGAACGCCAGCCAGAAAATAAATACAAACAGAAAGTTGACCAGTGTTCCCGCCGCCGCAATGAAACGAATGCCCGCATCGCTGACCGCGGCCATATTGCAATCGAAATGCGCGGAGGAAAGGGCAAGCGGCGTACCGCCCACAAGCAGACATGCGCCGCCATGCCCCAGCCCTTCATGCAATACATTGTTTATGACAAATGAAATAATGCCGACCGCCAGGATGGTGAGCAGATCGAGCGAAAGGTTTTTCTTTGTAGTATCGTTCATTATTTACTCCAAGTACTTCTAAAATATTTGGGTGTATAAAATTATAACATTTCGATTGCCGGAGACCATAAGGTATCTCAAAATAGTGTTCCGTTATTGCGAGGAGGGATGGCAAAGCCTCACGACGCCTGTGCTTGCGCCAATACACCGAATCGACCCAGTTCTTTCGGAGACTGTTCCGCCACGTTCACAACGACTAAATTCTCGAAACACAGGCAGGGTTATACCTTCCCTTCCATATCAGACTTTTGTTAACCTCCCCTTTTATTCGATTGACCAAACTCCTTCGCGGGAGGAAAATGGAGGACATATAACCGATCAAGGAGATACCTTTATGCACTACGGCTGGTGGATGGCTATGCGGCAGGGCGATGAAAAGCCCAAGGTCACGCGCGAGCTATTGTTGCGCGTACTGGCGTACGCGCGCCCATATTGGCGGCATATCAGCAGTATGTTGGTGACGATCCTTCTCAGCACAGGATTATCGCTCATCACGCCGTTGATCTTTCGACAGATGATCGATAAGGTATTACCCGCCAAAAATTTAAATCAATTGACCCTGCTCGCGCTTGCCTTACTCCTCGTGCCGATCCTCAACGGCGTCATCAGCGTGATCCAGCGCAGACTTAACTCCATAGTCGGCGAGGGCGTCATCTATGACTTGCGCGTGGCCTTGTTTGCCCGGCTCCAACGTATGAGCCTGCGCTTCTTTACCAATACCAAAGTCGGCGAGTTAATGAGCCGCCTCAACAACGACGTGGTCGGCGCGCAGAACGCCATCAGCAATACCATTGTCGGTATCGTTACCAATATCGTCGAGACCATCGCGTTGATGATCGTGATGCTCTCGCTCGAATGGCGGCTGACGATTATCAGCGTATTGATCCTGCCCCTGCTCATCGTCGCTGCGCGCAGGTTAGGCAACACCCTGCGCGAGATCGCGCGCAAAGCCATGCAACTCAACGCGCAGATGAACGCCCACATGAATGAAACTCTCAATATCGGCGGGGCATTGCTGGTCAAACTTTTTGGGCGCGCAAATGAAGAGACGAATCGTTTTCGTGAACGCGCTTCGAATGTACGCGACATCGGCATCGAACGCGCGGTCATCGGCTCGGTCTTCTTCATGATTCTTGGCCTCGTCAGCGCGGTGGGTACAGCGTTGGTGTACGGTCTCGGCGGATACTTCGTCATTCAAGGCACATTCACCATCGGCACCATCGTCGCCTTCGGCTCGTATCTTGGTCAACTCTATGGCACATTGCAAGGCCTCGCCTCCGCGCCGGTGGATTTTTCCACCTCGATGGTCAGTTTCGAACGCGTTTTTGAATTACTCGACCTGCCGCAGGATATTGCCGAAAAGCCGGATGCGCGCGCGTTGAAAAACATCAAGGGCGAACTCGAATTCGACCATGTTACATTCAATTACAGCGTGGACGAATCCAGACTGCTCAAAGATGTAAAGCGCTATGGAAAGATGGAAGACGTCAGCGCGGTTTTGTCTTTGACGGATAAAAATAGCGGGAAGAAAAAAGATGAAGAGCCCGAATCACGCGGCGGGACGTCTGAATCGACCACCCAGGCGCGCGAGGTCGCTTTGGAGGAAGTCTCGTTCCTGGCGCGGCCCGGGCAGTTGGTCGCATTAGTCGGGCCATCGGGCGCGGGCAAAACCACCACCACCTATCTCATCCCGCGCTTGTACGATCCCACCAGCGGAACTATCCGCATTGACGGAAACAATCTGCAGGATGTGACGCTCGATTCGCTTTCAGACGCCATCGGCATGGTAACGCAGGAAACGTATCTCTTCCACGATACCATTCGTACCAATTTGACATACGCCAAAATGGACGCAACTCAGGCCGAGATCGAAGCCGCGGCACAGGCCGCGAACATTCACCAGTTCATCGCGGAACTGCCCGACCGATATGATACGGTTGTCGGTGAGCGCGGCTATCGTTTGAGCGGCGGCGAAAAACAACGCATTGCGTTGGCGCGTGTGATTCTAAAAGACCCGCGCATTTTGGTTTTAGACGAAGCTACCAGCTCGCTGGATAGCGAATCCGAAGCGCTGATTCAGGAAGCTCTCAAACGCGTGATGGCCGGGCGCACTTCCATCGTGATTGCGCACCGCCTATCCACAATCCTCGCGGCCGATTTGATTTTAGTGATGGATCGCGGCCACATCGTCGAGCGCGGCACGCACAACGAGCTGATTGAAATGAATGGCTTGTATGCCCAATTATATGAAACTCAATTCAAGAGAGAGCGCGTTTAGCCGGAGACGGTAGAATATTTTGAAACAAACTTCGGCGGGAAGTCTCGCGGTTCTCATGAACCCGCGTTTTACTCGATGATTTCCCAGCCGCGTTCGCGCGCAGTGGCTTTCAAAGCCGCGTCGGGATGGGCCGCCACCGGATGCTCGGCATGTTCGAGCAGGGGAACGTCCTGTATCGTATCGCCATAGGCGAAGTCCACGCGTTTTACATTTAAGCGCGTCATCACTTTTTCGATTTTCCGTTCCGCCAACGTCAAATCTCCTGTGACGCTTACGCGTCCGTTCCGATATTCGACCGGCGTTCCAATCGTCTCGGCGCCGATGCGCCGGGCAAACGGCTCGATGATCGGTTCGACGACACTGCTCGCAATATAAACCTGCGCGCCCTGCTGTTTGTGACCGATCAGGCGCGCGATCACATCTTCGCGGCGCTTTGGCCAGAGATCATGCTCCACTGCCCACTCGCCCACTTCCTGCATCTTCCCGGGTGTCGCATTCCGAACCAGCGACAGGCTTTTGACCATCAAGCCTTGTCCCCACATCTGCCAATCGATCCAGCCGCGCTTTGCCAGGAAATAAGAAGGCGCGATCGAAGCCATGTACAACCTGGCCTGCCATTGACTCTGGTGATGTCTCACCCAATCCACCAGCCCAATCACAGGCGAACCGGTGGTAAGCGTCCCCATCATATCTGATACAACGATCATCTGGATTTATCCTTTACAGCTAAATTTCGAATCTCGACCCGGTCGTTCTCCTGCGCACCCCCGCAAAATCACTTTATGCCACGTTCGTGTCGCTATCGTGCCGAACTTTCCAATACACAACCTGGTTGCGGCCTAATCTCTTTGCGGAATACAATGCCTGATCGGCCCTCGAGAGCAGCATTTCGAGCGTGTCTGAAGGCGATAGCAAAGTGGAAAGCCCCAAACTGATCGTCAGCGAAACATTCAGCAAACCGATTTCAATCGGCATATCCACGATGGCGCGCGATATCCTTCTCACAAATTGACCGGCCTGTTCGAGATCGGTTTCCACAAGCAGAATGACGAATTCGTCTCCGCCCCAGCGCGCGAACAAGTCTGAGGTGCGGATGTTCTCCTGGCAGATCTTCACAAATGCTTCCAATACCCGGTCGCCCACGATGTGCCCGTGATCGTCATTGATGGTTTTGAAATTGTCGATATCCAGCCAGGCCAGGCTGAGCGGATGATCGAATCGTATGGCGCGCGATAAAGTCTGCTCTGCCAGGTCCAAAAAATGTCGGCGGTTCAAGGCATGAGTTAAACTGTCTATCGTAGCCAGCTTATGCAGTTCGATCTGCGCCAGTTTCAGTTCGGTGATGTCGCGCCAGACGATGAGACGGCCCATTAATTGACCCCGGTTATCGGTCAGAGGAGAGATGCGGAAATCCAGGAAACGGCGGGGCGGATCCCCAATTGGCACTTCCAACTGGGCCTCATTGACATCGTAGAACTTTTTTATAAATTCGGACCAATGGGGAAATACCTGTTCGACCGGTTTTCCGATCACAGAATCGATGGAGGCAACCTTCAACTCCTTCTGCACAGTGGCATTGATATCCACTACGCGCTTTTGCGCGTCGAGCACGACCACGCCGTCGCTCATGCTTTCGATCAATGTATCGCGCGCGATGGGCACAACATCCAGCAGGTGATAACGCAACAGCGCAAATGTGAAGGCGATCCCCACCAGAAAGAAGGAAAACGGCGTGTTATCGGCATTGGGAAGAAGCCGGAAGCCAAGCACAAAAATAAAACTGTTTATCCACGAAATGCAAATACCGATCAACAACCAGCCGAGTTGTTTGCGGTATATACCTGCCGCGCTCAGAAAAGACTTCACGATCAATACTGTGGAAAAGAGGATGATTCCGTACGAGTAAATGACATTCGCCCAAAAGAGCGGCCCGCCGTCGGGGATCATACCCAACCCGGGGACGCGCTTTCCGCCGAAGAAGAAACCGTATGTCGGGTCGGTAAATAAGGCGGCCAGCACGAAAATCGGCTCCATACATAACGCGAGCACCAGCGGCAATTTCACCCAATGTCCATAGCGCGTTAACTTCAGCGTGAAGAGCAGAACCGCCGGAGGCACGGTCACGACCCCCACAAAAGTCAGGTCGAGCCAGAAATACGGATAAGGCCCGGGCGCGCCCGCCCAGAAGAATGCGTAAGTGATATCCCACCAACTCAAAGCCAACATCAAAACCAGCAGTGGAAGCGCGCCTGCAGAAGTGCGCCGCATTTGCCACACAACGAACGCTACCACCATGCAGATCAGGCCGGCGGCCGCCAAAGACGCGCTGTAAATGGTATTCGGTTCGATCGCCATGAACTCACTCTCTCGTGAAAATTATAGCATCCCCGGTGATAAAATCCCATTATGGGTACCCTCCATCTCGTTGCCACGCCCATCGGCAACCTCGAAGACCTTTCGCCGCGCGCCATCCGCATTTTACGGGAAGCGCGCCTGATCGCGGCGGAAGATACCCGTCAGACGCAGAAGCTCCTCTCGCACTTCGATATTCACACGCGCCTCATCAGCTATTTCGAACACAACAAACTGACCAGGCTGGATGCGATTCTGGCCGCGCTCAACGAAGGCGATGTGGCTTTGGTCTCGGACGCGGGCACACCGGCCATCAATGATCCCGGCTACGAGTTGGTGCGCGCCGCCCTCGCTTCCGGCTTCGACGTTCGGCCTGTTCCCGGACCCTCGGCGCCCATCGCCGCTGTGACTGTTTCCGGCCTACCTACAGACGCGTTCCTGTATCTCGGCTACCTGCCGCGTAAATCGTCCGAGCGGCATCAATTCCTCAGCCGGGTTGCGGATTTGCCTTACACGTTGATCTTCCTGGAAACGCCTCATCGCCTGCTGGATTCGCTGGACGATATGCTGGCTGTGCTTGGAGATCGTTCCATCGCCGCGGCGCGCGAATTGACCAAACTGCACGAGGAAGTGTTTCGCGGCAGGATCAGCGCGGCGCGGGTTTACTTCAAAGAACCGCGCGGCGAATTTGTGCTGGTGGTGGAAGGAACGGAGGAGGCTGAAACCGAAAAGTGGCCGGAGGAGAAATTGCTGGCCGCCATCCAGAAGAATCGTAAAATTGGAAAGTCTGCAAAAGATATCGCCGCGCAACTCGCCCCGCTCTCAGGATGGAATAAGCGGGACATTTATAATCTGGTCAATATAAGCGATAAGGAGAACTGACATGGCGGAAGAAAAACCGGAAGAAAAGCCTGCCCTGAACAAACCCGAAGGGAAGAAGGAAGAAAAGCCTGCTCCCAAAGACAACCTCGTCCAGACTCAGCACACGCTGACGGTACGCGGCAAAGAGATCAAGTACACCGTCACAGCCGGGACGATGATTCTTAAGGAGGAAACAGCCGATCGGGAGAAGGAAGCGGAGGGCGAAAAGCCGCGCGCACAAGTTTTCTTCGTGGCCTATTCCAAAGACGACGAAGCCGATAAATCGAAACGACCGATCACATTCTCATTCAACGGCGGGCCGGGTTCCGCCTCGGTGTGGATGCATCTCGGCCTGCTTGGGCCGCGGCGCGCGGCGCTCGAGTTCGATGGTAATCTTCCCAAGCCGCCCTTTCAATTGACCGATAACGAATATTCCCTGCTCGATGAAACCGATCTGGTGTTTATCGATCCGATCAGCACAGGTTACTCGCGCCCGGTGGAAGGTGAGAAGCCAAAGGAATGGCACGCCTTCAAAAAAGATATCGAATCGGTGGGCGATTTTATTCGCTTGTACACCACGCGTTACGGCCGCTGGCTCTCGCCCAAATTTCTGATCGGCGAAAGTTACGGCACCACGCGCGCGGCGGGGCTTTCCGGTTATCTGCAGGAACGGCACGGGCTTTATCTCAACGGCATCATGCTCATCTCCGCCGTACTCGATTTCACGACCATTGATTTTCCGGTCAACAACGACCTGCCGTATATTCTCTTCCTGCCGTCCTATGCGGCCACAGCCTGGTATCACCGCGCTTCGCGCCTGCGCAAGACTTTGCAAAACTTATTGAAGGAAGTCGAGCAGTTTGCAATGGGCGAGTACGCCGCGGCCTTGCTCAAAGGCGACCAACTCACGCCGCGCGAACGCGCCACCATCGTCGAGAAGCTGGCGCGCTATACCGGGCTTTCGCACGAGTTCATCGAACGCTCGAACTTGCGCATCACGGACCAGCGCTTCTTCAAAGAACTCCTGCGCTCACGCGGACAGACCGTTGGCCGCCTCGACAGCCGCTTCATCGGCATCGACCGGCTGGGCGTCACCGAAAACGCGGAATACGATCCGCTGTTGACCAATGTGCTCGGTCCGTATGCCGCGACCTTTTACGAATATGTGCGCGCCGAATTGAAATTCGAATCCGACCTTCCGTACGAAATTTTGAGCGGTTTCGTGCATCCGTGGTCGTTCCAGCCGTTCGAAAATCAATATGCCAATGTCGGCGAGACTTTGCGCCAGGCGATGACCTATAATCCGCATCTCAAAGTGTTCGTAGCCAACGGTTATTACGATCTTGGCACGCCGTACTTCGCCACTGAATACACGTTCAACCATCTCGGCCTCGATCAAAGCCTGCGTGGTCACGTAAGCATGGGTTATTACGAAGCGGGCCACATGATGTACATTCACATGCCGTCGTTGGCGCAATTGAAAAACGATCTGGCCGATTTTATTCAAGGTGCAAAATAACATGGACTTAGACGATCTCGAACGTTTCAAGCAACTCGATAAACAAAATATGCTCGGCGAAATAGACGGCCTGCCCGATCAGCTTGCGGCGGCCTTCGCCAGCGGACTCCAACAACCCCTGCCCGATTGGAAAAATATCCGGCACGTGGTGATCTCAGGCATGGGCGGCTCCGCCATCGGCGCGGACTTGCTGGCCGCGTATGCCGCTCCGACCGCCCCGATAGCTGTCACCGTTCACCGCGATTATGGCCTGCCCGCCTGGGCGCGCGGCGAAGACGTGCTGGTGGTGGCGTCTTCACATTCCGGCAACACCGAAGAAACGCTCGACTCGTTCGATGCCGCGCTCGAAAACAAATGCCGCCTGCTGGCGGTCTGCACGGGAGGCGAACTACGCGAGCGCGCCAAGGCCAAACAGATTCCATGCTGGACGTTCGATCACAAAGGCCAGCCGCGCGCGGCGGTGGGATTCTCGTTCGGCTTGCTGTTGGCGCTGTTCAGCCGTCTCGGTCTGCTCCCCGATCAAACGGAAGCCATCAAGGGTGCGGTCGAGGCGATGAAAAAGTCGCAGGAAAATCTGCGCGCGGAGATTCCCGCCGTCAATAACCCGGCCAAACGATATGCCGGTCAATTAATGGGGCGCTGGGTTACAGTAATGGGCGCGGGTCTGCTTGCGCCGGTGGCGCGCCGCTGGAAGGGACAAATGAACGAGGTCGTCAAGGCGGGCGCGAATTTCGAGTACCTGCCCGAAGCCGATCACAACACATTGGCGGGAACGTTGAATCCCGACGAAGTTTTAAATCCGCACACAATGACTTTGTTCCTGCGCGCGCCCTCCGATCATCCGCGGCACCGCCTGCGCTCCGATCTCACGCGTCAAACCATGATGATGGAAGGCATGAACACCGATCACGTGGATGCGCGCGGCGATCACCCGCTCGCGCATATGTGGACTTTGATCCTGTTCGGCGATTACATGGCGTATTATGCGGCCATGGGATACGGCATGGACCCTACGCCTGTGGACGCATTGGAAAATTTCAAACAGACGTTGAAGGAAACAAAATAATCGCGGGAAAGAATTTTATGGAATATTCGCATTGACTCTGCGAATCAGGCTCAACCTTTGCGAAACAAGAGAGAACAGGATCGAACATGCACATTTTAGTAACAAACGATGACGGCGTGCAAGCGCCCGGGCTGTTGGCGCTGGCGCAGGCCATACGCCCGCTTGGTAAAGTGACCGTCTTTGCGCCAGACCACAACTGGTCCGCTTCGGGGCATGTCAAGACCTTGGACCGCCCACTGCGCGTGCGCGAAACCGTGCTGACCGATGGGTCGCACGCCTACATGTGCGACGGCGCGCCGTCGGATTGTGTGGCTCTGCCTTTGCTGGGGTTCCTCAAAGAAAAAATTGATCTGCTGGTCTCGGGCATTAACCCAACCGCCAATATCGGCCACGATGTAACATATTCCGGCACAGTCACAGCCGCCATGGAAGCGGTGATCAATGGCATTCCCGGTATCGCGGTCTCGTTGGATACGCCAGCCGAGCTCAAGGGCGCGCTGGATTATTCCACTGCCGCGTGGGTGGGCAGGCACGTGACCGAACAGGCGCTCGCGGACAATCTGCCGAAGGATGTGGTACTGAACGTCAATGTGCCGTATCGCAAGCAGGCTGAATTGAGCGGATTCATGGTCACACGCCAGGGATTGCGCGTATACCGCGACGCGTTGGACGCGCGCATCGACCCGCACGGACGGCCCTATTATTGGATCGGCGGCGAAGCGCCCACCGGCGTAGTGGAGGAAGGCACAGACGTGGGCGCGCTGGCCGGGGGCTATGTCTCCGTCACACCCCTGCAATTGGATTTGACCCACTACAAAGCGATGGATATTCTCAGGAAGTGGAAATTTTAATTTGAAGGCGCGGACGAGCGCAGAAAAAAAGGAAACCATAATGCCCTACCTCGCATTAGCTTCCCGTTACGACTCCATGCCCTACAACCGCGTCGGCAAAAGCGGATTGAAACTGCCGGCCATCTCGCTCGGCTGGTGGTACAACTTTGGCGGCCTGGATGTACTGGAGAATGGACGCGCCATTGCGCGCCGCGCCTTCGATCTGGGCGTTACGCATTTCGACCTTGCCAACAATTACGGTCCGCCGCCCGGTTCGGCGGAGGAAAATTTTGGAACGTTGTTCAAACAGGACTTTCACCCGTATCGCGACGAACTCATTGTCTCGACCAAGGCCGGTTACGATATGTGGCCGGGACCGTACGGCGAATGGGGTTCGCGCAAATATCTGTTGGCGAGTCTCGACGCCTCGTTGAAACGAATGGGCCTCGATTATGTGGATATCTTCTACAGCCACCGTCCCGATCCCGATACGCCGCTCGAAGAAACGATGGGCGCGCTCGACTCAGCCGTCAGACAGGGCAAAGCCCTTTATGTCGGCATCTCGAACTACAATCCGGAAATGACCCGCCGCGCCGCAGAAATTCTCCGCGGCCTCGGTACGCCCTGCCTCATCCACCAGCCCGCGTACAACATGTTCAATCGCTGGGTGGAGGACGGCCTGCTCGACATGCTGACCGAGGAGGGCATCGGCTGTATCGCCTTCTCGCCTCTCGCGCAGGGACAGTTGACCGACCGTTACCTGAGCGGAATCCCCGCTGGAGCGCGCGCCACCAAAACCGAGCGCGTCTGGCTCACATCAAAAACGGTGCAGAAGAATCTGCCGCGCGCCAAAAAGCTGAATGCGTTCGCAAAAAAACGCGGACAATCTCTCGCGCAAATGGCGCTCGCCTGGGTATTGAGAAAACCGGCTGTGACCTCGGCCCTGATCGGCGCAAGCAGTGTAAAGCAGTTGGAGGATAATCTCGGCGCGTTGAACAATTTGAAGTTCGAAGATGAGGAATTACAGACCATCGAAAAGATTCTCAAAACGTAAATCCCGCGAGACGAACCAGCCAATGACGTGTTGAAATTTATACAAAGGAGACGCCCATGTCTGCGAGAAAGAATATGAGCTCCAAATCTGCAGAGAATCCATCTCCTGCGGCAGAGGAAAAACCGAAAAGTTTATGGTCGTTCCATGGAATGGAGGATGTCTATTTCCAGCGCGAGGCACAGGTCAATTTCTGGACGGTGATGGGCGGATTGCAAATTGCGGTTTTGTTGACACAGGTAGGCGCTCTTTGGAACGAAGTACAGGCAGGACGATGGTATTTACTCCTGTACTTTCTGGCCGCTTTATTGATCATCGTGCTGATGTGGGCGTCAACAGCCTGGGGAAGCCTGGTTCTAAAATGGACAATCACTATTCCCAACATCATTACGAGCTTCTTTGGAAATTTTGTCATGGCGCTCGCTTGTCTCCTGATCGTTAACCCGGCAGGCTGGCTTCTCGGCATTGCAATTGCCGCATCTTGGAATTGGTTGCAACAGCTCTCTTTTTATAAGTCGGGCGCGTGGGAATCTTTTTCGTCGGAAATAAACAAACAGTTAAAAGCCAACCTCTGGGTCTATGGTTTCTGGCCGCTCATTTGTTTGGCAGGTGCGCTCCATCTCTTCCTGGCGCCTTCCGCCACGGTAGAGGGGATTTGGGGAATCATCATTCTAGCTGTAGTCATCAACGCCCTTTTTCGACAGCATCAAGGCATGGAACGCGAAAAAAGGGATTTGGGGATTCCTTAAGATCGTCTCGGCCCTCCCATGACAGGAGAAGGAAGAAAGTGAATAGCATGCCTATATTTACATCTCCTCCAAATGTGCAACAGTTCCAATCGCTCGTCTGGGACCTCGTGCGCCAAATCCCGCGCGGACGGGTCGCCAGTTACGGTCAGATCGCGCTGATGCTGGCTCCGCCAAGCGGCGTGGATTTTGAGTCGTACCGCGCCTTCGGTCCGCGCTGGGTGGGCGGCGCGATGGCGGCCTGTCCGGATGACGTTCCGTGGCAGAGGGTGATCAACTCGCAGGGCAGGATCAGTGAGCGGCCGGGCGCGGAGCGTCAGCGTGTTTTGCTGGAGGCAGAGGGAGTCGAGTTCGTCAAAGATAAAGTGGATTTCAAGAAATACGGCTGGCGGGGATTGGACGAAGACGATGAGCCGCAACAAGCTAAATTGTTTTAAACGATTCGAAGTCTCATGGAAATACAGGGCGCGGAAAGTTTTTCTCCGTCCGCTCTGAGGCGCAGAGCAAGAAAAACTTCCTCTTTCCTTCCCCTCTCAAGTTGACGTATACTTAATAAAACATGGGGCGGAAAATCTTCACCATGTGCGGCGAGTTTCGACAGGAATTCCCGCGCTCCGACTGCCGTTCACGGCCTTCCGAGGAGAGAAACCCATGAGCGTTACTCTGAAAGTTTATGTCAACGAAGACGATGCTCTCTTATTCTGGAGCATTCCCGCGCCCATCGCGGAATGCCGCGGTTTTGCACTGTTGCGGCGGCGCACCACTCCGGCCGGAAAAATCAGTGAGACCAGCCTGCCCAACCGCATCGGATTCGAGAATGAACCGCCTCCGGCCGCCAAAACGCAGGGTCAGCGGGCTGTCATCAAATCGTCAAAAAAATGGCCGATTCAAAGATTTTCATGGACCGATCACGACGCGGATATGGGCGACATCGTTTCGTACCGCGTGGTCCCGGTCATTCGCAACGCGCAGGGCCTGCTTGAATCGGTGGAAGCCGAAGCCAGCGCCTGGAGTCCGCAGAAAAAATTGGGCGATACACAGCAAGGGCCGTACAAAGGCTTCTTCAACCGCGGGTTCGTGATCTCGCAATTCATCGCGCGCTACCTGGCCGGGCGCAAGATGACTCTCAGCCAGTTCAAACAGACCATCGGCAACAAAGACGATAAGACGATCCGCCGCTTCCTTTCCGGGGACTTGAGGCTGGCCCTGCTCAAAGAGCTTCAAACCGCCCGCGACGAGGGAACCGAGGTCTACATTGCGATGTTCGAGTTAAGCGACGACGAAATCCTTCAAGCCGTGTGCGCGCTTGGCCGTAAAGCTCACCTTGTGCTGGCGAACGGTTCGGTGTCAAAGAAAAAAGGCGAAACCTCCGCGCAGGCGCGCAAACGCGACGAAAACAAAACTGCGCGCGCCGCGTTGATCAAAGCCAAAGTGGATGTACAAAGGAAGAATCGATTTATCTCGCCGGGCGCGTTGGGCCATAACAAGTTCATGGTGCGCATGGATCAAAACGGAATGCCTCTCACCGCCTGGACCGGAAGCACAAATTGGTCGCCGACCGGTTTATGCACACAGGTCAATAACGGGTTGCTCGTGGAGGATCCGCAGGTGGCGCAGGTGTATCTCGATCAATGGAAACGTCTGCGCGCCGCAGACAGTGCGTTTCCCAAAAGTCTTGTAGATTCAAATTGCCAGCCGAAACTGGTCGGCGCGGACGCGCCCGGTCAGGTGCGGAGCATCGTCTGGTTTACGCGCACACGTAAAGGCGTGGATTTGACCGCTTTATCGGAAGCAGTTCGAGGGGCGAAACGCGGCGTCCTGTTCCTGATGTTCATGCCCGGCTTGCAGGGAGTCCTGGAGTTATTGTTACAGCGCGCCGCTGAACCGAATCTGTATGTGCGCGGCGTGGTCAGTGAACTGCCGAGGGGCCGCGGGCACGAAAGCTCGGTGAGAGTCAATTTGGTCAATGGCTTGAAGACGATCTCCGCCAAATATAATGTGATCCAGCCGGAGGGCGTGAAGAACGCGCTGGCATATTTCGCGGCGGAGGTCACGCATAATCAGTTCCTGAGTCAGATCGGTTATGCCATCATTCACAGTAAAGTGTTGTTGATCGATCCGTTCTCCGACGACCCGACTGTGATCACAGGCAGTCATAATTTTTCGGGCAATGCCAGCACAAAGAACGATGAGAATTTCATCATCGTCAAAGGCAACAGGCATCTGGCTGAAGCCTATGCAGTGAATATCATCGGCGCGTACGAGCATTATCGCTGGCGCGCCTTCCTCGGAGAATCGGATACTCCGTTCAACGGGCTGAAGGATAACGATCAATGGCAGGCTCCAAAACTCTCGAGCGGCGCGAGCGAGTTGAGATTCTGGGGAGTATAACTATACAAACGTTCGAGGCGCATGAAACACAACCAGGTCATTCAGAGAGAATTTTCAAAACAAGCTTCAAAATTCGGCGATAAGGGGCTGACGCTTTCCAATCAGGATATTCTCGATTGGATCGTGAACCTTCTGCCTCTCGAAAAGGGATTTCGGGTTTTGGACGTGGCCGCAGGGACCGGGCTTCTGAGCCGGGCCATCGCGCCTCACGTGAACGAGGTGATTGCCATTGATATTACGCCGCAAATGCTGGCCTTGGCCCGCGCAGAAACGGCCGGATACAAACTGACCAATATTTCGTTCGAGGAGGGAAGCGCCGAACAATTGCCCCACGCGGCAGACTGTTTCGATCTGGTGACCGCGCGGCTGGCGATTCATCACTTCGAGAATCCAATCGTTCAACTGCGGGAAATGACCCGCGTCTGCAAGCCGGGTGGCACGCTGGCAATTATTGACCTGCTCGCGCCCGAGGACGACAGACTTGCAAAAATTTATAATGAACTGGAAAGATCGAGGGACCCTTCCCACACAACTGCGCTGTCGAAAACGCAGATGGAAAAAATGCTGGCAGGCGCCGGAATCGCAGTGCAGAATATAGAAACCAGAGATGTGAAGGTGGATTTCCAAAAATGGGTTCAAATGACGGGAACGAAACCTGAAAGTGTGAACCGCATCGAACAGGCACTGCTAAAGAATATCCGTGACGGTTCAGAAACAGGCATGAGACCGTTTTTAGAAAATGATTCGCTCAAATTCCTGCAAGTGTGGTCGGTGATGATCGGAAAAACGTTTAAACCTGCATGACCACATTCGGCAATTGGAAGTACAATCATTCCGTCACGGAGGAGATCAATGCTTACACAAACGGAAAAAGCAAAACTATTCAAGGCGCTTCACGAACAGGACGGCGCCTTCATCATCCCAAATCCATGGGATGTGGGATCGGCGAGACTGCTCGAACATCTTGGGTTTCGGGCGCTGGCAACCACGAGCGCCGGCTACGCTTTCTCTCTGGGTCAGCGCGACAATGCCGTCAGCCGCGAAAGGACTTTGGCTGACTTGCGCGCCATGGCAGAAGCAACCGATCTGCCGGTCAGCGCGGACTTGGGAAATTGTTTCGGTGACGATCCCGATACGGTCGCGGAGACTATTCGGCTCGCGGCTCAAACAGGCATCGCCGGGTGTTCGGTCGAGGACTCCACCGGCCAGGCAGATAATCCGGTTTACGATTTCAAATTGGCGGTCGAGCGCGTGCGCGCCGCCGTCGAAACCGCGCGTGCCCTGCCGTTTCCTTTCACGTTGACGGCGCGCACAGAAAATTACTTCGTCGGACGAGCGGATCTTAAAGACACGATTCACCGGCTCGAAGCTTTTCGGGAAGCCGGAGCCGATGTAGTCTTTCCACACGGTATGAAAAACAGGGACGACATCGCCGCTGTGACCGGGTCTGTGAATTGCCCGGTAAATATCCTGATGGGCTCGAAGGGGAATCAACTCAATCTCGAAGAGCTTGCACAGCTTGGGGTAAAGCGCGTCAGCATCGGCATCGCGCTTTTTTCGGCGGCCATGAGCGCCGTTTTCCGCGCCGGACGCGAAATGCAGGAGCAGGGCGCTTTTACATTCCTCAACGAAACTGAAAATTCCAGCGATCTAATCAGCGCCATCCTGTCGCCGGGGAAGAAAGGGACAAAGTAAACATGACGAAAATTGCAGTGGTCGGGGCAACGGGAGTTCTCGGACGGGCGCTCCTCCCCATGTTGGTGGAAAGCGGCCATCAGGTGCGCGCTTTGGTCCGGTCAGTGGAGAAAGCGAAAAAGTTATTTCCACAGGATATTGAGATCGCGGAATGCGACTTACTTGCGCCGAATGCTGAGCAAATTATCGGACCGTTGTTGCGCGATTGCGAGACGGTCGCGCATATTGCCACGTCCATACCGCAAGACGCTGCGGGACCTGACGCCTGGGAAGCCAACTCACGTTTACGCACGGAGGCGGTACAGCTTCTGCTCAAAGCCTCTCTTGAAGCGGGGACAAAACGGTATATTCAGCAAAGCATCACCATGGCTTATCCCGATTGCGGCGATGACTGGATCACCGAGGATATGCCCCTCGACGCCTCGCCCGAAAGAGCGCAACCCTGCGATCCCGTCATCAAAATGGAGGGAATGATACAAAACATCCCGCCGCGAACTTTGCAGTGGTGCATCTTGCGGGGCGGTTCTTTCGTGGGCACAGACACCTTCCAAGACAGATTGATCGAGAATCTGCGCGCCGGCAAGGTGATCATCCCTTGCGACGGCAGAAATTTCATTTCATTGATTCACGTTACGGATATGGCTACCGCAGTGGCCGCGGCCATCGAACGCGCTCCCGCCGGCTCGACCTTCAACATCGTCGACGAACCTCTGCGCCAGTACGAATACAGCGACCGTTTGGCGGCTTCCATCGGAGCGGAGAAACCGAAACGGGATGAAAACTCGGCCTGCCCGCCCTCGTGGCGTTGCAGTAATCAGCGCGCAAAATCGGCGTTGAATTGGTCTCCAGTTCACAATATTATTCCGGGATAAGGTAATATCTGTTGCGCCGGTCACGGTTGACGTCCATGCGCTCGATAACGACAGCAGAAACGTCAATTTTGTGAGCGAATTATGAGAAGCCAAATTTCCACCCTGAACGACCGTGTTATACTAAATTCCGCGCCTGTACGGATTTCACTGACGGCGCGTAAAAAATTAGATTAGAGATTGGAAATGCTGGATACAATAAACTCAATAAAGAGAACGGCAGGCAGGTTGGGGTCTGTTCGTCAAGCGCTGAAAGAGGAAGGCAAATTAAAGTTGATCGTTAACCGTCTATCGGTGGGTGAACGTGAAATAATGGAGGAAAGTCTATTAAACGGTGCGAGTCGGCGGCTCCATGATGAGGCGATGATCTCATGACCTGGTTTCGGAACAATCTTCGTCTGCTCCTGATCAGTTTCATCCTTCTGCTGGGCGTCACCGGCGTGCTCGGTTCATTCCGCGCCTCGGGTGGGGAGGAACCTACGATCACATCCCGCCCGCAATTGCTGGCCAATTTTACGCAAAACAATGTAGTAGTGGAAATTTCGCTGATCAAAAATTCGCGCGGAGAGACCTGGCTGGTGGGTAACTTCACACCGCTTTTGGAAGGTTTCCATCTGTACAGCAAGGATATTCCCAAAACAGGAGTCGAAGGACAGGGCTTTCCGACCCTGTTCGAGATCGTCATGCCCAGTAAAGTGAAGCCCATCGGCCCGCTCACGGCGGATCAATCCGATTTCAAACGCTTCAACGCGGTATTGGGAAATTCCCTGCCCATCTATCTGGACGGCCCGGTTACACTGCAATTGCCGGTTCAACTCCCGCCAAACGGAAAAGATGTGAGCGCCGATCTGTCCATCACGTACGTAACGTGTAGTCAACAGACCTGCATTGCGCCGGTCATCGACAAGATCGTTTCGGTTTTGATCAAACAATAAGAAAACGAACCAATCTACTTTCCCAGTTCCCCCACGAACATATCCAATGCCAGGTCCAATGTGACCTGGCTTGTTTTTGCGGCCTCGTCCATTTCGAGCAGGCGGTGATAGATGGCCTCCAGCGAAGTCATGGTGAAACGCCTGGCCTGCGCATAAGTCTTCTCGGCCACAAACGGATGCACGCCCAGCGCTTCCTGCACATCCTGCACCATGCCGCGCGCGTCGATCACCTCCCGCGCCAGTAACAGCAAACGGAACTGCCGGATGATCATGCCCCACAGCGCGAACGCGTCTTCGGCTTCGAGCAGGCGATGCAACAGCTTCTGCGCCTCCCCCGCCTGACCGTTCGACAACGCATCCACCAGCGAAAAAATATCCGGCTCGGCAGTGACAATGCTGACCGCTTCCACATCCTCGACCCTGACCGGCCGCGCCCAATTGACATAAGCCAGCAGTTTGGCAATTTCCATCCCCGCCTGACGCGTATTCACGCCCACCATTCCGGCCAATTGCGCGGCAGCGCGCGGCTCGATCTGTCCGCTTTGATTTTGAGTCTCGCCGATGATCCAGCCCGTCATATCGCGCGCCGAGGGCAGGGCGTAACGCTCCAATTCGATTCCGTTTTTGCGTCCCCATTTGACCAGCCAAAGTTGTTTATCGTCTTCTCTATCCTGCCGCGCTTTATCTTTGTAGCTTTTCAAATCCACTACTTCATAAATAACCAGCCGCGCAGTATCAGGCACGCTGACCAAAAATTCCTCGAACTTCTTGCGCGCCTCGGGCGCGTTATATTTCGCGGACGGATTCGCCAGCAGTACCAAACGTTTCGGCGCGAGGAAAGGCATGGCATTGACTGCGGTATTCAGATCGTTTCCGGTCATGGCGCGCGCATCGAGACGCGCGGTGTTCATATCCGCGCTGGCCGAATCGCTGAAATCCGCGGCGAATTCGTTCAAGCGCCGCGCGATGGCAAGCTCATCGTTGCCGAATAAAAAGTAAACGTTGGGCATTGTTTCGACTGCAACGGGCACGAAGGCGGTAAAGAAAGCTCTTCGCGCCTGTTTCGTTTAATTCCTTGTAATTACGCGGTGAATGCCTTTGCGAAGGAAACGCACATCTTCGACGCGCAGACTGCCCACTTCCGCCTCGGTAGTGACTTTGGCTTGCAGTAGTGGTCCCAGCGGCTGGCTCAGTAACCAGCCGATCACGCCAAATATCAGCGCGAGGGGCAACATGAACAAACGCCGGCGTGCGGATTTTGTCCCACTTAACGGCAACCAGGCCAAAGTTCCGGCGAGAAGCGCAGTGGTGGCAAGGTTCGTCCCACAGCCCGCGTGAATTGCCAGGCGGCGTTCGCCGGCCTGCAAGCGAGTCAATGCCTGGGTAATGGCCGCGCTCAAGTCTTCAGTCGGCACATCGGCGAGGATGAAAAAGCCGGTTGGGTTGGAATGCCCCGCCATCGGGCGGTCTGGATATTTGTCCGAGAGCACGTGCAGTGTGGCATGTTCGAGGGCGTGATTGCGGCGGGTTTCAAGAATAAGGGGAAGATCGAGGATCATGGAATAATTATACACTTGACGTGCCGCCGTTCGAGCGGCAACGCATCTCAGCCGGATGAACTAGCGTTTACGATTTTCGAAGGCGCGGTAGGTTTCCAACAGGCTGACCAAAATCTGGTCGGTGAACGCGTGCATTTTGTGGAGCATCTCCTCCCAGGCCTGGCCCGAAAGCACATTGGCTTCGCGATACACTTTCATCATCGACTCGACCAGCGCATTGCGAAAGAACAACAACGCGCGCGTGGCATCCACTTCATTGAATTGATTTCGGCGGGCGCGCAGCGCGTAATCGGAACCGATGGCGCGCGCTTCCGATTCCGCGTCCCCGTCCTTTGAAGCCAAATAGGCCATCAATCCGTGAAACAACCTGTGCGCGCTCTGGCGATATTCCATGCGCGCCGCCTCGTCCAACTTTTGATACCAGCCCTCGGCCTGCAAATTAGACTCGCCGATCTGCAGACGCACATTCTTCATCGCCATTTGCATCACGCCATCCGGCTCGGATTTCACCTGTTGAGTCGTCTTCGACCACATCAGGATTTCGTCGCGGCGGTAGCGCCGATGCCCGCCCGTTGTGCGATGCGTGGGCAACATGCCCTTATTCGACCATAATCGCACAGTGGCGGGATGCACGCCCAGCAGTTTTGCCGCGCCGCTCAACGAAAGCCATTCGTCGCTCATCTCACTCCGCGGCCATGGCAACTTTTTCCACGAACGACGGTTCCTCGGCCTGTTTGCGGAAGGCGGCCACATCGATACGCGCCAGCATCAATGCGGCGGCGAATAACATCAACGCTTCGATTCCGAATACGACCAAATATCCGCCCACAGCCTGACCCGAAACCTGCGTCACCACATCGCGCACCACGCCGCCTAAAACGGATCCCGTTAAACGCGACAGCGCGTTCGAAACGCCCCACGCGCCGATATAGAGTCCCACTTCGCCCGGTATGGTCAGATCGAACATCAACGACAGATTCGCGACGGTGGCAAGTCCTGTGCCGAGACCCAGCAAAGTCACGCCGGTATAGAAGACCGATTTACTCGCCAGCAGGCCGCTGACCAGAATCACGATGAAACCGGCCAGCGCGCCGAGATTACCGGCCTGCGCCACACTGCGTTTGGAAGCGCGGCCTTCGAGCACCCCGGCAACGATAATGGCGATCAGCACGAATGTGCCCCACATGGACGTAATGCTGGTCGTCTGTGAGACGGTCATGCCGAAAGCCTGCGCGCCGAACGGCTCCAGCAAAATATCCTGGCCGAGAATGGCCGCCAGCAGAAGGAACAAATAAATAAAGAAGACGCGCGCTATAGGATTGCGCGTGATGACGGAGGTCATTTGCCTGAAAGTATACGCCTCAGCCGCGCTTTGAACAGAGTCCGCTTTGGAACGAGGTTCGAGCCAAATCAGGCCGAGCAGGCCGAGGATCAGCGCGACCGCGCCGACTACGTTAAAGGCGTGCATCAGGTTTTGCGGCGTGTATGGGTTCACCATCACACTGAGTCCCATCGCCATCAAAATAATGCCGACGATCATCATGAACCACATCACGGCGACGGTTTTGCCGCGGCCCTCCTCGCCGGAGAGTTCGGAGGCGAGTGAGAGATACGAAACTGCCGACAGGTTATAGCCCATGCCCCATGCGCCGAAAGCGAGCAGGCCCATCAGAATTCCAAGTCCGAAATTTTGTTTGAGCAAAAAAGCGGCATGCGGCGAAATCATCATGCCGATCACACACAGGATCAGGCCAGCCAGAATGTAGGGAGTGCGCCGAAAACCGAGGATCGGATGACGATCCGAATAGGAACCGATGGCGACTTGAATCGGAGAGAACAAGTAAGGCAGTGAGGCCAGCACCGCGACCAGCGTGGCGGAGAGCGCCAGTTCTTTGATCATCACGCGGTTGAGCGTGCTGTTGATGGGGACAAGAGTGATGGCTACAGCCACATGAATTAAACCGAGTTGAATACGTTTGAGGAACATGCTGATCCTTGGGTAAATTGGTTTAAACAAGGCAAGGGCGCTTGAACGCCCTCACCGTAGTTGCTTGAATTCTACATTTTCAGGGAATTAAGTCAATATAGGTTTGCTTAGATTTCTACAGTCCGGTTCGGCGTTCTTCCTGCCGGCTTTCTTTTACAGCACGCTCTTGATCATCTGCCGCGCGGCTTGCAACAACTCGTGCGCGGAACGCAGAGTCCCTTCGCCCACCTCGCCGAGCATTTGCGAAAGCTCCAGCAAACGCGGATCGCCGTCCAGTTTTTCGACGCGCGTCAAGGTACGGCCTTTTTCCACCAGCTTTTGCACCTGATAATGCTGGTCGCCAAAGACAGCCAATTGAGGCAGGTGCGTAACGCAGAAGACCTGATGCGAACGCGCCAAACGCCAGAGCTTTTGTCCAACCACCATGCCCACGCGCCCGCCGATGCCCTGATCGATCTCATCGAAGATCAAACTCGGGATTTGATCGGCGCGGGCCAACACATTCTTCAAAGCCAGCATCAAACGCGAAGTTTCGCCGCCGGAAGCGATCCTCGCCAAAGGCTTGAGTCCCTCGCCGGGGTTGGGCGCCACCAAAAATTCAACGCGGTCAATTCCGTTTTGGTCAAAGGCCACACGCGCATCGTCGTTCACTGGGATACCGTTCGGATCGGGCCTGGTTTGAAAATCCACGCCGAATTGAGCGGAGGCCATTTTTAAATCATCGAGTTCGGTTTCGATGCCCTTGCCCAAAGCCATCGCGGCGGATTGACGTTTTTCCGACAACGCGCCGCCCTGCTTCGCAAGTTTTTCCAACAATTTTGATTCTTCCGCTTCGAGCTTCTCGATGCGTTCCGTCGCGCCGCTGATCGTTTCGAGTTGTTTGCGCGCCTCCGCCGCATGAGCGATCACCGCTGGAATGCTTCCGCCGTATTTGCGCGTTAGACGATGAATCAGATCGAGTCGTTCCTCGGCTTCATCGAGCCGCTTGGGGTTGAACTCGATCTCTTCAAGATAATCGCGCAAACTGCGCGTGAGGTCTGCCAGCGTATCTTCCAAAGCCGCGGCCTGATTCGACAGATCGGCCTGTTCGGAATCGATCTTGGCGAGGCCCGCCAGCGCTTGCGAGGCCTGCCCAACCAGATCCACAGCCGCGGGCGATTCGGGCGAACCTTCATCCAAAATTGCCAGCGCCTGCTGTGCGTATTGCGCCAGCGACTCGGCATTGGCGAGCCGGTCGCGCTCTTTACGCAGTTCTTCGTCTTCGCCGGGCTTCAAGCGCGCGGCCTCCACTTCCTCGGCGGCATACGTCAGCATTTCAACGCGGCGGTCGGCATCGGCCTGCGCCTGACGCAAATCGTCCAATTCGCGGCGCAGGTTTAACAGCGCGCGGTACGTTTGACGGTACTCACTGAGCGGCCGCGCCACATCTGCGTAACGGTCGAGCAGGCCGAGGTGCGCGCGCGGATCGAGCAGGGAAAGATGTTCGGACTGGCCGTGAATATCCACCAACAGCGCACCCAGTTCCTTTAACAGAGACACGCTCACGGTCCGGCCATTGACGCGTGCCACCGAACGTCCCTCGCGCCGCACTTCGCGCGTCAACGTTACATAATTCGGATCATCGGATAACTCTTCGCGCTTCAGAATTTCATCCACCGCTTCTTTTTCGGGACCTTTGAGCTGGAACACTCCCTCGACGAACGCGGCGTCTGATTCAGTTCGAATCACTGTGGCGTCAGCGCGGCCGCCGATCAGCATCGTCACCGCATCGAGGATAATGGATTTGCCCGCGCCCGTTTCGCCGGTGAGGATGATTAACCCCGGGCCAAAACGCAGATCGAGCCTGTCAATGATGGCAAAGTTATGAATACGAAGTTCGGTCAGCATGATTATCGAAAGAGTTGTAAACCGGAAAGGCGATAATACACGGTGGGCGCGGCCAGCACAAGATAGATCACTTGAAAGATCAAACCGAAGATATTCAATGCGATCAGATTCAACAAAATGGCCGGTACTGCGCCAAGCGCGATCCCGACCATGACTGTAATGAACAACGAACGCGAGCGATGGCGGCGAATCGAAAAACGCACAGCCTCGGCGATGAGCGCGCCCACAGTCGGCGCGCCGATGAGGATCAAGATCCAGGCGAAGATGCCAAACGAACTGACCACGCCCACCAACAGACTCGCCAGCAACGATAAAATGCCTGCGGCTAAAAAGCCGAAAATATAATCCGTTGACTGCGCGGTATCGAAGATTCTTTGCTGACCCTTCACGCACTCTTTACAACGATAGCCCGTAGGCGTGCGCACCGCGCACCATGCGCAGATCGGACGATTGCAGTTGTTACAACGCAGGGTCGTTTCGCGGTCGGGGTGAACGTAACAATGCAACACTTCGGTTGTGGTTGTAGCGGGAGGCGTTTCACTCATCGCGAATTCCTGCCGGATTCTGATTCATGCGTTCGGTGATATTGCGATAGAAATAACCCGCGTCTCCAAAGCGGACGAACCTGGCCGCAAATTCCGCCGCGCGAATCTCCACTCGGTCGTTTTCGGCCACATTGATCGGAGCCTGTCCATCCACACTAACCACACAGTTCTCGCTTTCTATTGCCACGCTGACGGTGGTGCCTTCGGAAAGCACCAGCGCGCGGTCCACCGAGAGGTGCGGCGCGATGGGAACGATCAGGATGTTATGCAACTCAGGCGGCAGGATCGGTCCGCCCGCGGCCAACGCGTAAGCCGTGGAACCGGTGGGCGTAGCGGCGATCAGGCCGTCTGCCACGTACGTATTCAATAAATGACCGTCGGCAAAAGCCGAGAGATGCACAGGCCGCAAATATTGCCCGCGGCAAATCACCACTTCGTTGAGAGCCTGCCAGGTGGCGATCTTTTCTCCCGCGCTAAAATGTTCGGCGCACAACATCATGCGGTTTTCAATCCAGGCTTCGCCTTGAAATAATTTATCGAGCATTTCACGCCAGCGGCCGCGTTCAACCTGCATCAGGAAACCGAGCCGGCCAAAATTGACGCCTAAAATCGGCACCCTGCCCGCGGCGCAGAGATGAGCCGCCCGCAACATCGTCCCGTCGCCGCCGACGGAGATCAACAAGTCGAAATCGCCCTGTTTGACACGCTTCCGCAGCTGCTCGTCGTATAACGAGCCATGCGGCGCATCGATATTTTTCTCTTTCAAAAAGGCGGCGATCTCTTTCGCCACGTTGATGGCTTCCTGAACTTTCGGATAAGCTGTCACTACCGGGCGCTGTGGAAGGAACGGAGAGGACATAGCGAAATAATTATACCTTCTAAGGATTGCAGGCCGTATATCCCCGCTTATGCCAGTTTCTGATCGCACATCGCGCAAAACCCGCAATGCAGACAGCGCCCGGCCTGTTCATGCGAACGCCCCACTTCAGCGCGCATCTCGTCCCGGCGCATATCCGCCAGAAGGTCGAGCAAGGCCGACTCCAACGCCTGAGTGTAATCCACGGCGAAATCGCGGTCCGTGTAATGGATGATGCCATGTGAAGGACGCTTGCCGTAGTTTTTTTCCACCAGCAGACAATAAGCCGCCAGCTGATAAATATGCGAATCATAAGGCGCTTCGGGCGCGCGCCCGCTCTTGACCTCTACTGGAACGATCTGCCCATTTTGCTGGATGAGGTAATCCGGTTTTCCAACCAGACCGAGAGTTTGATCGTACAACGGACGCTCCAACTTGCCCCAGCCGCGCGTATCCGTGTAAATGACGCGTCCATCCGGCAGGCCGGTCTCGCCGCGCTGACGATTGGACTGCCAAAAGAAAATGATCGCCAGCAAAAAAAGGAGGAGCGCCAGGTAAAGCATCAGATAAAACGAAAAGCAAGATACGCAACGACGAGTATCAACGCGGCCAGTAGAAGAAGCAGGCTCAGGCCGCGCGTCAGACTCGCGGCTAGCACTTTGCGCCCATGCCGGCGGTGCAAGTCTGTGCCTGCGGCCAGTTCGTTCTTATTTTCCGGCTCAAGGCCCTGTTTGCGATACCACCAGGCGCGGCGGCAGTAGAGGTAATTTCCGATGTCGGAAGCGCGGATTACAGGAGGCATGGCTAGAGTATAGCACAAATATTCTATTCTTAAAACCGCCGGTCGTTGGCAATGAGAAGCGCTCATCTCTTCTCTTTCATCCGCTTCAAAAAGGTATAATCGTCTTATGTCCGAATTCCATTTTTATCATCCCATTGACGTTCGCTACGGCGATCTCGATCCGCAGGGCCACGTCAATAATGCCAAACATCTCACCTACTTCGAACAGGCGCGCGTCCAATATTGGGTGGATTTGGGCCTGTTCCGCAAAGATCAATCCTTTATGGAGATCGGCGTGATCGTGGCCGATATTCACATCACGTATCACGCGCCTATTCTTTGGGGAACGCCGCTGAAGGCCGGTGTGCGAATTTCGAAGATCGGCAACAAATCTCTGACGATAGATCAAAATCTGGAAAACGCAGAGACCGGCGAAGTCTATGCCGCCGGTATTGTTATCGCGGTGGCGTTCGATTACGCCGCGCATAAAACGATGTCTGTGCCACAGGAGTGGAGGGAGAAGATCATCAAGTTCGAGGGATTGAAGCAATAATATCTACCTGGAGGAAATATGGCAGTTCCTGACTTTCAATCAATAATGCTTCCGCTATTAAAATTGGCGAGTAACGGCCAAGAACATTCAGGTCAAGAGCTCCTGGAAAAACTTGCTAAACATTTCGACCTGAATGATGAAGATATAAACGAACTATTGCCGAGCGGAAAGCAGACCAGATTTTACAATCGAGTCGGGTGGGCCAGAACATACTTGATCAAATCAAAACTACTTGAGATGCCCCGTCGCTCATTTTACAAAATAACAGAGCGCGGTCAGGATGTATTAAAAGGCAATCCGATTCGTATCGACATGAATTATTTGAAAAGATTTCCTGAATACATTGTATTTAAGGAGAAGCAGAACGAAAGGGACGACAAGAAAAAAATAGAAGAGACTACCGAAGAAAGTACGCCAGAAGAGATTCTTGAGGGCGCTTACCAGGAAATCAAAGATAACCTTGCCCTAGAAGTCCTTGAAAACGTTATGAGTTGTTCGCCGGCTTTCTTCGAAAGACTGGTGGTCGAATTATTAGTCGCAATGGGATATGGTGGTTCATGGCAGGATGCCGCTCGTGCGGTTGGGCAAACAGGCGATGAAGGGATCGATGGAATCATTGACGAAGATAGGTTGGGGCTAGATACCATTTACATTCAAGCAAAAAAATGGGCAAATAATGTCGGGAGACCAGAAATCCAGAAATTTGTTGGCGCACTGGCCGGAAAAAGAGCTAAAAAAGGTATATTTATAACGACTTCGATATTTTCCTCAGATGCAGTGAAATATGCATCGGATATTGACACAAAAGTAATTTTGATCGACGGCAAAAGGCTGGCAGGGCTAATGATGGATTACAACATTGGGGTGAATGAAGTTACTACGTATAAATTAAAAAAGATTGATTCCGATTACTTCATTTTATAAGGAAAAACTCTAATGTCCTTTCCAACCATTGACACAACTTACCTCACTAAATTTCTTGTCGACCTTCTCAACATTCCTTCGCCTACAGGATTCGCAGAGGAAGCTGTGGCGTTCGTCGAAAAGGAATTTTCGCAATTCAAACCATTGGAATTGTCGAGAACCCGCAAAGGGGCGCTGATTGCAAAGTGGAATGTGGAAAGTGATGCGCCTCCCGTTGCGTTGACCGCGCATGTGGATACGCTCGGCGCGATGGTCAAGGAGATCAAAGCCAACGGCCGTTTGCAACTCTCGCGTATCGGCGGGTTAATTCTCAACGGCGTTGAAACCGAAGGTTGTTGGGTACACACAGCCAAAGGCGGGCGCGTGCGCGGCTCGTACATGCTCAACACCGCATCGGGTCATGTCTATGGGGCAAAGGTCAATGAGACGACGCGCACAGAGGGCGCGATGGAAGTACGGCTCGATGCGCGCGTCTCCAACGAAAAGGAAGCGCGGGATTTGGGAATCGAGGTGGGCGATTTTGTCTCGTTCGACCCGCGCGTGGAGGTGACGAACGGCTTTATCCGCTCGCGTCATCTCGACGATAAGGCCTGTGTCGCCGCTATCGCCGCGGCGATCAAAGCTTTGACGAAGGCAGGTCGAAGTCCCGCGCGCAGCGTAACGTTCCTGATCAGCAATTACGAGGAGGTCGGTCACGGCGCGGCGGCGGGGATTCCATCCGATGTGCATGAGCTGGTCACAGTGGATATGGCCGCGGTGGGCGAGGGACAGGAATCGGATGAGTTCCACGTCACTTTGTGCGTGAAGGACAGCGGCGGACCGTATCATCACGGCCTGAGTCAGAAACTGCGCGCGCTGGCCGATGCGAATCGGATTCCGTATAAAGTGGACATTTATCCGTATTACGGTTCGGACGGCGAAGCCTTTTGGCGCGCCGGCGGCGATGTGGCGGTGGCATTGATCGGCCCGGGCATAGACGCTTCGCACAATTACGAACGCACGCACATGGATTCGCTGGTCGCCACTGCAAATTGGATCATAGCTTACTTGCTTGATTGATATTCCGATGGTCGAGCTGGCGGCGGTGATTGAGTAGCGTCTTTTGCGTATCGAAATCCCGCCGCTGTATCGAGACCATCAGGCGACAAGAAGTACACTTGCAAAGTGGTGATCTCGAGACGCTTGCTACTCGGCCACCGAGGTAAAATGAAACTCGACGCTGGATTACCCCCGACTGGATTGAAAGATATTCCCGCAATCGCTGAAGCCGCGCAAGAGGCCGGCTTCGACGCGCTGTGGACCTCCGAGACTCAGCACGATCCATTCCTGCCCTGCGCGCTGATCGCCGAACACACGACACGGATGCAATTCGGCACCGCCATCGCGGTCTCGTTTGCGCGCTCGCCCGCGACTCTCGCGTACACCGCTTGGGATCTGGCGGCGCAATCCGGCAGACGATTCATCCTGGGTCTCGGCACGCAAGTAAAGGCACATATCGAACGGCGCTTTGGAATGCCGTGGCCCGACTCTGTAACCGGGAAACTGCGTGAGCAGATTCAAGTCATTCGCGCCATTTGGGATCATTGGCAAAACGGGACGAAGCTTAATTTTCGCGGCGAATATTACAAGGTCACGTTGATGTCGCCGTTTTTTCAACCCCCTCCCTTGCCCTCCTCCATTTTCGGGGAAAATGGAGGAGGGTTGGGTGGGGGTATCCCAATTTATATTGCCGGCGTCAACACAGGTTTGGCAAGGCTCGCCGGTGAGTTGTGCGATGGATTCCATGTTCACCCGTTTCATAGTCCGCGATATTTGAGAGAGGTGATGCTTCCAGCAATTGAGGAGGGAGCGGCGAAAGAAGGAAGAAAGATGAAAGACGTGAGTGTTTCGGCGACCGCTTTCGTCGCGACGACTCCTGAAGAGGAAAACTTTGCGCGCGCACAAATTTCCTTTTACGCATCCACGCCGTCTTATCGCTCTGTCATGGACTTGCACGGCTGGGGCGAGACTGCCGAAAAATTATCCGCGCACGCCTCGAAAGGCGAATGGGCTGAGATGCCGATGCTCATCACCGATGAAATGTTGAATGAGTTTTGTTTGGTGACGGAAGAAAACAAACTAGCTGACGAATTGAAGAAACGCTACGATGGGATTGCTGATCGGTTGACTCTGTATACTCCTTTTGTACCGGGGGAGAAGGATCAATTCTGGAAATTGTTGTCGCAATCTTTTAGATAGAAATTTATATTTACCCATGATGTTAACCATTGGAGATACATGAACTTCACCGACTACCAAACCAAATCACGCGCCACCGCCAAATATCCCGCTATTGGGCATCCAGTGATTTATCCGACTCTCGGCCTCGTCAATGAAGCGGGTGAAGTGGCGGGCAAGATCAAGAAAGTGTTCCGCGATAAAGACGGCCAGATCAGCGAAGAAACGCGTCTGGCGCTCGAAGCCGAACTCGGCGATGTTTTGTGGTATCTGGCGCAAATCTGCACCGAACTCGATCTTCAATTAGACGAAGTGGCGGAATATAACCTGGCCAAACTTCTGGACCGCCAAACGCGCGGCAAAATCAGGGGTGAAGGCGATAACCGCTGATATTGTAGTCAAACTCTAATCTTTTTCCTACACATCCGGCCTCTTCTTTTTGGTAGAATCCAGCCTGACCTAATCTATCCATTTAGGTCGAGGAGATATTTACGTATGGCTGGCATGGAACGCTTTACACAGCGGGCGCGGCGGGTTTTGAGCCTGGCACATCAGGAAGCCGAGCGCGCGCGCCAGAGCAACATTGGAACCGAACATCTTTTACTCGGATTAATGGATGAGGAAGGCGGCGTGGCAGGGCGCGTCCTGCGCGAACTGGGCATGACCTCCGACCGTGTGCGTGAAATTATCGAGCGTGTTGTCAGCGCCGAATCACGATTCAATCCCGATAAAATCGAACTGGCCTCCGACACACAGCAAGTTCTGGAATATGCAGTGGAAGAGGCGCGCCGTCTCGGCCATCACTACATCGGCACCGAACATATCCTGCTCGGCCTGGTACGCGTGGAAGGGACCGCGATGGAAGTTCTGCGGCGGCTGGGCGTTACGCCCGATCAGATCCGCCGGCAGACTCGCCGCGTGCTTAACGAGACTACTTCCTCCCTGAACCCGGCCGCGACCGGCCGCGAAACAGGCCGCGGTTCAGCCAACGCCGGAGCCAAGACTCCGCTGGTGGATCAACTCGCGACCGACTTGACCTCCAAAGCTGAAGAGAAAAAACTCGACCCGGTCATCGGGCGGCAAACTGAGATCGAACGCGTCATTCAAATTCTGGCGCGCCGCACAAAGAATAACCCCGCGCTGATCGGCGAACCCGGCGTCGGCAAGACGGCCATCGTTGAAGGCCTCGCCCAGCGCATCACGGAGGGCGATGTTCCCGCTCCGCTGATGAACAAGCGCGTGCTCCAGCTGGATGTTGGATCGCTTGTGGCAGGCACCATGTATCGCGGTCAATTCGAGGAAAGACTCAAGCGCGTCATCGACGAGTTGAAGCAATCGGGCGCGATTCTGTTCATTGACGAGGTGCACATGCTGGTCGGCGCGGGAGCCGCAGGTTCTTCCGTGGACGCGGCCAACATCCTCAAACCGGCTTTATCGCGCGGAGAACTGCAAGTGATCGGCGCAACGACGCTGGATGAATATCGCAAACATATCGAATCCGATGCGGCGCTCGAACGCCGTTTCCAGCCTGTGATCGTGGACGAGCCTTCGGAAGACGAAACGATCGAAATCCTGCGGGGCGTGCGCAGCGCGTACGAGGAGCATCATCATCTTGTCATTTCGGATGAAGCCCTCGAAGCCGCGGCCCACTTATCGTCGAGATATGTGACCGAACGCTTCCTTCCCGATAAGGCCATTGACCTGATCGACGAATCCGCTTCGCGCGTGCGCATGTACAAATCGCCCGCGGCCAAACAGGCCAAAGACATGTTCTCGCAACTGCGCCAGGCGCGCCAGAACCGCGCCCTCGCACAGGAGGAAGGCAACGTCGACGAGATCAAAGAGTGGGAAGACCGCGAACTCGAACTTTCCGAAAACATCGAACGTTTACGCTCCGGCTGGGACCGCGCCAACAGCCCCGTCGTTTCGGCGGAGGATATCGCCGAAGTCGTCTCCATGTGGACCGGCGTGCCGCTGATGCAATTGGCGGAGGAAGAATCCCAGCGCCTGCTCAAGATGGAAGAGGAACTGCGCAAGTCCATTATCGGGCAGGAAGATGCGATCATCGCCATTTCGCGCGCAGTGCGCCGCGCCCGCGCCGGCCTCAAAGACCCCAAGCGGCCGATCGGTTCGTTTATTTTCCTCGGCCCCACCGGCGTCGGCAAGACCGAGTTGACCAAGTCGCTGGCCAAGTTTATGTTCGGCAGTGAAGATGCCGCCATCCAACTCGATATGTCCGAGTTTATGGAACGGCATACGGCTTCGCGTCTGGTCGGCGCGCCTCCCGGTTACGTCGGTTATGAAGATGCCGGTCAATTGACTGAGGCCCTGCGCCGCCGTCCGTATTCCATCATCGTCTTCGACGAAGTGGAAAAGGCGCATCCCGAAGTCCATAATATGCTTTTGCAGATCATGGAAGAAGGTCACCTCAGCGACGCCAAAGGCCGCAAGGTGGATTTCCGCAATGCCATCATTGTGATGACTTCCAACATCGGCGCGGACATGATCAAGCGGCAGACGCTCGGCTTCCAGTTGAAGCGCGATGAAGCCGCCGAAGAAAAAGAATCCTACGAAGACATGCGCAAGAAATTGCAGGATTCGCTCAAGAAGGCTTTCCGTCCCGAATTCCTCAACCGCCTCGATGCAGTGGTGATCTTCCGCGCTTTGAGCAAGGAAGACATCCAGCGCATCGTCACGCTCGAATTGAACAAAGTGTCCGAGCGGCTCAAAGATCACGCCCTGACTCTCTCTGCCAGCGAGGCCGCGCTTGCCTCATTGGCCGATCAGGGCTTCGACCCGGAGATGGGCGCGCGTCCATTGCGCCGTATCATCCAGCAAAAGGTGGAGGATCCGCTTTCGGATAAATTGCTCTCCGGCGAATTCGTGGACGGCGATTCGATCCTGATCGAAGCGAATCCCGATGGAGAGATCACGCTCGAACACGAAGGCGAAAGAGCCGAAGCGCCTGCAGTGTAAAAGAGAGAGAATTGGAAGCATGGAAAGTTGAGAGCGGAGAAGTTTCTCCGCTCTCTTTTTAATGATTCCTGGCCGCTCCCACAGTTCATTATGCGATCCAACTGCCAAAAGCGATGCACGCCGCGGCAGGGAATCGGCTCCATCAACTGACTTTTATAATATTTCCTTAATAAGTTTTCAAGGTTTCATGTTGTCTATCGGATATGGTCAATCCTAGTAAAGGAGAAATTATCATGGACTCCAATCTTCAAACTGCGACATTGGCTGGCGGTTGTTTCTGGTGCCTCGAACCCATCTTCGATGATCTCAAGGGAGTTGTCTCCGTGGAGTCGGGTTACTCCGGCGGCCACGTGGCTAATCCGTCTTATCGCGCCGTCTGCACCGGTACAACCGGTCATGCCGAGACCGTGCAAGTGACATTCGACCCGTCTGTGATCTCATTTCACGATCTTCTGAAAATCTTTTTCACCTTTCACGACCCCACGACGTTAAACCGTCAGGGCGCGGATACCGGCACGCAGTATCGTTCGGCCATCTTCTATCATGACGAGGAGCAAAAGCGCGTGGCCGAGGAAACGATCAAAGAAATCAACGCATCAAAGCTTTGGGACAATCCCATCGTAACCGAAGTGACCGGGTTCGATCACTTCTATATGGCTGAGGATTATCATCAGGAATACTACGCTCACAATCCGTTCCAGCCCTATTGCCGGGCTGTAATTGCCCCAAAAGTCACTAAGTTCCGGGCCAAGTACTTCGATCAATTGAAGAAAGCCCAGCCGGCGTAACATAATTTTTATAAAAACGCAGAGAACACCTCTGCGTTTTTTGATTCACAGCCACAAGTTATCGAGCGAGGCGCCTTCGCTATCGGCTTCTTTCATGACCCGCCCGTTGCCGATCACAGTCGTCCGGCCGCCATCGAACCTTTGATCCCATAACGCGCCGCGCAAAAATACATTCACGCCATGCTGTGCGCCAGCCTCGGCGATGCGCCCGGCCATGGCATACTTGAGCCAGGCCTGGCCTTCGGTTAATTTTCCAACATCGCGCGGGTCCACATCTGCGGGCGCGGGCCAGCCGTTGTATCCCTGCCAGGGTTGATTCCAACTGCCCAACGATCCGATTTCAAATGACGGAACCAGCATAAAGTCTATATCCAATTTTTTTAAACGGGCATACGCAGTCGGGAACCAGGAGTCGGCGCAGATAAGAACACCGAGTCGTCCGGCCTTTGTGTCAAAGGCCGGGATTTCATCCACCGATGCGGATGCGGTAAAAGGTAACTCCTCGGAGGTTGGAAACGCTTTTCTTAAAATATTCGGATATGCCGTTCCATCCGGACCGAAAACTGCTCCCGCGTTATATAACGCGCCGCGCCTCGTTTTGACCTGCCCATTTTCGATGAAGGGTTCCGGCAACACAATGGAACCCGCCGCGATGGTAATCGAATACGAGCGCGCCAAGCCTGAAAAGACCGCGTTATAGATCTGCGCCATGCGTTTGGCTTTGATTCGAAAGAACGCGGCTTCCGACCGGCTCTTTTCCCCGGCAGTGAGCCAATACCAGATAAACGGGAACAGATGCCGAAAGACCAGTTTGGATTCCGCCGCGGCCAGCGTATCGGCTTGATACAGCGAAGGGCTCTCTTCCGCCAGCACCAGCCACGTGCCGATATATTCCGGCCAGACGACAATCGTTTTTTCATTGATCCAGCCCAGCCCGCGTGCCACAGACAAATAGTCATTCAGCCTGGTATAAAGCGCAGTCTGCGAAGCATAATTCAACGGCGTAATATAAGGCTCGATGCCCAGTAAATTGCCGCGCCCGCGATCCGTGCCCCAATCGTTTTTCTCGGTGATATGCAGATCGTCCATGACAAACTCCGATTCAAAAATCCTTCAGAAATTATACAGGCGAAGTCCCATTTATAGTTGATTCTGTTATACTTTAATTCGACTTGCTGATTCAGAAAGCGGCTTTTCATGAACGACAAAGCTATAAATTTCGAAAAATCCCCCAGCTTTTGGATACGCGATCTCCCGATCTATGGCGATGCGATTCTCGCGCCGATGGACGGTTATTCCGATTGGCCCTTCCGCTCGATCTGCCGTTCGCTCGGTTCGGCGATCAGCTACACCGAGTTCGTGCAGGCCGATAAAATTCTCAGCCGCTCCAAAAGCCCCGCGAAGAAACTTTATTTCGAAGAAGCCGAACGCCCGGTGGCGTTTCAATTATACGGCGACGATCCGGATACCATCCTGGAAGCCGCATTGCGCGTGCAGGAGATGCGGCCGGACATCATTGACATTAACATGGGCTGTCCCGCCAAAAGCGTGGTGTATCACGGCGCGGGTGTGGGCATGATGCGCACGCCATTGAAGATCGCGCGGACCTTTCGCAAGCTCACTGCCGCGCTCGAGATTCCCGTCACCGGGAAAATCCGCCTCGGCTGGGAGAGTTATCGCAGTTATAAGTTGATCGCGCGCATTGTGGAGGAAAACGGCGGCGCGCTGATCGCCATCCACGGGCGGACGAAAGAACAAAGCTACGGCGGCCGCGCCAATTGGGACGCCATTGCCGAACTTCGCTCGCTCGTTAAAATTCCGGTCATCGGAAACGGCGATGTGAAATCCGTTCCCGACATCGCGCGCATGAAACAATATACCGGTTGTGAGGCGGTCATGATCGGGCGCGGGGCGATTGCCAACCCGTGGATATTTTCGGGGCTGGAGCGCGATCAGGTTTCTCCGGAGCAGGTTCGGCGGATCATGCGCGAACATCTGGAACGCAATATCAAATTTTACGGACAGGAAGACGGCCAGCGTCTCTTCCGCAAGCACGCCATTCAATATCTATTATTGAAGACTCTGACGCGCGAAGAGCGCAAAGATATTCTGCGCCAAAGACCGACACCCGAATTCGTGGAACTGCTGGATCGGGTTTACGCGGCCATCGCCTAGAACAAAAATTCTGTTATACTGACCGCCATGAATCGGTTAAATCTCGTCGGTCGGTGTCTATCTGTGGTGAATCAGCATGGCTAAAACTCACACTCGTTTCGTATGCCAGGAATGCGGGCGCGTGGCCGCCAGCTACATGGGCAAATGTCCGCAATGCGGATCGTTCAACAGCATGGTCGAGGAGATCGTGCATGACGAGCCGGTCGGCAAACAGACCGCGGTGCGCGGCCTGACGGGACGTTCCCAGCCGCGCTCGATCGGCGAAATTGCCGGGGATGCGGAGGATCGAATCCATTTGGCGATGGGCGAATTTGCGCGCGTACTCGGCGGTGGGATTGTGCCGGGCTCGATTGTGCTGGTCGGCGGCGATCCGGGAATTGGCAAGTCCACGCTGATGTTGCAGATGGCGATGGAAATGGCGAAGGGCAAGCGCGTGCTGTATGTGTCGGGCGAGGAATCGGAGCGGCAAATCAAGATGCGCGCGGCGCGTCTAAACGGGACCAAAGCCGGGTCCATGCCCGAGGCGCTGTTACTCGTCACTGAAACGAATCTGGAAGTGATTCTGAATCACGTCAGCGAGGTCAAGCCCGATCTATTGATCGTCGATTCGATTCAAACGGTGTATCTCTCCGAACTTGATTCGAGTGCGGGTTCGGTTTCGCAGGTACGCGAATGCGCTTCGCAATTGCGCGAACTGGCGAAGTCGAGCGGCCTGACGGTGTTCATGATCGGCCATGTGACCAAAGAAGGCGCCATCGCCGGGCCGCGCGTGCTCGAACATATTGTGGATACGGTTTTGTATTTGGAGGGCGACCGTTTTCAGGCTTATCGTTTACTGCGCTCGGTGAAGAATCGCTTCGGCGCAACCTCGGAAGTGGGCGTCTTCGAAATGCGCGCAGGCGGGATGATCGAGGTGACGAATCCGTCGGAGGCTTTTCTCGCGGAGCGAATGATCAACGCCGCGGGTTCGGCCATCGCCGTAACGATGGAAGGGACGCGGCCGATTTTGGTCGAGATTCAGGGATTGACTTCCCCCACGCAATTCGGCAATGCGCGCCGCACGCCCAACGGTGTGGACTTCAACCGGCTTCTGCTTATCGCGGCAGTCCTTACCCGGCGCGTGGGACTCAAACTCAGCGAGCAGGATATTTTCGTGAACGTGGTGGGCGGGATTCAAATCGAAGAGCCTGCCGCGGATTTGGCTGTGGCCGCCGCGATTGCCTCCTCCTGGCGCGACGTGCCTGTGCGCGCTGAAGCGGTGCTGATCGGCGAAATTGGCCTGGCCGGAGAATTGCGCATGCCCGGCCAGATGCCGGCGCGCCTGCGCGAAGCCGCCAAGTTGGGATTCAAAACCGCGATTGTGCCGAAGGCGATCCGCAAAGCCGAGGCTTACCCGGGCGGAATCGAAATCATCGAAGTGCGTTCGGTGGGTCAGGCATTGGATGCGGCGCTAATGATGCCTGAGATACCGAAAGGCCGCAAAGTGGCATAAAACCGCCGGACTGATACAACTTACGATCACAGGCCCTTTTCATCCACGAAAAGGGCTTTTAATTGGAGTAAAAGGTCATCCTTTCTCCATGACCTACAGCACTTACCTTGTGAAGCGTAGAACAATAAAATGGCTGTGATAAGTCTAAACAGCTACCAGAAAGCAGAGGTGCGAGATGCAAATCACACGCCAGGCCGATTACGCTGTACGTGCCATGTTATACCTAGCCCGGCGGGGACAGACAGAGCGGGCCGCGACAAGCCAGGTGGCAGAAGAACAGCACATTCCCCCCTCTTTTTTGGCCAAGATCATTTCACAATTATCCATCGCCGGCCTGCTTCACACTTCGCGCGGCGCGCGCGGCGGTGTGACTCTCGCCCGCGAGCCGAAAGACATTACACTGCTCGAGGTGATCGAAGCCATAGACGGACCGATTCGCTTGAACGAATGTGTAGGCGATTCAAGCGCCTGCACTTTCGACGAACATTGTCCTTTGCGCCCGGTATGGTGCGATGCACAGAGCGAGCTGGTAACGCGGCTGAAAGGGACGAACTTTGCCCAGCTGGTAACGCAAAATTAGAAACACTCCACAGATTCTTCGTTCCTCCCGACTATAATAGCCGGGAGGAATTTTTTTATAAGGAGACGCATCATGTCCGGACCTCGAACTGTCCGTGCCCCGAGGGGCATTGATCTCACCTGCAAGAACTGGCTCAGCGAAGCCGCGTACCGCATGATCCAAAACAACCTCGACCCTGAGGTTGCCGAAAAGCCCGAAGACCTCGTCGTCTACGGCGGACGCGGGAAAGCCGCGCGCGATTGGGACTCGTTCGACGCGATCCTCGAATCGTTGAAGAATCTCGAAGAGGATGAAACTCTGCTCGTGCAATCGGGCAAGCCTGTCGTGGTATTCAAGAGTCACAAAGACGCACCGAAAGTGTTGATCGCCAACTCGAACATCGTCCCGCATTGGGCGACGTGGGAATACTTCGATGAGTTAGCCAAAAAAGGACTCATCATGTACGGGCAGATGACGGCTGGCTCGTGGATCTACATCGGCACGCAGGGAATCTTGCAAGGCACATACGAAACGTTCGGCGCGTTGGCAAAACTCAAAGGCTGGGATTCGCTCAAAGGCAAATTTGTGTTGACAGCAGGCTTGGGAGGCATGGGCGGCGCGCAACCATTGTCAATCACGATGAACGAAGGCGTGGGACTCATCGTTGAGGTTGATCCTGAACGCGCGGAACGCCGTCGCGCCATCGGCTACGTGGATATGGTGGTGGACAATCTCGAAGAAGCGATGACGCTCGTGGAGGAGTTCAAGGATAAAAAAGTCCCGAAGTCCATCGGGCTGATCGGCAACGCGGCGGATGTGTACGACGAACTCTCGAAGCGTGGAGTGGTCCCCGATGTGGTGACAGACCAAACGTCCGCACATGAGGCGTTGTTTTACGTCCCGTCTGGGTTATCGGTATCGGCGGCAGAGGAGTTGAGGAAATCGAATCCAGAAAAATATAAAAGGATGGCAATGGATTCGATGTCGAAGCATGTGCAGGCGATGTTGAATTTTCAAAAGGCTGGCGCGGAAGTGTTCGATTATGGAAATAATTTGCGTCAACAGGCATTCAACAACGGCGTGAGTGACGCGTTCGAATTTCCTGGATTCGTTCCCGCGTATATTCGTCCGCTGTTTTGTGAAGGCAAAGGTCCGTTCCGCTGGGTGGCTCTTTCTGGTGATAAAGAAGATATTTACGCGACCGATCAAGCCATCATGGAGTTGTTCCCCGAAGACGCACACTTACATCGCTGGCTGAAGATGGCGCGTGAAAAAGTTCCGTTTCAGGGATTGCCCGCGCGGATATGCTGGCTCGGTTATGGCGAGCGCGTGAAGGCAGGCTTGAAGTTCAATGAACTTGTTGCGAGCGGCAAAGTCAAAGCGCCGATCGTGATCGGACGCGACCATTTGGATTCGGGTTCAGTGGCTTCGCCGAATCGTGAGACAGAATCGATGAAAGACGGTTCAGACGCGATTTCCGATTGGGCAATTCTCAACGCGCTCATCAACGCCGTCGGCGGCGCGACGTGGGTCTCGTTCCATCACGGCGGCGGCGTGGGCATGGGATACTCGCAACACGCGGGGCAGGTCGTCGTCGCGGATGGAACTCCCGAAGCAGCTCGCAGGCTGGAACGAGTCCTGACAACCGATCCAGGTTTGGGCGTCGTCCGACACGCCGACGCGGGCTATGAGATCGCGATTGAGACAGCGAAACGCCACGGCATCAAGATGCCGATGTTGAAGTAATCCATTTAACTTAACAAGCTGATGCCGTTATTAAGTCTGTCATCCATGAACTATGAATAAACAGCGCACGATGTCCTCGCCCCGAGAGCGAAATATCCTTTTTTTATTATTGAGCGCATGCTTCCTGCTCAGTTGCGGGCTGATCTCGCGGCTGGAGAAGCCCACGCCGACGCCGGGCGAAAAAATCAATTATTGTATGAACGACTCGTCGGAGTTATGCGTAGTTTCATTTGGAAGCGACGATCAAAATAACATGGTGATCAATTTCATGTCGCCTGATGTAAATTTCCCCGACATCCGCCTTCAGGCAGGAACCGGCGATCAATTCAACACATATACCTGCCAGAAAGTGACAGATTTTCCCAACAGCATTTATTGTATCGGTCCGCGCGTGCCGCTGGGCAGCGCTCTCCAGATCAATATTTATACTGATAATGGAACGACCCTGCTTGCCCAGGGAATCTTCGTCATTAATGGACTGGCCCTGCCTACAGCCGTGTTGGTAAATTCGACTGCCACGCAAATCGAAACGCCCGTCCCCACTCGCGCAAAAACACCCACCAGAACGCCTTATGTTTTCCCGAGCTCCACGCAAAGGCCGGGGGGCACGCGCACGGCAACGCCCCGCGTAAGCCCAACCCCCACCTCGAAAACGCGCGCCCCTGTTTCACCGACCGCCACCGAGTCGCCCACATATCCTTAGAGCCTCGCGTAGCTCGATGAGTCTTTTTACCGACGGCCTGCGCGTCTTCCTGCAAAACCAGTCTGCAATCACCGAACTAGGTTCGATCCTCGGTTGGGCCGCGCTCATCGTCATGGCGCTCCTGCCGCGCCTTGACGCCGGCACATTTTCCGCCGACGAATTATTTTCTCTCGGCGCGGCGGGCTGGATGGGCTTATTCATCCTCACAGCCGCCTCGATATTTCTATCCAACTTCGTTCACCTGGCATGGTTGATTCTTCTTGCTTTTGCCGCAGTCGGAATCTTTGCGCTGATTTTTATCGGGCAAAGAATAAAACGACTCAAAAGCATGAGTCCTATTCTCATCGCATTATCCGCGCTTTTGTTTCTTTCGATTTTCCTGCGGCTGGCCTTCCTCGCCCGGACTACTTTGCCGCTTTATTTTGACTCAGCCGAACATTACCGCATTATTAAAGCTTTGGTCGGGGAATTCGAATCAACGTTTCAGGCGCGGACTTTGACCTGGCCCGCTCCAACGTACTATCATCTCGGCTTTCATGTGATGGCCGCCATCCTGGCCTCCGCCCTGCGCGTCGACCCGAAAACAATGATCCTTTTGTTGGGCCAACTCGTCCTGGCCTGCATCCCGATTTCATTCTACTTCATCGTTAACCGCGAAGCGAAATCGAACCTCGGTGGATTGTTCGCGGTGATTCTGGCAGGCTTTGGCTGGTACATGCCTGCCCACGCGGCGAATTGGGGGAAATATCCCGCGCTGACCAGTTTATTGACGATCCAATTTTCACTGGGCCTGGCCTACTGGCTCGCAACAGACAAGACCTCGCGCACAAGACCAGCATGGATTTGGCTCGCGCTGAGCGTTCTCACTTCCCTGCTGGCGCATACGCGTTCGGTCATCGTAATCGGAATCTTCGCTATTTCCTGGCTGATTGCAGTTCAATGGGACAAACAGCCTCGAGTTTTGCGCCTTCCGATTTTAGGACTTGTCAGCGCGGTTCTGATCGTATTCGCCGCATGGGTCAATTCCACCAGTTTGAAAACGACGTTCGACCCATATCTCGTCAAAGGTAGTGCAGTTACATTCATTGTTTTACTGCTGGCGTTCTTCGCATTGAAAGTATCGCCGCGCATTTTATTTTGCGGTCTTCTTTCCGCGGCGTTGATGCTTGGCAGTCTGCTTGTGCCGATGCGCGGCCTGCCCGGCTTCGGAGATCTGACGCTGTTGGATCGGCCTTTCGTGGAGATGATGCTCTTCGTTCCGCTGGCAATGATCGGCGGAGTCGGATTCGCCGGTTTGTTCCACTTCTTGAAAAAAGTTTCAACGTGGCAGAAAATCGTCGCGCCTGCATTTGCCGTCCTGCTCGTAATTGCACTGCTTGTGAACGCCGGAGAAAAATATGATTTTTATCCTTCGAGTTGTTGTCAGATCGTCGGGCAGGATGATATAGCCGCGCTCGATTGGCTGAATAAAAACCTTCCGGAAAATTCCGGGATCGCCATTGCATCCGCCGAGATGAATGTGCAACTCAGCGGTTCCGCGGAAACGTACACCGGTATCGACGCGGGCGTGTGGATCGCGCCGCTCACCGGGCGAACTACTAAACTCATACCCTTCACATCCGACTTTACTGTGGAGACCGTGCATGCACAACTTTGCGAGGCGAAAATCGATTATATTTATGTGGGCAAGGAAAAACAAAGTTTCGACCGGCAAAGACTGAGCGCGCGGCCCGATTGGTATCGCGTCGTCTTTTATCTGCCGACCGCGCAGATCGATGAAATCATCGGCTGTACTTGATGTTCAATTCAAAGGAGACCCTATGAGATATCGCCCGCTTCTTGCCAGCCTGATCCTGATCCTGTCCATTCTGGCATGCAACCTGCCTTCAGGGACACCGACGCCCACGGCGACTGCCGCACCACCTCCCACTGCCGCGCCGACTCAACCTCCCGCGACCGCGATCCCATCCAATACGCCGCTCCCCACTGACACTCCCCTGCCCACTGCTACTGCAACTCCGGCCATTCCGATTGCATGGCCAAAGAGCGTCGCGGTCAATTGCCGTTACGGACCGGGCACAGCCTGGGCGGCAGTCAGCGCATTACAGTTGAACGTTCAGGCTGAAATCGCGGGACGTAACGCAGGCAACGACTGGTGGTATATCAAGGATCCGCTCAACCCCGGCGACTTCTGCTGGGTGGCGATGAGCGTGACGAACGCGGCGGGAAATTTAGCGCCGATCCCGATCGTTGCCGCACCCGAAGCGCTGGTGACCGGCGTATCCGTGGATGCCGACGTTACTTATTCCGCGTGCGGCGGGCCGAATCCGATTCAATTCAGCGGAAAGGTCACCACCAACGGTCCGACTACGATAACCTATCAATGGGAGATCACCGGCGATAAGCAAAACACCACTTCGCCAGAAACGCTCAAATTCGATACCGCCGATACAAAAAGCGTTCCAGACCCGGGCGCGTATTCTGCCGATTGCGGCAACTATGCCATTACACTGCATGTTACCGATCCGAACGAGAAATCGGCCAAGAAGAATTTCAAGGTGGGGCCGTAAATTCGATTCCCAATCCACATCAATTTGTCTTTTGACCGAAAATAAAAAATCCCCGAAGTGAAAACTTCGGGGATTTTGGCGCATTCAAGTTTAGGCGAGCGGTACGACGTTGCTGGCCTGCAGGCCTTTCGGGCCCTGCTCGACCGAGAACTCGACCTTCTGGCCTTCGTTCAGGTTGCGGAAGCCATCGCCCTGGATCGCGGTGAAGTGGACGAACACGTCGTCGCCGCCATCGCGGGCAATAAAGCCGTAGCCTTTGCTCCCGTTGAACCATTTGACTGTGCCGATGATACGTTCAGACATTGTATTTGCCTCCTTATGGCAAAAAAGGGTTAGTAAGACACCCGGTCTGTTCCACGGACAGTCAAACAAAACGGCTCGCGGACCCCCACCGTGAGCCGACATCGTTTCTTTTCAACGCGAACTAACTGGTATCCTTCAACGGCATAATATCATGCAACCCCCAAATCGTCAACGGTTCACAACGTGCCGCGTGAGGATTGTTCATATGCGGCTGGACGGCACATAATTCCCGAATTCGACCCGCCTGAAAGACGCCGGGCAGACGCTCCCGGGGGTATCCCAGGCATTTTAGTTCGAGTCACATTATACTTTCACCCTTGACATACTGTATATTATACAGTATAGTACGATATATAGGTGATACATGGACAATGACGAACTCGTACAAAACATGTTGTTGGAACTGCGGCGCGGCATCCTGTCACTTGCGGTAATGAGCCAGTTGAGCAAGGAGCAGTACGGCTATTCCCTGCTCAAGGCGCTCTCCGATCAGGGCATGGAGATCGACCAAAGCACGCTCTACCCCCTGCTCCGCAGGCTCGAGTCGCAGGGACTGTTACAGTCCGATTGGCGCATCGTGGACGAAGCGCGTCCGCGCCGCTATTACGTGATCAGCGCGCAAGGCAAGGCGGCGCTGACAAAACTCAAAAAGGAATGGTCGGCGATGACGGCGACCATGACGAAAATGCTATCCTAAAGGACAGTGTCGTGAAGAAGGAGAATGAAATGAATCTGATTAATAGATATATCGCGGAAGTCGGCAGACACCTGCCGGAAAAAGATCGCGCGGACATTGAAGCAGAGATCCGCTCGATGATCGAAGATATGCTTGAGGAGCGCGGGGCATCGGCAAATTCAACCGATGAAAAGGTCATCGCGAGTGTTCTGGAAGAACTTGGCGACCCGAAACTGCTCGCAGCCAAGTACGCCCCATCAAAACGGTATTTGATCGGACCCGGTTGGTATGAAATTTATATTCAAACTCTCCAGCGTGTACTGTACATCGTGCTTCCGATCTTCGCCGCAGTGACGATCGTCCTCACGCTGGCAGATAACCCATTGGATTTCGGTCCTGCGGTGGGTAAAGCCATCGGCGGCGCATTCGAAGTAGGCTTGCAGATCTTCTTCTGGATCACAATTGTTTTTATATTTCTGGATCGCTCCGAGGAAGTTCCCGATAAAGCGCCGAACACAGGACCCAAAGCATGGACTGTCGCTCAACTGCCGAAGACACCGCTGAAACGCCAGATCAGCATTGGCGAGACGCTGACGAACATCGTAATGGAACTCTTCCTGCTGATATGGATCGTCCTACCTCCCATGCAAGCGTGGCTTCGAGGTGAGACTGATTTTGTGCCGTTCCTGCATCCCAACTTATGGAATTTCTGGATGCCGATCTTCTTTGTATTGTTTGTTCTGACCTTGATCCATGAGGTGTTCAAACTGAAAATCGGCAACTGGACGCCCGCATTGACTGTAACGAACGTGATCCTGGGTACGGCTTCGATCATTTACATCGTTGCGCTGGTGACGACCCAGCAAGTGATCAACCCCGCGTTTGTCGCGAGCCTCGATAGCGCGCAGGCTTCCGAATTGCAGAGCATCACAACCTGGTCTACCTGGACGGTCGGCATCACAGCCGCCATCTTCATCGGCATCATCATCTGGGATATGGTCAATTCCATTCGATTGGCAAAACGTCTCAACGAACCAGCAGGCATGATCGTCCCTGCAAAAAATGTATCATGAAGTAAGGAGTAAGAATGAATCTGATTGACAAATATGTTGTTGAAGTCGGCAAATATCTGCCTCGAAAAGGACGCGCCGACATCGAAGCCGAGATCCGCTCGACGCTGGAGGATATGCTCGAGGAACGGAAACAGGCTGAAACGGCGAGCGAAGCGGAAGTCATCCAATTGCTCAAAGAATACGGGGCGCCGCGCGAGGTCGCCGCAAAATATAAATCGCATCCATATCTGATCGGGCCGCGCTTGTTCCCGCTCTTTGAAATGATCCTGCGGATCGTGTTGATCGTGGTTACGGCCGCATCGCTCTTCGGATTGGCAGTGAGCGCGGCGAAAACAGGTTTTGCAGATGCCGCGTTCCTGCCCGCGCTCAAAGATTGGTTTTTGAATCTGGTCGGCGGGCTTGTAGCGGCTTTCGGAAATATCGCGTTGGTGTTTGCGATCATCGAACGCACACCCGTCGCAAAGGAATTTGAAGAGGATGCGCAGGAATGGGATCCGAAAGAATTAAAAGAGGCGCACGATCCCGATCGTGTTGACCTGCCCGATCATATCGCCACGATCATTTTCACAGTTCTCGGGCTGGCCATCTTGAACTTCTATCCGAATCTGCTTGCCATTCGCATCAGTAATAACGGCGACATGACCACAGTGTCAGTTCTCACAGAAGCGTTCTTTCGCTTCCTGCCGTGGATCAACATCCTGGGCGTGTTACAGATCGTTTTCAACAGTTTCATGCTGAGTCAAAAAGAATGGCAGGCATCCACTCGGGTTTCATCCATCGTGATGGATATCGCTCAGGCAGTCCTGGCTGTGGTGATTTTGACAACGCCCGCGATCTTCGGCGTCACACCTGAGGCGCTGCGCGCGGCTGGCGTGCAAGAATCGGCGGAAGTGCTCTCGCGGCTGGCCAACTCCATCCCAATGATCATTCTTGCCATTGTGGTCATCGTTACAGCGATCAAGGTTGTCAAAAGCGCGTTGCAGTTGTTTCAAGATCGAGCAAAACCGCCATACCCGATGACAAAGTGAGTCATCGAAGCAGTGCGTGAAAAAATCGGGATGTTGAACACATCCCGATTTTTATTTTCAGCCAAATAACATGATACGCAGTAGAATCTTCTCATGCAATGGACTCGCGTTCACGGGCAGATTCGGGAAGGCTACCGCGTCGCTTCGGGACCTTCGGCTGATTACCCCTATGGAGCCTTGAGCCGCCAGCGACCTTTGTTCGCCGCCCGCGGACTCGACCTCAGCAGTTACTTCAACGGCACGCTCAACATTGACATCCGCCCATTTCAATTCAGGATGTTGAAACCTGAATTCACATTTCGTGGCGTGGAATGGACGGACTTGCACCCGCCGGAGGATTTTTCCTTTTCGCGTTGCAAGGTCGTTTTCAAAGAAGCGGAATACGACGGCTGGGTGTATTATCCGCATCCCGAAACAAAACTCCGTCACTTTCAAAACCCATCGCTGGTGGAAGTCATCGCGAAACCCATCCTCGGCATAAAATATGGCGACGCTTTACAGGTGTCGCTCAATTCGGACGAGATCGAGGTCATCCGCCCGGATTCGTGAGCACGCAAACCGATAGAAAAAGAAGCGGATTTCGTTTTGCTCTCAGGCGGCCAGGTTTGGGGAAATTGACTCTCTGATACAATCACAGCGCTCATTTCTGAAAATGCCGAAGATGATCTTGCAAGGTTTTCTCAAGCGATACTTCCGCCGCATTCCCATTTTTGCTTTGGGCAGTGCGGTTTTTCTAAGTTTCGCCCATCATGCAATTCGCTTTTGGGAGTTTCCGGCATGGATCATGACGGCTGTTTTCATCCTGGGTGCGTCCTCGCTGACCTGGCTCCTGTCCAGAGTCTTATCAAAGCTGACGCCTCGCGTAGAGCGAATCCCGGCCAAACGCTTCGTATTGCTGGTCGTCTTTGCGGTTCTGTCAGGAGGATTTTTTTCGTGGCGCGTATATCAAGTCCCGGACGATTACCAAAGCATGACGATCACGCCCAACCTGACCCGGGAACAAACTGTAAAATTGGTCGAGCTCAAAGCGGATGGGACGATTGTCCGCTTGAAGGAAGCGGCGCGCCTAAGCGACTGGCAGGAACAAGGCGGCGCTTATTACGCAACGAAAGATTCGAAGCCCATTACGTTATCGTTCCGACGCGCTGTGAACGCGCCAGTTTCAATTCTTTTCGAGCGACAGCCGCAAGGCGGACGAGTACAAGTCGCCTTTGAGCATGAGATCAGTCAAATAAATTTACAAGGCGCGGAAAACGAAGAAGCGGCTCTTGAATTTACCACCAGATATCGCGGCCTGCCGAACTGGTTGTTCATCCCCGCGCTGATTTTGATCGATCTCATAACCTTCAGTTCGCTGGCCTTCGTCATCCTGTTGTTACAGGAACTCGGACAGAAACAGGTTTCGGTTCGAAAAGAAGCGGGTGAACGATTCGCGTCCCATCGCCTCAACCTGATCATCCTGCTCGGCGCGGGCCTCCTCCTGCACTCGATCAACATCCTCACAACGCCTTTGGGGTTGGTGGCCGACAGCCCGGCATATTTGGCGGGCGCACTGCATTGGCTGCAGTTTGGCGACCTAGCCGGCGTGCCTGTGTTTCGCGGACCGGGCACTACCTTTTTATTCGCTCCGATTCTATGGGCTTTCGGGCGCGACCCGTGGGGCATGCAGATTTTTCTGCACTTCATCGCGCTGGCTTGTATCCCACTCGGTTATTGGCTGGGATGGCAGATTAGCGCGCGACGATGGCTGGCCTTCGCCGCCGGGTCGCTCGCGGCGCTCACGCCCGATCTGTTCTGGTATTCGAACGTGATCATGTCCGATTTGCCAAATCTATTTTTTATTTTGCTGTATTGCACCTTATTGATCTCGGCCATGCGAGGCCCGCGCTTTCGCACAATATTGGCAGTCATGCTCACAGCTTCGTTTGCCGCGCTGTTGCGGTCGGAAAATATCCTGCTGTTATTATTGGCGTTACTGTTTCTAGCCGTCCCACAGAATCCTCCGCGGCGTGAAGTTCCGCTCAAGCTATTGGGCCGGCTCGCCTTGGCATTGGGGCTGGCCTGTATTCCGTTGATCGCGTGGGCCGCGTACTTCAATCAGCTTTATGGTTTCGTCAGTTTGGGCAATCATGCGGGCGTGGTGTTATACGACGGCTGGGTCTATTATGGCGATGCCAGCAAGCTTTCGTTCTCCGATTCAAATTCGTCCGCCATGCGAACGATCAAAACGGTAACAGCGCAATATCCCGCCGCGGTCACCGACCCAACCGGCACACCGACGAGTCTGGAACTGTACCCAAGCCTGATGAAAGCCGGTTATTCGAATCTCGAGGCATTTCAACTGATGGAACAGGCCGCGCTGGATTCGATGCGCAAAGATTACAGCCTGACTCTTAAATTGCTGTTCATCAAAATAAAAGCCGCGTTCGAGCCTGAACTCGCGCTGAACGAGACCTATCCGCTTCCCGGCGAGCCGATCTCGATCAGCGCAATGAAGCAGGAATACTTCGATGATCAGTCTCTCAGCCTGCCGCCCTTAATTCGGATTCAACGCTTCGTCAATCGAGCAATCGATTGGGTCTATCCTGCCGTGATTCCCGCGTGGGCCTGGTTCGGCGTTCTGGCACTAACCTTCAGCCTGTTGCGTTCCCCTTCACGGATTTGGCTGGCTTTGGTTTTGATCGTCGCCACGCGCATCTTCATTCCCGCCGTCATGGCTCTTACAAGCTGGCGTTATACGCTCGCCGGCTGGATTCCATTGCAAATCATCGCTGTGGATTGGATCGTCGTTTTAGCGCTGGGGCTGAAGGGATTACTCAAAGAGGAACTTTAACTCATCTCGACCTAACAGGTTACGCGTGCAGGCTCATCAGCACATCGCGGTTGGGGCGTAAAACGAACAAGGCCTGCGGATGAACCTCCGCACCGGGGACGGAATGCAGTTCAAAACGCTGGAGCACACAGGCAATCACCAGCGCGGCTTCCATCAGGCCAAAGCTATTGCCGATACACTGACGCGGTCCCGCGCCGAACGGGATATACGAAAACTTATTGCGTCCTTTGGAATGTTCCGGCGAGAACCGTTCGGGGTCGAAGACCTCGGGCTGATCCCAAAAACCGGGATGATGATGAAGCGTATAAATACAAACGGCGAGCACAGTATCGGCGGGAACGGAATATCCATCGATCACATCATCGCTGACGGCGCGGCGGCCCAACGTCCAGGCGGGCGGAAAGAGACGCAGGCTTTCATCCAGCGTCATGCGCACCAACGGCAGGTTATCCAAATCGGAATAACGCGGCAGGCGGCCATTCAACATCTCGCGCACGTCGCGGCGCAGATGAGCGAGCACAGATAAATTCTGCGAGAGCAGGTGCCAGGTCCACGTCAGGGCTGAAGCGGTGGTTTCATAACCGGCCAGCATCAGGGTCATGACTTGATTGCGCAATTGCTGGTCATCCATGCCCGCGCCTTCATCGCGGACTTGAAGCATGGAGCTTAATAAATCGCCGCCGTCGCGGAAATTTTGTTTGCGCTGTCGGATGATGCGATCCACAATTTCGCCGAAGTCGCGCGCCGACTCGATCAAATGCGGATTGCTGGGTTTCTCGAGATAGCTCGCGGCCCGGTTGATGATCTCGCCCACCTGGCGGACTTCGCCGCCCAGGTCCACACCGAAGAGCGAACGCGTGGTAATCGTGAGCGTGAGCGCCGCCATTTCACGGGCAATATCAATCGGACGGTCGGCTTCGTAAGCCTTCTGCCACTGCTCGAGCATGTCCTGTGTGGCTTGCACGATCATGCCGTCCAGTTGTTCGATGCGCGTGTGATGAAAAGCAGGTTGCATCATGCGCCGTTGTTTGCGCCAGCGCTCGCCTTCGGAGGTCAGCAAGCCTTCGCCCACCACTTTGGTAAACAGCCGGTTGGAATACGTGTCCTTGGTGTAGTTGCGGTTGTTATCCACCAGCACATGGCGGATATGATCCGGATGATTGATGAGAAAAGCCGGCTCGGGCGCGGGGCGATAACAGACAATATCGCCGTACTGGGACGCGATGCTTTGGAAGAATTGGAGCGGACTGCGCGCCATTTCGCGGATGCTGTGCCCGCTGACAACTGGCGGCAGACGGCGGCCCTGAGAGGCCGCATCTTGATCAAGGGTGGAATGATTCATCGAGTATCCATAAACATTAAAGGAATAAAGATGCACGGAGTATACGAGGTGGAGTTGGAAAAATCAATGAGCAATTTTATAATTTCAGAAAACCCTGCGATATTCGGCATTTTGGCCTTCAAAAAAGTGACATTTGGCAGTTACTCCCGCAACCAATATTTCGGCGAAGTACAGTAGAATAATTTATTTATAAGGGTCTTAACGGCAGGCAAATCATGAACCAACGAATCGGAATCCTTACCAGCGGCGGCGACGCGCAAGGCATGAACGCGGCGGTGCGGGCGGTCGTCCGCACGGCGCTAAATAAAGGCGCGGAAGTATATGCCATCTACGAGGGCTATCAGGGCCTGGTGGATAACGGCGAATACATCAAAAAGATGAATTGGAATTCGGTGGGCGGCATTATTCAATTGGGCGGAACCGTGATCGGGTCGGCGCGCTGTGAAGCGTTTCTCACGCACGAGGGCCGCAGACAGGCGGCGCGTAATTTGATCCGCGCGGGAATCGACAAGCTGATCGTCGTCGGAGGCGATGGCTCGCTGACCGGGGCTCATGTGTTTCATCAGGAATGGCCTGCGCTCGTCTCCGAACTCGTGGAACTCGGCGAGATCGATACCGGACAGGCCGCGGCCTGCCCGAATCTTTCCATCGTCGGGTTGGTCGGTTCGATTGATAACGATTTCTCCGGCACAGATATGACCATCGGAACCGATACCGCCCTGCATCGCATTACCGAAGCGGTGGATGCCATCACCAGCACCGCGGCAAGTCACCAGCGCACATTCGTCGTCAAAGTGATGGGACGCAATTGCGGTTATCTCGCGTTGATGGGCGCGCTGGCTTGCGGCGCAGATTGGGTGTTGATTCCCGAAGCGCCGCCGGATGTGGAGAACTGGGGAACAGTGATGGCCGAACGCCTCAAAGCCGGACGCAAAGCTGGCCGCCGCGACAGTATCGTGATCCTGGCTGAGGGCGCGCGTGATCACCACGGAAATTACATCGGCAGTAGCGACGTACAACGCGTGCTGGAGGCAGAACTGCACGAGGAAGTACGCGTGACTGTGCTGGGACACGTTCAGCGCGGCGGGCGGCCCAGCGCGTTCGACCGCACGCTCAGCACCCTGATGGGACACGAGGCCGTCCATACGATCCTCGACGCCAAACCTGAAGATGAACCGGTGGTGATCGGCATTCGCAATAACCGCATGACTCACCTGCCGTTGATGGAAAGCGTGCATAGAACGCGGGCTGTGGCCGAGGCGATCAACGCGGGAGACTACGAACGCGCCATGTCCCTGCGCAGTACCTCGTTCAAAGACGCATTCAGCACGTTCAAGACCATGGTGCGCGCCCTGCCTCACCCTCTGGACCCGGCAAAGGAACACTTCCGCATTGCAGTGCTGAACGCGGGCGCGCCGTCGCCGGGCATGAACACCGCCTCGCGCGCCGCCATTCGCCTCGGGTTGGACGCGGGACACGTGATGCTGGGAGTCCGCAACGGGTTCGAGGGGTTGATCGAAGGCCAAGTGGAGGAAATGAACTGGATGAACGTGAGCGGCTGGGCTTCGCGCGGCGGATCGATGCTGGGAACCACGCGCCGGGTCCCGAAAGGACGCGACTTGCACGCCATCGCACGCGTCATCGAAGATCAACACATTAACGCCCTGTTGATGATCGGCGGCTGGAGCGCATACGAGTCGGCTCACGGTTTCCTGACCAGCCGATCGAACTTTCCATCTTTCAATATTCCGATGATCTGTTTGCCGGCTTCCATCAACAATAACCTGCCGGGCTCCGAATTCAGCATCGGTGCGGATACGGCCTTGAACAGCATTGTGGATGCTGTGGACAAGATCAAACAATCGGCTGTGGCCACGCGGCGCTGTTTCGTGGTGGAAGTAATGGGACATTATTGCGGCTACCTGGCTTTGATGGGCGGCATGGCCACCGGCGCGGAACGTGTTTATCTGCATGAAGAGGGTATCAAACTACGCGATCTGCAAATGGACGTGGAGGATCTTCTGAACGGCTTTCAGAGCGGGAAACGGCTGGGCTTGATGATCCGCAACGAGAGAGCCAACCCGGTCTACACCACGGAGTTCATCTGTTCGTTGTTCGAGGAGGAAGGCCGCGACATGTTCGACGCGCGTCCCGCCATCCTGGGCCATCTTCAACAAGGCGGCGATCCGTCCCCGTTCGACCGTATTCAAGCCACGCGGCTGGCAGGCATGTGCCTGGAATATTTAACCGAACAATGCAGGCAGGGCGGGCACGAAAGCTCGTTCATCGGCATGCAAAACGGCAAAATCCAATTTCACGATATGCGCGATTTCGACCGCATGATCGACTCCGAATATCAGCGCCCCAAAGAACAATGGTGGCTGGAGCTGAAAGGCATTGCCGGCCTGCTGGCACAGCCAGGACCGCAGTAAGCAAAATGGAGCCGAGCGCCCGTCTATGATGCGCTGGGCCTGCTCGTCATCGAAGCATTGACCCAGCGCGAACAAATCTAAAACCGCAAGTGTTTGACTTCTTCCCCGTTATTGATCAGTTCCCTGAGCGAATCAATGCCGATACGCAGATGCACATCCATATATTTCTGCGTCACTTTTTTATCGCTTTTGGCAGTCTTCACGCCGCTGGAGATCATGGGTTGGTCGGAGACCAGCAGTAAGGCTCCCGATGGGATCCTGTTGTAAAAGCCGGCGACAAAAAGCGTGGCGGTCTCCATATCAATCGCCATCACGCGAATGCGGCGCAGATATTTTTTGAATTCCTCATCATGCTCCCAGACGCGCCGGTTGGTTGTGAATACGGTGCCGGTCCAATAATCGCGCGCATAGTTGCGGATCGTCGCGGAAACGGCTTTTTGAAGATTAAAGGCCGGCAGGGCCGGGACCTCGGGCGGGAAATAATCGTTCGAGGCGCCCTCTCCGCGAATCGCCGCAATGGGCAGGATCAGATCCCCGACCTTGCTCTTTTTCTTGAGTCCGCCGCACTTGCCGAGGAAGAGACAAGCCTGAGGCCTGATGGCGCTCAACAGGTCCATGATGGTGGCGGCGTTGGCGCTTCCCATCCCAAAGTTGATCAGCGTAATGCCTTCCGCTGTGACGTTGGGCATGGGTTTCCCCTCGCCGCGGATGGGAACGTTGAACCATTCCGAGAATGTATGCAAATACGCTTCGAAGTTGACGAGCAAAATATACTGGCCGAAATCCTTGAGAGCCGTATCGGTATAGCGCGGAAGCCAGTTGCGTACGATCTCTTCTTTTGTTTTCATGGGAAGACTCCAAAGAGTGAAATGCGGTTTAGGATTAATCTTACCTGAAATTAAGTTCCGCGTCTTCCTTGGATAATAGCAAACGGCGCATGGAATAAGCATAAAGCCGAGGCGCGGTTCCGATTAGAAAAGACTCATTCAAATCGTCGTGGAATCGTTTGAATGACGCAGGGAAGCCGTCCAGTATGGCTGGCAGATCGATGATACAGTTGCGTTCTCTTCTCCTCCTGAGCAAAACGGAAAGAGCCGGTTTGGAGGCCCGGCTCTTTCCGTTTAAATCAATATTTTGCGGAGGTTTTCAAATATAATCGGCTGTGTAAAAGCCGTGAATACTCTTAGCTAAAACCAAAGGAAAATCCATTATGGAAACAACATCCTGCCCAAAATGCAAAACATCCATGGACGAAGGTTATATGAGTTGGCCGGGGAACAGCTCATCGGGATACGTGTCCAAAAAACAAACAGGGATGCTCAGGGTCGTGACGAAAATATCGCAGGCGCGAGCCTGCCCGAACTGCGGATTTGTGGAAATGTATCTCGACCCGAATGAGTTGAAGCCAAAATTATCCGGGAAGTAAATCCGTAGAATCGTTGAACAGAGAACGGCTTGTTCTTGCGGAACGCTTAACTTGAAACCTTGAATTTCTTCGCAAGGATAGGATTCAACACCATGCCCTTTCCTCGCGAAGCGTCCCCGAAGTGACACTTGCGCCGCGCTGCGCGTAGCACAGTGCAGGTGACATAGGGGATCAGGAAAGGGGCAACTCAACACGCCGATCAATCACCACAATCGGGGAAAGGTCCCTCCCCTCCCATGTTTGGTTTTGACCTTCTCACCAGTTACTTTAAATTTTCCAAGTAATCTTTTATGAGTCTAAGTTTTCTACTGTATTTCTTTTTCTCTATTTCACATTCCCAAATTCTGATAACTTTCCACCCATCTTTCCTCAATGCCTTATTTACCATCTTACCTCGTTTTATATTACGTTCAATCTTTTCTTTCCAAAATCCTTTTTTCAGGCTGTCTCTCGGCTTCAAGCAAGTATGCCCATGCCAAAAACAACCATCTACGAAAACAACCAGACGACTCTTAGGAAAAACAAAATCAGGCTTACCCACCAAAGCCTGATTTCTTCTCCAACCAACAATTTTATGTTTCCTGAAAAGCCTTATTGTCGCAAGCTCGGTGGTTTCGTTTCCCTTTGACCGAATTGCACTCATTACTTTTGAACGTTTCTCTTTAGAAATGAAATCTGTCATACCTTACATAAACGCCTATATACATCAGCTTAATAAACTAACAATGTCTGAGAAAGTTTGCTTGTATCTAAGGATTGTTTTCCTTAGCTCAGAACTAACATTGTCATCGAAAACATATTCTTCGCCCTGATGGCGAAACACATAAGCTCCATCATTATTAATTTCAGGCTTTCCATGTGCTAGAAAGTTGCGTGGCTTCAATATTTCAACTATAAAATCCCCAACTGTATTTAGGGCTTTTAATTTTTCATGACTATCAGACAAACGCTGAAAATTTATCCAACGTTTATAACTGTCGCTTAAATTGATCATTTCATCAACGTGTGGATTTTCAATAAAATTTGCAAGGCGCGTCTCTGCCTTTTTGTTTTGATCGGCTATCTGCTTTTGGAATTTTTTATAAATTGAACTTTGTTTTTCAGCAGGCAAATTAGGTATTCCTGCCCTTAGAATATCATCTAATAAATGATCTAATTCTCCCAATTCTGCCATTACGATTCCCCGCATATTCTCTAAATCTAAAACTTTTCGAATTGCTTGACGTCCTACTTTATACACTTTCGACAAAATTACACTTCGGTTAGAAACAAAAACCCCCTCCAGCTGTTTTTCCCTTATAGCATCCCACAAATCACTTGCATTACCAGCAGTGTAAAAAATAACTTCTGTGTAGATTGAATGATCTCTCAAATCAGCAATAAAATTTTGTCCCTCGCCATATTCTTCCAAATTACGGTCGATAACAATTAAATCAATTTTCTCGAAAGGCTTGTAGCTCCAGAACTCTTTAGGCGTTTTAACAAGCTTGATTTCAGGTTGAAAACCCCAAGATGAAATCTCTGACTTTAACCCATCTATATCTAAAATATCGAAGAACTCTTCTGTATCATCAAACCAAAGTATAGAATAGCTAAGCCTCATTTTGTTACCTCGATTCTAATTTCCATTCCCTTAGGCTTCATTGGAATAGCTGAAATTTTACCACCCATGCCTTCTACAATATTTTTGGCATGGTAAAGCCCAAACCCTGAGCCACCATGTGTTGTAGTAATTCCCATTTCAAACATTGACTCGACACTCGGAATATCTTTGGACAAACCTTTCCCATCATCAATAAATGACAACCTGATGGTATTAGTCGAAAGTTTCGAAATCTTTACTGTCAAACTACGTGCTTCCGCTTTGTTTGCATTACTTACAATGTTATCAATTAATATAGAAAGTTCTATGCGACTAGCTTTTATTTCGAACGACTCTTTAACAGAGTTGTCTATATGCAAATTTAAATCTGCGGCAACAAAATCTTTGGCGACAGTAAGCAAGTATTGTTGAAAAAAGATTGGAATATCAGTAAATTCCTTCTTGGTTCCAGAGCGGAAATTTGCTTTTGTCGCAAATTGGGCAACAACTGCTATTCGCCTGTTAGCCATTGTTGCCTTTTCCAAATATCCCAAAATACTCTCAGTATTTGGCACACCTTGTATCGCTTTCATCGCTTTAGCCAAGTGTCCGTCAGTAAGATTAGAGTCTAAAATAATTTGATGATGAAAGGAAAGTAATTGTTTTACATCAAGTGATGTAACTTGCTGCAAAAACAGCGTTTGAGCCCGATAAGTTTCTTTTTCACCTTCAAGCTTGCTTATTTTCTCTTCTTTTTCAGCTACCGCAACACGCAAATCCGCCGCAGTAGTCTTAGCAGACTTTATTTCCTCTTCTTTTTCATCAATTAGTTTCCTGAGCTTGGACAGACTCTTAATTAAACTTGAATCAATTTTGTCAGCCTCGAAACCTTCAATATCTGCCAATAAGCTTTTTACTTCATCTTGTCGACTCTCATACACTCCTTCTAACAGGGAAGGATTAAACCAAAATTTGACTATTCTCTCTGGCGATGAACCAATAAGAGTCATTATCGACAATGCGATTCTCTGTTTCTTCCGTTCCCAAGACTCAGAATATTGTTCGACGGTATCTTTCCAATCAAGACCTTCATTGCCACTTAGGTCTTGGCGCAAATTGATCGGCACACTATCCCAATCAAGCCCGTCAACAACAAATTTTTCAAGCTTTCTGATAACGTCAACGGCAAATTTTTCTTGGAGTTGCACAACCGCATCTGTTTTCTTTAAACCTTCACGACTTGAAATAGGCTTAAATTTATCCTCGCTACCAATTACCTCTATTCTTCCTACAATTTCACGATTTCCTAAGTGCCTTGCCCTACCTTGGGATTTTCGGTTATCCAGACCTAACCAATCGTTTCCTCTATCGCCATAAGGAGCTATTCGAAAACCATTAACAAATAGAAATATCGACCCAAAATCTACCAGCCGCACACCTGTCTGTCTCTTGAAATATGCTTTTTTATATGGGTTTAGATAGTAAATTACAGCATGAGATCCAGCCAAGAGGGGATAAGCAATATTTTTTTCAACAAGCTCAAAGACTCTTTCTCCCTCATGGAAAAGGACAAATCTAACTGTCTTATTGTCATCTGAAACATTTGCTTCGATATAAGTTGAATTGAATTTCAGCTTATTAAAAATCTGGTTTCGTATTTCAGAATTAATTCTTTCGGGGTAGCTTTTTCCTTTGTCGCCCTTTTCCAAGCCTGGGACAGAAAGGGTTATCTTGAAACGATTCCTAAGAAATAATTGGTTAGGATTCAAAAACTTTTCAAGTGAAGTCTTGGTATCGACAAGGCGCTCTCGATTCCAATTACTTCTCAGCTTAGAAATGACCAAAACTGTTCCACTTTTAGGGAACTTGTTAATCCCTGCAATTTTTGCCGCGTTGACATCATCGATAGTAACAACATCTATGGGGATTTCCTGAATTGTTAAATCTTTATTCCCTTCAATTTCAAAATCAGCCCACTTGATGTGCAAATGAAGGATGGCGCCATCTTTCTTCCTGGTAAGAAGGTCAAGTTGCTTACCGAGCCTATCACACGAAAAACGACCAATTCCTTTGTTGCCTGCTAAATAAGCCCCGTTTTCTTGGTCTAATAATTTCTTTTCAGAATAAGCCATGTTTAACCATTTATCTTTGATGTCGGTCATATCCATCCCTGTACCTTCATCAGCAATAATTATTTGGCTTGTTTCCGTTGATGTTTCTTTTTCGGAGAAATTAGTATATTTTACAAGGACACTATTGGACTCAGCGTCATAGCTATTCTTAACCAATTCAACGATAGCAATATTATCGTCATTAATTAGATCTTTTCCAACCAAATTCTTGATCAAAACGTTAGTTTTGAAATAAAGAGTTTGTTTCATGATGTAATCTTATTCTTTTCTAAGAGCGTGCTTTATTGCCAACCCAACTTGTTCGGCGAACAACGGCGGCACAGCATTTCCAACCTGAGTATAACGCGGGGTTTGCTTTACCCTTCTTGGTCCGCCAGTTGTGTATGGACCTTTAAATTCAAACCAGTCGGGAAAAGTTTGAAGCCTGGCACACTCACGGACTGTCATTACTCTTGGCTCAGAGTAATGAATAAAATCATCAGGGATAGTAGTGAGAGTTAGTGAGGGCTTTTTACGATCAAGCACAGTAACGTTGCGCTTCTTAATACCGTATTCTGTCCTTGCCTCACCCATAATTCGCTTGTTGCGTGGGGCTTCTTCAAGTAAGTAAGTGAAAATTTTTTCAGTCTCTTCGGTATGGTTTACGAATCGATGACTATCTGGCATATAAGTATCCTGACCAGAAATGCGAAGATATTTTTGCAGGTTGGTTCTAGCTTTTGATGAAATTCCCGACATAAAACCATTTGTGTCGGGACAAACATCCATACCATGCTTACTCTCCAAATCAGATAAGGCATGATAAGTTGTAGCCTTCTTGGGAAGGTTTCTGGATTCCAAAAACTTTTTTCGCCCGTCAAACAGGTTTTGAAAAATCTTGTCTGCCAATCCCTCGCGAGTTGCAATCACAATAAAGCGTTTCCTGCGTTGCGGAACGCCAAACTCAGACATATCAATAATTTCACCCCTAGCATCTGTATAGCCTAATTCGTTTAATTTGCTAATTACAATCTCGGAATAAGCACGCTTGCCATTCCTTTTTGCATTTGAAAACTTTACAGTAAAGCCATAAACATTTTCAAACATTATGACACGGGGTTTAACAAGTTCAACAAACTTTAAATATGAATGGATCAACCTGTTGCGTTTGTCAGTAGCGCGACGCTCGCCAACAAGCGAAAACCCCTGGCATGGCGGTCCACCTACAACAAGGTCAACGGTGCCTTGCAAGGATTTCAATTCACTTTCTTTATTTTTCAGAAGGGTATCAATATTCCAATTTTTTACTGGAAGCCAAGGAGCCCACTTGAAATGTTTGTGAGTATCAATAAGATTGTATTTCAGGGTTGAAAAAGCATCGGGGTTTTTCTCGACAGCAAATAAACCTTGTAGTCCCGCTTTATGCAGACCAAGGCTGATTCCACCACATCCTGCGAATAAATCCACATACCTGACTGTCATAGAGGTATTTTACCCTAATTCTAGAACCGATTTTCTGGTTTCAACTCAACCGTTATAGTCCGCTTCAAGCGGACTTCGTAAAAATAGCACGGGTGATTTACGTGTGCCCGTTAGGGTATCCCCGTGCGGGCTGACAGCCAAACACAACATCTCTCAAAATTGTTACATCCACGAGATCTTAATTTCGCCATCCAGCGACTTGAATTCCTTATCGCCAGTGACCAAGTCTGCTTTCATGGTTTTTGCCTGTGCCGCGGCAAAAGCATCCGCGTAAGACATTTTGTGTTGCGACTTGAAGCGCGCCGCCTCCTGTGTTATTTCCCAATCCGCATCCGCAAATTGAATCCGTAAATCTCGCAGGGATTTCACACCGGCATCCGCTTCCTCTCCCGAAATTTCCCGCGCCAGCGTGTACCAAACTTCGCCTACATTGACCACATTCATATAAATCGGAATTTGCTCTTCATGCGCGGTGGCAATCAAATCCTCCACTTGTTCTCCCGATGGCTCGTCTTCAAGATAGGCAATCACCGCCCAGGTATCCAGCACATACGCTTTTGCCTTCTTTGCCATATCACAACTCCCTTTCGCGTTTCTTTTCCGCCATTAACGCCTTCATCAATCCCTTGCCCTTGTACTTTCCGCGCAAAGAGCGGACATATTCACGGGTGACGGGAGTGAGGATGATCTGCCTGGTCACAGCATTCACGTCAATTTGAAGATAGGTTCCATCTTTGATTCCCAATTGCTTGCGAATCTTGGACGGGATGACAACCTGTCCCTTTGAAGTGGCCACAGTCTCCATTACCTGCTCTCCTTTCAGAACTTACAAAGCGATTCTACTGCGGATGGAAAAGTAAGTCAATATACACTTGTCTTACTTTTCTCACATTTTCCCCACTGTGTGTTTATCCCAACCCGCTTCGAGCGGACTTCGTAAAATAGTACGGGTGATTCACGTGTACCCGTCAGGATATCGCTGTGCGGGCTGACAGCCAAGCATCCGCCCCTCGAAACAGCGACCAACTTCCAGTCAAGAACGCGCCGCGCTGAGTGCTACGCAAACGAAGCGGGTGAGGGAAAGGTCACACCTCCCAATTGCACTTCTGCCCGTTTCGAAACCAGCCGCGCAGTCGAAGGGCGCTCTGAGCGGAGACGAAGAGCCCGCGCCGTTTGGGTTCGACACAAGAAATATATTGCAAAAACGCCTAAAAACTGATATATTGACTTCAATATGTCATTCGATCCAACATATCCCCACAGACTCGCCCCACTCCCGCCTCAAACCGCGATTGCTAATACTGATTTTGGCGACCTGCTAATCAAAACCCGCGTAGAACTGGCGGAATTAAAAGGCGCGTGCGGACAAATTCCGAATCCCCTTTTGCTCATGTCGCCTGCCATCATTCGCGAATCGGTTGCCAGTTCCAATATCGAAAATATCAACACCACGCTGGCAGACGTGCTTCAATGGCAATTGTTTCCAGAATCGGAACAACGCCAACCTGATAAGGAAGTTCTTCGTTACCGCGAAGCCATGAACTGGGGTTTTGAAAACGCGGAAAAATATGCGCTATCTTCACGACTCATTACGGGGATCCAAAAGCGTTTGATCCCTGATGGAAACGGTCAATATCGTCGTGAACAAAATCAGATTGCCAACCTTTCAAGTCGTGAAAGTTTATATACTCCGCCAATTGCCAGCGACATTCCCAGCTTGATTGGCAATTGGGAATATTACGCCAACGCTTTAGATGAATCGCTTGACCCGTTGATTCGAGTCATTGTCTGTCATTACCAATTTGAAGCCATTCATCCTTTCCGTGACGGAAACGGCAGGACGGGTCGTATCCTGATGATTCTTCAACTCATTCAGCACAACTTGCTTCAATTCCCTGTTCTGTATATCAGCGGATATATCAACCAGCGCCGTTCAGATTACTACCATCATCTTCTTGCAGTGACAAAAGATCAAAACTGGCACGGCTTTATTGAGTACATGCTCCAAGGTTTTTACACAAAAGCCATAGAAACTCATGACGACTTGAAAAAGATAACGGTTCTCTTCGAGCAAATCAAGGAGCAAATACGAACGAAGAACAAAAAGATATACAGCAGTGACCTGGTTGAAGCCCTGTTTACCTACCCCATCATCACGCCGACAAAACTTGCCGCCGAGCTAAGCATGCACTACACGACAACCAGCAGACACTTGACCCAATTGGCAGAAATGGGGATTTTGAAAGATACTAAATTTGGAAAGCATCATCTTTTTGCGAATCATAAATTGCTGAAAATATTGAGCAAGTCGCCATAGAGAACGATATTATTTTTACTTAGCAGAAATATAGCTTCTGATTCTTCCCCACCACCGCGGACCGCTCCGCGTCATCATCACATTATCATTCCCGAATCTGACAATGCTCAACTCCAACACGGACTGTGCCTATCGCTTTAAAGAAACACTGCACTTGAAACCTTGAACTTCTCTGCAAGGAATCGAACCTGTCGAACATTCAGTTCACGCTTGCCATTCAAGATTTCAGAGACTACGCCTTGGGATCCCACTTCTGGAAAATCAGATTGAGTCAGACCATGCTCATCCATAAGAAAGCGCAACGCTTCTGCTCCTGTAACATCGGGAATCGGATAATGCTCTTCTTCATAGATGTGAATAAGAGTTCCAAGCGTATCCAGCAAGCCATACAGCGGATGTTTCTCGTTATCCCCGATTTCATCCAACAATTCATTGAGCCGCTTGACCGCCGCGTTATATTCGCGTTCGTTGCGAATGGACAGCAAAGGTGCAATAGTTGCCCAATGAGTTTCGAGTTCTTTAGTTACGAGAGTCATTTTTCCAATCTCCTCGGTCATATTCTGCATGAGTGAGAACATGACGGATGTACACTTTGCCTCGATTGAAATGAATGGACGTGATCAACCCGTATTTGTTTCCGCCGATATTGAAAATGACCCAATGGTCGAGTTTGTCGGCAGACGGAAAGACCTGTCTCAACTCGGCAAAGTTATTGAATTCAGTCTTCTGCACAATCTTGAACCAACGTTGTAACGCCATTCGGCTGTCGGGGTGTTTCTCCCAGAACTGGATGAGCGTTCTGCGGGTGATGATGTGCATGGATTATCTTATATCTCAAATTGAGATATTTGACAAGGGTTGGATTATTGATTTTCAATGGACAGTTTGATCTTCCCCACCACCGCGGACAGACTCTTCACCACCTCATCATTCCCAAAGCGGACTACCCTCAGCCCCATCTCAGTCAGCACCTTCTCCCGCCTCTCATCTTCCTCTTTCTGCAAGTCATAAATGTCGCCATCTACTTCAACGACCAATCCTGCGTTGTCGAATACCCCGTGTGATAATTACGGGTTGACAGTAAAAGTTAACGATGAGTTTTGAATTGATCAAAACTCATCGTCATCGTCCACGGATTGTATCTCTTGTTTAATCAGATCGCGCCATAGATTGATCACATCCTCCCCCGCCTTTTCTGCTTTCAATCTTTCAATGACCTGTCCATCTTCGCGTTTCATTTCGGGGAATGCAAGCAACAGCATTGCAAGGTCACGCCAGTCTGTTCCAGATTTTGGCTGACCGCGTCGCTGGTGATAAGCGATCACTTTCAAGGCAATCAGTTCTTCTGGCGCAGCGACAAGGACTTGTGAGAAAAGTCTCGCGGGCGGCAATTGCTCGACAAGCCGAATGTCAACTAAATGACGGTTGCCTGATTTCTGAATTTGATATAACCTAAATCCACGACCATCCGCCACTTCGCGTACCCTGATCGCCACATGAAATTTATCTCCGAGGTGGGCTCGAAGTTCTTCGGCAAGATCCCCTGCGCGCGTGGAAAGCAGATCAATATCCTGACTCATGCGCGGTTCTGGCACATACGCATTGACCGCTTGCGCGCCAAACACAACCGCGTCTTTGCGACCGCGCAAAAACTCCAGAACCGCCTCCTGGATAGTCGCCAGCGGCAGGGATTCGTTCATCATGAACTCCTGAAAGGTAAGTGAACCTGCGTTGAACATGAATTGATTCTAGCATAATTCAATGTCGGTATTTATAGCAATTCACGGATATTTCCCACCACAGCGGACCGCTCCGCGCCTCACCACCTCATCATTCCCGAATCTGACAATGCTTCGACAGGCTCAGCACAAGTCCTCAGCCCCAACTCGGACAGCGCCTTCTCCCGCCGAAGAGCAAGGATGACGGCTGAATGCAGAAGGATGAATTTGTCCCATTTGCAGTAAAAAGCCCATCGCCAAGTCTCCCCCAAATCCGACGATTTAACTGCTCAATTCACAACCCAAGTTTTCATTGTCGTATTTGGGGGAGATGTCCGACGGACAGAGGGGGTCAAACCCCAAAAACCCTCTCCCGTCTCCCCCAAGGGGGAGAAGCCAAGACATCCTCGAACAAAATTATCCTTGGAAACCCGTCACCGCCATCATGTAATCAGCCCCCTTCCCTTGAGGGAAGGGCGGGGGGAAAGGTCGCACCTTCCCTTCCCCGTTTGGTTTTGTGTCACAGAGCAGGGAGCAAGTTGAGTACAGTCTTCCTTGCTCCCTGCTACCTTGTTGTTACCACTTCAAGCAGCGACAGGATACACTTCATTGCTTGGAAGTTGGCAACGGATCGCAACAACTTCCTTTGCGTCAATGACCTGAACTGGCATCCCAACAGAGGTCTCAATTAAGTCCCTCGCTTCGATCAAGGATTGAGGAGAGTATGAGCGTGGAAGGCATGCTTTGTCAACAACGACGATGATACTATCTCCATTCTTCGACATCTTCAAACTGAACGGAATATCGAAGGTGTAAATCTTATCATCGTGTTTATACACATGCACAGCCTCTAACTCCCGAAGAACATTGCGAACCTTGACTCCAATACTGTTGCCAAGTGCCTGAACTGAAGGCTTCAAGATGGGTGGGGTATGGGTAAGCATTTTTACTTCTCCTTTTTGTTGATAGAACCAAACAGTTTTTGGTACAGTTCGTCGTCCATAACTTCGACCTTTGGAAGTTGGTTTCCAAAATGCACGTGCTCCAAAGTCTCACCGACGATATATGGCACATCTGCTTTGCTAGGTGCAATTATCGCTTGGTGAACTGTTCCCGCGACAGGGAGATGGAGGATTGCATCCTGTAGCGTACGCACCGAAATGACCCGATCATTTTCATGACCAAGGTTCACAAAGGTCTTGGTGCTCTGGCTTTCATGCCAGTCATTCACGGCAAGGGAGCTCGAAGACAGGAACATGTTTGCGACCGCCAAAACAGCTCCACAAGCAAACACAAAGGCAGAAATTTTTTGAAACCAACCTCCTGGGAGGTATATTTCGGCAAACACCTCAATAGCGCCTCCAAGGAGAACGCAAATTACTGCCATAACTTGCCAAGCCGCAATTCGTTGCTTTTTGGTGTACATTTTTTCTCCTTTCAATTATTGGTCATTCTGACTCTGTTTTAATCGTTCATTAATCTTCTTTAACAAGTCGGTAGCAAGCAGGGTTGGCAATTGAAAGAAAACCCCAATTGCAGCACGCCCTTTAACGACCCAAGGCGTGATCTCCAAACCAACGCCCAACTTGCCATCAAGTTTGATTTTTCCGTTATCCGCTCCTTTGTTAGCAATATTGTTATCATGTTTCTTTTGGATGTTGCTCATAGCGTGCCTTCCTTTCAGATTAGAATGGTGGGAATGGAAATATATCTTCTGGCATCAAATTACATATGCCACGTTCAACGCTTCAGCCTTTTCGCTTTGTTCACTTGAAGTTGTCCAAAAATAAATAAGGGTACTTTCATCTAAATCCATGACATCAACCTTGGAGTAATTTGAATGCGATAGCAAGGCTTGTTTTGTCTCGTTGTTTTCAAAGAAAGATTCGGGCAGGTCGTGTTGTTGCTCTTGTCCAATCTCCACTACAACCAGATTGTGTTCTCCGCTGAAAACAATCCGTTTGAAATGAATTTCGTCGCCGTGTTTTGAAACTCCTTGCTCGCCTTCCACTTCGTTGATTGCCTTGCGCAAGGCGTCTTCAATTAGATAAGTGATGTGTTTGTCGTTTTTATCCATCATGCACCTCTTTCAAGTTGTGTGTAAACAATCTTGATCTCGAATTTTCGATCTTTCGGAATTCCGAAGCCAATCACTTCAGGTGCAATTCCTTCTTCAAGAAATCCGCCCCAATATGGACCGCGCTCGATTGCTGGATCGTATATACGATCCAGCATCATATTGAAACGCCCAGGATAGTCTTGGTTTGGGTATGTGATAATTTCCCCAAACCCGATGATGAAGTCGGCGTCTTTAATAGGAAAACCCATTTTGTCGCAGGCTACGAAAGTCACCGTACCTATTTCTATTCTTGAAATTTCGTTGTGAATGAATATTCTGGATAACTCCCAAAGTTGTTTTTGGGGATTGGCAGGCTTAATAACTACCCCCAACTTTTCTAACTCAAATCTTGTGTCATCTTCAACGTGTATCATAGTATATCCTTTCTACTTATCAACCTTTAATGTGAAGGTCTTTGAAGGCTAAAACTAAACTCGTCCTAAAAGATGTCTGACATTATTGTATTCTGAATATAGTTAGTATAGCAAGTATATCTACATGTGTCAACACTTGTTTCGGATAATGGTTACGGCTCTTGGTTCACCTTTTCCAGCTTACAATTTGCCAATAAGCACCATATATAGGCGTGTATTCTTAATTGCCAGCACATATAGGTTCTTCAGTGTTGACAAAGCGGACGTTTTAGTCTATTATTAGACTACTAAGTATAGTAAATATACTCAGAATTTCAGAGAGGACGCCGATATGAACTATTCACCTTCTGAAGTGTGTGAAGCTTTTGATATTGCGAAATCAACTTTATATAGATGGGAGCGGGATGGGAAAATTCCCCCTGCGCCAAGAAAAATTAATGGCGAACGCGAATACAAGCAAACTCACATACAAGAAATTGCAAAAATAAAACTTGAAGAGCTATCACGAGAGCACCAAAGAGCGTCTCGAATTGGTGATAAAGATAGAATGTTGCAAATTCTCAAAGCTAAATCTCAACTTAAAGCGCTATATCTCGATGATATATTGGGCTTACGTGAACTTGCTGAATACGATACCATACCCAACAAAACAATAAAGGATTTGCTAATTAAAGCAGCCAACTTAGATCCAGATCAACTATTGTTCAAAGGAATTGTTGGTCTCGTTTATATTAAATGCAACGCTTAAGTTAATTATTCTTATACTCCATATGGAATCTGATCAAAGAACCAAAGCCCACCAAGCCCTCCTCAATTTGTTTTCGGCTGCCACAGGGTATCCTATTGGGTTATTCAAAACGAAAGGCGACCAGACTAATGGTCTTTTATCAGCCGGATCTCTTGAACGATTTGAAGAACACTGTAAATTGATTCGGTCTTTTCCTGGAGGCAAAAAGGCATGCGACAACGACCAATGCCACCGAGCGAAACAAGCTTATGTTGATGGGGAACCCAAATTAACCTGTTGTCATGCAGGCATTTGGAATCAAGCTTCTCCGATTAAGGTAAATGGTCATGTTGAAGGCGTATTCTTATATGGCGAGACTTTAATTGACGATCCGGATTATATGCAAACTACCTTTGACCATCACTTAAGAGCAGTAAAAGCATTGAAACTATCAAATGAAGATGCAAGGCAGCTTTATGATGCTCTAAATAAAGTGAAGCGTAGCTCCTTGACAAAACTTGAGGAAAACAGAAATGTTCTATCAGATATTGAGGCTATACTATTTGGAATAGCAGACGAAGAACAAAAGCAATTACGGAATTTAGAAAAAGCAGTTCATGAGTTGCAAACTCGTTTACAAGCAATAATTAGTCTTGCGGAAAACATGGTTACTGGAACATACTCTAAAAAATCCAGTGGTCTTCGGCAGGAAGCCGCGCGAATGTTGAGTAAGGCTGAAGGCTTCGCTACTATTGTAACTAATTTAGGAGAATTTCAAGAGGAATACCAATTTAGATCAACAAAGTTAAGACCAATTTTTTCGAGGGCTTGGAGTATTTATGAAGATGAGGCTAAGGACAGACACATTAAATTAAGAATTAATCTTGAAAAAATCAATGCTGCCGAACCCGAATTGGAGTTGTCATCTCGTCATATTGAATGGGCAATAAACAACTTAATACATAATGCAATTAAATACTCTTTTACAGGCAATGCCGACCGAATAAGGTTTGTAGAGGTAGTTGGGCATCCCGAGCAAAACGATTACATTTTTAGTATTTCAAATTATGGCGTAGGCATCAAAAAAAATGAAATTGAGAAAGGTCTAATTTTTCAAGATGGGTATCAAGGTGACTTAACGCAAGGAGAACATAGAACGGGATCGGGAAAGGGCTTAACTTTCGCTAAACGAATAATAGATGGGCATATGGGTACTATTAAGGTTGACAGCAAGCCTGTTGGTGAAGAAAATGAGTCAAAAAATGGTCAACCCTATTTGAACATATTTACAGTTTCTCTACCATTTAAGCAAAAAATGAAAGAGGAATAAATGATATGAAAACAAACAAAAAAATCGCATGGATTGAAGACGATATCGGCATAATAGAAGATGTGATTCAGCCATTAATCGCTGATGGTCATAACTTTACATACTTGAGGAATTCAAAAGAAGTCCTCGAAAAAATTAATTTCCTCAAGACAGTTGACTTAATTCTTTTGGATTTAATATTTCCTTCTGGCGACGAAGCAATGGATTTTAATCAATATCCAGGAGTTAGTCTTTTAGAAAGGCTAAAAAACGAATTTAAGATAGAAGTTCCTGTAATAGTTTTTACGGTAGTAACAAACGGTCAGGCATATAAGCGACTGCGTGAGTTGGGTGTTATCGAAATAATTAACAAACCAGTAAGACCTTCTGAGCTAAGAGAAGCCGTAAACCGAGTCCTATCTGGCTAACAGCCAAGCACCTCGCCCCTCGAAACAGCGACCAACTTCCCCCGTAGTCTGATGCGGGGGATTTTTCATCCCCAAAATAAATCATCTGCGTTTTCAGCGTTATTCAGCGTCCCATTAAACCTTCGCGCTCTTTGCGTTCTTCGCGGTTAAAGAGTCCTTCGTGCTCGGAGCCTGTCCTGAGCCTGTCGAAGGATGTCCTTCGTGGTAAAAAAAGATTCATCAGGTAAAATACCCCCACCATGTCAAACGAATCCCTCGTCATCTACTCCATGAACAAAGTGGGCAGAATCGTCCCTCCCAACAAACAAATCCTCCGCGACATTTCCCTCGGCTTCTACTACGGCGCCAAGATCGGCGTGCTGGGGCTCAACGGCGCGGGCAAATCCACGTTACTGCGCATCATGGCGGGCGTGGATAAAGACTACATCGGCGAAATTTCCATGAGCAAGGGCTACACCGTCGGACTGCTCGAGCAGGAACCCAAACTCGACGAAACGAAAACAGTCATCGAAGTCGTGAAAGAAGCGGTGACGCCCATCGTCGAAATGCTCGCCCGCTTCGACGAAGTCAACACCAAGTTTGCCGAACCCGATGCCGACTTCGACGCGCTCGTCGCAGAGCAAGCCAAATTGCAAGAGCAACTCGACAAGCACGACGCCTGGAATCTCGACAGCCGACTCGAACTCGCCATGGACGCCCTGCGCTGTCCCCCGTCCGATACGCCCGTCAACATTTTATCGGGCGGAGAAAAACGCCGCGTCGCCCTCACCCGACTCCTGCTCACCGAACCCGACATCCTCCTGCTCGACGAACCCACCAACCACCTCGACGCCGAGTCGGTGGCGTGGCTCGAACATCACCTGCGCGACTACAAAGGCACCGTCATCGCCGTCACGCACGACCGCTACTTCCTCGACAACGTCGCAGGCTGGATCCTCGAACTCGACCGCGGCTTCGGCATCCCATACAAGGGCAACTACTCCTCGTGGCTCGAACAAAAACAGGAGCGCGTGCGCCTCGAAGAAAAATCCGAATCGAAACGACAGAAGACTCTCGAACGCGAACTCGAATGGATTCGCATGTCGCCCAAAGCGCGTCAATCGAAGGGACAAGCCCGCGTCAGCGCCTACGAAAAATTGTTGAATCAAGAAGCCGAAGCGCGCCGTGAAGATTTGGAAATCTACATCCCGCCTGGACCTCGCCTCGGCGACGTTGTCTTTGAATTTGATAACGTGAGTAAATCGTATGACGACCGCCTCATTCTCGACGGGCTGTCTGCTTCAGTTCCCCCAGGCTCTATCGTCGGGATAGTGGGTCCCAACGGCGCGGGCAAAACGACTCTGCTGAAGATGATCACAGGCAAAGAGACTCCCGACAGCGGCTCGATCAAAATCGGCGAGACCGTCAAACTTGCGTACGCCGACCAATCGCGCACGCTCGACCCCGATAAAACCGTCTACGAAGAAATCTCACAAGGCGCAGACACGCTCGAACTCGGCAAGCGCAAGATCAACGCCCGCGCCTATTGCGCCTCGTTCAACTTCCAAGGGACTGACCAACAAAAGAAAGTCGGCGTGCTCTCTGGCGGAGAACGCAACCGCGTCCACCTCGCCAAGACCCTCACCGAAGGCGCCAACGTCCTGCTCCTCGACGAACCCACCAACGACCTCGACGTCAACACCCTGCGCGCCCTCGAAGAAGCCCTCGAAGAATTCGCAGGCACCGCCTTAGTCGTGAGCCACGACCGCTGGTTCCTCGACCGCATCTGCACCCACCTCATCGTCTTCGAAGGCGACTCCGTTGCGAAGATGTACATCGGAAATTGGTCCGATTACGAAACAATGATGCAAGAGAAATTCGGCAAAGATCTAACCCCGCATCGGGTGAAATATAGAACTTTAAAGAGATAACCGTTGGTCGAGTGCGCCGCTGATTGAGTAGCCCTGCATGCTCTTTGCAGGACGTATCGAAATCAAGGCGCGTATCGAGACCCGAGGGCAAAGCAATCTCCTCGAAACAGGGAATTGCTCCGCAACAAACGCTCGCAACACTTGCACCTGGCGCAAGTGCAGGTGTGACATAAAAAACCGTCCCGAAGGTTCACAACCTTCGGGACGTTCTGTTTTACGTGGACATTGCCGCTGGTATTCTCTGATAGAGAAACTCTCTCATATCACTGGACGTACTGGCATGTTCAATCGTGATGCTGACCACGTTGCCGTTGCTATCCAAATCAAGGTAAATGTTTTCGCTGAGCTCGCGCGTTTCAACGGGCGGGTTGGTGGAAAGTTCAACCAGTGTGGTATCGGTATCTTCAAAATATTTGATACGCATGGCTTACTCCTTAAAGTTCCGGTCAAAGAAAGCGTTGTGAACGGTCTCGCCATCCTCAAGCAGGATCACCCGCAGCGCGCGGTTTTCCATTTCCGCGATCCGCGCCCAGCGGCGAATCCTGCCATCGGCTTGGATTTCCTCACGCAATGGGTTTCGAATCACTCGCTCGATCCATTCATCTTGAATCACGGCGCGATCAGGACGTTGGCGAGTGTATTGAAAGTACTGCGTGGTCTTCATTTGGTTCGATTATACATGAAGTACAAACCATCGCCAAAGTCGCCAAGATGTACCTCGGCAACTCGCCTGATTATAAAACCATGATTTAGGAGAAGTTTGGGAAAGATTTAACTCCCCATCGCGTGAAGTATAGAACTTTAAAGAGATAATCTTTGGTCGAGTAGCGCCGCTGATTGAGTAGCCCTGCATGCTCTTTGCAGGACGTATCGAAATCAAGGCGCGTATCGAGACCAAAGGCAACCTGCAAACAGAATATGCCTCGGGACGGTTGACCTCTCTCCCTATAACCCCGAATCCTTCAACCTGTAATTTGTCCGCGCGTAACCGACCCACATAAACACGCCGATCAACAAAGACATAATTGCCACAACGGGGACATCCGTCCACATCCAGCGGATGCCGTTTGAGTCGAATCTGATCGTGAAGGTGAAAAGGGTAAAGAAGATGGCGAAAGCCAGGTAAATGGATCGCTTTCGCAATAAAGATTTTGTATTTTCGAGCGTTTTCATTTCGTTCTCCTTTGGCAGTTCGATATCGGCTTTCTCAAGCAGATCATTTTTCGCCGCAACCAGTTCGGCAAACCCAGGATCGGCTTGAAGAAATTCATCCACAAGTTTCTGCGTATCTGCGCTGGCCTCGCCGGCAAGATATACGGGCAACAGATCGGTGACAACTTCGCGTGTGATCTTCATAATTGAGACTCCTCTTGTTGACGCATGTATTCGACCAACTTCAACCGCGCCCGGTGGACTTTGACTCTGGCGGCGGCAAGCGAAATATTCAAAACATCGGCGATCTCTTCGTACGGCAGTTCGTTCTGTAATCGCAATATCAGCGCCACGCGGTCTGCTTCCGGCAAGGTTTGGATGAATTGCATGGCGGCTTGCAGACTCAAGGACTGTTCGACCAATTGCGGCGGCTGTGGCTGATTTTCGGCCAAATCAATATTCAATGGGGCAATCCGTTTCTCGCGCTTCAATTCCTTATAGGTCAGGTTTCGGGCTATCGTCAACAAATAGCCTTTCACCGTTCCGGCGCGTATCTTTCCGCTGGCGGTCAGGGCGCGCACAAAGGTTTCGGAAGTAATATCCTCCGCATCCTGCGCATTACCGCACAACCAATATGCAAAACGGTACACATCCTGCGCGTACGCCTGATAGAGTTCGTGAAAGTTGACGACCATGTGCCTACACTCATATTATCCCCTGAACCCCAAAAAGTTACAGATGCGAGAAGGGGAATTCCGGCAGGGATCTGATTCCGCACGATGCGTAATCCCCCTCCGTTGAGTCTGGAGCAATGCCGGGATTGCCGCGCACCGGCTAAAGAAACGGCCGGAAGCCATTTGACGTTCTGTGGCGTGGAGTATAGAATGCTGGTGACACAAACTTTATCAGGAGACTGAATGAGAAAATCGTTTTTCACCTTGATCCTTGCCGCACTGATCCTATCCGCTTGCAACAGCGAGCTGACGCGGCCCACTCCCACGCCCCGGCCTGCCCGTCCCACACCCAACGCCGAAGAGCTCAAAGTTACCAATCAGGCCGATGTAATCGAAGTCAACGCGGGTAATGAGTTCACCATCACCCTCCGCACCAATGTCTCCTCCGGCTATCACTGGGAGGTGGCCAAGGAGATCGATTCCAGCATTGTGCAATACGTCTGGAAGGATTACGTGCCCGACCAGCCCAACAATCCCAATTCGAGCGGCAAAGACGTCTGGCGTTTCAAAGCTGTGGCGCCCGGCACAACCACCATCACCCTCGGTTATTACTTCGGCCAGACCGATAACGCCGCGGTGACGCCGGTCTTCAATATCGTGGTGAAATAAGAAAGGCTTCGCCGCTGGCAGAAAGAGGACACCATGAAACGATTTTGGATCATTCTCGTCATGGCCGGTTTGCTGGCCGCCTGCACGCCATCGGTCAAACCGACCAACCCACAGGTCAGGATCGAAACGAGCGCGGGCAGGCAATTTACCCTCGTCATCGAATCCAACCCATCCACCGGCTATCACTGGGAGATCGTCGGCGATCTGGATAAAAACGTGGTGGATTTCGTCAGCAAAAATTACAAATCCACCAGCGACCCCAATCTGGTCGGCGGAGGCGGGGTGGATATCTGGGTTTTCAAAGCCGTCGGCGTGGGAGAGACGCAGGTCACACTGGGTTATTATCCGCCCTCGAATACGAAAACAGAGCCAGCCCAAACGGAAACGTTCACAGTGGTTGTGAAATAGAACAAAAAGCGGCCGTACGGCCGCTTTTTGTTCTTCGTGAGGAGTTACTCGGTTTTCCTGGAGCGGCCGCCCTTCGACTTGCGGGGAGTCTCTTCTGGAGTCGGTTCCGAAGCAACCACTGCAGGCGCGGCCGCAGTGACGGCCTGGCGCGCACCGGCACGCTTTCCCATTTGGTAAAAGAGAAACGCCACCAGCGCCAATATGCCCAACGGTAGAATCCAACGCAATAAGCCGCCGATCATAAAGAAGCCCATGCCGAAAGGAAAGAATCCGAAGCGCATGAACTCATGCCTGCCCATCATCGGGCCGCGGTAAAACGGACTGCCGTTATTATTGGGCGTCAACTTATGGTTCGGCAGGTTGAACGGCCCGGGCTGTTGCTGTGAAAATGGCTGTGGGCGGTGCACAAAAGCGGTCATCGCCTGATTGCGCCATGCAAATACCGCGCACACGATAACGCCTGCCACCACCAGAACGATGAAAAATCCAAGAATCCATTTCCAAACTGTCTTCATACTTGCTCCTTATCGAGTCAAATCATAGCATCTTTGTGTAAAAATTTTATGATGATTTTGTGTCGATTCACAAAAGATCGGGCGTATCCCTCCGAAGTACTAATCGCGTGACCAATCCCGGCATTTCTGGTTACAGTATGTGAAATGAGGAGACCATGAACCGCAGTACCCGGATCGTCACGCCGATTCTGATCTTGATCCTGCAAGCCTGCAATTCGACCTCGACCCCTGCGCTCACGCCCACCCTCTTCCCTGCTTCCGTTACCGCGCCTGCCCTCACGCTGACGCCGCTTCCCGTCACCTCCACGCCGAGCGTTACCAGCGCGCCCGTCGAATCGCCCACGCCAACCCTTGCTTTACAACCCGTTTACGTCAGCGCGCGCGACCAGCCGGTGAATTGCCGCTTCGGCCCGGGCATCGTTTTCGAAGTCGTCAGCGGGCTGACCGCACGGCAGACCGCGCAGGCAATCGGCAAATCATCCGATAACTTATGGTGGTATGTCGCAGACCCGAACATCCCCGGCGGAACCTGCTGGGTGTTCAGCGCCGCGGTTGATCTGCAAGGGCAAACGGATTCGCTTCCAGTGGCGGGCGCGCCAGCTGTAACGGTGGACAAGCTCGAGGTCAGTGTGGAGCCGGCGCGTATTTCCGTCGCCTGCAATGCTTTTCCGCAATTTGTGCTGATCACCGGTCAAATCACGGCCAACGGCCCAACTCTCGCGGCCTGGCACTGGGAACTCAGCACCGGCGAAGTGAGCGCGGATACGCAGATGGTCTTTGAACAGGCCGGTACTCAAAGCGTGCAAAAATCTTTGGTGGTCGCCAGCCCGAACGATTACTGGGTGGAACTGCATGTGACTGCTCCCAACACTACGTTTCAGCGCGCCATCTTCGTGGCAAATTGCACATCCTGATCTTTATCGGCTCGATCCCCGCACTTACAGCAAAATCGTCTTTGCTTTATCTTCCACAGCCTTCCGTTGATCGCTGTCTCACCTTGGTTCGACCTACGGATGAAAGATATTGGACATAATATGTATACAACTGCATAGCTTTTGGTGTTGTATAATCCTGTAACGGAGAAAATCAATGCCAAAATCAAAGCGGGAACAACTTAAGGCCAACTTCAAGCAAACATTGACTGAATTTGCTGAAACCTTCAAAGGCCAGATTTCCACGCTTGATGATCAATGGACAATAAAAGGCTTCATTGACGTATTCCGCAATATATATACGATTTCGACCGATACAAAAATTGTTTCCAAAATTCTCGAAATTCACCTTTTCCCGAAATTGCTTGAGTTTGCTAATCAAAACAACTTCCATATCGTCCTTGCCGAACAACAAAATTATTACCCCGATTTGTCCTTTGTGTATGCAGGCGATGAAAACATCAAGTTTGCTGTGGATTTAAAAACAACATATCGCCTGCCCGATAACCCCGAATTTTGTAATGGGTTTACGCTTGGGTCGCATGGTCAATACTTTATAAATCGTAAAAGCAGCAAGAACATTCAATTTCCTTATAATGAATATTTGGGACATTTTTGTCTCGGCGTGATTTATTCCCGTTCCGGTTCGGAAAAACCAGATGAAACAAGAACCTACAGATTGGAAGAATTAAAATCCATCACTTCTGTGATTAGTGATTTCGAGTTCTTTGTTCATGAAAAGTGGGAGATTGCCAGCGACTATCAAGGTAGTTCCAATACTGCGAATATAGGAAGTATTACAAAGATTGCCGATATCTTGGAAGGTAATGGTGTTTTCAAAAATCTCGGTGAAAAGTGGTTTGACGAGTATTGGATCAATTACGGTAAAGTGCAAATGACTGGGCCTAACGGTAAAGTGAAGAAAATAACCACCTTGAAAGATTATTTGGTATATCGCGGGAAAAATCCCAACCTTGCAAATCCTAAAATCAACAAACCTGCCCGTAAGAATAGACGAGGGCAGAAATGACTGTAAAAGTCCCGCCTCTGAAATGTCAGGGAATTAAAACCAAATTGGTTGAATGGATTAAAGACCATGCCGTTCTTGAAGAAAAAGGAACGTGGATTGAACCATTTATGGGTTCAGGTGTGGTCGGATTCAATGTGAGACCAAACCATGCTGTTTTTGCAGATATCAACCCGCATATCGTCAATTTTTATAATGCCATCAAAGACAAGAAAATAACAGCTGGAATTGCGAAGGAGTTTCTGGAAAAAGAAGGTGCTTTACTGAAAGAAAAAGGGGAAGACCATTATTATGAAGTGCGGGAACGTTTCAATAAGGATGGCAACTCTTTGGATATGCTATTTTTAAATCGTGCCTGTTTCAATGGCGTCATGCGCTTCAACAAAAAAGGCGGATTCAATGTCCCGTTTGGGCATAAACCCGAGCGGTTCGCAAAGGCTTACATCACCAAGATTACGAATCAAATCAAATATATTGCCGATGCGCTCAGCCAATATGACTGGAGTTTCGTTTCTCAAGATTTCAAGACGACGATCTCACTTGCTTCTACAAACGATTTTATCTATTGCGATCCGCCCTATATTGGAAGGCATGTGGATTACTTCAACTCGTGGTCAGAACAAAGTGAGCAGGATCTTTACGATGAACTCAGTTCGACACCAGCGAGGTTCATTCTTTCCACGTGGCACAGCAACCAATATCGGACAAATCTTGCTATTGAGAAATACGCTTCTCACTTCACCGTTTTGACGCGTAAGCATTTCTATCATGTTGGTGCAAGCGAAAAGAATCGTAATCCCATACTTGAGGCGATCGTTCTCAATTACAATTCCTTGCCACAAATAGAATTTCAATTAGAGGAGCAAATGGCTTTATTTGAAAAGTCGCATAAAAATGAGTATATAACTTACGCACCTAAAAATTAGCCGCTCTTGTTGTTAAAGCGATTTTCTAATTACATCTGCTGATTACTTCCCTACTGATAACTGAAGCCCCCCATGCTCATCCATTCTGCCTCTCAGCTCCTCACCCTCGCCGGCGGCCCTCAACGCGGACGCAATCTCGGCGCGCTGGGCATCATCGAGAACGGCGCGGTGGTGGTGCGCGATGAAAAAATCGCCGCAGTCGGCGCCACAGCAGAACTTCAGGCTTCCTTCCCAAACGAGCCCACCCTCGACGCGAGTCATTGTGTGATCATGCCGGGGTTCGTGGATCCGCACACGCACGTCATTTGGGCGGGCGACCGCGCCAACGAATTCGAAATGAAGATGGCGGGAGCGGCCTATCTCGATATCCTCGCTTCGGGCGGCGGAATCATCTCCACGGTCCGCGCGACGCGTACCGCCTCCATCGAGTCGCTCATCGCACAGACCCGTCCGCGCCTGTTGCGCATGTTCGCGCACGGCACAACAACAGTCGAAGCCAAAACAGGTTACGGCCTGCAAACCGCCACCGAATTGCGCCTGCTCAAAGCCCTGCTCGCGCTCGACGATGAAACCCCGCTCGATTTGGCCTTCACGTTCCTCGGCGCGCACGCCATCGCGCCTGAATACAAAGAGAACCCGCAAACTTACACCGATCTTATTTGTGAGACCATGCTTCCAGTGCTCAAAGAGTGGTGGGGGACTCATGCCCCGCAACGGACTCTGCCCTTTGTGGACGTATTCTGCGAAACCGGCGCCTTCAACCTCGAACAAACGCGTCAAATCCTGACCCTGGCCCGCTCGCTGGGATTCCCGCTCAAAGTCCACGCGGACGAATTCGACAACTTCGGCGGCGTGAGTCTCGCAGTGGAATTGGGCGCGGCGTCTGCCGACCATCTGGTGAAAACTTCAGATGCAGATATCGCCGCGTTGGGAAAATCGGATACGGTCGCGGTTTCACTGCCCTGCACGCCTTTTGGTTTGGCCGAACGCGACTTCACTCCCGCGCGCAAAATCATCGAAGCGGGCGGCATTCTCGCACTGGCTACGGATTGCAACCCCGGCACAAGCTGGAACGAATCGATGCAGTTCGTCATCGCGCTGGCCTGCCGTTCGATGAAGCTGACTCCCGCAGAAGCCATCGCCGCCACAACCATCAATGCCGCGCACGCCATCCGCCGGGACGATACGATCGGTTCCATCGAAGTTGGCAAACAGGCGGATCTGTTGATCCTGTCCGTGCCCGATTATCGTCATTTGGGCTATCGTTATGGGACGAATCTCGTGAAACAGGTCGTCAAACGCGGGCAGGTTTATTCAGTGGACGTGGGATATTATCGAACCGCTTGATCCTGTTGCGGCGCGAGGAACCGAAATGCGCCGGCTTAAATTTTTGTCTCTACGCGCATAGATCAAGGAAAATTGAAAATGTCTTTCGATCTTTCGAACTTCGCTTCATGGATTTGGATCATCGTCGCGGTGATCGTTGTGATCGTCATTCTGCGCTTCTTCCTCCATATCGTAGTGCGCGCGGTCCACTTTGTGATGAGTTTCTTTTGGCACGGCTGTGCACTGATCGTTGGGCTTGTCGCTCTCTACTTCGTTCTGCGTGCCTTTCACGTTTTTTAACCAACAAAATATGCCGGTTCGAACCGCCCGTCCCACGCGGTGGACAAATCTGGAACAATAATCTGGTTGCGCCCGACTTAAGGTAAAATAATCTCATGACCGACAAAACTGGCCCAATTTTGGTCGTTGAAGATGTTCCCAATATCCTGGAACTGCTCAAGATCACGCTGACCTTCAAAGGCTATCAGGTGATCACAGCCCGCGACGGCAAAGAAGCGCTCGAAAAGATAATGGAAACCACTCCTGCGCTGGTCATCACCGACATTTTGATGCCGATCATGGATGGTTTCGCTTTCGTTCAGAAATTGCGTACCGACCCAAAGACCCTTTCAATTCCGGTTGTATTCCTCTCAGCCACATACCTCACACCGGAAGACAAGGCTTTTGCCATGAGCTTGGGCGCTTCACGCTTCATCGAAAAACCGATCGATACCGAGGACTTCCTGCTGACCATCGCCGAATTGCTGATGGAAGAGCACACCACGACTCCGCGCCCCATGGCACAGCATGATTTCTATCTTGGATATCGGGATCGCCTCGAAAGCAAACTGCGGCACAAAAACGCACAACTTGCCCGCACCCAGCGCCTGCTCGCCACGCTCCCCGAGGATCAAAAGGAAGCATATCAGGCGCTATTTGAGCAATCCACGCGCGACCGCGATGCGATCGAAGCCGAACTGAAAGAAATCCGCAACATCCTCGATAATCTTCAAAATTAACTATGCAGCCCAACCTGGCAGATCTGGAAAATTTGGCTCGCGCCGCGGGTGAGATTTTGCGCGCAGGCTACGCGCGCGACCATCAAATCAGATACAAAGGCGTGATCGATCCCGTCACCGAGGTGGATCGCGAATCCGAATCCTATCTCTTGAACGAAATCCAAAAACGCTTTCCAGAAAGTCACATCCTTGCCGAGGAAAGCGGCGAGATTCAGGGACGCGCCGGATCGCTCTGGCTGATCGATCCTCTGGACGGAACCGTCAACTACGCTCATGACATCCCCATCTTCAGCGTTTCGATTGCCTTCGCTTCACACGGGACGACGAAGCTGGCCGCCGTTTACGAGCCGATGCGCGACGAATTATTCTCCGCCGAGCGCGGCCGCGGCGCTCGTTTGAACGGACACGAGATTCATCCCTCCAACACGTCCGACCTTCAACACAGTCTGCTGGTCACCGGCTTTCCCTACGACGCCTGGAACACGGATCAGGACAACTTTGCCAACTTCGTCCGCCTCGGTAAATTGACCCAAGGTGTGCGCCGCCTCGGTTCCGCCGCCCTCGACGCCTGCTACGTCGCGGCCGGCCGCTTCGACGGTTTTTGGGAACTCTCCCTCAAACCCTGGGATGTGGCCGCCGGCGGCTTGATCGCAGAAGAAGCGGGCGCGCTCGTCACCAACATGGAAGGCGCACCCGATTACCTCTCCACGCCCCAGTCCATCATCGCGGCCAATCCTAAAATTCATCCGGAATTATCGGCAGCGCTCCATCTAAAAACTTAACTTTATCCGTCAAGAAGAACAAGCCCTCAGGCAGATTTTCCTTTACAATAAAGCAAGTCCTGTATGTCTACCGCAATTCCAATCAGCAAAACAAAAATCATCGTCCCGCACCGCCGCCCCGAACTCCTCACGCGCACCCGCCTGCTGGAAAGCTTAAATGCCGCGTCCGAGCACAAATTAACCCTGCTCTCTGCTCCTGCAGGTTTCGGCAAGACCTCGCTCCTGGTGGATTTGGCGCATCACGCTCAAATGCCGGTCTGCTGGCTGGCGCTCGACGAACTCGACCGCGATCCGCAACGCTTCATCGCGTACCTGAGCGCTTCGCTGGCTGTACAATTCCCCGGTTTGAAAAAGTCAATTCAACCTCTGCTCAACGAACTCAAATCCATCGAAACCGATGCCGAACCGTTGCTCGTGACCTTGACCAATGAACTTTACGAACAGGCGGAAGAGGACTTTCTCTTCATCCTCGACGATTTTCATCTGCTCGATAACGTGCCCATTATTTCAATCATCCTCAACCGCTTCCTGCAATTGGTGGATGAAAACTGTCACGTCATTATCTCCTCGCGCAGCATCCCGGCCCTGCCGGATATCACCCTCATGTTGGCGCGTGAACAAGTGGAGGGCCTCAACCAGGCCGATCTGGCTTTTCAAGCGCGTGAGATCCAGGCGCTCTTCAATCAGAATCAAAACCAGCATCTCTCCGAGCAGGAAGCCTCCCAACTCGCCGAACAAAGCGGCGGATGGATCACCGGCATTATCTTGTCCGAATTCTCCCGCGGCCCGCGCGTCGTCGGCGGCGATGCGTTTGCTTATCTTGGCCGTCAAGTGCTCGATCAGCAACCGTCCGATCTGCGAGAATTTCTTTTGCGGACTTCCCTGCCGGAAGAGTTCAATGCCGAGCTTTGTGATGCCATCCTGAGTCCGCTCTACGCTGGACCTCAAAACTGGGCGACCGTCATCAATCGGATTCTCGAAAAGAACTTATTTATCCTCCCCCTCGGCGATGACGGGAAATGGCTGCGCTATCATCCCCTCTTTCGAGAATTTCTTTCCACGCGCCTGAAGGAGGAACGTCCGCAGGAAGTTCGCGGCCTTCTCGAACGCCTCACACAAGCCTATGAAGCCAGCGGCGAGTGGGAAAAAGCCTACTTCACCTGTCAACAACTTGAAGACTCCGAAATGCTTGCGGCGGTTGTCGAACATGCAGGCACGCCAATGCTTCAGCATGCCCTCACCACATTGGAGAATTGGGTGAACAGCCTGCCCCCGAATCTACTGCGCACCCGCCCGGGATTGATTTCCCTGCGCGGAGGCATTGCAAATATCAAAGGGAATTCGCAAGACGCTTTGCCTTTTCTCGACAAGGCTGAAGCAATCTACCGAAAAGAAAATGATATTGACGGCCTCAGTCTTGCATTGGTCCGTCGGGCGGCCACTTATCATCAACTGGGCAATTATCAATTGTCATCGAAGGATGCCGAAGAGGTGCTACAACTCGCTGAATCTCATGCCGATTTACAACCATTGTACGCCGAAGCTCTTAGAATCAAGGGGATAAATTTATATCGTTTGGGTAATTCCAGACAAGCAATTGAATATCTTGAACACTCGTTTGCACTTTATACGGCCTTGAACGAAATAGGGAGCATACCCATGCTCCTGATGGAAACAGGTATTGTTTATCAAGTTGTAGGCGATATTGAATCTGCCAAAAAAGCCTATCAGGAATCTTTAAAAATTTGGCAAAGCGAAAATAATTTACGGTTACAAGCAGAGGTAATGAACAGCCTTGCAGTGCTCTACCAGCAACTTGGAGATTATGAACTGGCGCTGGATGCATTTGAAAAGGGTCTTTCATTAGCCAGAAAGAGTCACCATCAACGAGCGGAGACATTGATTTTGATCGGTCTGGGCGATCTCTATGCAGAGGTCGACGATTTTGAACCAGCTTTGCAAGCTTATGAAAGGGCCGAACCTCTTACGAACCAATTATCCGGTTCGTTTATTGATACTTATCTTACTCTTGCTGGAGCAAATTTAGCTATCATCCAGGAAAATATCGGGGAAGCGTCGCATATTTTGAGGAACGCAAAACAAAAGTTAATCAGTAGACAGTCGAATTATGAACAAGGATTGCAAACCCTCATCGAGGGCCGTATTAATCTTGTAAAAAAACAATACGGAAAGGCCAATGTTTTATTTCAAAAGTGCAAAGAAGCTTTTATTCAAGATGGACGCGACCTGGAAGTACTTTCATGTCGTATATGGCTGGCGGCGTCATTGAGTCTATCAGATCAAACCGAACCGGCGCGCGAGGAAATCAAGGCATTATTCAATATCCGAGGCGGGCCCTCACATGCCATACTGGTTACACTCAGGCAGGCAGCTCCATGGCTAAAGAATCTACAAAGAGACCCTTTGGTAGGACGGAATTTAAGCGGCTTGTTGGAAAGGGCCCACAGACTGGATGCAAGATTGCCGGATATACGACGTTCCTTGCGGCGTTCGGCTCAGTCAATACAAATGCCAGCGGCCAGTTTGATCATCAAGGCTTTTGGACGCGCCGAAGTTCAGGTTGAAGGGCGTGTTGTAACTTCTTCAGACTGGAGCACCCAGTCGGTCCGCGATCTATTTTTCTATTTCCTGTATAAAAAGAAAGCCGTGACCAAGGAGCAGATCGCCTCCGCGCTATGGCCGGAATTGGACGATCCCCAGAATCTCAAACAGCGATTCAAGACCTATCTTTTTCGACTTCGGCGCGCAACGCGGCGGGATGCCATTGTTTTCGAAGAAGAGTATTACCGCTTCAATTACGGTTTGGACTATGAGTACGATGTGGAAGCCTTCGAGACTCACCTGTCCCGCGCCCGTGTCGCCCGAACAAACGAGGAACGAATTGAACATTATCAAAAAGCGGCCGATTTGGTGAGCGGCCCTTATCTTGCGGAAGTGGACTACCCCTGGGCGCTGGGGGAACGGGAACGCCTGGAGCAGATATATTTGAACGCCCTGGAAGATTTGGCGAATTTATTTCTGGGTATCAATAAACCGGAACAGGCTATCTCTATCGGACAACGCGCACTAGACCTTGATCCATATCGTGAGACTACCTACCAATTGATCATGCGGGCCTATTCGATCCTCGGCGATCATAACGCTGTTACCAAACAATACGCAACTTGTAGAAATAACTTGAAAGAATTGGGGCTGGTTCCTTCCCCCGAAACCGAAGCGCTTTACCGGGAATTAAGCATTTAAGCCCAAAAAAATCACCTTAAAAAGGCCATTTTTGTACCCTGTTTTGTACCCTGGGGGACGATAATATGGGGCATATCAATCCTGCGAAATGGAAGGTGCCTCATGAAAAATCAGCTAACGCAAGCAAACCTCACTTCTAATTGTTCCCCTTTGGACGTTTGCAGTGGCGGACGTCGTTCTCCTTTGGACGTTTGCAGTGGCGGACGTCGTTCTCCTTTGGACGTTTGCAGTGGCGGACGTCGTTCTCCCTTGGATATGTGCAGTGGCGGACGCTAACCTGTTCACAAAAAATATTACTTGTTTTTTTGCTAAAGGCTTTATGAGGTTACCATGATTTCACTCGACATTTTCCCCACAACCGAATTGCGCATGCCCGAAACGAAGATAGATACAAGCGGGCTCTCCAAACTGTTTGCCGCCGCAGTCGTCAGCCGCCAATTCCGCGATGTGTTGCTTCGCGAACCCGAAGCGGCGTTGAAGAACGGCTACCTCGGCCAGACCTTTCCGTTGACCGAACAGGAAAAAGGGCTGATCAAGTCCATCCAGGCCAAGTCGCTCACCGATCTCGCACAACAGGTCAACCGAGCGCTCAGGCGCGGCCATTAAAATCCGCAAAATCGCATCAGCTTTTTCACCGGACTGATGCTCACCAGGTGACGCGGCGAAAAAGGGGGGCACGGTAACGAGGGGATTGCCGTGCCCCGCGTCCGCGTTCATAAAGGAAGTTATGGAGTAGTAAGTGCATCATTATACGACCGCAGACGAACAGCTACAGGCAGTCTTCCGCGCTTTTCCAGATCTACTCTTCGTGCTCGATCACGAGGGCATTATTCTGGATTACAAGGGCGAGGAATTTGCCTTTTCGCGTGTTGCGTCTGGGAACATTCTGAGCCGCAGAATTCAGGATGTTATGCCGGCTGAAATCATTGGGGATTGGACCAATGCGCTGGAAAAGGTCAGGGAAAGCGATACCCTTGTCATTTTTGAATATCCCTTTAATTCGGATCACCGCCAAAATTGGTTTGAAGCTCGGCTCGTGCCAATGCCCAATGGGCAGATTGCGGCTTTTGTAAGGGATACCACCGCGCATAAACAAAACGAACTGACCATCCGCCGCCAGCTCGACCGACTGGCCGCTCTACGCTCCATTGACTTGGCCATCACTTCCAGTCTTGACCTAAACTTAACCCTCTCACTGCTGATCACTCAAGTAATGACCCAGCTTGATATCGACGCGGCTTCCATTTTGCTGTTGGACTCAAACACACAAATTCTCCGTCATGCGGCAAGTCACGGTTTTCTCACCAAAAATATTCAAAATGCTGAAATGCGTATGGGCGAAGGATATGCCGGCCGCGCCGCCTTAACTCGTCAGGTAATGCGTGTCAAGAATCTGCCCTCGCGGCACACCGATATTCTGCGCTCGTCCTTTTTCGCGCAGGAAGCTTTTGTGGACTACTATGCAGTCCCATTGATCGCAAAGGGCCGTGTGCTTGGCGTACTGGAAATTTTCAACCGCACGCCCATCAAGGCCGAAACAAATTGGGTGGATTTCATGAATACGCTGGCGGGACAGGCGGCAATCGCCATAGATAACGCCCTGCTTTTCAATAACTATGAGCAAACCAACGCCGCACTTGTATTGGCTTACGATGCCACGATCGAAGGCTGGTCCCGGGCATTAGAATTACGCGATCGCGAGACTCAGGGACATACCCAACGCGTAGCCCAGATGACCGTTCAGGTGGCGCGCAGGCTTGGCATCGATGACGAAAAGCAGATCAGCCAAATAAGGCGCGGGGCGATTCTCCACGATATCGGAAAGATGGCCATCCCCGATCATATCCTCCTGAAACCGGGACCGCTCGATGCAGAAGAATGGGAAATTATGCGTCGTCACCCCTCCATTGCAGTAGAACTATTATCTCCCATTCCTTATCTCGCACCGGCGCTTGAAATCCCCAAAAGTCACCACGAAAAATGGGATGGGACGGGTTATCCCGACAAACTGCGCGGCGAGTACATTCCGCTGTCGGCGCGATTGTTCGCAGTAGTGGATGTTTACGACGCGCTGACATCCGATCGGCCTTATCGCCGGGCATGGTCTCACGAAGACGCGCTGAGATATATTCGCGAAGAATCGGGCAAGCATTTCGATCCGAAAGCGGTGGATGTTTTCTTGAAAACTCTGGAAGACAACCTGTCTCACGCGTTCAAAATAGAAACAGCACAAATCTCCGTTCGAAGATAAAAAAACAGTCTATTGGGGGAAACAGTTGATGCGAAATCCCATATAACAGTTTGGCTAGAGTCTGTATGCAAATTAATGGCATGTCACTCCGAACGCAGTGAGGAGTCTTGAGATTTGGTCTTCCGAAGGTGAAAGCAAAGATTTTTCGTCGCTTCGCTCCTCAAAATGACAATAAAAAGGATTGTACATACAGACCCTAAATAAAAATCCTCCGAACGGAGGATATTTAAAGTGAGCGCGGAGAGACTCGAACTCTCAACCAATGGCTTAAAAGGCCACTGCTCTGCCATTGAGCTACGCGCCCCAAGAAGCAAGCGGACTGCATTCTATCATGCCAGCATGTGAACGTCAACATAAGCAAACGTCCGGGAGTGGCGAAGAATATGTGTAAAATAAGGGGATGAAATGTCCAAAATGTGAG
>CAZCUF010000007.1:0-175730 GCA_964502095.1 uncultured Anaerolineaceae bacterium
ACCTGATCGCCGCTATTTACAACCTCGAACTCAACTCAAATTGACTTTTGCAAGATGTCTATTTAATGAGTCTTCGAAGAACCCTTTATTTCTTCTTCAGGGATATACCATGTTTGACAAAGAGATTAAGAAGGCACTTGGGCAAGATGGGAGTGAGTATTATCAGTTTAAGTTTAATTATTTTTCTAAGAGGGCGGTAAAGACGACTGGAGACATAAACCAAAAATATTTATGCCTAAATACACCTATGTATTCAGTTCTTATTTTACCTAAATCGGCAAGTACATCATCTAATTGGTCAAGTTATTTTTTATATCTCTTCAACCTCACACTCTGTGAGAATAAACTCGACGAGATAAAAAATATATTGATATCAATCAACCCCAAAAATCATGACCTGATCCGTGAAAAATCCAGCACGATTCGAAGAACATTAGAAAATGTTCTGAAAATTGAGTCTTGCTTTCTTGATATTGAATATAAAAAACCCTATTCACATCAATTGTTAGGGGATTTAATAAGCAATCTGAAAAGCAGCCATGACAGGTCTGCAACAGGTTCTTTCGGAAAAATGGCGGAATGGGCGAATGAACTCTCACACGATTCTGGGTTGCCTGTCGAAAGAACAAAAGCACAGGAATTATGTGCCTTGGTTTTAGATTATACAAAGCAGGTGAGACAAATAATAGATGAGAATTTTTCATAACCACCCTTTTTAGTGGGCCTCACCACTTCGACAGACTCAACAAGCGAGTCCGCTTGAGCGGACTTCCACGTACTGGGGTGGTTGTTGAGCTTGTCGAGACACAGGGCTTCAGCCCGACGGACAAAGCAAGCGAAGCAACATTGGCATGAAAAGGAATTATTTATGACGAATCAATATGAATACATCATCATCGGCGCGGGACAGAGGGACCTCACCCCTAACCCCTCTCCTGTAGGAGAGGGGAATGTATCCCTTAAAAAATAAAGCCTCCGTTTTCACAGAGGCTTGAAGTATTGATTCTATTTTTTTCGTTCTTTTATAATTTGCTTGCCAATTTCACGTACACCCTTCTTGGGCAACCACTTTCGGCGGTCACGCGTGTAATTGCCGCGCCCCGTTTCGTATTGCTGGATAAAACGAATAGCGCCTGCTGGTCCTAATTCACGGAGCAGAGCTTCAAATCCAAGCGTACGGATTTCGCTAAGAGTCAGGTAAGTACTGTTCATTTCAAAACCTCTTCCAGCCATTTTACTGGATTTTCAATAGGAAAGGAAAACAAACTTTTATTTCGATTGGAGACTTTCAATATCCGGTCATCAGTTGTCAGAAAGACTTCTGCCTTGCCAAGTTCGGCAGACGCAAGATGGATGGCATCATACGGATCGAAGCCTGCTTCTTCCAATTCCTCAGCGCGTTTCAAAATTTTCTCGTTTATTTCGACAACTCGTTGAGCCAATGATAGGAAAGATAAAATTCGTTCTCTGCTTTCTGTGTCGGGATGTTGATCAATCTCATAATGCAATACCTCACTGCCAATCCATTCCCATTCATCCTGATTGAACTTTTCGAGTATGAGCGAAACGGCTTCCGCTTCCAAACGAACTCGCGGTTGGCTCTGATCGTCAAAAGGACGATTCAAACAGCAGGCATCAAGGTAAACTTTCATAGCTAAATTTTAGCACAAAGGGATATTTCATGACAAATCACTACGATCACATCATTATCGGGGCTGGACATAACGGTCTAGTCGCCGCCGCGTATCTTGCGAAGCAAGGCAAAAAAGTTTTAGTCCTTGAACGCCGTTCCATCATCGGCGGGACGGTGGTGACTGAATCGTTTGCCGAAGGTCCCCGCATGGGGAGCGAAAATTTCACCGTCGATTCTGTGCAAACAGGTGGGACTTTGCGACCAGACATTATCAAAGATTTGAAATTACCGCTTTCTGGTCTCGACGGAACGTCTCGACCGCCGTTCATTTCTTTACAACCTGATGGAAATCATTTAATTCTGAATGAAGAATCCATAAAACGATTCTCTGAAAAAGATGCGAGCCGTTGGAATGAATTCGTCCGCTTTATGGATAAAGCCGCGAGCATTTTAGATGCGGCGTACGCGACCATCATGCCGCGCTTGCCAAAGAATATGAGCCTGCGTGATGGGTATGGACTTTTAGAATTAGGTCTCGAACTTCGCTTGGCTGGCAGAAAAGACATGCTCAACTTTATCCGCGCATTGCCAATGTCGGCTCAGGAGTTGGTGGAGGAATATTTTGAATCGGAAATCGTCAAAGCGGCGATTGCTTCGGTGGCGATTCACGGCTCCACGCTTGGACCGATGTCCGCGGGGACGGGGTACACGTTAATTCACAATTGGTTGAATCGCGGCGGGTTGGCTCATGTCAATGTGGGGAAAGCAGGTGAAATCACATCTGCTTTGACGAATGCAGTCAAATCTTTCGATGGCGAAATCAGAACCAATTCAGAAGTTGCAAAAATCAAAATCGAAAATCAAATTGCCAAAGGCGTGACCTTATCAAACGGTGAAGAAATTTCTGCGGATGTGATCCTTTCCTCCGCAGACCCGAAACATACATTACTCAAACTCGTCGGCGCGCAAGATTTGCCACCCGAATTTGTCTGGCACACACAATCCATCAAAATGCGCGGCTCGGTGGCAAAGATACATTTGCAAGTAAATGGAGATCACGGAATCCCTGAAGGGACGTTGTGTGTTGCGCCGTCTATCAAATATTTGGAGAAGGCGTACGATGCCGCGAAATACGGCGAAATTTCTGAAAAGCCGTATCTTGAAATTACAACTTCCGAAAATACCGTTTCGATTCATTTTCAATTCGCGCCATATCACCTGAAAAATAGTGAGTGGAAAGTAGAAAGTGCGAAGGTTGAAAATCTGGCGATCAATACATTAGCGGAATACTTTCCCAATCTAAAATCGTCAATCGTAAATCGTAAATCCATCACCCCTCTCGACCTCGAACAAACCTACGGTCTCACCGAAGGCGACATCAATCACGGTCAACTCATGCTCGATCAATTCCTGTTCATGCGTCCAATTCCAGGCTGGTCGAATCACAAAACGCCGATTGATAATTTATATCTGTGCGGAAGCGGAGTCCATGGCGGAGGCGGGGTCAGCGGCGCGGCGGGACGCAACGTCGTGAAAGTTTTGAAATAGATCAAGTCCCCGTTTGTTTTTGCGATTGACGTAAAACCCACAGCGATATTCCCTGAATGGCTAATGCAATCGCGGTTGCAGTCATAAATGACGCGGCGATTCCGATGTATTCGATCAGCAATCCCAATGCGAGAAAGAATCCTGCGAAGGCGAACATGCCGTATAACAAACCGCGCAAGACGTGCGCCGCGGCGGCCGGCCCTTGCTGTTGATGCGCAAAAACTGTCAGAATAGTGACATATAAAGGAATGGTGGCCAGCAACCCGGTCAGGTGGGGACCGAGGAACGAGGCACTGCCTGTCAACAGCAGAATAAAACTGGTGCCGATCAAAATGCGAGCGGGTAAATCCCAGCGTCCCGGTTCGTGTTCGATCGCTTCAACGGTTTCTCTTTTGGGCATGAGATATAACCCAAGCGCAATGGCCGCGAACAACGTTATAAAAAGCGGTACAAGCGGAAGGCTTATATTTCGTAACAACCATGTGCTGATTCCAAAAACAAGCAAACTGACTGTGATGGCAAGCGGCCAGCGAAAACGCGTCGCCAGCCATGCGTAAGTCAGCGCGTAAAAGACCAGCGAGAATCCGCCACTCAACACGCCCAGCGCGGCGTCTGCCGCGAAGCTGACGTTATGACTAAGCGCCACGAAGAAAACGACCGGTCCCGACGTGAGCGGCATGCCTACGATCCAGCCGCTGACCGCCGAGCCCCAACGCCGCCCTGCGAGGCTGGCCGAGCCGATGATCAACGGCGCCAGAATTAATTTGAGAACAAAGATGTTCATGAATGTACCGAAGTGATGATGGTATGCTTCGCGCCCGCCTCTTTCATGGACCTTGAAACCGATTCCGCCAAATCGGGCGCGGTCAAAGCGATCAGGTTGCCGCCGCGTCCGCCGCCGCTTAGTTTTGCCCCAACTGCCCCGGCCTTTCGCGCCGCCTCGGCCAACGTATCCAGTTCAGGCGAAGAGACCGTCATCTCCTGCAACAGCGCATGATTTCGATTCATCAACCCGCTCAGTTCTTTCCATTTTCCGCTTTCTATTTTTTCTCTCGCGCTTTTCGCAATCTCTCCAATTTCATCGAACACGCTTTCCCATCTTGCTTTGTCCGCTTCCCATAATTTACGCACATCGCTCACAGATTCTTTGGTCTGGGCGGAGATTCCGGTATCGGCGATCACAATGGTAAACGGCGACTCGACAGTGAAGATTTCAATCGGCTGGCCCTTGATAAAGTACACGGGCCGCGCGTAGGTAATCACAGTGTTATCGATTCCCGAAGGCGTGCCGTGATGAATCTTCTCGGCCTCGTACGCGAGCGCGTTGACCTGTTCATCGTTCAGCGGATAATGGAGGTGCGCCGCCAGCGCCCGAATCAACGCCACCGAAACTGCCGCGCCCGAGCCAAGCCCGGAGGCAACCGGAATGTTCGACGCGATCTTTATGCCGAGGTTGGGAAACGGGAAAACGCGCGAGCGAAGAAGAAATTTATTTATAACGATGGCAAGCGGATGGCCGGAAGGAAGCGAGTTGAGTTCGCTGTGCAGGTTAACGTTCGGGGCGGCGATCCAAATTCCGGCGCGGGGAGAGTCGGAAACTTCCACATCCGCGTGAACTTTCGTCACGGGCACGGCCAGCGCGGGGCGTCCGTAAACGACGGCATGTTCGCCGAAAAGAATAATCTTGCCCGGGGCGGAAGCGGAGGTCACGAGAGATAAAAGACAGCCAATACGACCAGCACCCATAGAAAGAGCGCGATCTGCAGAGGGCGGTCGGTGAGCAAAATTTCCTCCGGCTCGCCGCCGGCATGGTCCACTTCGATCAGATACAAATAACGAAAGACCGCGTAGATTACGAATGGAATGGTCAGCATCATGCTGTGATTGTCGGGCAGGTTCGGCGCGGAGAATGTGTACAGGCTATAAGCCACAATGGTGGTGCTGGAAACGATCAGGATATATTGATCGAGCAGGGGCAGGGTGTAGCCGTCCAATACTTTGCGGTGTGTGCCTGCGCCGTTGGCCAACAGCGCCAATTCGGCGCGGCGCTTGCCGAAACCGAGATACAGCGAAAGCAGAGTCATCACCACATACAGCCACGGCGAGAAGCGCTCCACGTGAATCAATGTTACGCCAGCGCCCACGCGCAGTACAAAGCCCGAGGCCAGAATCAGCACATCCACGATGGGAACATGCTTGAGCCATTTGGAATATAACAGGTTGATCAGCAGGTACACGCCGATGACGAACGCGAACTCGGGAGCGAGCCAATAGCCGAGCGCGAGCGCGAACGCCACCAAAAGAATCCCGGCCGTCCACGCGGCGGGCACGGGTAATCGGCCCGAGGCGATTGGCCGATTCCTCTTCTGCGGATGCTGACGGTCGGCTTCCACATCGGCCAGATCGTTGAAGATATATACCGACGAAGAGATCAGGCAGAACAACGCGAAACCGGCCAGCGTTCGCAGAAACGGATCGGGTAGAAATAACTGTTTGTCGAAAACGAGCGCCGCAAAGACGAAGCCGTTCTTCGTCCATTGCCGCGGACGCATGGTTTTGAGTAACGCTTTGAACATTCCGCAATTTTACACTCGATGAATGTAAATTGGGATTTGGGATTCGATGCGGCGATTCCCGGCCCGCGAATCTCGAATCCCGAATTAGAATCAGCCCATGCCGAAAATGCGTCTGGATGTTCTGCTCGTCGAGCGCGGACTGGCCGAATCGCGCGCCAAAGCGCAAGCCTTGATCATGGCCGGGCAGGTGCGGGTGGACGGTCAGACCGCCCTCAAACCTGCCGCCGCCATCGCGGCCGATTCCCAGCTGACGGTGGATTCCGGCCCGCGCTTCGTTTCGCGCGGCGGCGAAAAACTGGATGCGGCGCTCGACGCGTTCAAAATTGACGTAACAGATTTGATCTGCGCCGACGTGGGCGCCTCCACCGGCGGCTTCACCGATTGCCTCCTGCAACGCGGCGCGGCGAAAGTCTATGCTATTGACGTGGGCAAAGGCATTCTGCATTGGAAACTGCGCAACGATCCGCGCGTGATCGCGATGGAGCGGACCAACGCGCGATTCGTCGAGTCACTGCCAGAGCCGGTTGATTTCATCACAATTGACGCGTCGTTTATTTCATTGAAGGTTTTGTTGCCGGTGGTTAAACGCTGGTTCTTTCTTCTTTCCTCTTCCGACAAAGGAAAGAAGAAAGAGGAAAGATTCGATGTGATTGCGCTGATTAAGCCCCAATTCGAGGCCGGGAGAAAGGATGTTTCGCGCGGCGCGGGCGTAATCCGCGACCCGCTCATCCATCGCCAGGTTCTGCTCGATGTGCTGAACTTCGCACAGCAGGAGGGGTTTACTTTGCGCGGCCTGATCCGCTCCCCGATACTCGGCCCGAAGGGAAACACCGAATTTTTGGCATGGCTGTCATTGGGTGAAGCCGCTGAAGGCCTCACCAATTGGATTGACTCGGTAATTCCCGCCGCCGCGGGGTAAAATCAGCCCTTGCGTCAAAATGAAAATTCTGACCGTGCTTACTTATTACCGCCCGCATACCTCCGGCCTGACCATTTACGCCGAACGGCTGGCGCGCGCTTTCGTCCGGCGCGGCCATCAGGTGACGGTGATGACCACGCAATACGATCCGTCCCTGCCGCGCGAAGAGATCATGGACGGCGTGCGCGTTCTACGCGTTCCCGTTTTACTGCGCGTCAGCAAAGGCGTCATCGCGCCGACCTTCGGCTGGGCGGCTACCAAACTGGTTTGGGAGCACGATGTTGTACAACTGCACCTCCCGCAATTCGATGCGCCCGGTGTGGCCTTTCGCGGCCGTCTCTTCGGCAGGCCTGCCGTGCTTACCTATCACTGTGATTTGCTTCTGCCGCGCGGCTTCTTCAATCGTTTCGTGAATCTGGTGGTCAAGTTCCAAAACAACATGGCGGGGATTTTAGCGAATCATATAGTGACCTATACACAGGACTACGCCGACCATTCCAGCTATCTCTCGCGCTACGCCTCCAAACTGACCCCGATCCTGCCGCCGGTGGAATTGCCGGCGCCTGCGCCCGAGGCGGTTTCCGCTTTTGCGCGCGAACATCGCACCCAAGAGAATCGACCGGTCATCGGCATGGTCACGCGCTTCGCCTCAGAGAAGGGCGTGGAGGTCTTACTGGAGGCCCTGCCCGCGGTTTTGAAGAAATATCCGCAGGCGCAGGTCTTGTTCGCGGGACAATATCAAAATGTGATGGGCGAACAAGCCTATTTCGAGCGTTTGCGAAATCAGATTCGGGCGTATGAGGATTCCGGTCATTGGACGTTTCTCGGCAATCTCGCGCCCGTTGACCTGGCCGCGCTCTATCCCAATCTCGATGCGCTGGTTGTGCCTTCATTGAATTCGACGGAGGCGTTTGGTTTGGTGCAGATCGAAGCCATGCTGAACGGAGTTCCGTGTGTGGCTTCGGCTTTGCCGGGTGTGCGCATGCCGGTCCAAATGCACGCCATGGGACGCGTTGCCAGGATTGGCGATCCGGCTGATTTGGCGCGCTGTCTCCTCGAGGTCCTGGATGAACCGAAACAGTTCCATCCCGATATCGAGGGAATCAAAAAATCTTATAATCCCGATTCCATCGCGGCGGAATATGAAAAACTTTTCGAGAGATTGATGCGGAAGAGCCGATGAAAGATTATTTGTTCCTGCACATCCGCGCCCTACCCTATTTCCGCGGTTTCCTGCGCGCCATCGAATCGCGTTATTACAAAGATTTCGATCTGCCCTCGCCGATTTTGGATATCGGCTGTGGCGACGGCAACTTTGCCGAGCTGACGTTCGACCGATCCATTGACATTGGACTCGATCCGTGGCACGGGCCGATTCATGAGGCAAAACATTATCGCAAATACCATCTGCTGGTGGAAGCCGATATGGGCGCCTCGCCGTTCCCGAACGATTATTTTGCCAGCGCGTTTTCCAACTCGGTGCTCGAACATATTCCGCATGTGCAACAAGTGTTGAAAGACGCCGCGCGCGTACTCAAGCCGGGCGCGCCGTTTTATTTCTGCGTGCCGAATACGCGTTATCTCAGCGAACTTTCGCTCTCGCACGTGTTTGGCAAGGGTTATACCAATTGGTTCAAAAAAATGTCGCGCGTCGAGAACGCCGTCGAACCGGAGGTGTGGCAGGGCTGGCTGGAGGCCGCGGGATTTACGCTCGAACGCTGGTGGCATTATTTTTCGCCTCAAGCGATGCGCGTGTTAGAATGGGGTCATTACCTCGGCGCTCCAACCCTGCTTCCCCATCTTCTATTTAATCGCTGGATCATCGCTCCCACGCGCTGGAATTTATTTTTAACCGAACGCGCTTTGCGGAAATATGTCGAACGGCCCGAGCATCCGCAGGGGACGTTTACTTTTTATATCGCCCGGAAAAAATAATCCATGGCCTTCGACGAAAAATATTTTTCAACCCACACGTACGCCGATGTTTCGTTTGCCAGATACAGCCAATACTGGTGGTCGAATCGATTCTTCGCCGCGCTGGCGCGCCGCTATGGAACCCGGGGCGGACGTTTGCTGGAAGTCGGTTCGGGGCTGGGCCATCTCGCGGGACAGCTCGAGGATACGTTCGAAACGTACGGTATCGATCTCAATCATTGGGCGGTCAAACAATCCAAAGCTGTGGTAAACACAACAAGGCTCGAGACGGCTTCCGCGCAGGACCTGCCGTTTGCAGACGATTCATTTAACGTGGTCATCATCAAGCATATCGTCGAGCATCTTCCGGACCCGGCGCGTGCGATTCGGGAAATCGGCCGCGTCGTTGCCCCCGGCGGAATTCTGATCCTTGCCACGCCGAATCTGGGTTCCCTGCTCAAGCCGTGGAAAGGCGCACGCTGGATCGGTTATCAGGACCCGACTCACATCTCGCTCAAGCCGCCGGAGGAATGGCTCAGCTTGATTCGTGAAGCGGGCTTCTCGTTCCAGCGCGTGTTCGCTGACGGTTTTTGGGACGTGCCGTATGTTCCTGTGATTCCGAAGCAAATTCAAAAGTTGTTCTTCGGCTCACTGGGCGGTTTTCAAGCTATCACCACCTTTGTCTTTTTGCCCATGCGCTGGGGTGAAAGTATTATTGTTATTGCCAAAAAAGAAAATCATGGATGAGATGAAATGAGTAACGACCCGCAACACCTGCCCCCTGATCCTGCACAGCGCGAACCCACCGTGTTGGACGTGTTCAAATCCGCCACCCGCAGTTGGCGTTCGCTTTTTGAGGCGGTCGTTTCTTTATTCAGCGCGCAGGAGCGAACTGGGACTGAAATGCCGCAGGCCATCGAAGCGGCGCGCACGGACGTAGTGACCGCGCCGGAGCCGAGCACGCCGTTTCCGTCGCGCAGTGTGCTGGCGATTCTGCTGGCCGTCTTTGGCCAGGCCGCGCTCGAGCCGCCGGGGCGCCATGTGAATATCGCACTGATCTCTTACGCGCTCGCGATTGCACTGGCCGTCTGGGCGTTCGCGCGCGACGAATGGCAGTTGACTCCTCTGCGCGTCAATCGCGCGGGGACCGATTCGATGTCCGTCAAATTGATCGCGCTGATCTTCGCGGCTGTCTTTGCGGTGATCGCGTTTTTCGCGTTCAGCGGAAATCTTTTCACCGTCGGGAACCTCATCTTGTGGGGCATCTCGCTGACCTTTTTCTTTTGGGCGTTCTGGGAAAAGCGCGAGAGCTTTTCGACGCGCTGGAAACAATTCGCCGCGTTCATTCAACGCGACGCCTGGCAGATCAAGATCACGCGTATCGGCCTGTTGATGATCGCCATCGTGGGCATGCTGTTGTTCTTCCGCATTTATCACATTGGAACTGTGCCGTCCGACCCGTTCAGCGATCACGCGGAGAAGATCCTCGATGTGCACGATGTGGCGTTGGGACAGACGCATATTTTCTTCCCGCGCAACACCGGCCGCGAGGCGTTTCAGATGTACTTCAGCGTGCTGGTGGTTTGGATCTTTCATACGGGTTTTTCGTTCCTTACGCTCAAGATCGGCACCGTCATCATTGGCATTCTCACCCTGCCTTATATGTATCTGCTGGGCAGGGAAATCGGCAGTGCGCGCGTGGGGGTCTTTGCGATGATTCTGTTCGGGATCGGATACTGGCCGAACGTAATCGCCCGCATCGGCCTGCGCTTCCCGCTCTATCCGCTCTTCGTCGCGCCCACGCTTCTTTATCTTCTGCGCGGCCTGCGTTATCGGAATCGAAACGACCTTATTCTATGCGGCGTTTTCCTCGGACTCGGCCTGCATGGATATAGTCCGTTCCGTTTTGTGCCGATCATAGTGGTGATCGCCTTTATTCTCTATTTACTTCATTCGCAATCCAAAGGCGGACGCACGCAGGCAGTCTGGTGGCTGGGCGTGGTGACATTCACTTCGCTGATGGTCTTTTTGCCGCTGATGCGTTATGTGACCGAGCACCCCGAGACGTTTTCATACCGCGCGCTTTCGCGTTTGGAGAGTATCCAGACGCCACTGCCCGGCCCCGCCTGGCAGATCTTTCTCTCGAACACATGGAACGCGTTGAAGATGTTCAACTGGGATGACGGACAGATCTGGGTCAATTCCCTGCCGGGCCGCCCTGCGTTGGATGTGATCACCGGCGCGCTGTTCATCATCGGCGTAGCCCTGCTCCTTGTGCGTTATCTGCGCCGGCGCGATTGGCGCGATATCTTCCTACTGCTTTCGATCCCGCTTTTGCTGATGCCCTCGATTCTGTCGCTGGCGTATCCCGCCGAAAACCCGGCCTTGAACCGCGCCGGCGGCGGCGCGGTGCCGGTGATGGTCGTCGCCGGGCTGGCGCTCGACGGATTGCTGACCAGCTTCGAATCCGGAAGGAAGCGGAGGTTGATCCTCGGCTGGGGAGTGACGATTCTGCTGTTGACTGTCTCTGCCGCGCAAAATTACGATCTCGTCTTCCGTCAGTTCGCGCAGAACTTTACCGCGGGAGCGTGGAATACCTCTGAAATGGGCAAAGTGATCGAAGGCTTCCGCATGTTATACGCCGAGACCGACACAATTTGGATCGTGCCTTATCCGTATTGGGTGGATACGCGCCTGCCCGGCATTTACGCCGGCATCCCCGACCGCGACTTTGCCGTGTTCCCCGCGGATTTCGCCGCCACGCTCTCCTCGCCGTATCCGAAATTGTTCATGATCAAACCTGAAGACACCGACTCTCAGACGGCGTTAAAGAAACTCTATCCAAAGGGTGTGCTCACCCGCTATACTTCGGCGATTGGCCCGGCGAAGGATTTCATGCTCTTCTTTGTGAGCGAACCGTAATACAAGAGGCTTCCTCGTGACCGAAAAACGCCCCTGGATCTATGACCTGCTCCTGATCGCCGTGCTGATCGCCGCGGCGTATTTCCGTTTGATCGGCCTGAACTGGGACGAGAACCAGCATCTGCATCCGGATGAGCGCTTCATGACGATGGTGGAAAGCGCGCTGCAACCGGTTCAATCCTTCGGTCAGTACATGGATACGCGCGTTTCGCCGCTCAACCCAAATAATGTGGGTTACGGCTTTTATGTCTATGGCGACCTGCCGCTCATCCTTGTCCGTTATCTGGCGCAGTGGTTCCAGCAAACCGGCTACGACCAGGTACATCTGATCGGCCGCCAGGTTTCGGCAGTCTCGGACCTGGGAGTCGTCTTCCTGCTTTATTTGATCGCCTCGCGTCTCTACGGACGGAAGGTGGGCCTACTGGCCGCGGCTTTTTCCGCGCTGACGGTGATGCAGATTCAGCAATCGCATTTTTTCACCACCGATAACCCGGGCAACTTCTTCGGCTTTCTGGCCATCTTCTTCGCGGTGTTGATCGCGCAATACGGGCCGGGCGCGCAGTCTGCGCCGGAGCAGGAATCCACTATCGCGTCGGCGCGCCTCGCAAATTACGTCAATCAACTCGCGCGCGATCCGCTGTTATGGTTGAGCGCCGGATTCGGACTTGCGCTGGGCATGGCGGTTTCGTCCAAGCTGAATGCCGCGCCCATGGCGGTCCTTCTGCCGGCCGCGTTCTTCTTCCGTCATTTGCAGGTTAAAAACACAGGCCGCCAGACCAATTCCAGCCTCGAAACGATCTTCGTCTATTTGATTGCAGGCGGATTCGTTTCTTTGTTGGCTTTCCGTATCTTCCAACCCTATGCATTTCTCGGTTTGGGCATCAACCCAACCTGGCTGAAGAATATTCAGGATTTGCAGGCCCAGTCCAGCGGCGATGCCGATGTGCCGTTCGCACTGCAATGGGCGCGCCGCTCTCATTTATATTCGTTCCAAAACCTCACGCAGTGGGGACTCGGCCTGCCGCTCGGAATTCTGGCCTGGGCCGGATTCCTGTGGATGGCCTGGCGCGTGGTCAAAGGCGAATGGAAACACGCGCTGTTATGGCTCTGGACTGCGATCTATTTTGTGTGGCAGTCGCTGGCTTTTAACCCAACCATGCGTTATCAACTGCCCGTCTATCCGTTGTTGGGCATGATGGCGGCCTGGCTGGTATTCAACTTCCCATCCTTCAAACGCCTCAACTTGAAACCGTTCGCGCTCGCGCTCGGCATGGTGGTACTGGCGCTCACTGGCGCATGGGCATACGCGTTCACGCGCATTTACACCGTTCCGCATACGCGCGTAGCGGCCACGAGCTGGATCTATCAGAATCTGCCCGGGCCGATCACACTCAACATCCAAACCGGCGACAGCCTTTATCACGAGCCTCTGCCGTTTCCGTACGGTTCTTTCATCCAAAGCGGGACGCCTTATACCTCGCCGTTCACCGCGTACGTCAGCGGGACGTTGACCTCGGTCTATCTTCCGCATGTGGCCGCCTCGAACGGTTCCAACCAGACCCTGAACCTGGTGCTGGCCCTTCAACCGGATACGCCGCCCGAGCAGGCGCTTGCCACCGCCGCGCTGACAGCCGACTTCGATGCCGGCGCGGACGGCCGCGGCTCCGGTTTTACGCTGACGTTGAATCACCCCGTTCCACTGGCCAAAGACCAAACCTACTTTCTGCGCTTCGAGACGAGCGGCGATCTTGCCTTGCAGGGCGCGGCGCCCATCAATGAGAGTTCATGGGATGACGGCCTGCCTCTGCGCATGGACGGTTATGACGCGTACGGCGGTTTGTATAACGGCAACTTGAACTTCGAAATGTATTGGGACGATAACGCCGATAAACTTACGCGCTTTGTCAGCACGCTTTCACAGGGCGATTACATCTTTATGACCTCGAATCGTCAGTGGGCTTCGATCACGCGCCTGCCCGAGCGTTATCCGCTGACCACCGAATATTATCGCTTGTTGGTCGGTTGTCCGCCCGATAAGGATATTATCTGGTGTTACAACGTTGCCAGGCCGGGCCAGTTCAAGGGACAGTTGGGCTTCGATCTCGTGCAGGTGTTCGAATCCTTTCCCACCATAAATATTCCGGGCGTACTGCACTGGCAGGTCAATGACCAATTCGCAGAAGAAGCTTTTACGGTTTACGATCATCCGAAGGTTTTGATCTTCAAGAAGAACGCGGATTTCGACGCCGCGCATGTGCAGGCCCTGCTGGGCGCGGTCGATCTCTCGAATGTGGTTCATCTCACGCCGAAGCAGGCCAGTCATTACAAGTCCCTGATGCTTCCCGCGAATCGACTCCAGCAACAGCAGGCCGGCGGAACCTGGTCCGCGCTCTTCAGCTACGATTGGCCGCAGAATCGTTATCCCTATTTGGGATTGGCCGTGTGGTATGTCTTTGTGTTCCTGCTGGGGCTGGTCTCGTATCCGTTGACGCGGCTGGCTTTGCCCGGTTTGCACGAAGGCAGTTATCCGTTGAGCCGTATTCTCGGGCTTGCATTGCTGGCATATCTTTCGTGGCTGGGCGGCTCGCTGGGAATCGCATATACGCGCGCCTCCATCGGGCTGGCGCTCGGCTTGGTAACGGTGGCAGGCCTCGGCGTGGCATGGATGCGGCGCGAACAGCTGAGTGCGGATTGGAAAGCCCATCGTCGTTTCTTCCTGATCGTCGAGGGCCTGTTCCTCGCCTTCTTCCTCTTCGATTTGTTCATCCGCATTGGCAATCCCGATCTGTGGCACCCGGCCAAAGGCGGCGAACGGCCGATGGATTTCTCTTATTTCAACGCGGTGCTGAAGAGCACTTCCTTCCCACCGTATGACCCGTGGTACGCGGGCGGCTATATCAATTATTACTATTACGGATTTGTGCTGGTGGGCACGCCGGTGAAACTGCTGGGCATTGTGCCCTCGATCGCGTACAACTTTATTTTGCCCACATTGTTCGCGCTGGTGGCGGTGGGCGCTTTTGCAGTGGGATCGCAATTGGTTCAAAACGCGAAATCAAATATCACCGATTCGTTGTCGAAAGTCGAGTCGTTGAATCTTCCGATCGTTTCCGGCGTGGCCGCGGCGTTGTTGACCGTGGTGCTGGGCAATCTCGGCACCGTGCGTATGTTGTATCAGGGATTTCAACGTATGGCCGCGCCGGGCGGCGTGATAGACAACGCCAATATCTTTCAACGCTGGTTGTGGGCCGCGATCGGATTTTTCAAAGCGTTGACCGGCGGCATCCTTCCGTTTGGGCCCGGCGACTGGTATTGGTTTCCGAGCCGCGTCATTCCCGCGCCGAACGATGTGGAACCCATCACGGAATTCCCGTTTTTTACATTTTTATACAGCGACCTGCACGCGCACATGATCGTATTGCCGCTGGCGTTGTTCGTGATCGCCTGGGCGTTGTCGTTTATAAAATCGCGTGCACACATGACAACGCTCGAATGGTTTGCCTCGTTCTTCGCGGGCGGTATGATGATCGGCGCGATCTACCCGACCAATCTCTCGGATATGTACACGTATCTTCCGATTGCGCTGGCGGCGCTGGCGGGTGTATTGTGGTTTTACGCGGACCTCTCGCGGACGCGCTGGTTGCCGGAATTATCTTCAGTGGCGAAACGCCTGATCGTGATCGCGTTGGCCGCCGCCGCGCTGACCGGACTCTCGTTCCTGATGTTCGGACCGTACCGCGCCTGGTACAGTCAGTTCTACGGCGGCGTGGACCCGTGGCGAGGTTCGCATACGCCGATCTGGTCGTATCTCACGCATTGGGGTCTGTTCCTGTTCCTGATCGTCTGCTGGATGGTTTGGGAAACGCGCGAATGGATGGCCTCCACACCGGCATCCTCGCTCGGTAAACTGCGCCCGTTCGCGCTCTGGATCGAAGGCGCGCTGGCGGCTTTTATTATTGCGCTGGCGTATCTGGCTTTTAAAGGCGTGCAGATCGGCTGGCTGGCCTTGCCGCTGGCGGTTTGGGCAGGCATTTTGCTGTTGCGCCCGGGCCTTGAAGATGAAAAACGACTCGTGCTGTTCCTGGTCGGCACCGCGCTGGTGATTACGATCGTAGTCGAACTGGTGGTGGCGCGCGGCGATATCGGCCGCATGAACACGGTCTTTAAATTCTATTTACAAGCCTGGGTGATGCTGGCGGTGAGCGCGGCGGCCGCCTTTGGCTGGCTGTTGATTTCGCTTTCCAAATGGTCGCCGAACTGGCGTAATGTTTATCAAACCGGCGTTGCTTTGCTTACAGCGGGCGCGTTATTGTTCACTATCACCGCCACTTCGGATAAGATTCATGACCGCATGGCGCCTCAGGCTCCGCACACCCTCGACAGCATGACGTATATGAAGTACGCCTCTTATTCCGAGTTCGCGCACGATTTTCCGCTGAGCGAAGACTACGCGGCCATCCGCTGGCTTCAGGATCACGTGCAGGGATCGCCGGTCATTGTGGAGGCCGCGCCTGCCGGTGTGCAATACGCCTGGCTCTCGCGCATCACGATCTACACCGGCCTGCCCGATGTAGTGGGCTGGCAATGGCATGAACAACAACAACGCCTCACGTTCTCCGATCAGGTGGTGGCGCGCGGCGCGGAAGTGGATGAGTTCTTCAATACGACCGATCAAACCCTCGCGCGGGCTTTCCTGCATAAATACAATGCGCGCTACATCATTGTCGGTCAGTTGGAACTTGCCAAATATACGCCCACTGACCTGTCGGCGCCGAACGGCCTGGTCAAATTTCAGCAATACAACGGTGTGCTTTGGAAGGATGTGTTCCATTCCGGCGCCACCGTCATTTATGAGGTGATTCAATGAGCGTTTTTTTCCATATCGCAACGCGCGCTGAATGGCAGGCCGCGCAGGGACGCGGCGAATATGCCGCGCCGAGTTTGGGGAGCGAAGGATTCATCCATTGTTCCACCGAAGCGCAGGTGATTCCTGTGGCGAATGCTTTTTATCGCGGGCAGAGCGGCCTGGTATTGCTGGCCATTGACGAAACGCGGCTCAAGTCCGAGGTCCGCTGGGAAGCGCCCGCGGGGCCGCCCGCTCCGGGTATTTCCGAGTCCGATAAGTTTCCGCACATTTACGGGCCGCTCAATGTGGAGGCCGTCGTTCAAGAACTCGACCTTGAGCCTGATCCCGCGGGAATGTTTATGTTTCCACCTTTGGGGTGAGATGACGATACTTGCGATTCGTTCCGCGCGCCCGGAAGATGAAACGCTGGCTGTGGCTGTTTTGCGCAGTTCGATGGGCGGCCTGGCCGATTATCTTTACAGCGGCGACGCGCGTCGTTCGGTGGAGGCATACATCGGCGCGATGTATCGCATGGGCGGACATCGCTTTTCATGGGAACTTTCGTTTACCGGCGAAGCCGATGGAGAACCGGTCGGTTTTTTACTGAGTTATCCGGGACGCCTGCTTAATGGTTTGCAATTGGCGCTGATCGCCAAACTGCCCGCGTTGTATGGCTGGCCCGGCGCCCTGCGCGTGATCGGACGTTTACTGCCGCTGGTCAATGCGCCCGAAGCCAAAGCCGATGAATATTACATCAGCAATGTGGGCATCCTGCCTGAGCATCAGGGACGTTCGTATGGCACGCAATTGATGAACTTCGCCGAGACGAAAGCGCGCGAGGCCGGTCTTTCCAAATGCTCGCTTTCGGTGGATGAACACAACGACCGCGCCGTGCGATTGTACGAATGGCTTGGATATAAAATTGTTTTCGATAAACATTTCAAAGGCAAGGTGGCCAAACAGGAAAGCGGCTATTATCGCATGGTAAAAGAACTGACTCCGTAATCACTGATCGGACGTGAACTTTTCATGATCGCAATTCTCTCCTGGTATCTGCTCATCTCCCTGCTCGGCTGGCTGACTTTTCCGCTGGCGTATTATCTCTTCCCCGCGCTCGCCGACCGCGGCTACACATTGGCGCGCGCCGCGGGCTTGTTGATTTGGGGCTTCATCTTCTGGTGGATGGCCTCGCTGGGACTGGCGCGCAACGATCTCAGCGGACTTTTGTTCGCGCTGATTCTCAGCGCGGGGCTGAGTGTTTGGGCCTGGCTTCATCGTCGGCGCGAAATTGCGGACTGGCTCAAAGTCAACCTGCGCCTCGTCATTTCAGCGGAACTGATCTTCCTGTTTGCGTTTTTGTTCATGGCTTATGTGCGCGCCGCCAATCCCGATATCGTCGGCACGGAAAAGCCGATGGAACTGGCTTTCATCAACGCCATTTTGCGCTCGCCCACGTTTCCTCCGCACGATCCGTGGCTTTCGGGCTTTGCCATTTCCTATTATTACTTCGGTTATGTGCTGACCACCATGCTGGCGCGCATGACCGCCGTGCCAGGGACGTTGGCGTTCAACCTCATGCTGGCGCTGATCTTCGCGCTGGCCGCCCTCGGCGCGTATGGAATTTTATATAACCTGCTGGCGGCTTTCTTCCCGCGCAAAAACGGACGAACCGCTTCCCGATCACTGCCTGTGCTTGGGCCGTTGTTTCTGCTGATCGTTTCCAACCTCGAAGGCTTTCTGGAAGTTCTGCATCAGCGCGGCCTCTTCTGGCATTTCACTGCCGATGGCGCCGCCACATCCTCATTCTGGACCTGGCTCGATTTGCAGGAATTGAGCCAACCGCCCAGCCTGCCTCTGCATTGGATTCCCGACCGTTACTGGTGGTGGTGGCGCGCCTCGCGCATCGTGCAGGATTACTCCCTCCAGCATAACTTTCAGGAGATCATTGACGAATTTCCGTTCTTCTCCTTCCTGCTCGGCGATTTGCATCCGCACATTCTTTCCATCCCGTTCGTTTTGCTGGCCGTCTCGGTGGCGTTGAATCTTTTCCTCGGCGGTTGGCGCGGCGAACTGCATTTGCCCGGCGTGCATTTGGAGATCAGCGCGCCCGGCTTTATCTTCGCGGCGTTGGTGATCGGCGGGCTGGCTTTCCTCAACGTGTGGGATATTCTGGTTGGGGCCGCGCTGGTGGTCTTTGCCTACATTCTGTTCCGCGTGCGCGGCGGCGGCTGGAACTGGTCCCGCCTCGAGGAATTGTTCTCGTTCGGCCTGCCGCTGATCTTCGCCGCGCTTTTGCTATACCTGCCTTTTTATATCGGTTTTTCCTCGCAGGCAGGCGGCCTTCTGCCCAACCTCGTCAACCCCACGCGCGGCTCGGCCTTGTGGATCATGTTTGCGCCGTTATGGATTCCGCTCTTCGCGTTTTTGATCTACCTCCTGTTCAACGTGCGCGGACGCTGGCGCCCGGCTCTTATTCTGACCGTGAGCCTGCCGCTCGTGCTATGGATATTATCCTGGCTGTTGGGCATCGCCATTCAATTCGTCAACCCGGATGCGGCGCAGCAATTTCTCGCCGCCGAAGGCGTGACCTCGCTTGCGGCGCTGTTCAACGCGGCGCTGACGCGCAGGCTGGCCGCTATTGGCGGACTGCTTTCGCTGTTGGCTTTGCTGGCCTTTGCGTTGAATTATTTCTTCAGCGAACACAGCGAAGATTCTCGAGCGGGGGAACCGGATGAATCCCGCGATTCCGCGCCGTTCGATTTCAAACCGATTCCTTTCGTGGCTCTAATGATCGCGCTGGGTGCGTTATTGGTCATCGGCCCGGACTTCCTCTATCTGCGCGACTTGTTCGGTTACCGCATCAACACAGTCTTCAAGTTCTATTACGAAGCATGGATCTTATGGAGTCTGGCCGCGGCTTTCGGCGCGGCAGTACTGCTCCGCTCTCTGCGCGGCACATGGAGCTGGCTCTTCCGCATTGCAATGTTTATTCTGCTGTTCGTCTCGCTGACTTATCCCGCCTTGAGCCTTCCGAATAAGACTAACGGCTTCAGCCCGATCAACGGTTTTACGCTAAACGATTTCGACCGCGTCCGCCGCGAGAGCCCGGATGAGGCGGCGGCCATGCAATGGTTAAACGGAGCCAGTTACGGGGTGGTGATGGAAGCGGTGGGCGGCAGTTACAGCGGTTACGCGCGCATGTCCACGTATTCCGGCCTTCCGGCTGTGCTCGGCTGGGCCTGGCATGAAGCCCAATGGCGCGGCAGTTTCGCACCGCAGGGCACGCGCCAGGACGATATCAAGACTCTCTACACCACCACCGATTGGCCAACCGCGCAGGCCGTTTTGCAAAAATATAATGTGCGCTATGTGGTGGTCGGCGACTTGGAGCGCGCCGCCTACCCAGTGCATGACGAAAAGTTCAAGGCCAATCTTGCGCAGGTCTTTCAGCAGGGCAGTGTGACGATCTACGCGGTGCAGAACGATCCGTAGCCGTAGGCTCCATTGACTTGGGCTGTGCGTCAGGAATCAAATGCTGGCATTGTTTGCCAATTTTTGATTTACTGCTAATAACTGGTTTTATAAACAAAGCAATAAGGAGGCTGTAATTTGCCTCCTTATTGCCGATTTCCCCAGGACACCTTCTTTCCGCGCTATTAATTATCTGCGCCGCAAAGCGATGATTGCTCTCAACTCTGCTTCGGTTACTTGAATTGATACAACTCGTTTGGACTTGTCCTTCTCTGTAGATTTTAGGCTGTAACGATTATGACCATTTCGATAGATCGCGTAACTGAGCGCCAGGGAAACGGGCAAGATCGGTAAAAATATCGCAAACATGACGGATTGAGATGAAACTTTCCTCAGGCCTCCAACTATAACGTTAATTTTCTTTGATACATCAAGTTGTCTTTGTATGTTTGCGTTTTGTTCCTTCAAGCCCCGGATTTCGCCTTGATAATCCTTTACCTGATCACGTAGCGATCGAATCTCTTGGTCTTTTTGAACAAGTTGTTGCGATAAAGAAGTGTTTTCGGAATTTGCTTTGTCAAGCCGATCTTGCATTTCTTTATTGGCCACTAAAGCCCGATTTAATTGCTCTCGTGTCCGGTTTAGGGATTGCTGTACATTAATGTTGTTGGAGAGCAGATAACCCAGGGCGATCCAGGACGCGACCAGAAAGACTAAAACCGATCCAATACGCATGGCACACTCTCCTTTTCATTTGGCTCTATAACCTTGTTGCCGATCAGAGTTTTGATAAAGAGCTGACATTAATTTATCAAATTTGCAGGGAGTGCACATCTTTCAAAATAAGTATTTATTGAAACCAAAAAGGAGCATGTTTATATGCTCCTTTTGGATTATGATGCAATTAGGCACTGGAACAATGATATCAATATAAAATCACAGCATTCCTTTTTCGCGGGAAATCGAAACTGCTTGCGTGCGATTTTTGGCATTAAGTTTTTCCAATATACTCTTGACGTGATTCTTTGCGGTCGTGGGGGCTATTCCGAGTAATTTCGCAATCTCTTTATCACTATGGCCTTTTTCAATAAGCTCTAGGACTTCTAATTCGCGATCTGTGAGATTTTCATATGTTGGTATCGGAAGAGGCATGGGAACTGCACTGTCCGGTTTGGCTGCTAGTGCACGAATTTCGTTCAATAGCTGTTCCCGAGTAAAAGTCTTTTCCAAAACCGAATCTGCGCCTGCTCGCCGTGCATCTGGGATCAGTCTTTCATAAGCAGTCACTGCTATTATCTTGATATCATTTCCATGTTTTTGCTTTATTTCGCGAATCGCCTGCCAGCCTGCAGTGTCATCGCCGAACCAAAGCAAGTCTATTAGTAGAATATCTGGTTTTAAACTGCCGGCTTTTTCCACCGTCGAGGCCGGAGTATCGGCGGCTCCTAAAATGTCAATGTCGCCCGCTGTTTCCAGTATTTTCTTCCAACCCTCTCGGGCAATAAGAGTATCATCGGCCAGTAGAATTTTAATTTTGGCGTTCATTGTTCTTCCTTTCATCCGATCGATAGAGTCTACTTCTTTGATTCTGAAGTTAGAGTCAATAAGACTTTCGTTCCCGCGTTGGGGTTTGTAACAATTTGGTACCTTGCTTTCATTTCGCCCCAACGGTTAATTTTCTCTTCCAATTGCCTCATCGTATCCATTCCAAACCCCGGAGGATTGTTTTCTCGATCAAAGCCCCTTCCTGTATCGATAATCGCAAGTGTTAACCCGTCGTAGTCTTGTCTCACTTTTAGCTTGATTTCGATTTTAGGGTCTTCTATGATTCCTGAATGTTGCAAGGCGTTTGAGAAGGCGAGCGACGCAAATCTGATGATTGTGTTTCTGATCTTTATGGGCACCTCAAGATCCTCCGGGCAATCAAATGTTATTCGTAATAACCTTTTATCATATTTTGGCGTCGTTCGGTTAGTCCAAACAGACAGTGTTTCTTCAAGAGCCTGCTTGAAAGTGGGCGCTTCGAGCGATTTGTCCAGAAAATTGGTGTGCAATGCCTTTAGCTCTTGAACAAAGGTCAGCGCATGTTGCCTGAGTTGTTTTACTAACTCGCGAACCTTCTCGTAATCATTAATTTCGAACCATGGTTCTAAGGCCTCAATCCAACTTACAATTCCCGAGTGATGCCAGTTGATTAGATCGTGGATGTCCTCGGCCAATCCGGTACGTTCATATTCCTTAATATCCTGATAAAGGCCAATAACCTCCAGAGCTCTTGCAAATTCGCCGGCCAGCCTTTTCAAGCGCGTTTCGTCATCTTCATCGAAATCTTTAGATCCAGCAACGCTTTTTTTGTTTTCGAGTGTCAACGCTCCAATTACATGTTCATCTTTGTCTTTTATGGGCGTAAGTATCAACGATCGACAAATTCCGCTGTTCAAATATTTCAGATGGTCCTCCTCTCCTGCCCAGGCTGAATGTTGTTTAAAAGAGTCGCCGTTGAAACGAAGCGTCTCCCCGGTGACGACCACCCAGGACGTTAAACCTGCGCCCGGTTTATCAGAAATCGGTTTACGACGGCCAATGTAACCTATATCTGCCAGATAATTTGAGTGGGTAAGTTCAATATCGTTTCCTCGGACCAGGTATAAGGAGCAACCCTCAGCGCTTAATAGTTTTGCTCCTGCTTGCACTACGACTTCGCTTATGGCAGGGATATCACGACACTTTGCGAGTTCTTGACTGATAGTATCGATAAAAGATTGCGCCCTGCGCCGTTGATCTTCCAACCGTCTACGCGACCTGCTAAGTTCGATTACCCAACTTGCAAAATTTGCAAAAACCCCGATCAATTCGAGAAGTTGTTTATTGGGTTCTGTCCCATTGTTTGGCAGATCTAAGGTCAAGATGCCGATCGATCTTCCTGATGAATCCAAAAGCGGAGTGATTAATGCGTCGTAGATATCCCATCTCGACTTTGCGCGAGTATTTCTTCGAGGTTTGAAGAAATATTCATCCACGAATTTATTCCAGTTTGGCGTATCTCGTTTGATTAAATAAGAACTTTCGGCTTTGAAAGCCGGTTTCAAGAATGGATCCAATTCCCTCATCGGCAGGTTCATGACAAGCTTTTTCTTTGTTCGTTCTGTGATGCCTGTAATGGCTATTGTTTGCAGTTCATCTTCTTTTGTGCGAATGCGTATGCGGGCGATTTTGAATCCTAGTAAGCGGGCTGCGGCATCGGTTATTTGTTTGCAAATTGTCTCCTCCGAGGCATCCATATCGAAAGAACTAATTTGCTCTAAAATCTTACGAAGAGCCCCTCCTTGTTCGCGCCATGCCTGAAAATCTCGAATTTTTGCAATGGCTTTGGATGCTTCGGTTGAAAGATAGGTCAGTGCAGATTCATCATCCAGATTGAATGCCGGAATCTTGGAGCTTTCAAGGCTCAACGTTCCGTATAGTTCACCTTCATCGGGATCGAACAGCGGGGCTACAAGGAGAGATTTTATATCCTCCTGAGGACTCAACTTGACAAACCAGGGATGGTGCTCCACATCATTTACCAGGATTGTATCTCTCAATTCAAGTGCATGTCCCGCAATTCCGTATCCCAGGCGCAGGTCTGGATCGGTTTTCTTTAGTTTAGGGCCTAACCAAGTAAATAATCTCGGAGTAGAATCGAGAGAAAGCGTATAGACGGGGGTTAGAGAATCGTCCAAAGGGTAATACTGATGAAGAGTAAGTTTTTCGGCATGCGATATTTGTTGATGCGCCTCCTCAAGAAGGGTGTGAATTACTTCATCCTCCGTATCCGCCGACACGAATTTCTCACCGGCCTCCTTGTTTCGCGATTCGCGGAGAATAACCTCCCTGTGTTCAATGCAATTTTCGATTGAATTGCTCACTTGTAAAGAGAACTCCTTCAGCCTGGCCTTTGAAAGTTTTTCAAATCCTCCCGGATTATTATGCGCTACATTTATCACCCCCATTATCTGGCCTGCACGATTGTATAAAGGCTCGGCCAGTACGGATCTGGGCTGCGCCTCGAAGAATTTGTTATAAACAGTCTTGTCGTTAAAAGTTTCCGTCAGGTCGGGGCTGTCGAATGCCTTCCCGTGAACCAGAACAAAACATTTTTTTGCCAGATTTTCTATCGAGTATCCCATCTTCAGGTTGAAATTGAATAGAACGTGGCCAATATATCTTTTGGTGCGCGGATTAATGATTATGATCAAACCGCGTTGGGCTTGAGTAATGCCAACTGCTTTTGATAGAATATCAGTCAAGAGCTTTTGTAGATCCAGTGTATGGTGCAGCCCCTCGGCCATTGTCGTTATTTGATTCGAAACTTGATAGACTCTCCTTCGAAAATATTCAAAAAGTATGCTGATACTTACTATTAAGAATGCGTACACAAGAAATTCAACAGACCCCAAACGAAGCCCGAAAAAAGTTAGATAGCCGCTAAGATAAATGACGATAATTGAGAGTAATGGGACGACAAACTTAAGCCACTTTTTTTCCGAAAAATAAACAAGTGTAGCTAGAATGGGTATGAAGTATGCAAATACCAATAAGTATCTTTCGGCTGGCGCAATAATAAATAACGAGGAAATTGCAATGAAATTCGCGCCAATTCTCACTCCCCTAAACCATGACGTTTCGTAAAGCTCAGTTGATTGTTTGCGGAAAATCTCCAGCAAAATCATATAAGCGGAATAGAACATTCCCCATATGATTACCCTGTTATGTTCTTGCCCATTGAAATTCTCGAATGTTACCAGGTAGATAACAAAAAACAAGAGGACGATGCCCGAATACCGGACAAAGTATCGGACAGGCTCTGCAAAACGTTGATCCATATTTGCAAGAAAACTTCTGGCTATCTTACTTGCCCCTACTTCGATGTTGATTTTCTTAGCCGTCATATCCATTTTTCCTTTGAGGATAAGATAGAAGCCTTTGAATTCTCATCTATTTTGACGAATCTTCCAAGATGCATATGGTCTACTTCTAAAGAGCCATAAGAACTATTCCCGGATAATTCTTTTGCATTATCGGAGATTTCGTGATTCCGGCTAAATTGATGCGTCGGCTATTAATTTCTGATAAAAGTCTTTGAGCCGGCAGGCGGGATTAACTCCCCCCGCCTTGTATTCGAGTGATTCTTGGAGTCTTTCATCATCGAGAAGCAGAATCGCCTTTCTCTCATTTTCAAAGAGCGACACGGTGAGCGGATAGAGCGCTTTTTCATCGAAGTCCCTGCCAACGATCAGGCCGAACGTGCCGTGTAATTCGCCCAAATATCTGCCAAGCGTCGAAATTGCCGCGGGGGCGATGCGGGTGTTGTAAAGATCGGCGGTAACGTATTTCGCGCCATGACTTTGCCGCGCATCGATCCAGAATTCGTCGAATCGTTTTTCTTCGGGGCCGCTTCCCGGCGCCTCGACCCCGGCCTGATTTCTAAATAACAGTCTTTGAGGAGGTTGTACCGGGCCGGTGTTCGGGATTCCGATGTTCTCGGGATTAACCAGATCGGGGTGGTAGAGAAGCTGTAGAATCTCCCGCGCCGCGTCATAATACTCGTTCCGGTTTAACTCATTTCGTTCGGCGTTCAATAATTTGGAAAGATATTCCTCGCACAATCGTTTGGCGTCGGCGCTAAGCGCCCGAACCCAGGTGACCAGATGATGATCGTCGAAAGGCGCGGCCGCCGCCCAATCCACATGCGCTCTATAGGCCTCCCCGACCTGCGCCTTGTTTTCGCATAAGACGATTATTTTTGGAAACGTCCCCCACATTTTTCGGAGTTTCTCGGATCGAACCAGGCCCCGCTCAACGAATGAAAACCCCGTAAGAATGATCTCGGGAGCGGGAAAGTTTATTTTTATCCGTCCGATTTCTTTCGTGGCGATTTCGCCGATCACCCGAATCTGGTTTGACTTGCTTAATATCTTTTTCCATGCGTTCCGCGCCATGCTGTCATTTTCAACCAGCAGAACGCCGCTCTTTGTCATTCGGTTTCCCGGCACAGAGGCTCTATGCGGCATCTTCCCTCTACACCTCAAACACTTTCAATACCTCATCCCCGTAGTGATTGATGACCTTGACCGCGATCTTGCCGCTTTTCGGCTTCTCGAACGGGATGGATTCGGTGCGGTACAGCATGCTCCACGCAGATTCGTCGATCTCGGCGCGCAGGGCGCGTTTGAGTTTGTCGTAGGGTTCGTCGGCGCCGGTGAAGTAGGCATGGCGGACGATGAAGGATTCGCCGTTGTAGTCGGTATCGAGGAACCAGCAGGCAATGTCGTCGGTGGAGTTGGAGCGGATTTCGCCTGTGGTGGGATCGTACACATCCAGCCCGTTGAGTTTCACGATCAATCTATCCGCAGATTTTTGTGGGCGAATTTCCACATCGGGTTCGCCGAAGACCATGAAGAGATTGCCCGCGCCCGTCTTTTTGAGGAGTTCGTCGCCCATGGCCAGGTCGGGGTTCATGCGCGTGGGCAGGACGGTGAGTTTGCCGTAGCGTTTGGCTTCTTCGCTGACGTGCGGGTCGAAGGCGAAGCCGCAGACGATGAGCAGGTCGAAGCCCACGCCGAGCACGGCTTCTTTTGCGGCTTCCTTCACTTGTTCGGCAGAGACGGTTCCCAGTTCAGGACCAATCGAAATGGCGGCGCGACGCGACCTCACCCCCGGCCCCTCTCCTGAAGGCGAGGGGAGTCGCTCGGTGTATTCGCCCACGGCGTGAATCCAGGTTCCGGCGTAGGGTTCGAGCGAGTCGAATTTCAGCCGCTGGTTTTTGACGGTGTTTTGCACGCCCGCGCTTTTCAGGTTTTCGAGGATCATGCTGGTGAAGTCTTGCGTGTTGAGCACATCTTCTTTGAAGGCGGTGGCGGGGTCGTCGGGGGCGAGCACGCGGTGCGGGGAGAGGCTTTCGACGGTGAAGGGACCCGAGACGCGCACGCGTTTGTTGTCCTGGTAGGGTTTGTCGTAGAGGAATTCGGTGTCGGCGCGGCGGGCAATGGAGGCGTCTATTTCTTTCTGGCGCGTGCGGCGCAGTTCCCAATATTTCCCAAGCAGGGGCACAATTTCTCCCTCACCCTGCCCTCTCCCAGCGGGAGAGGGGGATTCGCGCGGAACTTCCCATTCTTCCCATTTCTGTTTGGCGGCTTTGTTGATCTCGACGCGCAGGGAGTCGAGTTCGGGCTGATATTTGGCGTGGATTTCGTCGATCTCTTCGTTGTTGGCAATGGATTTGAGCGTGACATGCGGAACGCGTTCGTACACGAAGCCGCGCTTGATGTCGCCCCCACCCAAGCCCTCCCCCAAATCCCCAGGATTTGGGGGAGGGGTGCCGAAGGCGGGGAGGGGGTTGAGTTCCGCTTCTTTCTTTCGACCTTCGACTGAATCAGCCAAAAGATAATATGGATAACGCCCAGACATCAACCGCGTGCGCGCCAGCGCAATGGACACGCGCGAGGTGTCGATCGTGATCCACCTGCGCCCCCACTGCTCGGCGACATACGCCGTGGTTCCAGAGCCGCAGGTGGGATCAAGAACTAAATCGCCTGGGTCGGTGGTCATCATCATGCAGCGTTCAATAACTTTGGTATTAGTTTGTACTACATAAATGTTTTGTGTCGCAAAGGTACTTTGAAGTGTATCTGTCCACATGTTGGTATAAGACGATATTGAAAAATCTTCAACATATCGCTTAAATGTCAAAGTATTGCCAACTATAAACAAACGATTTGCTATCCCAAGCCTTTTCAGACCATCTTGATGTGTCTTCCAGTGTTTATTCCCAGTTAATGAGAATTTTTTGCCATTATAGGTAAAAGGCTGTGAACCTTCATCAGACCTGCCTTGGGAAGTCAAATTAGCGCTGCGAAAAAGTTTATAAGAGGTATTTGTTTGTTCAGTTATCTTGTCCGCTTTAATTTCGCCATCTTCAGAATCTGCCCAGGTAAAAGATGTTTCGACCATCTCTTGAGGCTTTTCATAAAACAACCGACGTACTTTGGTTTGTTCTTTATTTTTCCCATACCAAAGCAAAATATCAGACACATTGGCTAAATATATTGTTTCTTGATAAGAAGTTTTGGCAAATTGAATTTGACTGATAAAGTTCTCGCTTCCAAATACTTCATCCAAAATATTGCGAACAAGATGAACATTCTCGTCGCCAATTTGAATAAAAACACTTCCGCTTTCTGTAAGCAATTCCCGCGCCGTCACCAAACGGTCACGCAAATACGCCAGATACGAATGAATCCCCAACTGCCAGGTATCGCGAAAGGCTTTCACCTGTTCGGGCTGGCGGGTGGTGTCTTCGGCTTTGCCGTCCTTCACGTCACGCTTGCGGGTCGAGACCTGCCAGTTCGAACCAAACTTGATCCCATACGGTGGGTCAAAGTAAATCATTTGCACCTTGCCCTTGAGTCCCTCCTTCTCGGCCAGCGAAGTCATCACCATCAGCGAATCGCCCAAAATCATGCGGTTCGACCAATGTTGTTCGTGGTGGTAAAAATCCACGCGGTCTTCGAAGGTCAAGCCGTTGAAATCCCCGAACAACATCGGCTGTTGCGGCGCATCCTTTTTTGATTCACTCCGCACCAACTCGATAATATTCTGCGGCTTGATATGCTCCTGAATATAGATCGGCACGGCGGGCACGGCGAGGTCTTGCGAATCCTGCTCGTCCTTGCCCTTCCACACCAACTGCGGGTCAAGGGATGGGTCGCGCGGGTAGAGCACCGTCTTCGGCGCCTTCTCCTCGTCCGCGATGAAGTCGCGTAGTTCCTCGGTCGGAATGTTGGCGCGCTTGTCCGCGTGCTTCACCGAATCAATCGGGGTCGAGAGTTTTGGAGCGGAGGTTTTCTTTTTGCGAGGGGGCATAGGATTACCTGCTATGATGAACGATCGGATTGAAAACCGTCTATCCCCGGTTTCCACACTTTACGAATGTGCCGCCAGAGTTTCCATGTGTAAGCCTGATATATTTTGCCGGCGCTGTCTTCCACTTCAAAAACCGTGATGTGGAGAGGATGAGGTAAAGCCCCAAATTTGGCTACGGGAACGGTCAATTCCTTGAATTGTGTCTCTTCCAGCCGCGTTGGAGCATCGAAAACAGGATAGCGTTTCCCATTTTTGAGGCGCGCATGCACTTTAATAACTGTGGATGGACGACGGCCGGCGTTTGTAAATCTCACAATATACATACTGCCGAGGCCGGGCTGGATTTCAAAATCCAGGTGAATTTTCAGCCGGCTTGCGTCGCGGTCGAAGTTGCGCCAGGATAAATAAAGTGAGGCACAGCTGAATAGCAAAGCGACTGTCGCAATATAATCGGAGAATTTTTCGGGTTGAAACATTATGGATTCCCCTTTCGGAATAACGGGCCAACCCCGTCCGTTTTTTCGCCTTTGAGATGTTTGCGTATCGTACCCTTCGCGTCCCACGGATCGACGATCTCCAAAAATGCCCAACGCCCGAAGCCGCCGTGATTGTTGATGGCGGGAATCCACAGGTTGCGTGCGGTTTCCACTTTGGCGGCTTTATCCTTGCGGGCTTCGCCGCTCACCTCCAGAACAAGGTTCAATAAATCCTCCCTGCCGTGACCGTCGTCGGCGTGAATAAGATAGTCGGGAAAATACGATCTTTCCTCGCCGTTGAAGATATAAGGGATGGTGAATCCAAGCTGGAAATTCTTGACGTAATGGATGACCTCGTCCATTTCATTATCGAAGATTTCCGCCAGCTTTGCTTCCCAACTGCTATCGAGAACTACGTGCGAAACGTGTGATTTATCGGGCCGCGTTCGGTACACGTCACGGGCAGTGTCGAAGTCCACATAACGCGTCGAGCCAACCGTGTCATACGGTCGCAGGATGGGTAACAGCATCCGCTCTCCCTCGTTCGAGCCAACGACGGCCTGATAGATCTTCTCCGCCGCCGTGTGGGCAAATGCAACCAGCAACAACATTTGCGGAAAGGCGTTGTCTTTGCACGTCAGGTAATTTTCGCGCCATTCGCGTACAATCTGCAGTAATTGCGGAAAGAACCACGGTTTGATGTTGTTCTCGTCCGTGAAATATTTGCTCATCATCAACGCCGCGAGCCGGAAGTCCACCGTATTTAGGCGCTCATCTTTCAAGCCGTACAGTTCGTGGAAATTCGATTCGCCGACGATAGATTGCATCTCGGTTCTGGTGGGCAAATCCGCGGCGGAAATCGCCATTTTGGAATTGTCCGTGAACCTGGCGGTTAACTTCTCGCTCTCGAATCGGTGGCGATAGCCAACAATGCGCGGGAATGTGATCTCACAGGCAATGCGATCTTCGAGCGCGCGGACTCTTGTGGGCGTCGGTCCGGGCTTTGGATCTTTTTCGGACCCCGCGCTGGGGATGAACGAAAACGGCACGCCGTACACTTCAGCATACTCCGCGTCGAACATGCCCTTCGGATTGACGGCGTAACTGCGCCGCCTCAATCCCCGACCGACGACCTGCTCGCACAACAGCTGAGTTCCAAACGCCCGTATGCCGAGAATATGCGTCACCGTGTTGGCGTCCCACCCTTCGGTGAGCATGGAAACGGAAATTACGCACCGAACATTCTCGCCCAGCTTGCCGGGCTTGCCAACAGTATTCATCACCTCGCGTAGAATATCCTCATCGGCCAGCGCATCCACATCCCGGCCCGGGAAGCGTGCACGATATTCCTTCTTAAACTCTTCGATCTCGATGGCGGCCATCTTCTTGAATTCATCGTTCATGCCCTCGCCCGATTCCAATTGCTGGCTGTCGATCAGAATCGTATTCGGGCGTGCCAGCCACTTTCCACTTTCTACATTGCTAAACAGCGACAGTTTGCCCGGCACCGGCACGATCTCACCGTGCTTGAGCGTTTTATTCCAGCCCGCCACATAATCGAAGACCAACTTGGAAACGTTGGTATTGTTGCAGACTACGATGAAGACAGGCGGGGTCAATCCGCGTTCGCGCGCTTCCTTGTTTTGCTCCCATTGCTTGAACTTCTTTTCGTAGTTACTGTACAGGCTTTGAAGCGCGCCTTCCAATTCGGGCGGAATCACAACTGCGCCGCCTGACGCATCCCCGGTCTTGCGTCCCTTTTTGGGCAGATGGTCGCGAATGCGCAGCCACAGATCGCGGTACGTGGGTTGCTCGCCCACCATCGAGTCGTCCGCCACAGGCACGCGCGGCACTTTTACGATGCCGGACTCAATCGCATCGATCAGGGAGAAATCCGAGACCACCCAGGGGAATAAGGTTCCTTCACTGTAGCCTGAACCGCGCAGAAAGAACGGGGTGGCCGAAAGATCGTAAACGACCTTCACGCCGAGCTTGGCCTTTACCGACTCGATGCCCGAGATCCAAATGCGGGCTTCTTCCTCGCGTTGTTCCGATTCTTTGCGTTCGTCGCCTTTCAGGGCTTCTTCCTCTTCGGCTCCATCGGGCTTGCGGCGATAACAGTGATGGGCCTCATCGTTGATCACAATGATGTTCTTCTTGTTCCCCAGTTCGCGGCACACACGCCGTACCATCTGGTCGGGCGTTTCGGTGAACGGGCTGGTCTCGCCGTTTTGTTTGAGGAGTTGCTTGGTGAGTTTGCCTGCCGCCATGTGCTCACGCTGTTTAAAGGCATGGAAATTCGTGATGACGAATTTCGCCTTGTCCAGTTCAGACATCAAATCGGCTGGAACAATATCGTGTTGCTTGTAGTAATTTTGCGGATCATTGGGAAACAACACCCGCAGGCGGTCTTTGATAGTAATCCCAGGTGTAACAATTAAGAATGCGTCTGAAAAGCGCGCATCCTGCGAGTTGGCGATCTTGTTCAAAGCCTGCCAGGCGATGAGCATCGCCATGACAACAGTTTTCCCCGAGCCTGTCGCCATTTTAAAGGCAATCCGATGAAGCAGTGGATTCGATTGCGCGTTCTTCTCGCGCAGAAAATTTTCCACCCAGGCTTCCCCATATCTTGGCGCGGCCTCTGTGATCCAGATGACGGTTTCCAAAGCCTCGATCTGGCAGAAAAACAATCTGCGCTCACGGCCTTCGCGCTTCCAGTATTCCAATAAACGGGCAGTAGTTTGGGTGATACCTACATAGCCGCCCCTCCGCCAAATTTCCACCCGTTCGCGGATCCGGTTGATATCCTTGTTTTCTTCGACCCGATCCGCCGTCCATTCGGTCTCAAAGGATAATTGCTTGGCGCTTTTCTTTCTGGCGCGGGGAACCGGCACAAAGTACTGGCTGATGCGGCGCGCCTCGACGATTTCATCCGTAATGCCATCTTCTGTAAACATGAAATGGCGTTTCGGTTCATCAAAGGGGGAGTTTAATACAGGATTTTCTATGATAACTTGTTGCATAAGTCATCCATGATGACAAACCCGCTTGTATAAACTTAAGGATACAGCCAAATTTCAAGGAATGCAAGTGCAAAATCAGCTCACTTGTTTTCTCTCCTTGTTATTCTTCATTTACAGCGTTCTTAAGGTTCTGGAAAACTGGGAATGGAATCTGAAGAAACTTATTCCAAGTTTAACTATGGTCATATGTGCAGGCAAATCGCCTGCTATTACCGAAATTATTAGGTTGCTGATACGGTCTTGGCTAATATTGTTGCGAATATTAAACCTCATGGCTCTTTGCTTTGCTCAAGCTTCTGGAACGCCCATGAAACGCGGGTAAAATAGCTCGCATGGACTCTCCTCGAAGCTCCCGCGCAGGCTGGCTGTATGGGCTGGCCTTTCTTTTCGCCCTCATCATCCGCTTGATCCAGCTCGGCGCCTTTCCGCTTACCGACCCCGAAGCCGCCTCTGCCCTGCAAGCCTTGCAGGTTGCCGGGGGCGCGCATCCCGCCGTTGGTCCGCAAACCGCCTACGTGCTTTTGACCAGCGTCCTGTTCTTTATTTTCGGAAGCTCCAATTTCCTCGCCCGCCTCATCCCCGCGTTGATCGGCTCCCTGCTGGTTTTTGTGCCCTTTTTCTTTCAGGAACGCCTCAAACCCCGCCCGGCTTTGATCCTGGCCTTCTTCCTCGCCCTCGACCCCGGCTTCTTCGCGCTTTCGCGTCAGGCGGGCAGTGGGATTCTTTCGGTCGCGTTCCTGCTATTTGCCTGGGGCTTGTGGGAGCATAAATCTCAGCGCGCCGCAGGCATTCTCGCCGCCCTGGCTTTCCTCAGCGGCCCGGCTCTCTGGCCTGGCCTGCTTGCGCTTGGCATCACCTGGGGAATTCTGCGTTTCCTGGAACCGAAACCCTCCGCCGATCACCAACCGCTTGCCGCCGTCCAGTGGCGGCAAGCTCTGATCTCTTTCGCTCTCACCCTCGTCTTATTTGGAACTTTGTTCTTTTTCATACCCTCAGCTTTGAGCAATTCGCTCTCCTCCATCGGCGCGTATTTCCGCGGCTGGGTTGCACCTTCGGGCGTGCCCGCCTCACGGTTGGTATTTTCCTTTTTGCCCTATCAGCCTCTCGTCTTATTATTGGCCCTCGTCGCCATCGTGCGCGGCTGGATCAACGGCAGTCGCCGCGTCATTCGTTTGAGCATTTGGATGCTGGCGTCCTTACTGCTGGCCGTCTTTTATCCGGCGCGTCAGGTGCACGACGTGATCTGGGCGCTCATACCGATGTCGGCATTGGCGGCTTTGGAGTTGGCGCGTCATTTGAAAATCCATCCCGAAGAACGCCGTGAAGTGGCGGGCGTGGCTTTGCTCACGATTCTGATTCTGGTCTTTGCCTGGCTCGATTTTGCCAGTATCACCTGGACGCCTCCTTCTATTCCGCAAGCCACACTGCGCGTATGGTTGTTGTTTGGCTCGCTCTTTCTATGGGTGGTCAGCATTTTGCTGGTGGCGGTCGGATGGTCACTGCGTACGGCTCGGCTCGGCGCGGTCTGGGGATTATTCGCAGTGTTGGGTATCTTCACTCTCGGAGCCAGCTTCCGGGCGGGAGGTCTCGACGCGCAGCACACGCCGGAGTTTTGGCCTTCGGGTCCGTATCCTGTGCATGCCGATCTGATCGCCTCCACCATCCACGATCTGTCGCAATGGGGCCGCGGCAATATCGACGCCCTGCCTGTAACGATCAGCGGCCTCAAGTCCCCGGCTTTACAATGGGCCTTGCGCGATCATCAGGTTACGGTGACGGATGTAGTGGACCCCTCTTCTGCGCCCGCCTTTCTGATTACGCCGCTCGAAAACCAACCCGCGCTGGCCGCCACCTATCGCGGGCAGGACTTCACCTGGAACGAACAACCTACCTGGAACAGCGTGGTGCTCAACGATTGGCTGCGCTGGCTGGTGGTGCGCGACATGCCCGAATCCTACGATACGATTCTCTTATGGGCGCGCAACGATGTTTTCATAGACGCTTCACATTCGGATCCCACTGCCCCTTGAGCCTGCTTCCGTGACAAAACAATTTTCCCCGCCTCCATCCATTATCGCCATCGATGGCCCCGCCGCCTCGGGTAAATCCACACTCGGGCGGCGGTTGGCTGAATCATTGGGTTATTTATTTTTCGATACGGGCGTGATGTACCGCGCCATTACCTTTCTCGCGCTGGAACGCGGACTCGATGTCGGCGATGAAGCGGCCATTACCGCGCTGGCCGAGTCCACGCAAGTGGATGTGCTCCCGGCCTCGCGCGACGACGGACGTCATTACGATGTACGCGTCGAGGGCCGCGATATCACCTGGGAGATTCGTCACGCGGACGTGGACGCCAACGTATCGCTTGTCTCCACGTATGCGGGCGTACGCAGCGCGCTCTCGTTACAGCAGAGACGCATTGGCCTGCGCGGGCATGTGGTGATGGTTGGCCGGGATATTGGAACCGTTGTTTTGCCGGAAGCGGATTTGAAGGTCTATCTGGATGCGTCTGCCGAGGAACGCGCCCAACGGCGTTATGCCGAGTCCCGTTTGCGCGGCGGCGCGGAAGATTACGAGGAGATTCTATCCAAAGTGAAGGCGCGCGATTACATCGATTCGACGCGCAAGGTTGCGCCCCTGCGCCCCGCCTCGGACGCGGTCATCCTCGACTCCAACCAGCTCAGCGCCGACGAGGTTTTTGCGCGCATGTGCGATCTTTGCAAATGAATACGGGTTATCGTCCGCCGCTTTACACATACCTCACGCGTCCGCTGTTGAAACTGGCGTTCACATCCATCTTCCTTTTACTGAGCCGCGTAAAAATACTCGGCCTTGAAAACGTGCCGAAGGGCAAAGCGTACATCGCGGCCATCAATCATGTTTCCATCATCGATCCGCCGATGGCGTTGTGCTTTTGGCCCGAGTATCCCGAAATCATCGGCGCGTCGGATGTTTTCTCCCGGCCGTTTCAGGGGCAGATCGCAAAGTTGTACGGCGCGCTTCCGGTGCATCGCGGCGAATATGACCGCGTGGTGCTCGAAAATATTTTGTCTTTGCTCAAGGCCGGGCGGCCCTTGATGATCGCGCCCGAAGGCGGACGTTCGCACGTCACTGCCATGCGGCGCGCCAAGCCGGGAGTTGGATTCATTTTACAAAAAGCGCATGTGCCGATTGTGCCGGTGGGATTAGTGGGCACAACGGAAGATTTTATCCAGCGCGGTGTGCGCGGCGGGCGGCCGCAGGTGGAAATTCGCATCGGCCAGCCGATTGCCCTGCCGCCTGTGCCGGACGACCCAGCTGAACGCCGCGAGGCCCGCCAGCAAACCGCGGACCTGGTGATGCGCCACATTGCCGGGTTACTGCCCGAGGAATATCGCGGCGTGTATGCAGAAAGCGTCATCTTCCCCGCCCAAGCCGGTCAGTGAGATTTGGCGGCCTGAACTGGTGCGCCTGCCGCGGCTGACGCGCGGCCGCCGCGCTTTTCGCGCCTTTGCGGTGGGGGTGATGCGCCTCATTACCGCTTTATTTCTGAAAGCCGAAGTGCGCGGGCTTGAGAATTTTCCACACCGCGGGCCCGCGCTGGTGACGGTCAATCACCTCGGCGATGCGGACGCGGCGGTTTTGTTGGCTTTTTTGCCTCGTTCGTTGGAAGTATTGGGCAAGATCGAACTGTACGATTTCCCCCTCCTCGGAAAATTGATGGAGGCTTATGGTGTCATCTGGTTACATCGCGGCACGGCAGACCGCCGCGCGTTACGCGCCGCATTGCAGGCTCTTTCAGAAGGCCGGACGCTGGTCATCGCGCCGGAGGGACGTTACAGCCTGATCGGCGGATTGGAAGCCGGCGCCAGCGGCGCGGCCTTTCTGGCGCTTCAATCGGGGGCCGCGGTTGTTCCCGTTGCCCTGACCGGCACCGACAACCCGAGCGCTTACGGCCACCTGCGCCGTCTGCGGCGCGCGCCGGTCACGCTGACGGTGGGAAAGCCCTTCCAGTTGGCAGACCAGGTTGAGGGGCGAGAAACGATTCGAGCGAGTACGCGTCAGATCATGGAGGCACTGGCAAGCCTGCTTCCGCCTGAAAAACGCGGTCTATACGCAGATTCCAACGAGAATCTGTAAGCCCGCCGATAAGCGCGCCCGTTTGTTTGGGGCTATAATTTCGTGTATCTGGCATGCGTTTTCTGTTTTCGCTTCTCTCCAGCTTGCCGTTTCCCGCCCTCCCAAACCTATGGGGCTGGGTGGCGTGGTTCCTTTTGCTGGGCCTGCTAATTTACAGCTTGTATCAATGGAAGCGGTTTCAACCGGCTTGGAAAGCGTCTTCCTGGGGGCTATTTGTTTTATTTCTGATCCTCGTTCCGTTCACCAGTTTGTTCATCGGCCTGCGGCTTAGTTCTCCCAATTTATTGCCCCTGCCCGGCCTGCCGGCAGACCCGCCCGGCTCGGCCATGATGTTGTTCTCGGCCATTCCGTGGACTCTGGCCGCGGCCCTGCTTGGCCCGTTGGGCGGGGCGATTGCCGGAGCGTTCAGCGGCGCTCTGCGCGGCGTTTGGGATACGTACAACCTCTTTACCGCGCTCGAACTGGCTTTCATGGGCGCCTGGTTCGCGGTGAACACACGCCAGCGTTTTCGTACGCGGGCGTATCGCCTGCTGAGACAGCCCCTGGTCAGCGCGTTGATTCTTATCCCGTTTCACGCCATTTTTTACACCTTTGCCGCGTTCTTCACTTTGAATGCCACGGCCACGGCGCGGCTTGATTTTGCGTTGAGCAATGCGGGCGTCAGCACGCTGGCTTTCGCGGGGGAAATGCTGGTGGCGGGGCTGGTCGTGCAGATCGTCTCGCTGGCAGTTCCCGATGCAATCAGCGGCAAACAACCGTTACTGCCTTCGCCCACCGAACGCAGTCTGGAGACGCGCTTTGTCTTTGGCACCGGCACGTTTGTGCTGGTGCTTCTGCTCACGCTGTTGATCGGCGATTGGCAGGTGGCCGGAACTGCCGCGCGCAAAATGTTGGAGGATCGCATGTCCAGCACCGCGCAGTCCGCGGCGCAGAGCGTGCCGTTCTTTTTGGAGACAGGCCAAAACCTTGTTGGGCAGATCGCATCCGACCCGCGTCTGTCCCAACTCCCCGATCCTGAATTATCCAATCTGCTCGGACAGCAGATTCAAACCCTTCCGTATTTCGACCAGATCTTTTTGATCAACCTGCAAACGCGCGGCCTGATGGCAGGCTATCCCGCTGAGGCGCGCGCCGATTTTAACTTATATCCCGAAGAAGAGGCGGGCTTACAGTTGGCCGGGAGCGGCGTCTCGCGCCAAATCTATTCCATCCCAACCGACGATCCAAAGGGTTCGGCGCGCGTCTCGTTTTTGGCCCTCGTGCAGGGAGGTGATACGCCCTGGGTGTTGATCGGCCGCACCTCGCTGGACACGAATCCGTTGACCGAACCGCTCTTGAACAGCCTCAATAGTTTGAGCGAGTTGAACGGCGACGGCATCTTGTTGGACGATAATAATCGTATTCTGTATCATTCCGCCGCGGACGATACGCTGATCACTTATAGCGGGCCGCACGGTGAAACGACCGGGCTTCAGGAATATACCGCCTCCAATGGGACCCGACAACTGGTCTACTATCAACCGGTCAGCGGCCGCCCCTGGGCTGTGGTACTGACCATTCCCGCACAACAGGCGCAACAACTGGCGCTTAATATCGCCTGGCCGTTATCTATCATGATCTTCCTGCTGGCTATCGTGGCGCTGATCTTTTTACGCTTCGGCTTGCGCGTGGTTACAGGGTCCCTGCAAAATCTGGCCGCCGAAGCCAATCGCATTGCGCAAGGCAGGCTCGATCATCCTCTGCAAGTGGAAGGCGCGGACGAAGTGAGTCAATTGCGCCGCGCCTTCGAACAAATGCGCGCCAGTTTGAAAGCGCGCCTCGAGGAATTGAATCGCTTGTTGAATGTAAGCCAGGGCGTGGCCTCCAGCCTCGAAATGCAGGATTCGGTCAAGCCTGTTTTGGAGGCCATTCTGGCTACCGGCGCAAGCTGTGTGCGCGTGGTGCTCGAGCCGGATACACTGCCGGATATTCCCGTGCAGTTACCGTCGCGATTCGCGGTCGGGACGGCGCGCGAAACGTACGCCCACCTCGACGAGCAAATCCTCGAACTGGCTCAAACCCAGGGACAGATCGTAATTCCCAATCTGACGCTTTCGCGCGAGCTGGCGGTCAATCAATCCATGCAGAATCCGGCGGCCCTGCTGGCTGTCGCACTGCGCCATGAAAACCGTTACTACGGCGTGGTCTGGGCGGGTTACGATCAACTGCGCGGATTCTCGGAATCGGACGTCAGCTTTATCAAGACTTTGGCCGGGCAGGCCGCGCTGGCTGTTTCCAATGCGCATCTGTTCCTGAACGTGGAGGCCAGCCGCCGTCAATTGGAGGCCATCCTCAATTCAACGCCGGACCCGGTGCTGGTGACAGATCACCGTAACCGGCTCCTGCTCGCGAACCGCGCCGCGGTGCAGGCTTTGCATTTGAAGTCTAGCGGCAGTGCAGGTCAGCCCACCGAAAAAGTAATTCAACAGCGCGCCCTGTTCGACCTGTTGCAGGCTTCCGCGGAAGAAAAACAGTCGGCAGAAATCGTCCTGCCCGATGGGCGCACTTACTTTGCGACCGCTTCCACGGTTACAGTGGAAGGGCATGCGGTGGGGCGCGTCTGCATTTTGCGCGATGTGACCTATTTCAAGGAATTGGATCAGATGAAGTCTGATTTTGTTGCGACCGTCAGCCACGACCTGCGCTCGCCGTTGACGCTGATGCGCGGCTATGCCACCATGCTCGATATGGCCGGTCCGTTGAACGAACAGCAACAGAGCTATGCGGCGAAGATCATTCAAGGGGTGGAGAACATGTCGCGGCTGGTAAACGACCTGCTCGATCTGGGCCGGATCGAAGTGGGGGTTGGCCTCGAAGTGGAAAATGTTCCGGTGATGGATGTGATCGAGCGCGTGATCAATCCGCTTCAACATCAGGCCGAGCAGAAAAATATCACTTTGAACGTTGAAATGCCGAAGGACCTGCCGAATGTGATCGAGGCGGATAACGCCCTGCTGTATCAGGCCGTTTATAACCTTGTGGAGAACGCCATCAAGTACACACCGGCAGGCGGACGTGTCGCGGTCAGCCTGCGCCTGGCGATGGATGCGCTCATTTTCCGCGTTGCAGACAGCGGAATTGGCATTCCATCGGATGAAATGCCGCGGCTGTTCGAGAAGTTCTATCGCAGTTCACAGCGCGAAGCCCGCGCACAGCAGGGCACCGGTCTTGGCCTGGCCATTGTTCATTCGATCGCGGAGCGCCACGGCGGCCGCGTATGGGTGGAAAGTGAAGTTGGAAAGGGCAGTATCTTCTATTTGCAGATTCCCCTCAAGCAGGTAAAGACCGGCCTGGCCTCCTGAATCATTCTTTTTAAGCTATAATGCGCCTTGCCCTGGCACGTGCGAGGGCTTATATTTTGCCTATTATTCGAAGCAGTCAAGAGTAATTGAATGACCACTGTTGTACCGGAAGATCCACAAGCCGAGACGAGTATTATGCGGCGGACGACCAAATACAAGCCGCCTCGTTCCTGGACTCACTGGCTGATCGGCCACCCCTTACAAACCGCGGACGCCTCTCATCAGACCATTGGCAAAGCCATTGGGTTGGCCGTCTTCGCCTCGGACGCGCTTTCCTCCACAGCCTACGCCACACAGGAAATCCTCGTCATTTTGGCCGCGGCGGGCACTTTGGCTTTTGGGTACATATTCCCCATCTCAATTGTCATCGTGGTCCTGCTGGCCATCGTGATGATTTCATACGAACAAATCATCCACACCTATCCAGACGGAGGCGGCGCGTATATCGTAGCGCGTGATAACCTGGGAGACATACCGGCGTTGATGGCCGCCGCCGCGCTCCTCACCGATTATATTCTTACCGTCTCTGTTTCCATTTCCTCGGGCATTGCCCAGATCGTCTCCGCCTATCCGGCACTCTTCAATTATCGCGTGGAACTGGCCGTGGCCTGTGTGGTGTTCGTGATGGTGGTCAATTTGCGCGGCGTGAAAGAGTCGGGATTGGCGTTTGCCATTCCTTCCTATTTCTTCGTCGGCATGATGTACCTGACGGTAGGCGTGGGCCTCTTCCGTTACTTTACAGGCTCGCTGGGTTTGGCCGCCACTCCGCCGGATTATGAGGCGCTGGAAAATGTGATTGCAGTGACTCCCTTCCTGCTCCTGCATGCCTTTTCGAACGGCACCACTGCGTTGACCGGTGTGGAAGCCATCTCGAACGGCATCACGGCTTTCAAAGAGCCGCGCAGTCGCAACGCCGGTCTGACGCTGATCGCCATGTCGTTCATCCTTGGGACGCTCTTCCTGAGCATTTCTTTTCTGGCGCGCGCAATTCGCGCGGTGCCCTCCGAAGCAGTGACGGTTATTTCACAACTGGCGCAAACGGTCTATCAAGGCCAGGGGTTGTTATATCTATTTCTGATCGTCAGCACTACGGTTATTCTTATCATGGCGGCTAATACAGCCTTTGCGGGTTTCCCGCGCCTGAGCGCGCTGGCCGCCAGCGACGGCTTCCTGCCCCGGCAATTAACCTATCGCGGCAGTCGCCTGGTGTACTCACGCGGTATCATCGCACTGGGATTGATCGCTTCATTATTGATTGTAATCTTTCAGGCCAGTGTCACGCGCTTGATTCCCCTGTATGCCATCGGTGTGTTTCTTTCGTTCACACTCTCACAGGGCGGCATGGCCCGTCACTGGTGGAAGGTTGGGCATCTCAAGCCGGGCGATGAAATCGTTGAACGCGGCTCATCCCTCCGTTATGACAAGGGCTGGCATCATAAAATGGTGATTAATGGTTTCGGCACGCTTTGCACGCTCGTTGTGGTGATCGTCTTTTCCATAACCAAATTCAAGGATGGCGCCTGGGTCGTTTTGATTTTGACTCCCTGCCTCATGGCGATTTTCTGGGCGATTCACCGGCACTATAAGAATGTTGCGCACCACCTCTCACTGGATCATTACGCGGGTCCCGCACCGCGCGTGACTCGTCACCGTGTGATTATGCCGATCAGCGGAGTCCATCAGGGAACTCTGCGCGCGCTTCGATACGCACGCATGCTTTCGGACGATGTGACTGCCGTGCACATCGCGGTGGATCCGGAGGAAACGGAAAGAGTCCAAAAGAAATGGAAATATTGGGGAGACGGAACCCGCCTCTATATCGTCGATTCGCCCTATCGGCTTTTCATCGAACCGTTGCTTCAATATATTCAGGAGATTCTCAAACAACGCCAGCCCAACGAGGTCATCACTGTCGTTGTGCCTCAATTCGTTGCGTCCAACGCATGGAAGAATACGCTTCACATGAATACGGCCAGTTTACTGCGAAACGAACTGCTCACGACGCCGGGCATTGTCATTACGGACGTGCCTTATCAGGTGTCGGACATTAAGGAGAACGCATGAATTTCATTATTGTCGGCTGTGGGCGGGTTGGAGCGGAACTCGCCCTGCGTCTTTATCGAAGTCATCATCAAGTGGTCGTCGTTGACCAGAACGAAAACGCGCTGAATCGTATCGACCCGGAATTTCGCGGGCGCACAGTGCAGGGCGAGGTATTGCGTGAAGATGTGCTCGACCGCGCCGGCATCAAGGAAGCCGACGGCCTGGCGGCAGTCACGAATTCGGATACGACCAATGCGGTAGTGGCGCATGCGGCGCGCACCATTTTTCACGTGCCGGTCGTGGTCTGCCGAAATTACGACCCTCCGTTGCGCAGTATGTTGGAGATCTTCGGCATTCAAATTGTCAGTTCCACAGCCTGGGGCGCACAGCGTACCGAGGAAATCCTGACCGGTGTTTCCTCCCGCGCCGTTTTCTCCGCCGGAAATGGCGAAGTGGAAGTTTACGAGCTGACGGTTCCACAAGCCTGGCACGGACAGACCTGGGAAAACCTGGGTTTGAGCATCGGCGGTTTTTTACCGGTAGCCCTCACGCGGGGAGGACGTGCAGTTTTGCCGACTGCCGAGACGCGCCTGGAAAGCGGTGATTTGCTCACCGTGAGCGCCACGTTTGACGGCATCAAAGCCCTGCGCGCCCGTCTCGATTCGGAAACGGAGGCCTGAGATGTTTGTCTTGATTGCCGGCGGCGGAAGAACCGGAATGCAGTTGGCCTCACTCCTGCTTTCCGAAGGATACAAAGTGCGTTTGATCGAGCATCGTTCCGATCTGCTTCTTCATCTGCATCAGGAATTGCCGACCGAAGTGATCTACGAAGGCCATGTCATCGATCCCAATGTGCTCGAAAGCGCGGGTATCGAGCAGGCCCATATCATCGCCGCCTGCACTGCCGACGATGCAACCAATCTGGCGTTGTGTTACATGGCGCGCGCGCATTTCAATGTTCCACGCACGATTGCGCGCATCAATAATCCGCGCAATGAATGGCTGTTCAAAGAGACCTTCCATGTGGATGTGGCGCTCAATCAGGCCAATGTGCTGTCCGGCTTGATCCGTGAGGAGATGTCGCTCGGCGACATGGTGACCCTGCTCAAACTGCGCCGCGGGCGTTACTCGCTGGTCGAAGAAAAAATCGAACCCGGCGCCCGCGCCATTGGCATTGCCTTGAAAGACCTGGGTTTGCCGGACGATTGTATTATCGCCACGGTCATCCGTGACGGCGACGTGATCCTGCCGCGCGGCGACACCCAGTTTCAAGAATGGGACGAAGTGCTCGCCATCACCAGCCCCGAAGCGGCCAAACAACTGGACGAATTGCTTTCCGCCAAAACGCATCCCGAACGCGACGAGGAAAAAAGTTGATTCTTGTTTGACCGAATCGAAAGCCTTACGGTATAATACCGCGCCAGTCTCCCATATTGTCTGCTTGTTCCCGAGAAAACTTCTCGTGTGGGAATTTGCAATCATCTTTACCAAGGAAAGTTAAGAGAATGACCAAGCGAACCTATCAACCAAAAATCCGCCGCCGCGTGCGCGTGCACGGCTTTCGAGCCCGCATGGCCACCGCGGATGGCCGCGCCGTGCTGAAGCGACGCCGACTTAAAGGCCGTTACAAACTTGCCTCACGTTCGAACGAACACGTGAAGCGGATTCGTTGGTAGCCTCAGTGTGATACGCGGGTGCAGCGTCAATTCCGCCTGACCCGGTCAGATGAGTTCATGCGGGTGCGGCGAAACGGCAAGTCCTATGCCCACCCGCTTATTGTATTGATTGCCCAGCCGAACGAGTCGCCTCAAGTCCGTGTTGGAGTAACAGCCGGACGCTCGATTGGAAACGCCGTTCAGCGAAATCGAGCCAAGCGATTATTGCGCGAGGCCATGCGGCCGATACTTCCCACGCTCGCTTCTGGCTGGGACCTGGTGCTGGTCGCCCGTTCCGGAATGGTCAACGCCTCCCTGAAAGATACCCGCTCTGCCCTCGATATTCTCCTGCTTCGCGCCGGATTGATCCCGCTCAATGAATCCTGAATTCCATTTGCACGAATATCCGAATGAACCGCGTTTGCGCGACCTGCCGCATACGGTATGGAACTGGCCGCGCATCGCGATCCTGTCGTTCATTCGGCTTTATCAGATGACCCTTTCAAAAGGTTTGCCCGAAAACACCTGTCGCTTTTATCCATCCTGTTCTCATTATGGATATCAGGCTGTCTATAAATACGGCGCGCTGAAAGGTTCGCTCATGGCCGCCTGGCGCGTTTTGCGCTGTAATCCTTTCAACCCCGGCGGATATGACCCTGTCCCCTAGGAGCAAAGTTTGACCACTAAACGATTCCTTTTGATCGCGCTGATTGCGTTTGGCGCATTGATCCTCAGCGCGTGTTCCGGCTCCATTTCCACGGCCAACTGGCCGGGCCTGACGGCGGATTCCACAACCGCCTATCTGGCGGGTGGAGGGCAGGTCACCGCCGTTCGCATCAGCGATCGGGCCGACCTTTGGAAATATCCGCAAAAAGCTGATTCCAAAAAAATCTTTTACGCCAATCCGATTGTCCTGCCGGATGGCCGCATCCTGATCGGAAGCGAGGGCAGTGACCATTGTCTGTACGTGCTGGACCCATCCAAAGTCAGCGCGGATACGAAGGAACCCGCCTCCACCTGCTTGTTTTCCGGGGCCAAAGATCGCTGGATCGCCGCGCCGCTGGTGGTCGATAACACGGTCTATGCTCCCAATAATGACGGGGTTCTATACGCCATCGATCTGACCAGCGGACAACTGCTCTGGTCGTTACGGATCGGGAGCGGCGGTCATCTATGGGCCGCGCCTGTCACCGATGGAAAGTCCATTTTTATTTCGTCGCTCGATCATTACGTGTATGCGATCGATATTCAAAGCCATAATATCGTCTGGAAAACGGACCTGGCCGGCTCCGTTTCAGGTTCCCCGGTTTTGAGCGCGGACGGTAAGACGCTTTATGTTGGTTCTTTTGCGGCTACGGCCTTTGCATTGGACGCGGCCAAAGGCGATATTCTCTGGCAGAGCGCCACGAAAAATTGGGTGTGGGGAACACCCGCCATCGAAGGCGCAACCGTTTACTTTGCAGATCTCAGCGGCAACATTTACGCATTAGACGCCGCGACCGGAACTCAATCCTGGAGCGTTCAACCCGATGGGCCCATCACCGGCAGTCCGCTTGTAATGGGCGACCGGCTTCTGTTCGGGAGCGAGTCGGGGGTAGTCTCTGCGCTGGATCAACAAGGTAAGAACGCCTGGGCAACTGCCTATTCGACCACCGGTAAAATCTACACCACGCCGGTTGTCTCAGGCGACCTCATCTTGATCGCACCCATGGGCGATAAACAGCTCTTGATTGCCCTCGATAAAGACGGCAAGCAGGTCTGGACTTATCCGCCTGCCACTCAATAAGGAATTTAGCCATGTGGGATACTTTTATCATTCAACCGATGACCAATGTGCTGTTATGGATTTACATCGTACTTGGTCATGGCCCGCAAATGTTCGGTGTGGCGATCATCCTGTTCACCATTCTGATTCGCGCGATCACCTGGCCGCTCAATAACCAGCAATTGAAGGGCGCGCAAGCCATGCAGGAATTGCAAAGCGATAAGGAATGGCAGGATATACAGAAGAAATATGCCAAGGACCGCGAGAAGCTTGCGCAGGAACAAATGCGCATTTATAAAGAGCGGGGCATCAGCCCGTTCGCGTCCTGTCTGCCGACCCTGATTCAATTCCCGATCATTATTGGGCTGTATCAAAGCATCATCCACGCGCTGGCTACCACGCCGCTGGGGTTGTTGCAACTGGGGCGCAGTATTTACCCGTTCCTCAGCGTCCAGTCCATCATCCCGCTCAATAGCAATTTCCTATGGATGGATCTTGGCCGCCCTGAGTCGGTTACGATCCTCGGCTTCGCCGTTCCTACGCTGGCCGTGATCGTGGCGATCACCACTTATATTCAGTCCAAGCTGACCATGCCCGCCACATCCGCCCCGGGCGATCAGACCGCGGCGATGAGCGGAATGATGAGCATCTACATGCCTCTTCTGCTCGGCTACTTTGCCCTCACTTTTGCTTCGGGTTTATCGGTTTACTTCGTAGTCAGCAATGTGCTGGGGATTGTCCAATATGCCATGATGGGAAAGGCGAATTGGCGGAATTTACTGCCGGGCGGCAACAAGAAACAAGCCGCTTTGGCGCGGAAAAAATAGGGAGACCGAATGAACGAGCGAACTACATTGGAAGTGATCGCTCCAACGGTTGAGGAGGCGCTGGCTCAGGGTTTGGCACAATTGGGCCTGCCTGCGGATGCCGTCTCTGTGGAAGTGTTGGATGCCGGAAACAAAGGCTTGTTCGGTTTGGGAGGACGTCAGGTGCGCGTACGTTTGACGGTTACCCCGCCGGGCGGCGCGCCGGCCCCTCAAACGGAACCAGCCCGCCCGTCTAAAAAGGAACCGAGGCCTGCTCCCGTTAAAGCGGCGGAGCCTCCGTCTGAAGCAGTCAGCGCGGCGGCTGTGGAGGGCCATGATCCGTTGCTCGATAAAGCCGAGGCTGTGATCTCGAAGATGTTGCACATTCTGAATATGCAGGCGCAGGTTTCGGCTCATTTCGGCGATCAGGATTCCGATGGTCGCCGCACCGTCCACGTGGATGTGCGCGGCGACGACCTGGGCGCGTTGATCGGGCGGCACGCAGAGACGTTGAACGCGTTTCAGTATGTGGCCGGTTTGATCGTTGGAAAGGAATCTCAGCAGTGGGTGCAGTTGGTGGTGGATGTGGAGGGTTATCGCAGTCGCCGCGAACGACAGTTGCGCCAATTGGCCCACCGCATGGCCGAGCAGGTCATCAAAACAGGGCGGCGCGCCAGCCTTGAGCCGATGCCGTCCAGTGAACGCCGCATTGTTCACCTTGAATTGCGCGGCCATCCCGCGGTGACGACTGAAAGCACCGGCGAGGAACCGCATCGTAAAGTGGTCATTATTCCAAAAGATTCGTAACTGCGATAAATAAAGAAGTGTACAAGGGCAGGCTTTGAGCCTGCCCTTCACGTTATAATATCCCCATGCATGCTTTGATCCCGCTTCAGCCGGTGGATTATGTAGTTGTGGGTCATCTGGCTGTGGATATGACTCCCGCAGGTTTGCGGCTGGGCGGCACGGCCGCATATTCTGCATTGACTGCGCGGGCGTTGGGATGGCGGGTGGGCATCGTCACTGCCTGCGATGCGGAGGCGCCGCTGGATGCGTTACGCGGGATTCAAATTGTTTCGGCTTCCTCTCCATACAGTACAACCTTTGAAAACATTTCCACATTGGACGGACGCAAACAGATTTTACATCACCGTGCGGCTGAGCTTTCATTTGACCAGATTCCGTCCGCTTGGCGGGACGCGTCTATTTTGCATGCGGCCCCGATCGCGCAGGAAATATCTTCGGACTTTTCAGCGAATATTCCAGCCAATTGGATTGGACTGACGCCGCAGGGCTGGATGCGCGCCTGGGATGAAGACGGCCGCGTACAACCTTGCGCGTGGAAAGAGGCCGGGGACGTTTTGCCGCGTGTTCGCGCGGCGGTGATCAGCCGCGAAGATGTGGCTGGGGATGAAGAACAGATCGAATTTTTTGCACACCGCGCGCGCGTCCTGGCAGTGACCGAGGGCGCGGCCGGCGCGCGTTTATTCTGGAACGGCGATCAGCGTCGTTTTCGCACGCCGCAGGTTCGGGAGGTGGATGCCACCGGCGCGGGCGATATCTTCGCCGCCGCGTTTTTCATCCGCCTGCGATCCACGCGCGATCCGTGGGAAGCGGCGCGCTTTGCCACGCAACTGGCGGCATTTTCCGTTACCCGCCCGGGCCTGGAGGGAATTCCAACTCAGGAAGAGATTCGAACCTGCTCGGTGGAGGTTTTGTCGTGACGCGCATATACACGCTCGTGAATCAGAAAGGCGGGGTCGGCAAGACCACCACCGCCATCAACCTCGGCGCGTATCTCGCGCATCTCGGTCAGCGCGTTATGATCGTGGACCTGGACCCGCAGGCCAACGCCACATCCTGCCTCGGGGCGGATAAAAACGCAGTTGCAAGCGGCACGTATGAAGCGCTTTTGAATATCACGCCCGCCACAGCCAGTGTGCTGATGAACGAAAAACTCAAGCTAGCTTTATTGCCCTCTTCGCCCTCACTGGCGGGAGCGGAGGTGGAACTGGTGGAAGAGTTGGCGCGCGAGACGCGGCTTAAAAAAGCGCTCGAATCGGTGGATGGCCGCTACGATTACATTTTGATCGACTGCCCGCCGTCGCTCGGCCTGCTGACCGTCAACGGATTAATGGCGGCGCGCGAAGGCGTGATTATTCCAGTACAGTGTGAATATCTCGCGTTGGAAGGACTCGGCCAGCTCACGCAGACGATCCAACGCGTGCGCTCGGCTCTCTTCCCGGACCTGCGCGTGCGCGGCGTTGTATTGACGATGTACGACCCTCGCACGAATCTCTCCGACGATGTAGTGACGGAAGTCAAACGACATTTTCCCAATCAGGTGTTCAAGAGCGTGATTCCGCGCAGTATCCGTTTGGCGGAAGCGCCGTCTTACGGTTTGCCGATCTCGGTCTATGCGCCGGGATCATCGGGCGCGCAAGCGTACGAGGCCTTGGCGCGCGAAGTGTTGAAAGGCGACGGCGCATCGGTTTCGGCGCCGCGTTAAAATTATTTTTCATATTTAATGGCATTTCGATGAAAAGACTCGCAGACTCTTTCGCGAACAAATTCAATGAAGCCGCCGCAATTCCTCAACGGGAAGACGGCGGTGAAATGCGCGCCGAAAGCGGCTTCAAAAATTATGCGTGGTCAAGGAGGGATGATGCCTAAACGGACCGGCCTCGGCAAGGGGCTCGATGCTCTGATTCCCACCGGCGGAACGGTGATTTCTTCCGCGGGCGGCGGAGTGTTGCAGGTGCCTGTTGATTCCATTCAACGCAATCCGCGCCAGCCGCGCACTCAGTTCGACGAAGACGACCTGGGCGAGCTTTCCGCTTCGATCCGCGAACATGGCGTGCTTCAGCCGCTGATCGTTTCGCCCGGGGAGGCCGGAGCGTTTATTTTGATCGCGGGCGAACGGCGTTTACAGGCCGCGCAAAAAGCCGGCCTGAAGACGGTGCCGGTGATCTCGCGCCAGGCCTCCGGTCAGGAGTTGCTCGAGTTGGCGCTGGTTGAAAATATCCAGCGCGCCGATTTGAATCCGTTGGAAGAAGCGGAGGCTTATCATCAATTGATCGATGAGTTCGGACTTTCGCACGAGGCGGTCGCGAAACGCGTAGGCAAGAGCCGCGTGGCTGTGACGAACACCCTGCGCCTGCTTTCTGCCTCCGCGGCGGTGAGGCAGGCGCTGGCCGATGACCGCATCAGCGAGGGACACGCGCGCGCGTTATTGGGATTGAATTCCGCCAAGGCGCAGGATGCCGCCCTGCAAACGGTGGTCAAGTTGAGCCTGAGTGTACGTCAGACGGAAGGGTTGGTGAAGAAACTTGGCGGCGTGAAAACAACCGCGAAGAAGAAACCGGGCCGAAGTCCGGATGTGAACGATTTGGAGAAACGCCTGCGAAACAGCCTCGGGACAAAAGTCTCGTTGCGGCATGGCAGGAAAGGCGGCACAGTTACGATCCATTATTATTCGAATGAGGAATTGGACGCTTTATTGGAAAAGTTATTGTGACAGCCAGACTTCTTTTTAATGCGCGTGTTCATACGCAGGATAAAACCCGCCCAATCGCTTCGGCATTGTTGATCGACCGCGAACGCATCGCGGCGGTCGGCGAAACGGAAGAATTATTGGGTCTGGCCGCGGGGAAAGTGGAACGGGAAGATTTGCGCGGCCGTACAGTTTGGCCGGGGTTGACCGACGCGCATTTGCATCTGCAATATTATTCCCTCGGTTTGCAAAAGATCGACTGCGAGACTCCCTCGCTCGAAGAATGTTTGCGCCGCGTGGCCGAACGGGCTGAAACTCTCAAAAACGGCGCATGGATTCTCGGTCACGGTTGGAATCAAAATAATTGGAACGGATGGCCGAGCGCGGCCGCGCTGGACTCGGTCACAGGCGGACGCCCCGCGTATCTGACCGCCAAATCTCTGCATGCCGCGTGGGCCAACAGCGCGGCGTTACAGCTTGCCGGAATCGACTCGAAAACACCCGATCCGAAAGATGGAAAGATTCAACGCGATGAATCGGGGCGTGCCACCGGCGTTTTGCTTGAATCGGCTGTGCAGTTGGTTGAGAATGTGATTCCAAAACCGTCCATCGCGCAAATTGCCGACGCGATGGAGAAAGCGCAAACGGTTTTGTGGCGCATGGGGCTGACGGGCGTGCACGATTTCGACCGCCGCGAAAGTTTCATGGCTTTACAGCAGTTGCGCGCGCAGGGGCGTTTGAAATTGCGCGTCAATAAGAATATTCCAGTCGAGAGTCTCGAGCACGCGGCGGAGTTGGGCCTGCGTTCCGGCTTCGGCGACGATTGGTTGTGGATCGGTTCCGTTAAAGTGTTTATGGACGGCGCGCTCGGTCCGCGCACAGCCGCCATGTTTCAGCCCTACTTGAACGAACCTGAGAATCGGGGTATCCTAAATCTGGACGCCGAGGAACTCTTCGAACGCGGGCGGCGCGCGGCAAATGTGGGTTTGGGGATGACCGTGCATGCCATCGGCGACCGCGCCAACCATGAAGTGCTCGACGCTTTCGAACATTTGCGAAACTATGAAACCGAGCAGGGTTTGCCTCATTTACGCCATCGTATCGAGCATGTGCAGGTACTGCACCCCGATGATGTGCATCGCCTGGCGGAACTGAATGTGATCGCCTCCATGCAACCCATCCATGCGACTTCGGATATGCTGATCGCCGATCAATTCTGGGGCGAGCGTTCTTCCCTCGCCTATGCCTGGCGCGCCCAACTCAAGCATGGCGCGCCGCTGGCATTTGGCTCCGACGCGCCGGTCGAATCGCCGAATCCTTTTTGGGGATTGCACGCCGCGGTCACGCGCCGCCGCGCCGACGGATCGCCCGGCCCTGAAGGCTGGCGCCCCGAACAGAAACTAACTCTGGCTGAGGCGCTGGACGCGTACACCATCGGCGCGGCCTATGCCGCCAATGCCGAAACGCGGCTTGGCTGTTTAACCTCCGGCTTTCTGGCCGATTTGATCGTTCTCGAAGCCGACCCTTTCGCCTGTGACCCCAATGACCTTCTGACCATGCGGCCCTCCGCCACCATGATCGGCGGAGAATGGGTTTGGAAGCAGGAAGTTGAATGACTGAGCCGCGGCAGGTGCTTACCCCTGAAATGCTTGTCCCGCGTTTGGGAGATTATCTGGTTCAGCGCGGCGATATTACCGAGGCGCAATTACAAAAGGCATTGGCCCATCAACAGGAACAGCTGGCCTCCGGCAAGACCTGCCTGCTTGGGCAGGCGTTGATCGAGCTTAACCTGCTCGACCGCGCCGCGCTCGATCAGGCCGTCACTGAGCAGATCATTCAATTGCGTTCGGCTTTGCAGGCCGCCAATCGTAATTTGGAAGCGCGCGTGCAGGAACGCACAGCCGAATTACAGGATGCGCTTCACCGCCTGTCGGAGTTGAACCAGATGAAGGCCAATTTCGTGTCGAACGTTTCGCACGAATTGCGTACCCCTTTGACTCATATTATCGGCTATCTTGAATTGTTGGTTACTGCATCGCTTGGCCCGATCACCGAGGAACAGAAACACGCCCTGGAAGTGAGTCAGCGCGCCACTGTGCGGCTTGAAAACCTGATCGAGGATTTGATCATGTTCTCGCTGGCTTCGCGCGGAGAGTTGAGTCTGAAGCAGGAAAGTATGGATATTGGGCGCGTGGCGAATCAGGTTGTCCGCTCGTCCGAGCAAACGGCCAAAGAGCGCGGCGTCATTGCGCACGCTGTGGTGGATGACAACCTTCCTTTGGTGCATGCCGATCTGCAGAAGATTGCCTGGGTGTTGAATCAATTGATGAATAACGCGGTCAAGTTCACTCCGTCGGGTGGACGCGTGGTGGTAAGCGTGCATAGGGACGCCGAGAATCTGGTCATGGTTTCGGTGACGGATACCGGCATCGGTATCCCTGCGAAGCGCATGGAAGAGATCTTCGAGCCGTTCCATCAATTGGATAGTTCGTCCACGAGGCATTATGGTGGCACAGGATTGGGCCTTGCGCTCGTGCGTCAAATTGTGGAGGCGCACGGGTCCATACTCGACGTGAAGTCAACGGAAGGCCGCGGTACCACGTTTCGATTTCCGTTGCTGGTCGCCGGCGAGGCCAGGGAAAAGAAATAAGAGATGGATGTCGAAACGCTGGAAACCCTGCAAAAATTATTTCAGATCGTGGAACGGCAGACGGATTGGAAGTCCGCGCTGGATACTTTGCTGGCCGCACTGCGTCATCGCTTTGTGTACGACAATGTAGCGGTCTATGTGCTCGAGCCGCCGGCGCGCAACCCCGAGATCATTTACGCGCGCGCCGTGGGCCGCGGAAAAAATGCAGAGGCCGACGCGCCCTGGGGCGAGTCGATTGCGGCGCAAGTCCTTTCGCAGAAATCGATGGTGGTGAAGGAACCCGGCCAAATGCCGGAGGAGTCGGATCGCCTGGCGCAGGCCCATTTGCTGGGCATGCCGCTTTACATCGGCGCGCGTTTGGAGGGCGCGCTGATCTTCGTCCGTTTTGGCGGGCCGAGTTACAGCCGCGAGCATGTTTCGCTGGCGTCGTTGATCGCCTCCTGGACGGCTTCGCTGTTGGAACGCAAAGTATTGCAGGAGGCGCGTGCCGAGCTCGAATCGGTACAGCGGCAGATGCGTTTGCAGGATGATTTCGTCTCCACCATTTCCCACGAATTACGCACGCCCCTGGGGTTTATCAAGGGTTATAGCACCAGCTTGCTGCGCGAGGATACCAACTGGGATGAAAATACCCAGAAGGAATTTCTGACCATCATTGACGAAGAAGCCGACCGATTGACGGGGCTGATCGAGAATATGCTGGAATCGGCGCGCCTGCAAAGCAAAACCTTGCAGTTCAAGTTCCAGCCTCTGCGGCTGGATGCCTTGATTCGTGACGTCACCCTGCGCGTCACCACGCATCATGCCAATCTGAAAGTGGAGCTCGATTTCGAATCGGTGCCTCCTATTCAGGGCGACAGCGTACGGCTTTCGCAGGTGTTCGAGAACCTGTTCAGCAATGCGGTCAAGTATGCACCCGATTCCAAGCTCAAGATCACATTGAAAAAACACGGCAAAAACCTGAAAGTAGCCTTCCGGGATTACGGCTCGGGCGTTCCCGAGGATTTTTTGCCCTTCATCTTCGAACGCTTCTATCGGGTACCCGGCGAACGGACCGTGACCGGCACCGGCCTCGGCCTCTATATTTGCAAGCAGATTATTCTGGCACATCATGGTAAGATTTGGGCAGAATCCGTGTTGGACCAAGGTACGACTTTTTTCATTCAACTGCCCGCCGATCCTTTAAAATGAAATCGTTGAAGGAGTAATCCAATGTCCAAACGCATCCTGATCGTCGATGATGAACCCCGCTATCTGCGCCTGCTGGAGGCCAATTTGCGCACCGAAGGTTACGAAGTGGTGACCGCCCAGGATGGCCTGCAAGCGCTGGATGTTTTTTCCGCCCAGCCCATCGACCTGGTCCTGTTGGATGTGATGATGCCGCGGCTCGATGGTTTTGCCACGTGCCAGCGCATCCGCGAGTTTTCGAACGTGCCGATCATCATCCTGACGGCCAAAGGCGAGGAACAGGATCGTGTGCGCGGTCTCGATCTCGGCGCGGACGATTACATGGTCAAACCCTTTTCTGCCACCGAATTGCTGGCGCGCGTACGCGCTGTCCTGCGCCGCATGCAGGTCCCGATGGAACCGGGACAGGCCCGCTTTTTCACGCATGAAGACCTGAAGATCGATTTCGCCCGCGCGGAAGTTTGGGTGAATGAAAAACCGATTTCCCTCTCCGCCACAGAATATCGACTCCTGCTTCAATTTGCCCATAACATTGGCAAGATCATGACTTCCGAAGAATTGCTGACCAGTGTTTGGGGTCCCGAATATAAAACCGACAAGGAAATTTTATGGGTCAGTATCGCCCGCTTGCGGCAGAAACTCGAAGAGGACGCGCACAACCCGAAGCATATCGTCACCCGTTCGGGGCTGGGTTACTTGATGCCCCCGAACGAAGCGTAACCGGGAGACATTGAGTGAGCGGTAAGCGAATTCTGGTTGTGGATGCTGATGTTGCCAGCCGGAATTTTATTGCCCGCACTCTGGAACAACAGCAATATGAAGTTGCACAGGCAAACTCGGGCAAAGAGGGTTTGATCTTCGCCTGGCGCGACCGTCCCGATTTGATCATTGCCGAACCGGCCCTGGCGGATTTAACAGGCGAGGAACTGGCCGCCAAATTGCGGCAGGATGCGCGCACCGAACGCGTCCCATTGATTGCCTTGAGCGCGGACCGCTCGGCTGGCCGCCACAAAACCTGTCTCGAAGCCGGTTTCAATGAATACATCGTCAAATCGGCGGAGGCCATCCCGGCCCTGATCGATTCAGTCAACCGTCTGTTAGGGTTTACTGTCACAACGGAGAAGCGCGGCGGGCTGTTAATGGTTTTTCTAAGCGCCAAAGGCGGAATTGGAACGTCGTCACTGTGCGCGAATATCGCCATGAATATTGCCCAGTCCCAGCCTGAGAGTTCTACCGCGGTGGTGGATATGGTTTTGCCCATCGGTTCGATCGCGCCGATCGTCGGTTACAGCGGAGAACAAAATCTGGTAACGGTGACAGATTTGAGCGAGGCAGAGACGCGGGGCGAATATTTCAAAGAACGACTGGCTTACATCGATCCGTGGTATTTTCATCTGCTGGCAGGTTCACCCGATCCGGAAAGCGCCAATCATTTGCAAGTGGGCCGGATTCACAGCGTGATCGCCAACATCCGCGCTGTGTACGATTATGTTCTGCTCGACCTGGGACGTTCGCTCTCCCGCTTCAGCCTGCCTCTGATTCAAGAGGCCGATTTGCAGGCTCTGATCGTCAGCCCGGACCTTAGCACGGTTTCACTGAATAAGACTCTCATTGATTATCTGCGGTTGAAGGGCATTGCAGACTCCTCGATTTATGCAATCCTCAATCGCGCGGTTGGGTTGGAGGGTTTGACCAAGGCTGAGATTGAAAAGAATTTGGAAGTGGAGATCAAAAATACCATTCCTTATTTGGGCGGCACATTGACTCTGGCTAATAACCAGCATCAACCTTTTTCCGCCAAATATCCGCACGATACGACCGCCGGCATCTTAAAGGAAATGGCCGGCCATATTGTGGATATGGCGCGGCACTTGAAGACGTTATAGGAGGCAAGATGAGTTTTGAATACGATGAGAAAGGCAAGCTCTATACTGATGTAGTAACCAAGGTCTCGGTAAATGCTTTACTGCAGACCACCACACACTTGATTCGCGGCAAGATTCATATTCGTCAGGGCGAACGGATCAAGGACGAACTGGACCGCGATGAATTATTCCTCGCGGTCACCGATGCAAGCATATTAGGTCCGGATGGACAGACACTGCACAGCGCGCCATTTCTGGCCGTGCGGCGGGCGCAGATCGTCTGGCTTCTTCCGTCAATCGATGAGGCCTCCCAATGAGCATGCTTTCTTCATCCTCTGCGGGACGGTTGACTGCCGAGGACCTGTTCAAGCTCAAACATTATTTGATCGATACGATCTCACGCGCGTTGGAAGGCGAGGAATTACCTGTCGCTTCGCGCCGGGACTTTGTGCTTGAGCGCCTTAAAGGGATTTACGAACAAACCAAATTGCAATTGCCCGATGATATTCGCAATCAGCTTTATAAAGATGTGCTGGACGAACTGCTCGGTTATGGGCCGATCCAGCCTTTACTGGAAGACGAAAGCATCAGCGAGGTGATGGTCAATGGGCCTAAGAAAGTGTATATCGAAAAAGCTGGCCGCCTCACAAAGACCCCAATTGTCTTCGAGGATGACGCGCATGTGATGCGCATCATCGAGCGGATCGTCCTGCCGCTGGGCCGCCGCATCGACGCGGATAATGCCACTGTGGACGCGCGCCTGCCCGACGGTTCACGCGTGAACGCCGTGGTGCCGCCGGTTGCCATTGACGGGCCATCCATCACCATTCGCAAATTTCGGCGCGATAAGCTTACGATCGATCAACTGATCCAATATCAATCGCTCACGCAAGGCATGGCGGAATTCTTGAAGATCTGTGTGTTGGCGCGCTTGAACATTGTGATCTCCGGCGGGACCGGCTCGGGAAAAACGACTTTGCTCAACGTGCTTTCAACGTGTATTCCCGAAGATGAACGCATCGTTACCATCGAGGACGCGGCCGAACTGCAATTACAACAGGATCATATTGTGCGGCTCGAAACCAAATCGCCCAATGCCGACGGCCGCGGTGAACGCACAGTCCGCGATCTGGTGCGGAATGCCCTGCGTATGCGCCCCGACCGGATTGTAGTGGGCGAGGTGCGCGGCGGAGAAGCCCTGGATATGTTGCAGGCCATGAATACCGGTCACGATGGCTCATTGACCACCCTGCATGCCAACTCTCCGCGCGACGCGATCTCGCGTTTAGAGACGATGGTCATGATGGCCGGTATGGATTTGCCGTTGAAGGTGGTGCGCCAGCAAATTTCCGCCGCTGTGGATTTGATCGTGCAACAATCGCGTCTCAAAGACGGCTCGCGTAAAGTTACGGCCATTACTGAAGTAGCTGGTATGGAAGGCGAGATGATTGTGCTGACGGATGTCTTCAAGTTCGAGCAGACCAGCATTACCACAGATGGCGCTGTGATCGGTGAACTCAAGCCAACCGGCATTCGGCCGCTTTTCTACAGCCGTATTCAAGCCGCCGGGTTGAAGCTTGGCCCGGAAATTTTCGGCGCGGGCATGGCCGATGTGCTGGCCTCCCCACACCGGCGTCGTTAGTAAAACCGCCTGTTTTTCTCTGCTATAATTCGCCCAACTCAGCCTGAGGCGCGAGGCTTCATGGATACTCGTACACAAATCACCCTCCGTATGAAAAAGCTCGGCGTTCTAATTCGCGACGCACGCCTGGCGGCGCGGCGTTCTCCCAGGGAATGTGCCGAAGCCGTTGGCATCAAAAGCGGCATATTGAAAGCCTATGAGGAAGGCCGCCGCGCGCCTTCTCTGCCGGAATTGGAAGTGCTGGTTTATTATCTGAAACTGCCCATCGCTCATTTTTGGGGACGCGAGGCGATCTCGGACGATACGATTCCCGTCGAGCCGCTGGACCTGCCCAAGTTAATGTCGGTGCGTCAGCGGTTGATCGGCGCACTGCTTCGTCAGGAACGAACCCATGCCAATCTCTCCCTCAAGAATCTTTCCGAAGCGGTCGGCATTTCGAGTTCGCGCTTGAAGAGCTATGAATTGGGCGAACGTCCCATCCCGCTCCCGGAACTGGAAAGCATGCTCGAAGTGTTTGGCACGCGCATCGAAGAATTCTTCGATAAAAACGGACCGGTGGGTAAGTGGATGACCGACCAGAAAAGCATGGAAAAATTCCTCGACCTGCCCGAAGAAATTCGCACTTTCATTTGCCAGCCCGTGAATCGGCCGTATCTCGAACTGGCGATGAAGATGAGCGAAATGTCCAAAGACCGATTACGGTCGGTGGCTGAAGGCTTGCTCGATATCACTCTTTGATTCTTTTACATGACAACCGCAAACGACGATCCCGCCCGGCTTGCTGAAGAAGGCAAGCGCGCATTCCAGAACGACCAATTCGAATCGGCCGCGGAACTATTCCGCCGCGCGGCCGAAGGTTATACACTCAGCCGCGCCGGTTTGCTTGCGGCCGAGATGAAAAACAATCTCAGCGTCGCGTTATTACAGGCGGGTAAAGCGCAGGAAGCTCTCGATGCCGCTCTCGATACCGACCGCATATTCGCCGAAGCCGGCGATCTGAAACGCCAGGGCATGTCATTGGGCAATCAGGCCGCGGCTCTCGAAGCTCTTAAGCGTACAGAGGAAGCCCTCGCCGCGTACGAACGCTCTGCCGAGATCTTCGACCGGGCCGGGGAAGGCGATCTGCGCTCCATGGTCAAGAAATCGGCGGCGGCCATCCGTCTCAAACGCGGCCAGGTAGTCGAGTCGGCGCTCAACATGGTTGGCTCGATTGAATCCAAGCAACACCCATCCATCTTCGACCGCATCATGAAATTCATCGTTCGCATCAAACCATGGTAGCTGTCAGCCTGCAGGTCCGTCCGGCGGTCTTTGCGGATCAGCGGCAGATCGCCAATCTCATGTATTTCGAGTCGCGTGTGCATCGCCACCTCGATTGGCGCGCCCCGCTCGATTGGTTGGGTTTCCCGTATTATTGGGTTTTGGAATCGGATGATAGGATTCAGGCCGCGCTGGCCTGCCCGCAGGACCCGCCCGGAATCGGCTGGGTCCGTTTGTTTGCCTGTGCCGCTTCTCTTTCCGGACTGGACGCCTGGTCGCCGTTATGGGAAACGGCCCGCGCCGAGATTCGTTCTTCGGGTGGCGCGCAGGTGGCAGTGATTGCCCAGCATCATTGGTTTCAGGATATCCTCATCGCCAGTCATTTCGAATTGCATCAAAACATTGTCCTGCTCGAATGGAATCAGCCAACCTTTACTCCGCGCCCCATTCTGCCCGGAGTTCACATTCGCTCCCTTTTGAAGGAGGATCTGCCCTCCGTTACGGAAGTGGATAATGCCGCGTTTGCTCCGTTATGGTGCAACTCGTTCGATTCGCTGGAAAAAGCTTTATCGCAAGCCATTCATGCAACGGTCGCGGAAACGGACGAGGGCATTGTGGGGTATCAGATCAGCACGGCGAATCCGCTTGGGGCTCACCTCGCCAGGCTTGCGGTCCGGCCGGAGGCGCAGGAGCGAGGTATCGGCGCGGCGCTGGTCAGTGACCTGATCGTGCAAATGGAGGCGCGGCGTAAGCCTCATCTTACTGTCAATACGCAGAGCGATAATTCCGCTTCACTGTCATTGTACAAAAATTTGGGATTCGCGTTGACGGGGGAACAATATCCGGTCTTTCTTTATCCGGCGTAAGAGGCAAGATGTGAAATGGGCGGCAGGGAAAGCCCATGAAATTAAAGAAACACAGTTGGAGGTTGACCTTGAAATCATTTGAATTAAGCTGGAAGTCAAAAGACGGCCTCGAGATGTGGGGAAAGGGCTGGGAGCCGGAACTGGCCCCCAGGGCAGTCGTTTGTTTGGTGCATGGCTACGGTGAACATATCGGCCGCTATGAACATGTGGCGCGTGCCTTCAGTGAGGCAGGCTATGCATTGTTTGGCTTCGATCAGCGCGGGCATGGAAGATCGGGCGGGCGGCGCGGGCATACGCCCTCCTACGAAGCGCTAATGGACGATGTGGCCCTGTTGATCGAGCAGGCAGGCCAGCGTTATCCGAACTTGCCGCGCTTTCTATACGGTCACAGCATGGGCGGGAATGAAGTGATCAATTTTGCACTGCGCCGAAAGCCAAATCTGGCGGGCGTGATCGCGACCGGGCCCTGGCTGAAGTTGGCTTTTGAACCTCCAGCCTGGAAAATCCAGTTGGCGCGCATGATGGATCGCATTCTGCCGGGCTTTACCCAATCTGCGGGATTGGAACTTACGGCGCTTTCTCATGACCCCAAAGTGGTGGAGGCATATAAAAACGACCCGCTGGTGCACGAACAGATTTCCGCGCGGTTATTTATCGAGTTGCTGAATTCGGGCGAATGGGCGCTGGCTCATGCCGAGGAATTTCCTCTGCCGTTATTGTTGATGCACGGCGGCGGGGACCGTCTCACCTCCGCCGACGCCAGCCGCGAATTTGCCCGCCGCGGAGGACGAAACATCACCCTGCATATTTGGGACGATTGGTATCATGAGATTCACAACGAGCCGGATCAGGAGGAAGTCTTCAAGGTGACTGTGATCTGGATGGATGCGCGGCTGGAAAAATGAGAAAGCCTTTAACCATTGCTAGACAAATCCATTTGACCGTGAGAAAATCCTCACCCTACTTCCAAAAGTTTTGGCGAGAGGAGATCTGATATGGGCAAGGAAGGGATGAGTAAACGTCAAATGCGCCGCGAACAACGCCGACGATCCGAACAGCGTTCGCGGTTTATTACCATTGGGCTGGTGGCGGCGGGCGCGTTGCTGGTTGCGTTTTTCCTGATCTATCCAAGTTTAAAACCGGTAGGCGCAATCGCCACTGCGGATGCTCGCACGCGGCCCCAGGCCAACGCCAATATGGCCGGGGATCCCAACGCGCCGATCCGCATGGATGAGTTTGCGGATTTCCAGTGTCCTTTTTGCAAGCGTTTCTATGAGCAGACCGAATCGCAGATTATGGATGCCTATGTAGCCACAGGCAAGGTTTACTTTGTGTTCCATTCGTACGGAGATTTCATCGGGGCTGAATCCAAGGCGGCGGCAGAGGCCGCGTATTGTGCGGGCGATCAGGGCAAATTCTGGCAGATGCACGATATATTGTTCACCAATCAGAAGGCGGAAAACTCGGGCGATTTTTCCAACAACCGGCTAACCGCCTTCGCGGAGAAGATTGGCCTGGATATGAACCAGTTCCGCACCTGTTTCAACGGCGGCAAATACGATCAACAGACCGATCAGGATGCGGCCGATGGGCGTGCAAACAACGTCACTGCCACGCCGTCCTTTGTGCTGACCTACACCGTCAACGGCCAGACCAAGACCGAGTTGATCGAAGGCGCGGTGCCGTTTAGCGATTTCCAAACCAAGATCGACGCCGCGCTGGCCGAGATCGGGAAGTAAAAACATAGTTCGGCGAATCACACAAAAGGATGCAGATAAATCGCATCCTTTTTGTTTCATCCTGAAGGAGGTATTTCGTGCGTAATTCCGATAAAGATTTGAGCAAACGCCAGGCGCGGCGCGAGCAAAGACGCCGCGCCCAACAGCGATCTCGGTGGCTCACTATTGGATTGATCTGCCTTGGGGCGTTATTGATCGCGTTTGGGCTGATCTATCCCCAACTCAAACCGGTGGTCCGCATTCAGTCGGTGACCTCGGCGGCGCGTCCCAATGTCAATGGAAATTCCACCGGCGATGCCAACGCGCCGGTGAGCATGGTGGAATATTCCGATTATCAATGTCCCTATTGCCAGCGTTTTTGGGAAAACACCGAACCGCAGATCATCGACTCCTATGTCAAGGCCGGGAAAGTGTTGTTCACGTTTCGTTCGGCGGGCAATTGGGTGAGTCAGAATATTGGGGCGGGCAGTGTAGAGTCGCAGGACGCGGCTATGGCCGCTTATTGCGCCGGCGACCAGGGCAAGTTCTGGCAGATGCACGACGCGCTCTTTGCCAATGTTTTGGGCGAGGATGCCGGTTCGTTCGCGCCGCGCCGCCTGCAAGCCATCGCTCAAAATATCGGTTTGGATATGAACGCTTTCAATTCATGTTATCAGAGCGGTAAATATCTAAATCGGGTGAAGCAGGATCTTCAGGATGCCAGAACGGCGGGAATTGCCGGCACTCCGTTTTTTGTCGTCACCTACCGCGTGAACGGCCAAACGAAAACCACGACGATTGACGGAGCTCAGCCGTTTTCGGCCTTCCAACAAACACTGGACGCCGCACTGGCCGAAGCGGACAAATGATTCGCGCGAATCAAAAGGACGCGGGCACGCCGCGTCTTTTTGATTCTACAGGTTATTTCGGAAATATCGTTCCGTTACATCTGCATCCACTGCAAGCGTGATGTTGCGAGACGAGTTGATAATTTCGTTTTAGTCGCAACGAAGCTTTTCTTTAATGGATTCCGAACTGCGCTAGAATCCACACGATCAACGGGGAGACGAACAGCGCGGGCAGAAAGTTTCCAACGCGTATTTTCCTGATCTCCAATAAACTGCTGATGGCCAGCCCCAGCAGAATCACGCCGCCGGTGGCGGTCATTTCGGCGATCATGGGATCGGTAAGGACGGAACTTAGTTGATGCGCGAGCAGGCTGAGTCCGCCTTGATATACGAGAACGACTACGCTGGAAAACAGGACCCCGATTCCCAACGTGGAGGAAAAAGCCAGTGAGCCGAACCCATCCAGCACGGATTTAACAGCCAGCAGATTGTAATCGCCGCTCAAACCGTCATTGATCGAGCCCAAAATGGTCAGCGGGCCGACGCAAAAGAGCAGGGAGGCGGTGAGAAAGCCGCGCACAAATCGGGAACTGGCATCCGCGGCGGTGTCTCGCGCGAAGCGCCGCTCGAGGAACTGTCCCATGCTTTGGAGTCCCTCTTCGATCTTCCACCATTCGCCCAGCAGAATTCCGATCAACAGGCCGCCGATCACGATGAGCGAATTATTCGTCTTCATGAACATTTGGATTCCGATCGCGGCTGTGAAAAGGCCCATGCCGTCCACGATGGTTTTTTTCAGGTTATCCGGGATGCGCGCGCCGAAGAATAAACCGATCGCTCCCCCCACCAACACGGTGACGATGTTGAGAACGGTGCCGATCATTTCGTTTCCTTGGCGAGCGAAGTGGGTTTGCCTGTCTGTTGGTTCTCGCGCAGTTCGAGCACGAAACAAAGGGAGGAAAGACGGTTGAGATAGCGTTGAAGTTCCGGGTTGGTTACCGCGCCCTCATCGTAAAGCAATACCACGCGGCGTTCGGCGCGGCGAACGACAGCCCGCGCCAGCGAAATCGCCGCACTGCCGGGCGTATCGCCGGGCAGGATGAACTCCCTGGGTATTTCCACAGTCTGCTCCAGTGTGTTGGTAACCTCCTCCAGCCAGCGGACGCGCGCCGCGTCGATGTGACGGAAACGCTCGGCATTGGCGGGTGTGGCGGCCACTTCAGCCATGAGTTTGTATAGGTCGCGTTGAACCTCGAGCAGAGTCTGTGCGGACTGCGCGGCGGCACATTGTGCGCGCGCCAGCCCGAGGGCAGCGGAAGCTTCGTCCAGCGCTCCCAGAGCTTCGATACGACTGTGATATTTTGGCACACGTCCTTCGCCGAGCAGGCCGGTTGTGCCGTCATCGCCTTTGGCAGTATAGAATGGCATGCGATTATTATAATGCCTTCGTTCTTCGTTTCCCCCGCTGAGGATTGGGGATGGACTTCCCATGTGCGCCAGCGTTTAGCCGGCAGGAACTTTATTTCAAAGTGAGGAATGTTCGCCTAATTTAGCGTATAATTTTCGCTCATGGATACCTATCAGGTAAAACCATTGCTCCCCGGAAGCGTTGGCCGGATTCCTGCCCTGGTTTCCGCGGCTGTCGCGATCCTGGTTTTGATATTGACTCCATTTTGGGCGATTCAGTGGTCGAGGCTTCCGTTCCTGGGCGTTCTGTTGGAGGGAAATAACCTGGTCAATCAGGCGGTGAGCGCGGGCTGGCCCGCGTATGAGGCGGGGGTTAAACCCTACGACCGTTTGATCGCGCTGAACGGACAGCCGGTTGAGAATCCCGCGCAGGATCAGGCGTTCATGAAAGCCAACGGTATCCAGCCGGTAAGAGCCACGTTTGTCCGCCTCGATGGAACTCAGTACGACATCGAGATCACACCGCTCGCGCAATTTCCATTTGAAGACCTGTTTTCGTTTTTTATCATTCCCTACCTTGTTGGGCTGATATTTTTAGGAATCGGAATTTGGGCTTACAGTCTGCGGCAGGATATGCCGGCCAGCCGTGTTTTGCTGATCTATGTTTCGTGTCTGTGTGTCGTTGTGGCAGGGTTCTTCGACCTCCCCACTACCAACCATATCACCGTTATTTGGACGATAGCCCTCATGTTGGAGGGCGCCGCGCTGACACAACTCTCCCTGATGTTTCCTCAGCCGATTCGCCAACTGAGGGAGCACAACTATCTGCAATGGATTCCGTGGATCGTGGGCCTGGTTTTTCTGCCTTCCATGGTTTGGGCGGTTGCGCGTCCGCCTGCGAATGTGCCGTTGGACGATGCCTCCTGGCGCTGGGGTTATCTCTATTTGGTGGTGGCGCTCCTGTTCTTCCTTGGCACACTCAGCTACCGCATCTTTCGCAGTGACCAGCCTCTCATTCGCCAGCAGAGCCGCATCATTATCTTTGGCGTGCTGATCGCCTTTCTTCCGGCGGCTATCTATCTTGGACAGCTGGCGTTTGGAATCCTCACTCACTTCCGCGCCTGGCTGATCTTTATTCCGCTCATCGTTTTTCCGCTTTCGATTACCTACGCGGTCTTGCGTTATCGCCTGCTGGATGTGGACCGTTTCTTCAGCCGCGCCCTGGCATATCTCCTTACCATCGGCGCAGCCTTCCTTGCCTTTTATCTGTTGCTGGCTCTGCTCTCCCAGGTTCTCAATCAAACCCTGCGATCCAACGATCCGTTTGTAACCGGTTCGTACCTGCTGTTGTTGATGCTCGCTTTTATTCCTCTGCACGATCAAATTCAGCGGGGCATTGACCGCCTGTTCTACCGTGCGCCAGCCGACTACCGTCGCGTGCTCACCACGCTTTCGCAGGGATTAATCGTCACGCCCGATCTCACACAAACCCTCCGCCTGCTCGAGCGGGAACTGGATCAGGCTCTCGCGCCCGAGAAATTCATCATCTATTTGTACAACGACGAATTGGGCGAATACTTTCCGCATGCCACGCGCGAGGAAAGCGCGCCGCCCTATCAAGTGGATGATCCGCTCGTCCACTTGATCGAGAAGTCACAACTTCCCATCTGGTTGCCTGCGGAGGGTAAATTGCCGCCGGAATTGGAAGGCACCATCGCTTCCGCCTCGCGCCTGGCCGGGTTTACCTTCGTCCCACTGCGTTATGAAGGCCGCCTGATCGGTTTCATGTGCCTGGGGCCGCGCCGTTCGGGCATGTTATACACTGCGGACGATCTCGACTTTCTCGCGGCGGTGGCCGGTCAATCCACATTGGCGCTGGAGAATGCGCGTTTATTTGCCAACCTGCGCCGCACGCTCGATCAAACTCTCGAAATGAAGAATCTCATGGACGATATCTTCTCGTCCATAGCGACAGGCATTATCACTACGGACATCAAACGCCGCATTACCCTGCTCAACCGCGCCGCCGAGCAGATCCTCGGCGTGCCCGTGACTCAAGCGCTGGGCAAATCTTTGTCGCAGGCACTGCCGGTCATCGGTTCAGACCTGGCGACCGTCGCCAACGGTACACTTCAAAAAGGGGAATCGATCTTGAGCGCAGAATGGAACCGCACCCTGCCCGAGCGCGGCGACCTCTATCTTCGTCTCTCTGTATCTCCGTTGCGGGATGCGTACCTCGAAACCAAAGGCGCGACCTTCGTATTCGAAGACCTGACCGAACGCCGCAAATTGGAAGCCGAACAGGAGCGCATCCGCCAGACGTTTGGCCGCGTGGTGGCTCCGCGCGTGCGCGACCGTCTTTTGGCCGACGCGACCAATCTCAAGCTCGATGGCGTGAAGCGGGACATCACAATCCTGTTTGCAGATTTGAGCAGTTTTACACCTTACAGCGAATCGCATGCGCCGGAAGCTGTTTTTAGTGTGCTGAATTCCTATCTCTCGCTAGCCGCGCAGGTCATTCTCGAGCAGGAAGGCACGCTGGATAAATTTATGGGCGACGCGGTGTTGGCCATTTGGAACAGCCCCGACCTGCAGGAAGATCATGCCCTGCGCGCGGTGCGCGCCGCGTATGAAATCGTAAACCGCTCCATCGCGGCACATGCGCACTTTAACGACCCCGAACAACATCTTATTTTTCGTATCGGCATTACAACCGGTCCGGCCATTATCGGCAATGTGGGCACAGATGAATTGTTCAATTACACGGCCATCGGCGATACGGTCAATCTCGCCCAGCGGCTTCAGAACGCGGCCGGGCGCGGCCAGATACTGCTCGAAAAGAATACATATCAGATCGCGGCCGATCACATTCTGGCTTCGCCGCTCAGTTCCATCAAGGTCAAGGGACGCCAGCAAGCTGTTGAAATTTACGAACTCAAAGGCCTGAAATAATGCTTCCTTCCATCCATGCGAAGATGACCCGCCAGGCTCTCGACGAGCGGGTGAGTCAACGCGCCTTGAGAGCGATCATCCTCGGCAATCTTAATCAGGATAATCTGCGCGGCCAGATCGGTCACGATGAATATCATTTCGACAACAATGCTTTTGAGAAAAGCCTTGCATACATGGACGGGCAACGCGCGTTGTGCATCTCGTCATTGAAGGATCGCAAGCCCGCCTCCGCCTGGGCCGCGTTTGGCCGATTGACGCATGCCGCGCAGGACTTTTATGCCCACAGCAATTACGTGACGCTGTGGCTGGCTCGTTATGACGACGCGGCGCTTCCCGCCCCGCTCGAAATTGATCCCGTTGATGCGAGTCTGGTCAACGGCCCGAATCTGCGTTCCGGTAAAACATATTACCCGCAGGAAGCGTTGTACTTTGTGCCGGGTATGCGTAAACTGGCGCTTTCCATTCTGCCGCTTGATTCGCACGCGCATATGAATCTCGATTCGGAGGCCAGCGGCCCGTATTTTCAGTTCGCTTTTTCTGCGGCAGTCAAACGCACGCAACTGGAATTCAACCGGCTCGAAAACTCTCTTTCGCCCGATGCCCTGGCTTTGTTCGAGTGTTTACAGCGCAGGGAAGTAACCCCTGCATGAAATGACCATGCCGCGTAAGAAAACTTCCACCACTTCCTTTGGTTCACCTGGACGCGCCGGACACGACTCCTCGGCATTTTATTCGATGCGTCTCTACGCCGAACAGCCTCAGGCCGAGTCCGCGCTGTACGCGGAGAATCCGATTCCGGCGGGCATCCTCGATTCGATCATCCACGGTTCCTCCGAACAAATGACGGACCTGCCCGATGCGAGCGTGCATCTGATGGTCACTTCGCCGCCGTACAACGTGGGCAAGGATTACGATGAAGACCTGACTCTGGAAGAATATCTATCCTTTTTGCGCCGTGTATGGGCCGAAACGTACCGCGTGCTGGTGCCCGGCGGGCGCGCCTGCATCAACGTCGCGAATCTTGGGCGCAAACCTTATATTCCACTGCATACATTTATTGCAAGAGACATGATCGAATTGGGTTTTCTGATGCGCGGTGAGATCATTTGGGATAAAGCCGCCAGCGCCAGTAATTCCACAGCCTGGGGATCGTGGCAATCGGCTTCGAATCCCACCTTGCGCGATGTGCATGAATATATTCTCGTGTTCTCCAAAGGCAATTTTCGCCGCGACCGGCCTGAGGGTCGGGAGGATACGATCACGCGCGAGCAGTTCCTCGAGTACACCAAATCCGTCTGGCAGTTCGGCACTGAGTCGGCGCGCAAGGTCGGGCATCCCGCGCCGTTTCCGGTTGAGTTGCCCTATCGCCTGATCCAGCTTTATACTTTTTTCGGCGAGGTGGCGCTCGATCCTTTCATGGGTTCGGGACAAACCGCGCTGGCCGCGCGCAAAAGCCGGCGTCACTTTGTGGGTTACGAAGCCAACGCTGAGTATGTTGCACTGGCCCGAAAGAGATTATCGGAAGAATCATGAGCAATCGATTTTTTGAAATCCGTCCGTCCTCCATTCAGGGACTCGGCGGGTTTGCTATGCGCCCCATCCGTAAAGGAACGCGCATCATCGAGTACACGGGTGAGCGCATTTCGCAGGCCGAAGCCGATGCGCGTTACGATGACGGCAGGTCGCCGCATCCGCTGGTCCTGCTTTTCACCGTGGACGAGAATATCGTGATCGATGCGGGTGTAGGCGGCAACGAAGCGCGTTATATCAATCATTCCTGCGATCCAAACTGCGAGGCGGTAATCGAGGATGGGCATGTCTATATTGAAGCAAGGAAAAATATTCCGACAGGCAGGGAACTGACGTACGATTACAGCCTGACGCGCGAAGGCAACGATGATACGGAAATGGAAGCGCGTTTTGCCTGTCACTGCGGCGCGAAGAATTGCCGCGGCACCATGCTCGAACCGCGCAAGAAGGAACAGGGACAGAATGAAAAATGAGTTGAAACTTGCCGGGTTTCGGAATATTTTGGCTTTACGCTCCGCCCATTATCTTCAACGAACGCTTTTAATCTCACTTTTCCTCCTGCCATTTCAACTCTAGTATAATGACTGATATGGACTTAAAAACTCAACTTAACGAAGCCATGAAAGCCTCCATGAAGGCCGGGGATGACGTGCGCAAGCGCACCGTCCGCATGGCGCTGGCGGCCATCAAACAGAACGAAGTGGATAAACAAACCACACTCGACGATACAGCCGTCATCTCCATTTTACAAAAAGAGATCAAAAATCGGCGCGAAGCACTGGAGGAAGCGAAGAAAGCCAACCGCGCCGATCTGATCTCCGAGAACGAAGCCGAGATCGCTGTGATCGAAACCTTCCTGCCCAAAGCCATGCCCGCCGATGAACTGCGCGCGCTGGTGCAAGCCGCCATCGCAGAAACAGGCGCGGCTTCACCCAGCGACATGGGCAAGGTCATGAAGATCGTCATGGCGAAAGTGGCGGGCCGCGCGCCCGGCGATATGGTCAGCCAGATGGTGCGCGAACTGCTTCCCAAGTAAAGTCATTCGATGGGTTTGGATTCATCACGCCTCGGCACGATCACGATGCGTGTCCGTATCATTCAACTGCTTCTGCTCCTGGTCGTTGCGCTCCTGACCTTCGGCCTGCTGACTCTGCCGATTGGCCTGCGTTCCACTTCTTTGGCAGTTAATACGGGGGACGTTTCCCCGCGTAATCTACAGGCTCCGCGCGATGCGGAATACGTCAGCGAAGTGCGAACTGAGGAAGCGCGCAATGCCGCCGCCAGCGCGGTGGCTCCGGTATATACGCCTCCCGATCCATCCATTGCCCGCCAACAGATCGAACGCCTGCGCACCGCCCTGCAATACGTCACCCTCGTACGCGACGACGCGAATTCCACTGCCGGGCAGAAACAGTCCGACTTGAGCGTGTTGAGCGACGTGCGCCTCGATTCGGACGCCATTCAACAGATCCTTGCGCTTTCCTCTTCCGTGTGGGACGCGGTTCAGCAGGAAGCCTTGAGCGTGCTCGAACAGGTGATGCGCAACTCGATTCGCCAGGATAATCTCGAAACCGTTCGCCGCAGTATTCCCTCGCGCGTCAGCCTTTCGTTCAGCGAAGATCAGGCGGGTCTCGTCGCGGACCTGGTAGCCTCGTTCGTGATCCCCAACAGCCTCTACAGCGAAGACCTTACCAACGCGGCCCGGCAGTCCGCGCGCGACGCCGTTCAGCCTGTCGTGCAAACTTATAAAGCCGGCGAAACGATCGTACCGGGCGGTGAGATTATCACGCCCGCGGATATGGAAGCGCTTCAGGAACTGGGCATGATTCAGCCCGGCCAGCGCCTCGAGGATTTGATCGGCGCGGCCTCGGTGACCATTCTCTCGGTTGTGTTTGTGGCGGCCTATTTCTTCCGCCGGCGGCGAAACTCCGTAATCAATGACGCGCTCAGCCTCACTGTGATCGCTTTGATCTTTATCGTTTTCCTTGCCGGAGCGCGGCTGGTAGTGCCGGGCCGCACTCTCCTCCCGTATTTCTATCCGATCTCCGCCGCCGGGCTTTTGCTCTCCACTTTATTCGGCATGGAAACCGGTGTGGTGATCTCGCTGGCTTTGTCATTGCTGGCTGTGTACGGTTTGCCGAGCGCGCCCGAACTGGGCCCATATTTTTTGTTCACCTCCCTGATGGGTCTAATGATCCTTGGCCCGGCGCGCAGATTCTGGGCTTTTCTGCGTGCGGGCGGAGGCGTGGCATTGGCTGGCGCGGGAATCATCCTCGCCTATCATCTGCCTATCTATCGAACCGACACAGTGGGCATCATTCAATTAATGGGCGCGGTCGCGTTTAATGGATTGGCCTCCGCTTCCATCGCGCTGACATTGCAATACATGCTCGCACAGACGCTGGGTTTTACAACTCCGCTTCAACTGCTGGATGTGTCCCGTCCCGACTCGCCCCTGCTGAAATATTTTTTACGCAGTGCGCCCGGCACTTACCAGCACAGTTTACAAGTTGCCAATTTGGCTGAACAGGCCGCCGAGCGCATCGGCGCGGACCCTCTCTTGACGCGCGTCGGCGCGCAGTTTCATGATGTAGGCAAGGCCAATAATCCATCGTTCTTCATCGAGAATCAACTTCCCAACAGCATTGACAAGCACGATGACATGGCGCCGGAGGAAGTGGCCGCCACCATCGTTCGCCACGTGACAGACGGCGCGGTAATGGCACGCAAACACCGCCTGCCGCGTCGGCTGATCGATTTTATGCTCGAACATCACGGCACGCTCATTACACGCTATCAATATAACCAGGCGGTTGAAGCGGCGGGCGGCGACACCTCGAAGGTGGATGTCGAGAAATTCCGTTATCCGGGGCCAAAGCCGCGTTCGCGTGAAACTGCCATCCTGATGCTGGCCGACGGCGTGGAAGCGCGGGCACGCGCCGAACATCCTGCCAGCGAGGAAGAGGTTCGCACGCTGGTGCGCAGTGTGATCGACTTCGTCACCAGGAACGGCCAGTTGGACGACACGCAGATCACTTTCCGCGACCTTACTTCGATTGCCGATTCATTCGTCACCACTTTGCGCGGGCAATACCATCCGCGCATCGAATATCCCAAGAACGACCCCGTGCCCGCCTCCAGCGAGCCGGACACTGCGCCCCAAAAATGATCTACATCCGCTCCGCACTCAATGTGCTTTTGTCCGAACGGCTGATCGAAGATGCCGCCACGGCAGTATTGAATCATGAGAACGCGCAGGGCGATATCACCATCGTCCTGACCGACGACTCGCAATTGCGTGAATTGAATCGCGATTATCTCGGTATCGACGCGCCGACCGATGTGCTCTCCTTCCCCGCTTCAGAACTGGACCCTGAAACGGGCGCGCGTTATCTTGGCGATATCCTCATCTCGTTCTCGCGTGCCAGCGAACAGGCGCAGTCTGCCGGCCATCCTTTGGAAGCGGAAATTCAACTGCTCGTGGTGCACGGAACCCTGCATTTGCTTGGATATGATCATGCCGAGGCGAAGGAGAAAAAGCGCATGTGGGCCGCGCAGGCCGAGGTCCTGAAACGGCTCGGGCTCGAGGGAATTCAAATCCATGAGTGAAATTCGCAAATTCATCGGCGCGCGTACGCGCGCGTTCGGGTACGCCCTGCGCGGTTGGGCGTATGTGATGCGCACCCAGCAGAACGCCTGGATACATGCGGCGATTGCTGCGTTCGTTTTTGTGCTTGGCTTATGGCTGGAACTTTCACCGCGTGATTGGGCAGTGATCGTTCTGACGATTACCATGGTCTTTGCCGCGGAGTTCATCAACACCGCCATCGAAGCAGTGGTGGATTTGGCCAGCCCGAAGAAACATCCGCTGGCGAAAGTGGGCAAGGACGTGGGCGCGGCGGCCGTGTTGATCGCGGCCCTGGCCGCAGTGCTGGTCGGTCTGTTGATTCTTGGTCCGCCGCTGTATGCGAAAATTCTTTTCTTGTTTCATAAATGATTTGATTTTACGTTTTGCAAATTATCCCTTGAATCGCAGGAACAAAACGTAAAACGCAAAAGGAGGCCTCATGGCTTTATCGTTTCGCTTCGGCACCGTCGGTTCGCCGGCCGGCACACCCAAAAAACCGGGTGGATCGGTGGGCGCGATCGAGTTTAGTAAATCCATTGGCCTCGATGCGTTGGAACTGGGCTGGGTGCAGGCTGTGCGTGTGACCGAAGTCACCTGCGCGGCGATTCAATCAACAGGTTCAACGCAGGGGGTTTCGCTGAGCGTGCATGCGCCATACTTCATCAACTTGAATGCAGACAAGGAGGAATGGCCCAAATCACGCAAACGTTTGATGGATGCCGCGCATTATGGATTTTTGGCGGGCGCGACGGATATCATCTTTCATCCCGGTTCCTATTTTGGAAACGATCCGGCGGACGTGCTCAAGGTGGCGATTCCGCGGCTGAAAGCATGCGCGGCGGAACTTCGTCGAAACGGCGACCGGGTCACTTTGCGCCCGGAGACGATGGGAAAGTCCGCCATGTTGGGGTCATTCGAAGATACACTGGCGATGAGCCAGTCGGTTGAGGGAGTCCAGCCCTGCCTCGATTTCGCGCATTTACACGCGCGTCCCGGCGACGGCACGATGAACACCTATGAAGAATGGTCGAAGTATATGGAGTTGTATCGCCGTGAGTTGGGCAGGGACGCGCTAAAGCATTTGCATATCCATCTTTCGGGAATCGAATATGGCCCCAAAGGCGAGAAGAATCATCTGCCCCTGGCGGAAGCCGATTTGAATTTGAAGGCCTTGTTCAAAACTCTGAACGATTTCGGCTGTGCGGGGCGTATTCTGTGCGAAAGCCCCATTATGGAAAAGGACGCGCTGAATATGAAGAAAGCCTGGATGAAGGCGAGCGGAGAGAAATAAAACAAAGACGCCGATCAAATCGGCGTCTTTGTTACCTGTTGCAATTGTTTTTTCTTATTCCTGCGGTTTGTATTCGAATCGATAGCCCTCGATCTCCACATACGGCCGCCAGTGCTGATAGCTCACGGCGCGAATGCGATGCGCGATCTCATCCCTGCTCATATCGGGTTTGATGACGAATAACTCGTTAAATTGTTTGCGCGTGAACGGCGGCCGCGTCCACTGTTCGTTGGAGACGGGCAGGTCTTTGCCTTCGGCCATCAGGCCTGCGATCTCGAAGAACAGGGCGATTTGATTTTCATACGTGCGCTTGAGCAGAGTGTCCACATTATCTTCGGGATGGACCGGGAAGCGTTTCACCGCGATGATGCGGCCTGTGTCCACTTTGGTTGCCATGTGATGACAGGTCGCGCCGTATTCTTTGGCGTCTTCATATAGTGCAAAATTATTGCATCCGATGCCGGGGTAGTCCGGCGAGGCGGGATGGAAGTTAATGGCGGCCTTGCGGGCGCGCGCCAGCAAATCTTCAGGGATCACCCAGCGCGAGAGATATGAGACGATGTAATCGCCCTCCCAGGCGCGCACATCCGGAGGGAGCGGATCGCCCCAGCGGCCCAGGCCGGAGGTCACGCGCGCGAAGCGTTGCTGGCAAAATTCCAGCGCGCGCGCGCAGTCATCGTCGTCGGCTTTGCCGAGAAAGAGCAGGGAAAGATCGTTCATGCTTTTATTATATTCCCCCAGGGAACAGGCGCGGACCCGAATTTACCGGGGATGAAAGAAGCTGGCAGGAGGGTTCAACCCAAAATCCTGCGGCGTGAACGCAAACATGACCGCGTCGTGAATGGCCCGCCCGACTGTGATGCGGTTGCGCAGGACTCCCTCGCGCCTCAAACCGATCTTTTCCGCCGTCCGCAAGCTGGCCGCGTTCCCCGCGGCTACCACCACTTCCACGCGTAGTAAATCCAGCTTCTCCAACCCAAAGCGTGCCGCCAGTTTGGCCGCGCGTCCCGCGATCCCCTCGCCGTGACGGTTCGACCGCACCCAATAACCAAGATTGCAAAAATGATATATGGGATGAATATGACTCAAATGGCATCCGCCCAGGAAGGCGGCATTGTTCGCATCCGTGACGGCGAAACCGTACACTGCGCCCTCCTCCCATTTGGCGCGCACCAACGCGATGAAATCAGTACTTTCTTTTTGGGAATAATCGTCGCGCGCCCAGGACATCCACGGTTTCAAATCGTCAAGCGACTCGCGGACTGCCTCGTATACGGCCGGCGCATCGGTAAATTGATACGGCCGCAACGTGATGATTCCATCTGTGAGTGTTGTGTAGGGAATCGGCATAACTCCCGCCCCGAGGAAAAACTGCACATAAGTGCAGGGCTCATATCAGGTCGAAATATATTCACGCAAGCTATGTTCCACTGCGTAGGCCGCGGCTTCTGCGCGATTGTTCACACCCAGTTTCGAGAGAATGCTCGAAACGTAATTTCGCACCGTGCCTTCGCCCAGGAACAAACTCTTGGCAATTTCGCGATTGGTCTTGCCCTCCGAAACCAGTAACAGCACATGCTTCTCCTGCTGGCTCAAATGCGCGAAAGCCGAAGCCTCTTCTTCCTTCACAGCCCGCCGCACTTCCTGGAACACGCGCTGAGTTACAGCCGGGTCGAGCAGAGCCTCGCCGCGTCCCACTGCCTCGAGCGCCTTGACCAGGTCCTCACTGCCGATCTGCTTCAGAATGTAGCCCGAAGCGCCGGCGCGGATCGCAGAGAAAAGCATCTCATCCTCCGCATAAGAAGTGAGCATAATGACCTTTGTGCCGGGGAAGCTTGTCACAATCTTTTCGCAGGCCTCGATGCCTGAAGTGCCCGGCAGTCGAATATCCATTACCACCACATCGGGCTTGAGCGCATTCACCTGCTCGAGCGCCTCACGCGCGGAACTCGCCTCGCCCACCACCTCGAATTGCGCATTGCGCTCCAAAAGCGACTTTAATCCCAGCCGCACAACTTCGTGATCGTCCACCAGAATGATGCGTTGTTTTGCCATGACGCAATTTTACCTAAGATTACCCATAAAGAATAGATGAAAACTGCGGACAGAATTCTGTCCGCAGTTTCGCTTCGTTCGGACCCGCGAGCGGGTTCCGGCAAAATGGGTTTACTTCGCCTTGACGGCAATGGTCTTCGGGCGAACTTCTTCCGCCTTCGGCAGGCTGATGGTCAGTACGCCGTCCTCGAACTCAGCTTTAGCCTTGTCCGAAACCACCTCGGTCGGCAGGATCACGTTGCGCTCGAACGAACCCCAGCGCCGTTCACGGATGTGCCAGGCCTTGTCTTTGGCCTCTTCCTTCTGCTTAATCTCGCCCTTGATGCTCAAGATATCGCCGGTTACATTGATCTGCACATCGTCTGCCTTTATGCCGGGCAGGGCGGCCCTGACGACCACTTCGTTATCGGTCTGGTACATGTCAATGGCAGGCATGGATGAGTTAGTCATCGTCCCGAACGGGCGGGTGAACGCATCGTCGAAGAGATGATCCATGGCTTCTCGTAAAGTCATCACGTCGCGGGCGGGTTCCCAACGAATTAAACTGGACATAGCAACCTCCTTGTAAATTCCTTCTGTGATGCCCTTAATATAAAAGGCTTGCGTTAGAAAAACGCAAACCTCGTATAAAAAAATCGTATGAATTGAAAGAGCAATCTGCCGGTTTATCCCTGACGCTTATGTTTTGTTTCTCTTGAAATCCACGAACCGATATCCCACGCCGCGTTCGGTGAGAATGTATTTGGGGTTGGCAGGGTCCTTTTCCAGTTTCTGACGCAGATAGTTGATGTACAACCTCACATAATGTGGCTCATCGCGATATTCGTAGCCCCAAACCTTTTGCAGGAGTTGGTCATGCGAAACCACCCAGCCTGCATTCTGTACCAGATGGTAGAGCAAACGATATTCCGTGGGGCGCAGTTTGACCAGCTTGCCCTCCAGCCAGATCTCGCGGCGGTCGAAGTCGATCTTCAAACGGTCGTCCACTTCGATCAATCCATGCATCGAGCCGCTGGCGCTTTCGGTGCGGCGTAGTACGGCTTTCACGCGGCTGACCAATTCACGCGGGCTGAAGGGTTTGGTGATGTAATCGTCGGCGCCGCTTTCAAGGCCGTGCACGCGGTCGTCTTCCTCGCCTTTGGCCGTCAACATGATCACCGGCACACTGCTCACTTCGCGGATGGTCTCGAGCACTTCGAAGCCGTCCAGGTCCGGCATCATCACATCCAATAGAATTAAATCGGGGTTCACGTCGCGCAATTTACTGACGGCCTGCTTCCCATTGAAGGCCTCGATCACCTCGAAGCCATCATGCTCCAGGTTCATGCGGATGAAACGCACCATGCGCTCCTCGTCGTCCACCACGAGGATGCGGCGGCGGTCAAAAGATTCGGGCATGCGTTACTCCCTCACGAAACCGATGATCTTTTCCTCTTCTTCGCCCGCCAGAATTTCGATCAGGGTCAATTTCGAGATCGGCCAGATCACCTTGGTCACATTGGGTTCGAGATAATGCAAGTCCTTGCCGTCGCGCGTGCGCGGATTACTCACCATAAGGATCGTGTCTGTGGGTTTGGGAATCTCTTCGATTTCACCGGCTACTGCATTTTCACCGGCGATGTGTAATATGACGGTATGTGCCATAGTCATTCCTTTTCTTTTTTGATATGGATTATTCGTTCTTCAACAGGATTTGAATCTTGAGCTTTCCAAAGATGATGATATCTCCGTGCCGCAGAGCCTGTTCCACATTCGAGTTGATGCGTTTCCCGTTGACGTATGTTCCGTTGGATGAGCCCAGGTCCATGATGATGACGCGGCTGCCGTCGCGCCGCACCACGGCATGCAAACGCGATACGCCGCTGGCATACGCGTGATACGGCGATAGGTCGATATCCGGCATGATCGGCTGTCCCTCGCTGATGCGCCCAAGCGTGAACTCGTTTCGGTCCGAGAGCGGCAGCATCTGTCCGGTTTCGAGCAGGTGCAGGTTGCCCCAGGTATCCAGCTTGCTGGCAATCATTTGCTGGGCTTCAGCCGGATTGCCAGGGTCGGAATCCACCTGATCGGGCGCGATGTTCTGGGTGGTAAGATTATCCGACGAGATCAGATGAGCGCCGCATTCAGTGCAAAACATGGCCCCTGCCATGTTCGTGTGCTTGCAATTGGGGCAGACGATCATTTATCTTTCTCCTTCGCGCCGGAGAGGAGCAAAGCGCGGGTTCTATACTTGATTTCTTTTCCAACACCCGCATTCATGGAGCCGGTGTGCTGAAGGCTTTCCGCTTCCAATAACGCCGTACGAGCCAGCGTAGTTTCACCCTGCGATAACAAATGTGAAGCCAGGTTTTTCAGATGGCGGGTTGCATTTTCGATATGGCCCGCCTCCACCTCGGTACGAGCGCGTTCCTGCAGGCGATATAGCGTGAGGCGTGAGAGCGCGCTCAGAATCCTGGTGGGAGGCGGATCGGTGGGCGCATCCATCAGGACCTGGCGCGCGAGTCTCAACCGAATGGGCGGAACCGGCTGAGGGCGGGCCGCGATCGAAGTTTTCAAAGTGCCGTTGAGCAATGTTATTGTATCCGCTTCCACTGCCGAGGGATCGACCACGAACTCGAATAAAACGTTAAGAGAAACATCTTGAAGAATGGGGCCGAGTCTCAGCGGCTGATCCAAAGTGACCGGCCCGCCTTCCGGTTGGATGCGAAATGCATAATTCAGTTCGACGCCGGGCTGAGGCGTGAACTCCAATACGACTTCGTCTGCAAAGGTGTTGGCAAGCGCCTTGAATTTTGCGACCAGCACACGTTGGATATCCTGGGCTTTGGCGATGTAGGCACTGCTTCCGCCGGTGGTGCTGGCCAGGGCATCCAGAAAAATATCGTTCCAGTCACTGCCGATGCCCATGCCGCTGATGCCGATGCTCTGCTGAGCGGCGGACTCTGCCAGTTGTAATGAGGCCTGTTCATCGCCGTAGGTATGGCCGTCGGTGAGGAGTATGATGTGATTGACGCGCGCCGGGTCGAGGCCGCGGCGCACTTCCTGCAGGCCCATTTCAAGTCCCTGAAAAATTTCGGTCGCGCCCGAGGGCTGGAGCATTTGAATGCGCGACTCGAGTTTGTGGATATCGCGTTGATACGCGGCAGGCACGATCACTTCGGCGCGGTCGCTGAACGTGATAACGCTGAAGATGTCTTCAGGGCGCAAACTTTTCAGCAATTGGATGGCCGCGGATTTGACCACATCCATCTTCTCGCCCTGCATGGAGGTGGACCGATCCAGGACCAACGCGACATTCAACGGCGGCGCGGGCAATTTATCCTCTTTGTTTCGCGGGCCGATTTCCAACAATATATAAATAAGTTGCGCCTCGGTCAGCCTCACCAGGCTGGAACGGCTGAAGTAAATTTGATGAAGGACGACTGGGTTGGCCTGTTCTTCGTCGGGGGGCAGGGTGGCATCGTATTGTGCGCGGCGGTTGGAGTTGGAGAGCACCTCGTACGCCTGCTGGATCTCGAGGAATAATTCGGTCTCACCCGGAGCTTTGTTCTTATCCGGGTGCAGGCGTTGTGCGGCCTCGAAATATGCGCGCTTGATTTCCTCGAGGGAGGCATCGCGAAAGATGCCCAGCATGGCGTAATAATCGGGCTGTTTGGGAGACATATCAACCTATAAGTTGAATAAGCACAACGCTGATATTGTCCGGTCCGCCGGCTACATTAGCGGCCTCAACCAGATTTTGGCAGGCGCGGTAGAGGGTGGGAGCTTCTGTCACCGCGCGGTAAATATCCTGTTCCGCGATCACACCCCATAGACCGTCACTGCACAGCATAAGATAACCGGGTTGCGGAAAGGCAACGGTGAAAATATCGGCTTCCAGCACTTCACCCTGGCCCAGCGCGCGGATCAGTACATTGCGATGCGGAAAGTTGGCGGCTTCCTCCGCGCTGAGGTGGCCGAGTTCCTCGAGGCGTTTGACCAGTGAATGGTCCCGCGTGACCGGGTTGATGCGTCCATCCGGATAGATTGCATAAGCCCGGCTATCGCCCACGTGCGCGATGGTGGCCTGCTGACCGAGAACCAGCGCGGCTGTTACTGTGGTGCCACTGCCGGGCGCCTCACGTTGAACGACGCGGTGAGCGTCCTTGAGGGCGTTCTCCATGATCTCTTGCAGAGGCTCCTGTATGGATTGGGTCGGCAGGTTGAAAAGGTATGAATGAAAAGCGCGTAATACGTGTCCCGCTATGATTCGGATCGCCGCGTTGCTGGCCACCTCCCCGAATTGATGACCTCCCATGCCATCGGCCACGATATACAAACCGAAGGGAATATTGCCCGCGTTCCCGGCGATGGTCGTTGTGATGGCAAGCAGGCTGTCTTCATTGTGGTCGCGCTGTTTGCCCACAGACTGTCCGCTGGCCGCGACCAACTGCTGTACCTCGTAGCGCGGATATTGATTCTGAATGATCGATTGAATTTGATGATCGGCAAGCGGCGCGGTGGTGGCGTTGTCGAGAATCGATGGCTCAGGTTTGGGTTTATCGAGGGGTTTGCGGAATAATTTGCGAAGGGATTCAAACACAAAGACTCCTTCTCACTCAGGCAAGCAGTGCGTAGACGTTGTGATCCAGTGAGCCAATATAAACGATATCGTCGAAGACGAGCGGTGAGCCGGTGATGGGCCCTTTGGTCTCGAACTTCCAGCGTAAACGCCCCGAACGATATTCCAGGCAATACACGCTTCCATCCACAGAACCGCAATATAACGAATCTTTGTATATAACGGGCGAACTGCTGACCTGATTATCCGTGCGGTACCTCCACACTTCTTTGGATGTGCGGAGGTCGATGCAATAGATGAATCCATCGGCCGCGCCGATGAAGATGAAATCGTCTGCCAGTGTGGGGGAGGAGATGGTGCCTTTGCCAAGGCGGAAACGCCATAGCGGCCAGCCGTTCTTGGCGTCCAAGGCATAGAGTGTGCTGTCGAGCGATCCGAAATATACCGCTTGCCCATGTACGATGGGCGATGAAGTATTGGCGCGCTTGGCCTGGAAGCGCCATTTCAGTTCGCCGCGAAAATCAATGGCGTAGAAATCGCCGCTTTCGGAACCGGCATAGACCAATTCATTGGCTACGAAAGGAGTCGAGCGGATCGCGTCCGCCGCCTCGAATCTCCAGGAGGCGCGGCCGGTGTTCAAATTGACCGCGTGCAGGTTGTGGTCATCCGACCCGATAAAGGCATGGCCTTCGGCGATGCGCGGTGAAGAACGGATTTTGCCTTCGGTGTAGTAGGTCCAAACCACTTTGCCGGAACGCAGGCTCACAACATGCAAACGCTGATCTTCCGAGCCGAAATATACGTTTCCTTCATAAATGGCCGGCCGCGACACAACGCCGCCGTCGCTGGCATATTTCCATTGGAATTGGCCGTCGGCTGCGTTCAGTGCATACAGGTTGTTGTCGTAGCATCCGGCCAGTAAGGTATCTTTATAAAGAGCGGGCGTGTTGCGAATCTCGTCTTCACATTTAAAGACCCACAGCGGCTTGACGGTATTGGACTGGGCCGGTAACGCGGCGGTAATTTTCGTCAATGCGCCGGTTTTACGCGCTACATTTCTCAGGGCTTCCTTCATTTCCAGGGCGCCGGGAAAACGCTCGGTAGGGTTATATTGCAGAGCGGTATTGATCACCGCTTCCAATTCTGGCGAAACATTTTGGTTGATTCGGCGGATGGGACGCTCGGCAAATGAGAATGGCGGCTCGAGGCGCGGATCGCGGCGTGTGAGCGCGTGATGCAGAGTCGCGCCCAATGAGTAGATATCAGCTAACGGCGTGGCCTCGCCGCGATATTGTTCGGGCGGGGAATAGCCCTCGGTGCCGATCATCGTACCTTTGATGCCGCTCTGGAATGTTTTGGCGATGCCGAAATCCACCAGAATCACATCGCCGTTGTGATTGATCATTACGTTGGAGGGCTTCATATCGCGGAAGATGATCGGGTCCGGCTTATGGCTGTGCAGGAAAGCCAGCACATCGCATAACTCGATAGCCCAGCCCAGCACTTGATCTTCGGGCAGGAAGCCGTTGACATCGCTGATGATGGCTTCCAGGTCCTTGCCGTGGATAAATTCGAGTACCAGATAGGAACGATCATCCTGGGTGAAATAATCGTAAATGCGAGGGATGGAGGGATGCGTAAGCGTTGCCAGTAAATTCGCTTCACGCTCGAAGTTTTGAACAATGGTCTGCCGAATCAGGGGATCGGGCGCCATATTAACCATTTCTTTGACGGCCACGAGTTTGACCACGTTGGGGAAGTGCAGGTCGCGGGCGCGGTACACCGAGCCCATGCCGCCTACTCCAATCACTTCCTGGATATGATAACGATTGACCAGCGTAGTCCCCGACTGCAATTGCCGGCGCGGAGTGGAATCGTCACCGCCCAGAGATTGTGTGATATTTTTAGTGTCCAGCGTGATCTCCTCTCCGCTTCCAGCGAAGTTGATAAATTATAGTGTGCACTTTCCGTATTGGCAACCGCCCAAACGTGCGTTTTCAATAACCCCTTGCGGGGATGTAATTAATGCGGCAAAATCGTTAAATTGTGAAAATTCTCGCTGTCAGCGACCAGGTGGTGGAACGCATTTATGCCCTGATTTCCAGCGGCCAGCTCAACGATGTGGACCTGTTGCTTGGTTGCGGCGATCTGCCGTATTCCTACCTTGAGAATCTGATTTCGATGTTGAACGTGCCCACTTACTACGTCCCGGGCAATCACGACCCCGCCTACGATCCGTATCGTTCCGAGGCGCGCGTGGACGGCGGCACGAACGTTGACTTGAAACTGGTGCGCGTTAAAGGACTCTTGATCGGCGGCTTCGGCGGAAGTATTGAATATCGGCCTTATGCTGTGAATCAATATTCGCAGGCAGACGCTTACATACGCGCCCTCCGGCTGGCGCCGGGCCTGCTGTGGAATCGCCTGCGCTATGGACGCGCCCTCGATATTCTCATCACACACTCGCCACCCTTCGGCATTCACGATGACGACACACAGGCTCATCGCGGCCTGTATGCCATCAACTGGCTGGTCCGCTATGCGCGGCCGCGGTATCATTTTCACGGCCACACCCATTTCTACCGGCAAAATCTTTCCCCTGCTGTGACGCGCGAGGGCTCCACCGAGATCATGAACATCTATCCGTATAAATTGATCGAGTATTCGAATGGTTGACGATATTGTCGGGGCGGCCCGCGCCAATTTCAGCCGGGCGCGCTTCAAAGCTTTTCTCAACGGTGTCCGGTCTGCGTTACAGCGCAGGCCGAACCGCCTGCTTTCCTATGACGACGTCAAGGAGAAATTACATTTAGGCGGGCCGATCTATCGGGGAGTGCGGACCGTGCGCGTGGACCAGATTGCAGGGAGTCTGAATCGTTATCATCAATTCGACCGCGCTTTCCTCCCCACACAGGACGATACTGCCGAACGCTGGCAGTCGGTCAACCGCGCCTTCTATCAGGATATCAGCCTGCCGCCGGTGCTTTTATATAAAGTTGGGCAGGTCTATTTTGTGGTGGACGGCCATCACCGCGTATCGGTGGCGCGCGAGATGGGACAGGAGTTCATCGAGGCTGAAGTGCGCGAAGCCGCCACGCGCGTCAATATTACCCCCGATCTGGAACCTGAAGACCTCGAGATACTCGAAGACAAAGTCACATTTCTCGAACGCACCGCGCTCGATTATCTTTTACCGGATGCCAACATCAAGCTCACCATCCCGGGCGGTTTCGACCGCATGCTCGAACATATTGCAGTGCATCGCTATTTCATGGGGCTGGATTTGAAGCGCGATATTTCCGAACAGGAAGCCGTCACACACTGGTACGAGACGGTGTATATGCCCATCGTAAAAGTCATTCGCAAGAGCAAAATACTCAAGGATTTCCCCGGCCGGACCGAAGGCGATCTATATCTATGGGTGCTCGATCACCAGCATTATCTGGCTGAACGCCAGGGCCAGCCGCTTCAACCCCCGGAAGATGCCGCACAAGGGTTCCTCGATAAACACGACTCTTGATCGGAACCGCATTCCCCCAATATCGAATAACGATTCAATCTCCGGCTTTGAATTGATCCCGTTTTTATTGAATTTCCTCGCCGCCATGCGGACGATACGGCGCTTACGTTTTGAATGTGAATGTTCTGCGATGCACAGCGGAATACCCCAGCTGTGAAATGGCGCGGCGGTGAAAAGCAGTTCCATAGCCTTTATGCCTCGCCAGCCCATAACCGGGATGCTCTTTATCCAGGCCGCACAAGAATGTATCGCGGGCGGTCTTGGCGAGCACGGAAGCCGCGGCAATGCTCAATGACCGTTGGTCGCCTTTGACCAGCGCGGTTTGAGAGATATCCAGTTCGGGGAGTTCGAGACGGAAATCGGTCAGTAAATAATCGGGACATGCAGATAACTTCTCCAGGGCGCGTAGCGCGGCGAGGCGCGTCGCCTGGACGATACCCAGTGAATCGATCTCATGCGCCGAGGCGAAACCGATTCCCCAGGTGTGCGCCGATTCTTGAATGCGCGGCGCGAGGCGCGTCCGTTGAAGGGGGGTCATCAGCTTGGAGTCGCGCACCCCGTTCAAGGTCCCTGTGAGATGCGGATCATTCGGCAGAATCACTGCGGCTACGCACACAGGTCCGGCCAGCGCGCCGCGCCCGGCTTCGTCAAGTCCGGCAATTTTTGTCAGGCCGTTTTGCCAGAACCCGGTTTCAAATGTCAGATCGGGGATCGGAATCATACAAGCCGCGGCGCGTATTGCGTCGAATTAAAAAGATATCCTGAATCATGCGCAGCGCGTCCCGAAACGCGTTGATCTTGCTGTCGGCATTGTAATACCAGTGGATCGGAATTTCCGCGATGCGCATTTTCTTGCGGCGGGCGATGTGAAGCATTTCGATATCGAACGACCAGCCCGCCAGGGTTTGTAAGCGAAAAAGGGTTTCGGCAGTCGGTGCGCTGAAGCATTTGAAGCCGCATTGGGTGTCTTGCATGCCGGGCAGAATCAGCAAACGGATGATGAGATTGATGCCGCGCCCGCCGAAGTGACGGTAAGCCGGTTCGTTATAGCGAACGGACCCCGGCGCTTCACGCGACCCAATGGCCAGATCGAAATCTTCGAGCGCAGGCGGCAGGAATTTTGCGATCTCTTCGATGGGCATCGAAAGATCGGCATCGCAGACAAAACGATATTCGCCGCGCGCTTCGAGCATGCCGCGCCGCACTGCCGCGCCTTTGCCGCGTTCGGAATTCTGCAGGACGCGCAGTTCGGAATGCCGCGCGGTGAATTGTTGTGCGATCTCGAAAGTCCGGTCGGAACTGCCGTTTTCGACTACGAGTACTTCGGCGCGGTAACTTTGCCCGCCCAAAAAAGCAAACACCTGCTCCAGCGTGCGGGGCAGGCGGCTTTCTTCGTTATGAGCCGGGATGACGATCGATAGAAAGGGAGCGGCCAAAATGTTAGCGGTTGAGCAGGAGGAAATAGGCGCCGGCGGCCAGAACACAGCATTCCACGAGCAACATGCCCGCCAGGAAACCGATTTGCACTATGCTCAGTCGGCGCGCCGGTTTTTTCTGCGCGGGCTTGGAAGGTAGTTTGCGTATGGGGCTTGTCTCGCTTACGCCGGGTGGGAGTCCCTGCGGCGCGATATTGGTCCCGTCTTCGTCGAAGGCGAAATTAAGATCGGCCGGGTTGACGGCAGGGGCTTTCTCGGCGGCATCGAAGATGGCTTTGGCGCGTGAGGCCGGGGGCTGGGAGGCGGCCGCGGAGCCGGGCGCAGGTTGAGGCGCAGGCGCTTCGAACGCACGCGGATTCGCAATGCGTTCGGCCAGGTCGTATATCTGTTCATTACGCAATACCGGCCGGCTCTGCATCAGGGCTCCGGCAAACGATTTAATGGCATCACTCATCACCACGCGGATGGCTGGGCGCAGAGTTTCAAGATGCAGGCCGGGGTCGGCCGCGATCAGCACAGGCTCCACCGTTGCCGGAACGTTGATCTTCTGAATTTCGAAGTATTTCTGGAGGGCGTGTGTCAGCCTCATGGTAAGTTGAATCAAATCCACACGCGCGGGTATGGAACGTCCGTTATCGAGCCGGTTCCACTGATCGCCTTTGGCTTCATAGAAACCGCGCAGATGAGTGGCATAGATGAGGGATAAACCGTACGGGCCGATCAAAATAAGCGGAATAATGATCTGACTCCCCGGCAGGTTCAGATTGCGGATGAGCGCGAACCCTTTTTCGAAGATGTGGTCGAACTGCTGGATCACTTTGTTCTGCGCCTGCAGTTCCGGGTACCAGTTCAATCCATAGCGAAGCGTGCCCTGAATGCGGCCCAGGAGTTCGATTTCGCCCTTGGCATTTTGAAGTGGGGTCTTGTCAATGATCTTCATGGGAATTCCGCCTTGCGCGGGTTAGATGAACGGCACACCTTCCAACTCATCATTGGCGCTCTCAGCGCGTGTGGCGATCACTTCATGGCCGTCGCTCCCAATGACCTGAACCCGCTTGCCCAACTCGAACGTGCTGGACATAAATTCCTTGCGACGACCGGTCAGATATTTTTTGCCTTGTTTCAGGCGTTCGATCAAATCCTTGCGGTCAACCAATACGCAATCTGAAAAGGTAAAGCCGCGGCGCTCGAACGCCCGCACATACACGATTTGTCCGTTCTTGAAATGAACAGCTTCGATCACGCCATCGAATTTTTGTGTGGCCATAATAACTCCTTGATTATTTTAACATAGAAAGCCGCCGAAGCCCGACTCGGCGGCTATGATTGACCCATTCCCAGGAATGAAAACAGCGGCGAAATCTGGAACATGTAAGGGTCCATTTCATAAATCGGCTCTGGGATTTGTTGAGCCTGCGAAATCCTGAAAGGAAACCCAGGACCTCAATCAGAATTCAAAGTCGAGGCGCAGGATTTGTTGAGCCTGCGAAATCCTGAAAGGAAACCCAGGACCCCAATCGGAATTCAAGGTCGGGGTGCTGGATTTGTTGAGCCTGCGAAATCCTGAAAGGAAACCCAGGACCCCAATCAGAATTCAAGGTCGGGGTGCTGGGATTTGTTGAGCCTGCGAAATCCTGAAAGGAAACCCAGGACCCCAATCAGAATTCAAGGTCGGGGTGCTGGGATTTGAACCCAGGACCTCTTGCTCCCAAAGCAAGCGCGCTACCACCTGCGCTACACCCCGTTGAAACTGTGACTCTCTTTAGAAAAAATGATGAAAGCCACGGCACGAGTATAATGCGAAGAATGATGCATCGTCAAGCCAAACTTATATTGGCGGGTTTAGCGCTTCTTTTCGGACCTCTTGCCTGCTCCCCTTCCGTTCAACCGACTGTTACCCAAACCTTCATCCCCGCTTCGCCCACGTTTACACCTTCCCCGATTCTCCCCACCCCCGCGCCGACTCTCACTGCGACCCCGCTGGCCTGCCTCACTCAACCCGGCCGCGTAGATTCGGGCGTGCTTGAAACCACTAATCCGCCTCAACAGTATCTTATTTATTTGCCGCCTTGTTACGATCAGCAAATCAACCTGCGCTATCCGGTGCTTTACCTTCTGCACGGACAAACTTATATCGACGATCAATGGGTTCGTCTCGGCGCGGCTTCCAGCGCCGATCAATTGATTCTCTCCGGTCAGGCTCCGCCGTTCATTATCGTCTTCCCAGATGACCGTTACTGGAATCTGCAAGCCGGGCCGGGATTCGGCGACCGCCTCGTCAATGATCTGATTCCCTATATTGATCAAACGTATCGCACATTGGCAGACCGTCAGCATCGCGCGCTGGGCGGCCTCTCACGCGGCGGCGGCTGGACCGTCGAACTGGGATTCACCCATTGGCAATTATTCGGCGAATTGGGACTGCATTCCCCCGCCGTCTTTGCTGAAGACGCCCCTTTCGTTGCAGGCTGGATCGCGGCCATTCCGCCTCAATCCTGGCCTCGGCTCTGGCTCGATATTGGCGACCAGGACCGCGAACTTGGTTACGCGCGCCAGCTTGAGAATATTCTGTCCCAGCTCGAAGTTCCGCATGAATTTCACCTGTATTCCGGCGATCACACGGAAGCATATTGGAGTCAGCACGTAACGGAATATCTGCGCTGGTATGCGGCCGGCTGGATGACGCCCGACCAAGGCACGCCCCAACCTTAATCCCTTATAATTTGGCTTCCAATGGAGAGAACATGAATATCTTTGTAACGGGCGGCGCAGGTTATATCGGCTCTGCAACTGCTGAAGCTTTGTTGAATGCCGGGCATTCCGTCACCGTGTTCGACGCGTTGTTCACCGGTCACCGCGCCGCACTGCCGGATGGCGCAAAATTCATCCAGGCAGACCTGGCCGATGAAGAGACATTGAACCGCGCTCTGCGCGCCGAATCGTTCGACGCGGTCATGCATTTCGCGGCCTTCATCGAAGCCGGTGAGAGTATGAAAGACCCGGGCCGTTTTTTTCGCAACAACCTTGTCAATTCGCTGGCCCTGATCGAAGGCGCGGTACGCGCGGGAATCGCGCGTTTTGTCTTTTCCTCCACGGCGGCGGTATACCAATCCAATGATGAGCCGTTGACCGAAGAGTCGCCGCTCGGCCCCACGAACGCTTACGGCCAGACCAAGTTGATGACCGAACAGGCTCTCGAATGGTATCGTCAGATTCATGGATTGCACTTTGCCGCCCTGCGTTATTTCAATGCCTGCGGCGCGCTTCCCAATCGCGGCGAGGCGCATCAACCTGAATCGCATTTGATTCCGCTTGTACTGCGCGTTGCGCTGGGGCAGGCCAAATCCGTTGCCATTTACGGCACAGACTATCCCACGCCGGATGGAACGTGTATCCGTGATTACATTCACCTCGCGGATCTGGTTTCGGCGCATATGCTGGCTTTGAACGCGCTCGAGAAACGCGATAGATTGATTTACAACCTCGGAAGCGGAAACGGGTTCTCGGTCCAGGAAGTGATCGAAACGGCGCGCGAAGTCAGCGGGCATCCGATCCCCGCGGTCGAATCGCCGCGGCGCCCGGGCGACTCAGCACGGCTGGTCGCTTCGTCGGAGAAGATCCGCCGCGAGTTGGGTTGGAAGCCTCAGCACGATAATCTTAAAGAAATTGTAGCCAGCGCCTGGGAATGGCATCGCACACATCCGAAAGGCTATGAAAAATGATTTTAACTTTTGTTGTAGTGCTGATCGGCTGGGTTTTCTCGCTGTGCCTGCATGAGTTCGCGCACGCGCTCGTGGCCTATTATGGCGGCGATTTCACCGTGCGCGAAAAAGGCTATCTCACGTTCAATCCGCTCAAGTACACACATCCTGTTTACTCGTTGTTACTGCCACTGCTCTTTTTGGTGATGGGCGGGATCGGCCTGCCGGGCGGCGCGGTGTATATCGAACGCTGGCGCCTGCGCGGACCTCGCTGGGAAAGCGCCGTCGCCCTGGCCGGCCCGGCGGCCAATGCGCTTCTGGCCCTGATCCTGGGCCTGTTTCTGAACCTTATGCCGATCAGCAACTCGGGCATTTGGCCGGGATTGGCATTCCTGGCATTGTTGCAGATTTCGGCTGTAGTGTTGAATCTGATTCCTGTGCCGCCTTTCGACGGGTATGGGATTCTCGAACCGCATCTGCCGACGGAGTGGCGTATGCGCCTGGCAGAGACGCGCGGCCTGTTGTCGTTTGCCGTGTTTTTTGTTTTATGGTATGTGCCGTTTGTGAATAATGTTTTCTGGGGGTTGGTTGGGTTGCTTGCGCGGCTGGTGGACGTACCGTTACAACTGGCGGTTGCGGGATTGAATCAATTTATGTTTTGGCGTTAAGCCAACACAGCCGCGAAACTGGCGTTTTTATGTGTCAATTTAAAGTGGGGGATTTTGCATTCAGCCTTTTCGCGCGTATCTTTACAAAGCGGACTAATTTAGTTATAATATTAGTGTATTATTTCACAATTGTGTTATATAGTTCCTGGAAAACATTACTATGAACGAAGTGAACGTAGAAAACCTCCCCCATGTGGTTATCGTCGGCGCCGGCTTTGGCGGGCTGACCGCCGCACAGAAACTGGCGCACGCGCCCGTACGTATTACTCTGATCGACCGAAGGAATTACCATTTATTTCAGCCGCTTTTATATCAAGTAGCCATTGCGGGCCTGTTGCCCTCGCAGATTGCATACCCGGTGCGCACGATCTTCCGCGGGCAGAGGAATCTGACCTTCCAAATGGGCGAGGTCGGCGCGGTGGATTTGAACGCGCGCTATATCAGGATGAACGGCTCGGCCATTGCATACGATTACTTGATTCTGGCAATCGGCGGACAGACGAATTTCTTCGGCCTCGATTCGATTGAACACGCGAGTTTTCAACTCAAGGGTGTGGAAAGCGCGGTCGAAACGCGCAACCATCTTTTGTCCATGCTGGAGCGCGCCAGCAAAGAACCCGATTTCGAAAAACGGCGGGCCATGCTGACCTTTGTCATCACCGGCGGCGGCCCGACGGGCGTTGAAACCGCAGGCGCGCTGGCCGAGTTGATTCGTCATGTTTTGACCAAAGATTACCGCGATATGGATTTGAACGAAGTACGCGTTTTCCTGCTCGAAGCGGCGGATCACTTAATGGGCAATTATCCTGCGGAATTGCGCAAGGCCACCCTCGATCTACTGCATCGCAAACGTGTGGAAGTGATGCTCAATACCAGGTTGATGGATTACGACGGGGAAAAAGTCAAATTGAGCGATGGGACGGCGATCAACGCGCTGACGTTGATCTGGACGGCGGGCGTGAAAGCCTCTGAGCTGGCAAATCGGCTCGGGGCACGGCAGGCAGGTTCAGGTCGGGTGGTGACCGAATCTACATTGCAACTGGCTGGGCATCCGCAGGTTTTTATTATCGGCGACGCGGCGTATTTCGAAGATGGAGACGGTCATCCACTGCCCATGCTGGCGACAGTTGCTCAACAACAAGCCGTTGCCACTGCGGATAATATCCGCCGCGCCTTGAAAGGAGAGACGCTTCGCCCGTTTCGTTACAAGGACCCGGGCCTGCTCGCCACCATTGGGCGCAACGCGGCTGTGGCGCGCATCGGCGGATTTTCGTTCAGCGGTTATATCGCCTGGGCCATCTGGGTGGTGTTGCATATCTACCGGCTGATCGGTTTTCGCAACCGGCTGGCGGTGCTGATCAATTGGGCCTGGGATTATCTCTTCTACGATAATCAGGTGCGTTTGATCACGAAAGATTGAGCGGAAGGTTTCACCGCGCGGCGGCTTTCTTCTATTGCAAATAACTGCTAAATTGCGAGAGCAGGAAGATGGATAAGATTGCAAACCCGTTCACGAGAAAATGCAGGATCATGCCCGGCCAGACCGAGTTCGAGCGATGATACACATAAGCCAGTACGCAACCCAATATGAAGGTGGGGATCAACGCGGCAGGTTCGAGATGCGACAGTGAAAACAGGGCCGAACTCAACAGCATGGCCTTGACCCACCCGTACCTTTGGCGAAACCCCGCGAACAGAAAGCCGCGGAAGAATGTCTCTTCCACGAGCGGGGCCAAAATCCCGCCCACAAAGAAAAATGTAACCGGTGAACCGAGCTTGCTGATCAGTTCCACGATTGTATCGCCCTGGGTTGGGATGTGCAGTGCCGCCAGAATCAAGTTGTGGACGATGACAATCGAATAAGCGATGATCATCACGCCACAGCCAAGCGCCAATGTGCTCCACTTGAACCGGATAAAGCCCAGATATTTCCAGTCGTATCCCTTCCATGCAAAAATGACTATGATCGGAACGATCAGGATCAACTCGGAGAGCACGAGCGCTACACTGCTCGAGAGAAAACGCGTGCCGACGATCACCGCGGCCGCGGCGAGTCCCACCAAGACCACGACCAGAATGCCCAGTCCCAGCCAGGTATCGGCCAGCGTCCACGGAACATAATTTTCGGGGCGCGTTTCGGCGGGGGTGGTTTTAATTTCTTCCATAATCTTCCGTTTCCCGGATTTCAGTTCGATGAATCGTCATCGATTCCCAAATGAAGGTGGTGCATGAAGCGATGAAATACCGGCGCAATCAAAACCCCCACAGCCACCAGCAGGATCATGCCTGCAAATAAGGCATAGATCGACGCAAAGATTTTGCCCGCCGTGGTGTGCAATGCAGTGACCGGTCCCATGCCGCCCAACAACATCGAGGCGTTGAGAAGCGAGTCGATCCAGGATAGGCCCTCGAAGTAACGATAACCGAGTACGCCGATCAAAAGTGAGATGCCCACAATCGCAAATGAAAAAAGCGTATAAAGCAGAACGCGCCGATAGAAAAGCGAACGCGGTAGTAAAGGCTCATTACGATGTTCGAACATGATCAATCTCCTTCGGTCAACTCTCGATACAGGTACCACTGGCCTTTGCGACGGTCGGCGTCTTGCGGAGCGCGGTCATAATATAGATCGAAGACCTGGTCGGAATCCACGCGCACGCGAAAATAAAAGCGGCCCACTCCCAGCGAGCCGCGCCCGGCGGCTGTGGCCGCGTGACTCGGACGCATATTGCGCGCCATTTTGCCGCGGCGTGTGAAGTCGTTCCACTCGGCCAGCCTTGCGGTCACGCGATAGCTTTGGCCGTTCCACATAAAACCGTCCGGGCACGGCGGAGTCTTTTCCAGCGCGGGCGGCTGGTCGAAGCGGACCTCGATGATATGGTCGTGGAAGTGCAAGGATTTGAATTCGGCCATGGGCGTAGGCAGGTTTCCTTCAATTGGATTATACTTTTTTCGTTCATTTCGCGGCGGCCCGCCTTCGGAGCAATCTTTGGCTTCTCCCAATCATCGCGACCTGTTTCATCAATCCAATACATCGGACAAAATGACTCTGTTCCAGTCCATGCTGGACGCGCGTCAATTGACTCCCGACGAAGCTTATGCTCTGCTCAACACGATTCACGCGGAACTGGGAACTGGCGCGAACGACCCGGCCGACTACGCCCGTTATGCGGAGTTAATGGAGGCTTTGCGCGCCGAGATGCCGGATGTGCATCAACGCGTGATCGAAACCTGGACAGGCCGAAAGTCGAGTGTGAGCGCGCCCTCGTCGGAGTCTGATATGACCGAGGCTGAGGCTGAATCAGACGAAGATGAAACGGAAGAACCCCCAGCCGAGACTGTGAATCAAAAGCCTGAAACCGTATCCGCGGAGGGCGAAATGGAAGAAGGCGAAGGAGAACCAGAGGAAGAACCCGAAGAAGAGCCGGAAGAAGAATCGGAAGAAGAAGAAGGCAAAGAAGAACTGGAAGGAAGCGGGGAAGATGATGAGACAGATGACGAAGAAGAGGAATCCGAAGAGGCGGAAGAAAAAGGAAAAGAGGAGGAGGAAGAGCCGGAAGAAACGGAAGAGAGCGACGAGCAAGAGAAGGAAGAGGAAGAAGAAGAAACGGAAGAAAACGGCGAACAAGAGAAAGAAGAAGAGTCGGAGGAAGCGGAAGAAAGCGAAGAGCCGGAGAGTGAGGAATCCGAAGCCGAGGAAAAGGAGACGGACGAAGAGGAAGCGGAAGAGTCTGAGGCGGAGGGAGAAGAATCCGAAACGGAGGCCGAGGAACCGGCGGAGGAAGAAGCGGGCGAGTCCGCTGAAGAAGGCGAGGAGAGCGAATATCCGGAGAGCGAGGAGCCGGAGGCTGAAGCGGCGGGGCAGGAAGAATCGGCTGAGGAGGGGGCAGAGATCGGGTTCGAGGAGGCGGGAGGCGAAGAAGCGGAAGGCCCCGAGGTGGCAGAATAAAGCACAGATAATTGTTGATCCGTGCTTTTGATTTACTCCGCGCGTCCGAACTTATTTCGCGTCGGCTTTGTCTTCCTGACCGGTATATTTCCAGTCCCAGAACCAGAATGCCAGGCCTTTGAATTCGCCCCATTTTTTGAACGCGGCTTCCACTTCCTTGGCGCCGACAGGTTTACCTTTATGCCATTCATGCGAGACCAATTTCAACGCCCATGAATCGATCGGAATGTAATCGGAACGCCCTAAAATCAAAAGCAGGTTGGCCGCCGCATACGGTCCCACGCCATTGATCTTCAATAATTCCTTGCGCAGTTCGGGTGTGGGCAGGGCACTGGTTTTGAGAGATTCGAGATCGAGCGCGCCGAATGCAACTTGCACAGCCAGCTCATGCAGAGCCTGCGCGCGATATCCCACGCGGACTTTTTCTTTTAGAACCGTGGGGCTGGAGGCCGCGATGGCAATCGGTTCGGGAAATGCGTGCTTCTTTGAATCTTCGGGCAGGGGCTGGCCGAATTCGCGAATTAGATTCAGATTCATGTTTTTGGTCGCGGTCCATAATGTGTTGGTGGTCAAAATCGTTTTGACCACATCTTCGAACAAAGTTGGGGAGCGCAGGACGCGGCCGCGCGCCAGCTTTCTGGCCTGAGCCAGTTTCGGTTCCCCGCGTGCCGCGGTATAGAATGCGGAAAAATCCAGGTCGAGCCCGAACATCCAGGAAACTTTTTCCGCCACTTCGTATTGTTCGTTACCGCTTAATTTTTCGGTTTCGACGGTCAGACCTTCGGGCGCTTCGTTCATGCGTAATTCGATCACGCGGCCGCGCTTCAAGCGCAGTATGTACGAGAGCGTCTGCGATGACTCGTCGAATTCAAAGGGCGCCATTTGTGACCAGCCGTGCGAATTGACCACGGACATGAAGTTGAACGGCTGACGCGCTGGAAGATGTAATTTGATCATTGTCGAATGACGGAATCTAATCTGCAAATATTCGAAGTTCGATTACAAGTATAATCCCTGATATGGTCAAACTTTATCGTGAATTGAACAGCGCAAAAGCCGATACCATCGAAGCGGAACTCAAGGATATGATCTTCGGTTACGACCGCGTGATCGTCGATTCGGCGCAGGCATCCGCCTTGTTCGGCGGCAAACGTTCCCTGCCGATCATCACCAATAATGAAAAGGTCGTCAGCGGCGAAGAGATCGCGCCTTATTTGACGGAATTAAGAAAGTTGATGCACGACTGGCAGGCGTTCCAGGGCGATTCCTGTTACGTGGACGATAACGGGAAAGTCTGCTAAGCGCGCAGGGCGATCTTCACCAGTTCCGGTTTTGCGATGCGCAGGTAATCGGCTGACTTCATGAAGATGGATCGGTCGAGACGGCCTGCGTTGAAAACGACTTCCTCATTCTCCGCGATCAACGGATCAGCCAGGACTTGAAGCTGGCCGCTGAACGAAAAAGGCGGTATCGCGCCGAGGACGCACCCCGTTAACTCCTGCGCCTTCTCGCGCACTGCGAACGCCGCGCTATCCGCGCGGTAGTGGGCTTTGACTCCCTCGAAATCAATGCGGCAATCGCCGGGAACATTGGCGAGACAATAAATATTCTCCCTTTTGGAGACTCTCACCTGCAAAACAATGGACTTGATGGATTGTTCGATCCGGTTACCGCGGATTCCGGCGATCAATTCTGTGCGGCCTTCAGCTTCATGCTCCACGACGCGATAAACTGCTCCCCAATCGTCGAGCAGGGCGCAGAGTTGTACATGGACGTCACTCATGCGCCGACGATAGTTCCTTCGTCATGTTCAAACTGCCGATCTTGTAATCGAGTTGATCGTAAAGCGTTCTGGCTCCGGCGTTATGAGCGAATACGTGCAGAGTCAGTTTCTTCAACCCGAGTTTTCCCGCATATTTTTCCAGTTCGAGCATGGCCTGCCGGGCATAACCCTTTCTGCGGAACGCCTCGTCAATGTAGAGATTGAAAATAAAGCCGGAGGGGACGGGGGATTCAAGTTGGACTCTCAGCCAGATCAATCCGACTTTATTGCCCGCCTCCGATACGATTGTAAACAGGTAATGGTCTTTTGTGGCCGGGCCGTTGGGAAGCAGTTGTTCATGTTCCCAGCGCGATTTCTCCAATGCTTCAGTCTCCGCCCAATAGCCCGCTTTGACGTTCTCCTCCGCATATTCCTTGATGTCGCGCGCAAGAAAGTCTTTGAATTCCTCTTCCGTCATGGGGAGTAATTGAACCATGTCGATTCCTGCGCGCCTTATTTCATTGTGTACACCGCATAGCCGCGCGGCGGCGCGAAGAACTGCGCCCGTCCGTCGCGGTCGGTGATTTGGTCGATTGGGCGTGCCATGTCGGTTTTGCTCCACCAGGCCACAGGTCCGAGCGCGGCGTTATAGAATTTGGTGGTGACCAGCTTTCCGTTCCATTCGTCGCCGCGATTGTTCAACACATAGATAAGTCCGGGCTTTTCTGCGTAGCCGGTGCGCTGCATGATGTAGAGATTGTCGTCCACATAAAGTACTTCGGTGTTCCCGCCTGCGGCATTTTCGTGCGCTGTAACGAGCGCGGCGATTCCGTTCGGCGTGCCGTCGAGCCCGAGGTTGTAATTGAAGTAATCGTGCCAGAACACGCACGGATATCCCTCGTGTGTAAGGATGTAACTGTAAGCCAGCAGTTTATCGTTGACGATCGGGCGGCCCTCATCGCGCAGATCGTGATTCTCCACGAAAGTGACGGTGGTCTGCGGTTGTTTTTGCAGGACTGTTTCCCAGGTGATCAGGTTGCGCAGGCTGAAGCCGTATTGGTCGCACAACGATTTCAACATTTCACGCAGTGGAAAGTCGAAAGCGTCCACCGGATTCGAGTTGGAAAAATTCGCCAGTTCCACCCAGTTTTCGATGGCATGCGCATTGTCCCAAAATTCGGCCACGCCGTACGGCGCAAACGGTTTACCGCCGCGCACATAACGATATTCCTGAATGGCCGTGATTGTGTTCGCGCCATAGCCTTTGACGTAATCGTAACGAAAGCCGTCGAAGCCCATTTCTTCGATGAGCCAGCGCGTCAGCTTGAGCAATTCGGCGTACACGTATGGGTGACGATGCGAAAGATCGGGCATGTCGCCGAACGAACCTTCATCCCACGACTCGTACATATTCGGGTGAAAACATTCCCAGTCGCGCGGGAATCTTCCGCTCTTCGGATTGAAGCGAGTCCAGCGCGACTGGCTGATAAGCGGATTCACCTCCGGTTCGTCCGCTCCGCTGTTGTGATTGATGACGAGATCGGCGATCACTTCAAGCCTGTACTTGTGCGCCGTTTCGATAAGACTCAGCAATTCGGGCTTGGTGCCGAACCAGGTTGCAACCGCACCTTTCTGGTCGAACTCGCCGAGGTCGTAATAATCATAGGGATCATAGCCCATGGAAGGGCCGCCGAGATTGGCGGCTTTGTGCACTGGCGGAAGCCATAAAGCCGTGAAGCCGGTCTTTGCCAGCGACGGGACCTGCGTGCGAACGTGATTCCACCATTGAAACTCCTTGTTGTCCACGCGCGGACAATCCCAGTAAAAACTTTGCATGATGACGCCCATGATGAGTCGCTCCTTGTGATAACAATATTCTGTTCACAGATTCCGATCCTGCGCTTGTACGAACTATTTTACCCACAATGTATTAAGAAACGATTATGCTTTGCGCCTTTTTTCGAGCCATTTCAAAGCTTCCCTGGCGCTGAGCGGATTCAGCGGAGTCTCCCGGACGAACTTGCGTACGCCCTGCGGATCGATGCGCGTGTATTGGCGCAGTGCCCAGCCAATGGCTTTATTGATGAAAAATTCCTTCGAGCCGAGATTCTCGCGGATGATCTTACACAGCAGGTCGAAGTCGGTCTCATCTTTATAGCTTAACTGAAATAAAATGCAGGCGCGCCTCAGCCAGAAATTATCGGACTTGCGCCATTTGGTCAGATATTTCTTTCTGGCCATTGGAAAGCGTTTGAAATGCGGCCCCAGCGCGTCGCTGGAAATGGCATCCACTGTATCCCACCAGGATTTGGTGACGATCAAATATTCGAACGTTCCGGCGAATTCCTCGGGCAGTTGTTTCTCCAATTTGCGGATCAGCGCGATGGCAGTGTATTGATATTCCCGTTGCGGCAGGGCCCAAAGCTCGCGTGCGATTGCATCCAGTTCCGTCACTTTGGGAAGCCCTCGAGCGGAGATGAGTTCCTTGAGCAAGTCACCTAATTGCGGACTTTTGATGCCCAAATATTCGAACTGGCCGCGCATGTAACGCTTCATGGGTCCGGCATTTTGGGCGTCCGCGTGATTTTCGTATAAAGCCATCATGGATTTAATGTAAGAATGCATATGCTCTCCCAGGCCAGTTCTATCTCTCTGTATGAACGGCAGGAATAAACCTACTTCTGTTCCTCCACAGTAAAGGTGCCGCGGCCGATCAAATGCGAGTCGATATACAACTCCACAGTGTATTCGCCGGATCTAAACACGAACAAGTTGCTGTACGCGTAGCTGATCGGTTTGGCCGCACTGCCGGATTCCTGTAATCCCCATGTGTTGACCACGCGCAGTGTGGGGTCTTCTGAACCATTGCGATACACCTTCCAAATTTCCGATGCGCCCGGCGTCATACCGTTGTAATCGAAAAGCACTTGCATCGAATTGATGCCGTATGCGAATGTCGTTGCGATATCATACTTTGTAAAGTTGCCCTGATCGTCGAATTCTTCCTGCGCGAATTGAAAGGCCGAAGCGGTTGGTCTTTGCGTTTGTGGCGGCGCTTTTCCTGTGAATTCCAACGAGACGGTCGTATCTTTCAACTGATAGAACATTTCACCGGCCAGCGCGCGCAGTTTCACCGGGTCGGTTACGATACTGCCGCGCGCGGGCGCCTGACTCCACGGTTTCGGGTTGCCATTCATTTCCAGCAGTAGATTGTCTATGTCGGTGGCGGATGCATCCAGATAGTACCAGAAGGAAGAAGGCGGTTGTTTCCCCTCTTGATGAGCCGCCTCTACTTCATGGACGGCCTGGCTGATTCCGTTTTCATATTCGGAACGCGCCTCTGTAAATTGACCGTTTGCCATCAGGACCAGGGCCAAATTGAATCGGACCGCGATCAGGCTCGGGTCCCGGGAAAGAGTCGCACGATCCATCTGGATGGCGTCGTCGAATCGTCCGAGCAGGTAATACGTCCAGCCGAGATTCCAGCCCACGTTGGTATCTGCGCGCCCCGCTTGGAACGCGGCTTCGTAATTGGCCGCCGCAGAAGGATAATCGCCCAGCGAGAAATAGGCATTGCCGCGTTCGTAAAAGGCGTTGGCATAATCGGGCTTTTCGGCCAGCGCGGCATCGAACTTTTGAACGGCGCCCCGGTAATCGCCGCGCCAGGCCAACCCCACTCCCTCGGAATACGCATTGATGGCGGCATCGGGAAGCGCAGGCAGGGGAGTTAACATGATGAACGCGGCCCACGCCGCGACCAGCGCGGCGATGATACTGCCCAATGCAATGAAGATGCCGCGCATTTTTCCGGCCATGGTGGCGGATAGACCGAAGAGCGACAGGCTGACGGCCAGCAGTGTGAGATGCGCGATGAAGGCGTTCGACCGATTATCCCAGGCGTCGCCGATCTCGTTGTAAGCCTGAAATTTTTCTTCGAGACGCGTGCTTTCCACAAGGTACGTATCGGCCTGATAGCCGGATGAATCCGGCAAGTTGTCGGAATTTGGATCGAAGTATTGGCTCGAGGAAAGCAGTGGACTGAGTTTGAGGATGTGATCGCGTACAGTGCGATATCTTTGCGCGCCGGCCGTATCGCCGGCCAGATCCGCGCCGAGGGCCTGTAGATTCAATTCATACCATATTTGATATGCGCCCTCCCATTCATGGCTGACGCGCGTTTCGCCGCTGGTTTTGACTTGGATGGCCTGGATTGCGTAACGCGTGGAAGTGCGGTCGGCTTCATTGCTTTTGCCAGAAGCGTAGGTTTGCAGGAAGGTAACGATTGCGATCAGCACGGTGACCGAAGCGATCAGGAACGCGACAAACTTTTCGACGCGGTCCGGGCCTTGCGGCGGATTGGATTGGCTCATGCCCGCCTCCTACATGCTTATCTCGAGAACGACGGAGGCCAGCGCGCTGACGATCCATATCAGCATGCCGCTCACTGCGAAGAAATATTTGATGCCGCGTTCGTTGATCTGCGCCAGTGTGAAGAACCAGAATGCGAGGCCGAGGAAGATCAGGACGATGACTTGTAAATTAGCCTTCAATCGAAGATCGTCCGCCCGCGCGAAATGCGGTTCGGGCTTTGTATCGCGCGCCCGTTCGGCCTCGGCGGTCTCTTCATCGGTTTCGCGCTGAATGTCGTAGCTTCCGTCGGGGAGCAGATAACGCGGGGGAAAGAACAACGATTGCAGGCCGAGGGCGATGCCCCACGCATCGGACTTCTGCCGGTCCAGATTGGCATCCTGCAAATTATCGGTCTTGATCTCGTTGCTGATCTCATTGCCCAGTTCGTTGAAGCGCGTGTATTCCAGGAAGGCCTGATGGTGTTCCGAGACCTTGATGGAGGCCATCACCTGCGATTCCTGCTCGTTGATGGCCGCGGCCAGGCCTGAGAAATCGTCCCGACTCGCGTCGTTCAACGCCAGGCCTGCGCGCCATGTCACCCATGCGCCTGTCACACTGACAATGGCGATCATGATCGCGGTAAAGGTTTTGAATCCTTCAGGTTTCATGGCACCTCCGGGTGGAAAACCAGCGCTGAGTTCGATGTATGGGCGGTTGAATTCTTTTTGATCTGGATTGGGTGAAATTATATCGCATGAAAAAAACAAGCGGGCCGATTTCAGCCAGCTTGTTTTACGCGCATCGAAGCCAATGGATTCGGTATTTACCCCAAAGTTCACTCATCGCCGTCACTGCCGCCTGCCGCGGGCTGTTCCATTTTAATCACATCGCCGTGCATGTTGATGATGATCTTGAATCCCAGCATGCCCAAATACATGCGCGCATTTTCCGGCAGGCCGGATTCCATCAGCGCCTCGAATTGTTTATCCACATTTTTGAGTTGTTGTTCGAGCATGGCCTTCGTGAAGATATCCTCCTGGCCGATCATCTTGGCGGCCTGCGCGGAGAGCAGGTCTTCATTGCCTTTCATCATTTCGGCCATCTGCGCCAGCACCTGCCGATCCACCTGCGCGGATGGGATGTGACGACGAAAACCCGCGTCGTCCACCACGTAGCACGGTTCATCGCCCACATAGGCGGTTTCGGCGGCGCGGCCGTATTCATCGATCACAAGGCCGGCGAAAAGAGGTTGTCGAGGCATGATTCTGATTTTAGGTGATTTTGACGTATGTTCCCTGACCGGGCAGATGTAAATAATCCGTTTCCGGCGGGACGACGGGATTGGTCCAGCGATATAAAAATTTCGCGGCCTCTGACGGCAGGTTCACGCAACCGTGACTGCGCGGACGGCCGTAATCGTTATGCCAGTATGTGCCGTGAAAGGCGTTCCCCTCCCCGGTGAAGAACGAACACCACGGCACTCCCGGCAGATCGTAAATATGCGCCACTTCGTCGCCCTGATTGGTCATGTGCACCGATGGGCCTTTGTGATAGGTGCTGAATTCACCGGACGGCGTGCGCGTCCCTTTGGCGCCGCTCGAACAACGCGAGGAGAAGACCAACTGCTCGCCTTCATAGGCAGTGACCAGTTGATTGGCGAGGTCCACGTAGATGGCTTTTTGATCGTTGGGAACCTCCGGAGAAAGCTGGGCCAGTTCATCGTCGGGAATGAGGCGCATGTCGTAGGAGGCAACGTAAAACGATTTGTGCAGGAACGAGTCGTAGATCTCATACCACACGCTTTTTTCGTCGCGCACCACGATCACATTCTTGACCCAATGCGTACTGCCGTAATAGATTCTGTAGCCGCGGTCGGCATAGGCAGTGGGCGCGAGGCGCGTATCGCTGTATGGAACTGTAATCTCGCCCAATTGACCCTGCGGCGGCACGCTATAGACGGACTTTTGATATATCGTATCCACAGGTTGAATCCAACCGGAGTAGGAATAGCCGTCCGTGCCGATCTTGAACCAGGTTTTATCGAATGGATTGCCGTATCCGTTATCGCCATCCACTTCACTGACGATGCTTGCCACTTCGTCCCTGCCGAACAAGTGAAGTTGTTTGGCATTGAAGGCAGGTTCACTATAGAGCGGCACGCCGCTGACCGTCATGCGTCCTTGCTGTGCGGGTTTGGCGAAGGCGCGCTCGAGCCGCAGTTCGGATGCAACCAGCCCCAACGCGCCTGCGCCGAGGATTTTGAGAAAGTCGCGGCGGGAAAGATCGATATTCATGAGTTGTTATTTGTACCACGAAGAGGAAAAGCGCGCGTAAGAGTCTAATAAGATTATTATCTAATCTTGTATCAGCAATTGAGTTCCCTGTGATTTGTAAGCGAATTCATCCCCTATCGGCACGATGGGCGAAGTCCAGCGGAAGAGCCATTTGGCGGCTTCGATGCTGAGATTGATACAACCGTGGCTGTGAGGCGTACCGAAATCGTTGTGCCAGTATGTGCCGTGTAACGAAAGCCCGCTTTCGCTGAAGTACATTACCCAGGGAACGCCGGGCAGGTCAAAGCCGCTGGCGGTGATATCTCCCGCGGCCATGTGGCGCGTGGGACGTTTATAGTATGTCATGAACTGTCCGCGCGGCGTGAAGTATGTGCCCACACGCAGGATCGCGCCGGTGGAGACGCGCGTGATGAAGATGGGGTTATCGTTCTCGTAGGCGAGAAGCAGTTGATCGTTCAGGCGGACTTCGATGCGCTTGTGATCGTCGGGCACTTCTGCCGATAACGGAGCCAGTTCCTCGTCTGAAAGGATGCGCAGATGTTCGGCTGGGACGTAGTACAGTTTTGCCCATTTATCATCCAGAATCTGATACCAGATTTTGCCGTCATCCGGATTCGAGACCGCGGCCATGATCCAATGAATGGTGTCATAGTAGATGCGATAGCCGACGCCTGCCGAAGGACGCGCCGCGGTGAGCGCGTCGGTGTACGGCACGGTCACTTCGCCCAATATCCCGTTTGCCGGGATGTCGGTACGCGGCTGGTTGAGAACGGTGAGCACCGGTTGAATACTGCCGGAATATGCGTAACCCTGATCTTTGACCTGATACCAAACACGGTTGTAGGCGTCGGGATCGTCTTCGTTGATGGTGACGTTTTCGATGGGCACGATCAGGTCGCGCCAATACAATTGAAGCTGTTTGCTGTTGAATGATGGACGATCGTAAGTCCAGAGGATTTCGGAAGCTACGCGTCCCTGCTGGTTGGATGGAAGAATAGTTTGCACGGCTGGGAGATCGAGGCGGAGATCGGGCAGAAATAAACCGAACAAACCGAGGCCGCTCAGTTTGAGAAAATCACGGCGGGAAAACGCACGATTACTATTCATCGAAAGTTTTTTAAACTGCAAAGACAGAAAAGCCGTGAAGCGCTTCGGCTTATTTATCAATAATGGACGTTGACCAGCGTCCCGACTGACGAGAAGTTATACAGCCATTCCGCATCGGGGATCGAGAGATTTACACAGCCGTGACTCATCGGTGTGCCGAAGTTGTGGTGCCAGTATGTGCCGTGCAGTCCATAGCCTTTGTAGAAGTACATGGTATATGGCACGTTGGGAAGATAATAACCGGGGCCGGTCATGGTGGTGGAACGCAGTTTGATGTAAACGTGATATTGACCCGTTACGGTTGGATATTGCCAGGTTCCGGTGGACACGATGAACGTATTGACCACTGTATCTCCGGCGTACGCGTACACGCGTTGCTGGGTCAAATCCACGTCTATCCAATGCACGCCATCGCCCACCGAGACCTGCGGTTGTGAGGCAGGTTGATCTGCAGGCGCGTCAGTTGGAGGCACGTATTCGGAAGTCGGCGTATCTTCCACAATGGAAGCGATCAGTACGCCGGGCGTTTCTGTGGCGGCAGGCGTATTGGTAATGGCGGGAGTCTCCGAGGGGAGAATCGGCGTCTCAGTCGGAGCCGGGGTTGAGGTCTCGGAAGGAAGCGGCAGGATATCGGCCAATTGCTGAGTCGGTTCGGGAGTCGGCGTCGCGCTCGGCTCTATTACTGCCGCCATTTCCTGCGCGGTGGCTGTATAAGTCGGTTTGGCAATTTGCGCAGGCGCCCATAACTGCGAATGTTCGATTTGCGACGGCTGGGTGGCACTGCCCAAACTTAAGATGTAAGCCATGGCTGGCGAGGAGGTTGCAGACCAGGCCGCGAATCCGACCACAATACATCCCAATAAAAACAATAGGATTGGAAAAACCAGACTCCGCTTCCGGCTGGTTTTTGCGGATGACACGCTGCGCGCGGGATTTTGGGCTGGCGTTGCATTAAGCGGCGGGGTGACCGTCTGAGGCGTTTCCTGCAAACGCTTCATTGCCCATTGCATTCCCTTTTGCGCCCGCGGACTATCCGGGTTGATCGCCAATGCCTTTTGAATGTAATCCACGCTGGCGCGTGGGCTGGCCACCGCGGCCAGAATCAACCACGGATCCTCGGATTGCGGCGCGAGCTTTGAGGCCGCCTCTGCCCAACGACGCGCTTCGGTGCGGTCGCCGTGCAGGAGGGCTTCACGCGCCTTTTGAACGGCTTTGCGGGATTCTAAAAAATCGTTGTTGTTCATGGCTTGGTCCTCTAAAAGAAAAACTTACCATTGAATGTCAACCGGCGTGCCCACGTCGGCCCAATTGTAAAGTTCCTGCGCTTCGCTGGTTCCCAGCACCACACAACCGTAGGAAATCGGCGTGCCGAGGAAGCCCGCCCATAAGGTTGCGCCGCTGGGCAGGATGGGTAAAGCATGAATGCCATTTTCCAATGTGCCGGCGTAGTAAATGCCCAGCCAGTTGGGCATCCAAATATTCCAGGTGGCGCCGTACGCGTTGGGTATTTTATCCAGCACGGAAAATTGGCCGATGCGCGTGGCGTTACGCATGCCGGTGGAGGCAACAAAGGAATAGACCAGCGAGTTATTATCGTACGCGTACAAATGTTGTTCGGAGATGCTCACCAGAATATATTTTCCGCCGGCAGATACAACCGGCGCGTCGTCCGTCTGCGAAACATTTGCTTCGGGCACAGCCGTATCGACAACGATCTGCGCAGTGATATTGCCCGGCAGGCTGGTCGGTACGAGAGTATCGATTGGAGTTGGGGACGGCAGAAGCGTGGCGGTGGGTGTATAGGTGGGCTTGACGAGGAAAGCCTGCGCCCAAGATTGTGCCGGTGTGCGGGTGGGAGTCGCTTCCACAGTGAGGATCGCGGCCAGAGCCGGGTTGCTGGCCGCGGACCAGGCCGTCAGCATCAGGATAAAAATCAACGCGCCCAGCCCGAGAAAGAACAGCGGATAATGACTGCGTTTCCGCTGAGGCGGCTTTTGCGGGGCCGGCTGTGGACCCGGTTGAGGCGCGCGCGCGTTCGAGTTCTTGAGCAGAGTTTCTAAAATGGTCGGATTCATGGCACAGAAGTTGGAATGGGCGTCGGTTCGACGTTCTCGTTATTGACGAAACATAAGATTCCGTTGACCACGCCGTCTGCCACAATATCGGTATGATCTACCAGCATGTCGCGGTCGAGGTTGAGAAAGCCGGTTTCGATAATGGCCGTGATCGTGTTCGGGTCCACTTCGGAGAAAGCATGATACTGACTCATATCGCGCGTGATACTGCCCGTGTGATAGTTCATACCGGTTGCGCGTTGATAACGATCCACCATGCAGGCCAGAAGTCGGCTGGCGCGGTTGGTATCGCGGGTATCCATCGAAGCGGCCACCTTAAAACCGGTGGCCTGATCGTTGATGTAATCGCAGGAATCGTTATGAATGGAAATGAGCGCCACCGCGCGGTAACCGTTCAGGCGCGTGTCGAATTCGTTGAGCAGATCCACTTGGAAGCCGTCGGCCACTAATTTTTTCTGCACCAGCGTGGCGATCTTTAAGTTGACATCCGCCTCGGTGAGCGTCACGTTTCCGTTGCTGTCCATGCAGACCGCGCCCGAGTCATGACCGGAATGCCCGGCCACGATGCCGATACGAAGCGGCGGCTGGGGCGTTTTTAACAAAGTGGAGTTGCCGGCTGGGGGAGTGAGAATTAAACTGAGTTGCTCTGAGAAATTCATCGGAAACAGGCTGTTGGGCGTCCAGGCGGTGAAGAGCGTAGCCAGTAGGATGCCGATGCCCAAAGTCGTCCAAAAGGCGTTGACAGAGCGTGTTTGACGGCGAGCAGGCCGGGGGCTTGTTCTGATCGGTGTGGACGGTACGGATGGAGGCGAAGCATTCTCCATTTCGTATAATATTACCTTATTTGATGTAAAATGCAAAGGCAAAGTTGTCACCATACGGAAACGTTACACAACAATTTTTGCCTTGACTGCGCCTTTTTAGGCCGTTATGATGAAAAAAATGGAACCTTTGATAAAAACCCTGGATGCTGAACAATTACGGCGCGCCATGCGCGCCTGGAGTTCGGGCGTGGCCCTGGTCGCTGTGGCCCATAACGGTGAGCGTCACGGCATGACCGTGAGCTCGTTCACTTCTGTTTCGCTGGCCCCGCCTTTGATCATTATCTCTCTTCAAACCGAAAGCCGCACGCAAACGCTGGTAAACGAAGCCGGAGCTTTTGCCGTGACCATTCTCGGCGAAGACCAGCAGAAAATTTCAGATCGCTTCGCAGGCCGCGGTTTGGAACGCGAGGATCGTTTTGCCGGCTTGGAGACCGAAACATTCGTCACCGGCGCGCCGATCATCAAGGGCCTCTCCAGCATGGATTGCCGCGTCGTGCAAACGATTGCGGCTGGGATGAACACGATCTTTCTGGCGGAAGTGGTGGCGGCGCGCGGCGAAGGCGAAGGCCGTCCGCTGATCTATCACGACCGCCGTTATTGGCAATTGCCAAAATAACCTCCAGCCCTGCGTTGACCGGCGGGAGAATGGGAGGAGAATTGTGGAAGCTGATCGTTTGACCGAGGAGGAGAAAAAGATTCTCCTGCGCCTGGCGCGTGAAGCGTTGGAAGGGGGTGTGCGCGGCGAAAAACTCCCGAAGCTGAAACTCGCAACTTTCACCGCGCGTCTGCGCGAAGACGGCGCTTCATTCGTGACTTTGACCAAACGCGGCGATCTGCGCGGTTGCGTCGGCGCGCTGGAACCGTATCAGCCGCTGGCGGAGGATGTGCGCGAACACTCCGTCGCCGCCGCGCTGGACGACTTCCGCTTTTCGCCGGTGCAGTCCGCTGAATTAAACGAGATCAGCATCGAGGTCTCGCGGTTGAGCGTGCCGATCCCTCTCGAATACAACTCGCCGGAAGATTTGCTCACGAAACTGAAACCGAACGAGGATGGAGTCATTCTGCGCGATGGCCGCCACCGCGCCACATTTCTGCCTCAAGTGTGGGAGAAACTGCCCGACCGCGTGGAGTTCCTCGAGAATCTGTGCTACAAGCTGGGCGTGGAGCCGAACGCCTGGCGTAAAAAGCATTTTGAAATTGCGATCTATCGTGTGGAAGAATTTCACGAGTAGCGGGAATTAGTATAAAATCAAGGAATGGCTGAAGACAATCTGTTCCAGGATGCAGTGGCCGCGTTGCGCGAGGGAAACAAAGCCCGCGCAAAAGAGTTATTGACTCTCCTGCTCAAAGAAGAGCAGAATAACGCGACCTACTGGGTTTGGATGAGCGCGGCAGTGGACAACGCTAAAGAGCGAACATACTGCCTGCAAACAGCGCTCAAACTGGACCCGGAAAATGCCACCGCCAAACGCGGCTTGATTCTGCTCGGTGCGCTGGCGCCGGACGAATCGGTTCAGCCGTTCCCGTTAAACCGGCCGCGCGCCTGGGAAGAGAAATTGCTCCTCGCGCACGAGCAACCCAAGCCCACCGGTTTTCGCGCCTTCGTTGGAAACCCGATCACGCGCCTGGCCGCGCTCAGCCTGCTGGGAATCATCGTCCTGGGCGCCGCTTATCTTGGCATCACAGCCCCGCGTCGAAACCTGCCCTTTATCCCAACCTTCGGAGTTATATCCACATTTTCTCCCACGCCCACATTGATCGGCGCCAGCCCGGCCGCGTCCACTTTCACGCCGCGCGGCCCCACGCCGCTGTGGGCGTTTCTGGCTGAGACCTACACGCCCACTCCGTTCTACGTCAATACCCCGCGCCAGCCGCAATCGCTCGATCAATTCCGCGCCGCCAAAGCCGCGTATAACAAAGGGGATTGGGCTTCCTATATAACCAATATGCAGGAAGTGGCGCGCCTCGAACCGGATTCGCCCGACGTGTATTATTTCATCGGCGAAGGCTATCGTTTCGACGGAGATTGGCGCAACGCGTCGAATGCCTATAATCAGGCGCTCAAAATTGACGCGCAGTTTGCGCCCGGTTATTTGGGGCTGGCGCGCGCCCGCCTTCTGGAAGATCCGAACGCGAACGTGGATACCTTTTTCGATCTGGCGCTCAAATACGATCCCAACTACGGTGAAGTTTATCTCGAACGCGCCAACAACCGCCTCTACAACAAAAAGCCGAACGAGGCGCTGGCAGATCTCGGCTCCGCGGCGCAACGCATGCCGAATTCCGCGCTGGTTAATCTTGCCTACGCACAGGCCTATCTGATGCTGGACGATCCGGCGACCGCGCTGGAATATGCCAAAAAAGCTAATCAGATCGATATCACCATCCTGCCCGTCTATCTCATTATGGGCCAGACCTACATGGCGCAGGACGATTATCAAAACGCTATTCGGGCGCTGGCTACTTACGTTACATACGAGCCGAAAGATGGTTTTGCCCTAGCGTTGCTGGGTCAGGCGTATTACGAGGTGGGACAATATCGAACGGCCATTGATACTTTAAGCAAGGCTTTCGAGCTGGATAACCGTCAGCGGCAAATCTACATTTACCGCGGCTTGTCCCAGTTGGAGTTGGGTAACCCGCAGGACGCGCAGGACGATCTCAAACGCGCCGCGGCGTTCTTTCCAAATTCATTCGATATCAATCTGGGCCTGAGCCGCGCATTTTACGATCAGAAACAATACGGCAATGCCTTCCTGCAAATCGAGTCCACGCGACCTTTTGCGGCCACCAAAGCACAGACTGCGCTGGTTTTGTATTGGCGCGCGTTGATTCAGGAACAGCGCGGCGATCTGAAAGACGCCATCAAGACCTGGCAGGATTTCCTCAAACTGCCCGCTTCGGCCTCGACCAAAGAGATGCGCGCCGAAGCTCAGGAAAAAGTGACGGAACTCTTATCGGTCACGCCTTCGCCGACCGCCACCGTTACGCGGACTCCCACAAAGACTCTTACGCCCACTCGCACGCCGACGCCGCAACCCGCCACTCGCACCGCGACGCCGACGTTGACCGCGACTCCCACTCCGTGACCTTTTCTCTTCATGTCGCTCCCTGAAAAGCCCTGCATGTAAGGGCTTTTATTTTTGGTGTAGAATTCAACACAACATAATTTTCCCATGCCTATTTTGGACGCGCACACATTCGATTTCTTCAGCCGCAGTCCCGAACAAACGCGCCGCATTGGTATGCGTTTGGGGAACACCTTGCAAACCGGAGATATTATTTGTTTGCAGGGCGATCTCGGCGCAGGCAAGACCACTTTTGTGCAGGGTGTGGCGCAAGGCTGGGGCTCGCTCGATTCGGTTTCCAGCCCGACCTTTATTCTGGTCAACATCTATCGCCGCGCCGACGAAAAAAAGTTATTTCACATGGACGCTTACCGCCTCGATTCCGCCCCCGAAGCTGAAGAGCTCGACCTCGACTCGATGCTCGCTGAAGGCGCGTTGCTGGTCGAATGGCCGGAACGCATGAATAGCCTGATCCCGCGCGAACGCATTTGGGTTGATTTCGAATATCTGGCGGAAGAACAGCGCAAGATGCGTTTCGTTTCCAAAGGCGGGCGCTATGACGCGTTGCTGGAGAGTCTCCGTCATTCGGTATTTGGAGTGGGATGATGTTGCTGGCTGTCGATACTTCCACTGCACAAATCGGATTGGCGTTGTACGATGGCGCGCAAGTGCTGGGCGAATCGGTTTGGACGAGCAGTCAGCATCACACCGTGGAACTGGCTCCGGCGCTCGCGGGACTTTTAGCTCACTGCGGCGCGGCGATGGACTCGGTTGCCGCGCTGGGAGTCGCGGCCGGGCCCGGTTCGTTCACCAGCCTGCGCGTAGGCTTGGCATTCGTCAAAGGGCTGGCGCTGGCGCGTAACATTCCATTGATCGGCATTCCAACCCTGGACATTCTGGCCGCCGCGCAGACTCCGGCAAAGATGCCGCTGGCCGCGGTTTTGCGGGCAGGGCGCGGCCGCCTCGCTGTCGGCTGGTATAAAACTTCCAAAAGCGGCTGGCAGGCTGAGGGCGCGGTACGAGTCGAAACGGTCGATTCGCTGGTGGCCTCCATTTCCAAACCCACGATCGTCTGCGGCGAGTTGACGGCGGAGGAACGTCAACGGTTGGCGCGTAAACGCGTGAACGTGCAGTTGGTTTCTGCGGCGCAATCGGTGCGGCGTCCGGCGATGCTGGCCGAACTGGCATGGGCGCGCTGGCAAAACGGTGAGACGGATGAGGCGGCCTCGCTGACGCCGATCTATTTGCACGTGACCGAATCAGTGCCGGAATGAGTTTCATAATTCGCCGCATGACGGAGACAGACCTGCCCACCGTCCATGAAATCGACCATTTATCGTTTGCCCTGCCGTGGCCCGAACGATCGTTTCGCTTTGAGGTTTCAGCCAACCCTTCGGCGCGTTGCTGGGTGGGTGAGTTGGACGGACGCGTAGTGGCGATGATGGTGATCTGGATGATCGTGGATGAGGCGCATATTGCCACATTTGCCACGCATCCGGAATTTCGCGGCCGAGGTTTTGGCCGTGAATTATTGAGGCACGGCCTGGAGGCGGCCGCGCATGAAGGCTTTGAGCGCGCGTTTTTGGAAGTGCGTGCCGGCAACGAGACCGCGCAAAAGTTGTATCGCGATTTTGGATTCGTGGAAGATGGACGGCGCGCTCATTATTATAAGGATAACGGCGAGGACGCTATTTTGATGAGTCTCGCATCTTTGGAAATGTTCGTTCGGCATTGAAAGGCCGGGAGTGTTTATGAGCGCTGAAGAAGCGCCCCCACTGTAATTAAGTTTGTTTTGAACGGCAGGAGAAATGCGCGGTGTAAAAGCCTGCGACACGTTCTCAAAAATCCGAATCAAGTTTAAGGAAAGTATGACCTTTAAAGAGACTCTCATTCAGAATTTGCATGCGAAAAAGTCCAAAGTTTCGATTCTCGGACTTGGTTATGTCGGCCTGCCGTTGGCGGTGGTTTTTGCCGAGGCGGGGTTTTACGTTACTGGCATAGATCCCGACGCGCGGAAGATCGAGTTATTGCATCAAGGAACTTCATACATTCCCGATGTGAAGACGGGGACTGTTGAGAAGCTGGTCAAATCCGGGCATTTGAAGGCCACTACGGATTTCTCTGTGCTGGCAGAGATGGACGCGGTCAGCATTTGTGTTCCTACGCCTCTGCGTCAAACCGGCGACCCGGATATGTCTTTTATTATCTCGGCTACTGAACAGCTTGCCAAATACATGCATAGCGGCATGGTGGTGGTATTGGAATCGACCACCTATCCCGGCACGACGCGCGAAGTGTTGTTGCCGAAGCTCGGCGCTGAGCGCGGACTCGAAGTGGGCAAAGACTGGTTTCTGGCATTTTCACCGGAGCGCGTGGACCCGGGGCGCGAAGATTTCACCACGTTAAATACTCCCAAAGTGATGGGCGGAATCACGCCCGCATGCGGAGAAGTGGCTGAAGCCTGGTATTCGGGCGCGATCCAGCACATTCATATGGTCTCCTCGGCAGAAGCGGCAGAGATGACCAAATTGCTGGAGAACACTTTCCGCATGATCAATATCGGATTGGCCAATGAGATGGCGATGATCTGCGAACGACTGGGCGTGGACGTGTGGGAAGTGATCGACGCGGCGGCCACCAAACCTTTCGGCTTCATGAAGTTCATGCCCGGGCCCGGTTTGGGCGGCCATTGCATTCCGATCGATCCGCTGTATCTTTCGTGGAAGATGAAGTCGTTCAATTACAATGCGCGCTTTATCGACCTGGCTTCGGAGATCAACACGAACATGCCGCGTTATGTGATCAGCCGCGTGCTGGATGCGATGAACGCGCGCGGCAAGACTTTAAAAGGCTCGAAGGTGCTGGTTCTGGGAGTGGCTTACAAGCCGGATATCAACGATCTGCGCGAATCGCCGGCGTTGGATGTGATCGGCCTGTTGATGCGCAAGGGCGCGGTCGTGCAGTATCACGATCCGTATATTCCGCATATTCATCATGAAACGGAAGGCTGGCAAATGGACAGTATCACGGAGGTAATGCCCGCTGTCAGCGAGGCGGATGCGGTGGTGATCGTGACCAACCACAAAGTCTATGATTACGAGGCGTTGGTTAAATCGGCGCGGTTTGTGTTCGATACGCGTAACGCCACCGACGGGCTGGGCAAGTCCGCTTCGAACGTCGAGAGGTTGTAATGGCAAATTATCTGGTAACCGGCGCGGCCGGTTTTATCGGTGCGCGCACAGCTGAGATGCTGATCGGGGCCGGGCATACGGTGACCGGCGTGGATAATATCAATGAAGCCTATGACGTTCGCTTGAAGGAATATCGTTTGAAACGACTGCGAGCCATGCCGGGTTTTACGTTTCACAAAATTGATATTGCCAGCAAGCAGGATGTCTTTACTCATCTTTCCGGAAAGAAATACGACGGCCTGATCAATCTGGCTTCGTGGGCGGGCGTGCGCGCCAGCGTGGAGAACCCGTGGATCTTTGTCGAGTCGATTGTGCTCGGAACGTTGAACATGCTGGAGTTGTGCCGTCATAATAAGGTTCCGAAGTTCGTTCTGGCTTCGACCTCCAGCATTTACGGTGCGAATCCTCCCTACCCGACGCCTGAAACCGCTTCGAGCAGTGAACCCCTGCAACCGTACGCGGCCAGCAAAAAAGGCGCCGAAGCGATGGCGCATGCCTATCATCACCTGCATGGAATTGACGTGACCGTTGTGCGCTTCTTCACGGTCTATGGCCCGGCGGGGCGGCCGGACCTGGCGATTTTCCGCTTCGTGCAGTGGATCACTGAAGACCGGCCGGTGCAGGTCAACGGCGACGGCGAACAATCGCGCGGTTTTACTTATATTGACGATATTGTGCGCGGTATCATCGTCGCGTTGAAGCCGGTCGGGTACGAAATTGTCAATTTGGGCGGCCATGAGGTGATCACGATCAATAATCTGATCAAGCTGGCAGAGGAGATCATCGGGAAAAAAGCCAACGTCCAGTATGGGCCTGCCAACCCGGCCGATATGTTCACCAACTGGGCGGATGTAACGAAGGCGGGCGAATTGCTGGGTTGGGAACCGCAGGTGAATCTGCGCGAGGGCATCACGCGCCTGGTCGAATGGTATAACGCGGAACGCGCATGGGCGCGCGAGGTGATCACCACGTGACGAAGTGGCGCGCGGCGCTGGCTCATTGGCGCGCAGATACTTTGCTGGGGAGAGTCGTTCAGAACAGCGCGCATTTGCTCAGCAGTAACAGCCTTAGTTTGATATTGAGTTACGGGCAGGGGATTTTATCGGCGCGGTTATTGGGCGTGACAGGTTTCGGCCTGGTGGGGCTCGTCATGGGCTACGCCTCCACCGTCAACAGTGTCCTGTCTTTTCGCATGAGCGAATCGGTGGTGCGCTACGGCGGCGAATACGTGGAACGCGGCGAAAAGGACAAGGCCTCGGCCTTGATCAAAGCCGCCGCGCTGACCGAAGCGGCGGTTTCGTTACTGGCTTTTATCTTTGTGGTGCTGACTTCGACTCTGGCTTCGCAATATATTTCCAAAACGCCGGGCACCGCCTGGATGTTCAGCTTGTTCGCAATCGGCCTGCTGGCGAACTTCAATTATGAAACTTCATTGGGTATTTTACAGATTACCGATAGGATCAAGTTTCAGGGGACGATCAATTTAATTCAAAATATCGTCTGCGCGTTGGTGATTGGGGGCGCGTTTGTGTGGCATGGAAATGTTGTCACAGTATTGGCCGCCTACCTGATCGGTAAGTCCATATTGGGATTGGGGATGTTCATCTTCGCGCAGATTCAGTTGCGACGCGTGCTGGGCGCGGGCTGGTGGCGGGCGCCCTTCAATGCCATCGACTCGTATCGCGAGGTCGGCTGGTTCGCGCTCAATTCGAATATCAGCGGCACGGTCATTAAGGTCTTTCGCGAAAGTGAGATCGTGTGGGTGGGCTTCTTTCTCTCCAGCACGGCCGCGGGCTATTACAAAGCCGCGTATACGATCATCGGCCTGTTATCTGTGATGGCTGATCCGCTGATCACCACCACTTATCCCGAGATCAATCGGCTCATCGTGCAAAAAGCCTGGCCGCGCTTGCGCGATTTCCTGCGCAAAGTGACGATATTGGCGTTTGCTTATAACCTGGCGGAAGCCATCGGCTTTGTATTGTTGGGCCGCTGGATTTTATGGATCTACGGCGCGCAATACGTGAACGCCTATCCTGCAATGATGGCCTTGCTGATCGGCATCGCCTTCAATTACACGTTCTTTTGGAATCGTCCGTTACTGCTTTCGCTCGGCCTGCCGGAATATCCCATCAAGGCCACAGTGACCGCGGGCTTGATCAAAGTGGCGCTGGCGTTTCTCCTTGTGCCGCGCTTCGGGTATGTGGCAGAAGCCGCACTACTTTCGTTCTACTACGTGACCTCGGTAGGCGCAATGGTCTGGCGCGGAATCCGTGAGATACAAACGAAAGAAGAAAGATGAAGATTGCGCTGATCACCAATTCTCGAATCCCATCGTTGACTGCCAACTCGATTCAGGCGATGAAGGTGGCGCAAGCGTTGATGCAACTCGGACATGATGTGCGGATGTTCGCGCCGCGCGAAATAGTAGGGACAGATAGCCATCCGTCCCTGCGCGACCATTATGGACTTCGCCTCGTTCCGCCCCTCGAACTGCTTCCGTCCATCAAGCGACTCAAACGCCTCGACTTCATCGTCCATGCCCAACGCGCCGCGCGGATGTTTGGCGCGGACCTCATTTACACGTGGTTGCCTCAATCTGCCGCGCTGGGGTTGTGGATGAAGTATCCTGTCGTCCTCGAAATGCACGCGGATGTGACGGGTCTCATGGGCGCGTGGTGGCTGAAACAGTTTTGGAATGCGAAGGGGAAGAAGACGATGACCGTGACTACGTCCGCGTTGAGAAAAGCTTTGGAACGGACGACCAAATTGAAATTGGAGAATGAAGCGGTGCTCGTCGCGCCGAACGGAGTCGAGTTGGAGAGATACGCGTCCCTGCCGAGTCCGTCTGAGGCGCGTCGTCAATTGAATCTGCCCGAGGGACTCACCGTCGGCTTCACAGGTCACATCTACCCTGGGCGCGGCGCGGAATTGTTGTTCGAGTTGGCAAAGCAAATGCCGCGCGTCAATTTTTTGTGGGTCGGCGGGACGCCCGAACTCGTGTCGTTGTGGAGATCGAAGTTGGAGGGCGAGCGCGTTGCGAACGTGACGATGACGGGATTTATGGAGCATAGCAAAATTCCGCTCTATCAAGCCGCGGCGGATGTTTTGCTCATGCCATATTCGCGGACGATCGAAGCGTCGAGCGGGCAGGACATTGCCGAGGTGATCAACCCGATGAAGATGTTCGAGTACATGGCGGCAGGGCGGGCGATTGTGTGCGCGGATATTTCTGTGATCAGAGAAATATTGAATGAGAAGAATGCGGTGTTTGTGGAGGCAAGTGGTGGTCGAAACGCAAGCAGTCGAGACCACAACAGTAATTGGGAATTAGTAATTAGTAATTGGAGGCTGGCGATTGAGTCACTGCTTGACGATGAATCGCGCAGGCTCGAGTTGGGCGCGCAGGCACAGAAAGATGTGGAGCGGTTTTCGTGGGTGAAGAGGGAGGAGAGGATGCTGGAGGGTTTTGGTGGTTGAGTAGGACGTATCGAAACCACACTCTCGGAGCATTGGAGATCGGAGACCGGCGATTGAGTCATTGCTTGACGAATCGAATCGCGCATATTAGAGCGCCCTACGCCTTTCATGACTCATGGTAAAGTGGGGGCTATGAAATATCTCTTCGGGCGCGATTTTCTCTGGATTTTGCCTCTGTCCCTTGCTTTGGGCGCGGGACTGTCTTTCGTTCAACCGGGAAATTGGTTCATTGGCTGGCTCGGATTCTCGTTTCTCTTTCTACTTTCCATTTCCCTGCTCGTCCTATCCACGCGCTGGGCGGGCAGTGGCCGCGCCCTGGCATGGATGGTGGCGCTGGCCTTTATTTTAAGATTGGTAGGCGGCGTGGCCGTGCATCTTATTCTGCCGGTCAGTGGTTACGATGAACCGGATGACCGCGCCGGTTATGTTTACACCGATGCGCATCGCCGCGACGCGCAGGCCTGGGATTTGGCTCAGTCTAATTTGCCGATCTATGACGCCTTCAGCCAATCGTATGCCTACGATCAATACGGCGGACTGCTGGCCTTTAGCGCGCTGGTTTATCGTTATCTTTCGCCGGACGCGCACCGTCCGTTGATGCTGGTATTGCTCTCCGCGTGGATTGCCGCGCTGGGAGTCCCATTTTTATGGAAAGCCGCGCATCGAACATGGGGAGAAAAGACCGCGCTGGCCTCCGGTTGGATCTTCGCGCTATATCCGGAAAGTATTTTGTTGGGCGGCTCAGCCATGCGCGAACCTTATTTGATGGCATTCAGCGCCTGCGTGTTGTGGGGATTTGTGGATTGGAATCAACAACGCGGCCGGCATGGATGGTTGTGGCTGGGACTCGGTCTGTTGGGAATGTTATTGGTCTCGCCGGTCGTGGCGCTGATCACGTTGGTCATTCTCGCGGGTTGGTTGTATCTTTCGAGCGAACGCGGACGCATTCCGTGGCGGGCGGTGGGAATCGCGGCGTTAATTTTTGCGATTGGTTTGGTCCTGCTTTCCTCTGCGGTAAATCGTCAGGGTCAGTTTAATGCAAGTACGCCGTTCGGCATTCTGGGAGGTTTCCTGCACGACGCCGTGCACTGGGATATGTATCAGCTCGAACGCGGTTCGGGTTGGGTGCAAAAACTATTTCGTGAGATGCCAACCGCCCTGCAACTGCCTTTTGTGGTCATTTATGGAGTTTTCCAGCCGGTTCTGCCCGCCTCGATCTTTGCTCCCACTAAATTGATCTGGCAGGTCATCGGCGTATTGCGCTCGATCGGTTGGTACGCGTTATTGCCGGCGCTGGTTTTTTCGTTCGTGGCCGCGGCCGGTCAGGGGTCCGTGAAAGATCGCAAACTGTCGTTTTGGCTGGCCATTGTGGTCTGGTTTTGGATTCTATTGACGGCTCTGCGCGGCGGCGGCGATCAATGGGACAATCCGCGTTATCGCGCCATTCTGTTTTTATGGGAGGCGCTTCTCGCGGGGCAGACAGTTGTCGCGTGGCTCGAGACGCGTAATCCCTGGTTTTGGCGGATCGTCGCGGCGGAGCTCGTCTTCCTGCTGATCTTCACCGAATGGTATGCCAGCCGTTATCTGCGCTGGAGTTTTCAACTTTCGTTTGGAAGCATGGTGGCGCTGATTTCGGGGCTGTGGGTTGTGATCGGCGCAGGGGGGTGGTTGTTGGATCGAAAGCGCCGCGCTTGACACATTCAAGTCAGGCTTTATAATTCAGTCATTGAATTTTGGACGGAGGATTGCATGCCCACTGCTCTTATCACCGGGATCAACGGTCAGGACGGTTCATACTTGGCCGAGTTTTTGCTCAAGAAGGGATATCGCGTTATTGGCCTGGTGCGGCGTTCCAGCACACAGAATTACGAGCGTATTCAACATTTATTGGACGATGTAACCATCGTTCAAGGCGATCTTCACGATCAAGGTTCGTTGTTGTCTCTGTTGGAGGAACACGAGCCTGCCGAAGTCTATAACCTGGCGGCGCAGTCGTTTGTGGCGGTTTCGTGGAGTCAGGCGGTATTGACCGGCGAAGTGACCGCGCTGGGCGTGACGCGTTTGCTGGAGGCGATTCGATTCGTCAACCCGAAGATCAAGTTCTATCAGGCTTCGAGCAGTGAAATGTTTGGAAAGGTGGTGGAAGTTCCACAGAACGAAAAGACGCCTTTCTATCCGCGTAGTCCGTATGGCGTGGCAAAGGTTTATGCTCATTGGATCACCATCAATTATCGGGAGTCTTTCGATATATTCACTACTTCGGGCATTTTGTTCAATCACGAAAGTCCGCGGCGCGGCCTGGAGTTTGTGACGCGTAAAATTTCAGACGGCGCGGCGCGCATCAAACTGGGTTTGGCGAAAGACCTGCATCTTGGCAATTTGGAGTCGCGCCGTGATTGGGGCTTTGCAGGCGATTATGTGGAAGCCATGTGGCTGATGTTGCAACGGGATCGCCCCGATTCTTATGTGGTTGGCACCGGCGAGACTCATTCCGTGCGCGAGTTTTGCGAGATCGCCTTTGGCCGCCTGGGTTTGGACTACGCCAAGTATGTGGTCCAGGATGAACGCTTCTATCGCCCCGCTGAAGTGGACCTGCTCGTGGCCGATCCGTCCAAGACGCGCTCTGAATTAGGCTGGGAGCCATCGGTTGATTTCAAAGGTCTGGTCGAGATGATGGTGGATGCAGATCTGGCCCGTCTGCAAAAACAACTTGCATGAAATGAACTCTGCGCAAAGCACCAGCCCGTTAAAGATAAAGTGGCCCGCCTGGCTGGCGGGCCTTTTGGCAATTTTAGGGATTCTTGTATTTCTGGCGCAGGCACTATATTACGCATACACCACAATTTCCAGCCTGGATGAAGGCGCCTACCTCTATAAAGGATTTCTGTTTGCCACAGGGCAGTATCATCCGTTTGAGTTATATGGGGTTTGGACGAACAAAGCGCCTCTGGCGTTTCTGATTCCCGGTTACGCACAATTGATCTTTGGCCCCGGCTTGCGGACAGGGCGTTATCTGGCGGTTCTTTTCGGGACCCTCAGCCTGGTCGCTACGTGGCTGGCGGCGCGCCGCCTCGGCGGGAAATGGCTGGCGGCCGCGGCGGTATGGGTCTTCGCGTTAACCCCCGTGATCATAAAAATTTACAGTCAGGCAGTGACTCAAAGTACGATTGTTTTTCTGCTGGCTTGTGTGCTGGCTTTATCGCTGGGCGGGAAGCGCCCGCTCTGGCAATTGATCTTGAGCGGATTCCTGACCGGCGTGATGATCCTCGTCCGCCAGAATATGGTGTTGGTACTGCCTTTATTGTGCTTGTATATTCTTTGGCAGTATGGCTGGAAACCGGCTCTGTTCTCCGTATTGGCTGGGTTGGCCGTTTTGGTCTTCTTTCACGTTCTGTATTGGCCCTACATTATGCAACTTTGGCTTCCGTGGCTTCCAAAAGGTATCGCGGCCTGGTTTGCGGATAGTGCGCCTCACATTTCAGGAACGTCCACCTGGCGTCCATCCATAGATTGGAATGGGCGAATTCTATCCTTCTTTCAGGGCGTGCGCTTTCAATTTGTGGCTGTCGCGGGGACGGCTTTCGGCTTGATCCTCTGGCCCAATAGACGGCGCTGGTCCTCGCAGGCGGTCTCCCGCGCGGCGGCTTTCCTCGCTGTGTTGTTTATCGGTTTACTGTTAATGCATTCCTGGGCGTCCATTACAAACGATTATTGTGTATTTTGTTTTACACCGTACCTGGCGTTTTTCAATGTCAGCGCGATCTTGTTCCTGGTCGTTGTTGTGCCGTTGATGGAAAGGAACGCGCCTCCGTTTCGGCAGGCCTTGTTGTCGCTGACGGTCCTCATCCTGTTCGGTGGAATCGGCTATTCGGCATTCGAAGATATCGGCGACGGATTATTGTCTTTGAGCGTGCCGCGCCTGCGTGCCGGAAAGATATTGCCCGGCTTCAATACGTTATGGGAAATGCTTTCGAATAAATTTGCGCTCGAACGCAACGTGGCGGAGAAAATTGTCTCCACCGCCGCGGGTGTGTTGTTTGGATTACTGATTCTATGTGTTGTTTATTTGATTTATAGAAAACTCAGGAATTCCAATTTCAATTACGCCTATGCCCTGGCTGTTTTCGTTCTGACATTTGGCCTGCTTTTTTCTCCGTGGCTGGCTGGTAGTGCGGCCCGGCCCGATTGCCGAATCAATGTCATTGCGGCCAATGAGCAGGTGGGCGCATACCTCGCCGGGAATATTCCTGCGGGCAGTCAGGTCTATTGGAACGGCGGCTTGTCGGTTGCGCCTTTGTTATACGCGCGCGGCATCAAAATCTATCCGCCGCAGATCAATGACGGCTACGCCCATTATATTGGCGGAGATTCCCAAGAGTTGCTAAAATATGGCTTCTGGAACGATGAGCTGGACGCGCAATGGCGGCAGGAAGCCGGTTACGTCATCGTTGAAGGCTGGCGCTATGCGGATATGAAAGCCCTGCTTCCGCCGTCAGCGTATGATGAACTGCCTCGGTCGCCCGCGCAGACTTCCTGTCTGAATGGAAGCGGGTTGCGCATCTTCCGAAGGAAATGAATGGACCTATCCCTGATCATCCCTGTCTATAACGAGGAAAGGAATCTGCCGTTTTTGTTCGAGGCAATCTATGCCGTTTTGCCGCCGATGAACAAACCCTGGGAGGCGATTCTGGTCAACGACGGGAGCCGCGACCAAAGCCTGAATGTGTTGCGCGACTATGCCGCGCGGGACCCTGAACACGTTCGCGTGGTGTCGTTTCGCCGCAATTTCGGGCAGACGGCCGCGATCGCCGCGGGCCTTGATTATTCCTCCGGCGAAATTATCGTCCTGCTCGATGCAGACATGCAGAACGACCCTGCCGATATCCCGATGATGCTGGCTAAATTGGATGATGGCTATGATCTCGTCAGCGGATGGCGCAAAGACCGCAAAGATAACGCGCTGATTCGCACATTGCCGTCGCATATTGCCAACTGGCTGATCTCGAAAGTGACCGGCGTGCATCTGCACGATTACGGTTGCACGCTCAAGGCGTATCGCCGCGATGCGCTGGCCGGTTTCCGTTTATACGGCGAAATGCATCGCTTCATTCCGGTTTTTGCCTATTCGGTGGGCGCGCGCATCGCCGAAGTGGTTGTGCATCATCATCCGCGTAAATTTGGCAGGGCCAATTATGGGCTCGAGCGCACCGTCAAAGTGATGCTCGATTTGTTCACGGTCAAATTCCTGCTTAGTTATTCGAGCAAGCCCATTTATCTCTTCGGCGGCGCGGGCGTAGGGTTGATGATTCTGGGCTTCATTGATCTGCTTTATTTGTTCATTCGCCGCTTTTGGAATGTGCCCGCCTCCACCTCGCCTCTGCTGATGATCGGCGTAATGCTGGTCATCATGGGTTTTCAATCTGTGCTGATGGGCCTGCTCGCTGAATTACTGGCGCGCACGTATCATGAATCGCAATCCAAGCCCACTTACACCGTCCGCGAAACCATCAACTTCCAAAAATAAACATGCGTATCCTGCTGATCAACAGTGAGTATCCGCCGATTGGCGGCGGCGCGGGAAATGCCAGCGCGAATATTGCCCGTTGTCTCGCCGCGCTCGGTCATGCAGTGACGCTGGTCACTGCCCACTTCGGCGACCTGCCCCGGCAGGAGATTCAAAACGACGTGACGATTTATCGGATTCCGGCCCTGCGCCGCAAACAAGATCGCTCCGGCGCGCTCGAACAACTGGCTTTTATCGTCTCCGCCTCTTTCTGGACTTTGAACTGGGCGCGCCGAAATAAGCCGAACGCCGCCCTGGCTTTTTTCGGGATGCCCTCCGGCGCAGTAGCGTGGTTATTGAAGGCGGTCTATAAAGTTCCGTATATTGTCTCCCTGCGCGGCGGAGACGTGCCGGGTTTCCGTCCCTATGATTTCAAGACCTTTCACAAACTGATCGGCCCCTTCCTGCGCGTGATTTGGCATAATGCCTCGGCGGTCATCGCCAACAGCAATGGACTGCGCGACTTGGCTGTCGCTTTCGACGCAGGCTTCGCGATTCCCATCATTCCCAACGGCGTGGACGCGGCCCGCTTCGATGCAAGCGAGCGCGATTGGTCATCGCCGCGCTTGCTTTCCGCGGGCCGCGTCGTCCATCAAAAGGGATTGGATTTGGGTCTGCGCGCGCTCGCCCAACTCAAGGATTTAAATTGGGAATGGCGCATTGCTGGCGACGGTCCGCGCATGGAAGCGCTGAAAACACTGGCGCGTGAACTGGGCATCGCCGAACGCGTCACGTTCCTCGGCTGGCAGTCCCGTGAGGAGCTGGCGAAATGGTATCATCAGTCGAATTTGTTCCTGTTCCCTTCGCGGCACGAAGGCATGCCGAACGCGGTGCTCGAAGCCATGGCCAGCGGGTTGCCTGTGGCGGCCACGCGTATTGCGGGCAATGAGGAATTGGTGGTGGATGGCGTGACGGGTGTGCTGGTCAATGCCGAGGATGTGGATGCGCTTCGAGACGGCCTCCGCAGGCTGATCGTCGATGGGAAGACGCGTGAACAAATGGGACGCGCCGCACGCCGGAGAGTCGAATCCGAATATTCATGGGAGAATGTCGCCCGGCAATATGCCGAATATTTGGAAAAAGCGGCCAGCGTGTAACAGCGCTTTAGCGTTATACATCGAGACGTTCAAGGACAATGGATAAACTTTATGTGCGGCATTTGTGGAATTTCTTATTCTGACGGGCGAAAGCCCGAACGCGTATTGCTCGAGAAAATGAACGCGGCCATCGCGCATCGCGGTCCCGATAGCGACGGCTTTTATATCGAAGCGGGGATCGGGCTTGCCATGCGCCGTCTCTCGATCATTGATGTGAGCGGCGGCAACCAGCCCATCACCAACGAAGACCGGTCGCTCTGGATCATCTTCAACGGCGAGAGCTATAACTATCCTGAGATGCGCGCCGAACTCGAACGACGCGGCCATCGTCTTACGACAAAAACGGATACCGAGTGCATTGTCCATTTTTACGAGGACGAGGGCGATGATTGCATCAAACGTTTGCGCGGCATGTTTGCGTTCGCGTTATGGGACGATAAAAAGAAACGACTCCTGCTCGGCCGCGACCGCCTCGGCAAGAAGCCGATGTATTACACAATTCAAAACGGCGCGCTGTATTTCGGTTCGGAACTCAGCGCGATCCTTACTGCGTTGCCGCAAAAACCTGAAGTTAATCTCGAAGCGCTCGATCTTTATTTGAGTCTGCAATACGTTCCCGACCCGCTTACGATTTATCAGGGCATCTTCAAGCTTCCGCCGGCGCATACTTTGGTTTGGGAAAACGGCGCGGCGCGCATTCAACGATATTGGGATTACAGCTATCAACCCAAATGGGACGCTTCCGAAGACGAACTCGTCGAAGAACTGCGCCCGCGTTTGCGCGAAGCCGTTAAGATGCGTTTGCTCAGCGAACGCCCGCTGGGCGCGCATTTGAGCGGCGGGATCGATTCGAGCATTATCGTGGCGATCATGGCGGAACTTGCCAGTGGGCCGGTCAAAACATTTTCAGCCGGTTTCGAGGAACAGAATTTCACCGAATTGCCTTATGCCCGCGCAGTCGCGCAAAAATATGCCACCGATCATCACGAGTTCACACTGACCTATGGCGATATTCCTGCCACGCTCGAGAAAATCGCTTATCACTTCGGCGAGCCGTTTGCAGACGCCTCCGCCATTCCGCTCTTTCATCTTTCGATGATGACGCGTGAGCATGTCACGATCGCGTTGAATGGAGACGGCGGCGACGAGGATTTCGCCGGCTATCCGCGTTACTGGCTGGATGGTTTCGCCAACCGTTATGCGCGTGCGCCTCGTTTCCTGACCCTCGGCCTGATTCCGTTCATTGCAGATTTCTTCCCCGATAAAGCTGACCGTCCCATTGGTCAGAGCTTCGTCAACGGACTCAAACGCCTCGAGCAACTGCCCGATATGGACGCGCGCGCCAGCATTCTGCGCTGGAGTTCATACTTCTCGCCGTACCACCGTTCCATTTTGTGGAAACCCGAATACTGGCAGACGTTTTGCGCTGATAACGCTCAGATGTTGCTGGCTGAGCGGTTCGATTCAGCCGAAGGTTCTTATCTCGATAAAACACTCTATACCGATTTGCATACTTACCTGCCCGGCGATCTGCTGGTCAAAGCCGATCGCATGACGATGGCCGCTTCGCTCGAAGGCCGTTCACCGTTCCTCGATTATGAGATGGTGGAATGGGCCGCCCGGGTGCCGGACCGATTCAAAGTCCGGGGACGAAGCGGAAAATACCTGCTGAAGAAAGCCTTCGCACATGAACTGCCCGAATCCGTCAAAGGCCGCGGCAAACAGGGATTCGGAATCCCGCTCTCAGCCTGGTTCCGCGGGCCGTTATATGATTGGTCCAAACAGTTGTTGTTGGGCGCGGGGAGTCCACTGCATCAATGGTTCGACCCGGCCGCTTTGGCAGTGTTCCTCGACGAGCACAAGTCTGCGCGCCTCGATCACGGTAAACGTCTCTACGCGCTGGCCATGCTGGGCGTGTGGGCGAATACACGGTAGCTTGCCCGAACTTAAAATCATTGCGAAGCACGTAAATGATTTCATGGAACAAGCGATATAATGCTGGCTGAGTTTGAAATAGCTTTGACAGGCTTGGATGTATCAGCATTAGTTGGCCTATTGGAGTGGAATGACATTTTCTTCCGAATTCTATAATGAGGCGTGGTACAAGTGGGATGATATGAAAGTGTATGGTCCTACTGCCCGGCATACGCGCCGGTTTATTTTTTTCTTATTGAAAGGATTAAAGATTGATAATGTTCTAGATGCGGGCTGTGGGACCGGTGTGTTGCTTCAACAAATATTGGAAAAATACCCTGATATAAAGCTGTCGGGATCGGAATATTCCTCGCAGGGGATTGAATTTGCGCGTCAACGATTGCCGCAAGCCGAATTTTATTCGTTGGACCTCGAACGCCAAAACCTGCACAGACAATTTGACCTGGTCACCTGCATTGACGTTTTGGAACATATTAATGATGATCGTGCGGCATTAAAGAATTTACTGGCCATGACGCGCAAATTTTTAATTCTGTCGGTTCCTTTGGGCCCTCTGTTCAAAGTGGAAGCTGATCGCATGGGACATGTTCACGGCTACAGCCGTGGTGAGTTGGAAGGCAAGCTCCGTGAAGCTGGATTTGAAATTATTAATGCGATTCAATGGGGGTTTCCATTTTACAACATACATCGCCGCATCGCGAATCGCATGCCTGAAAGCACCACGATGGGACAGTTTGGCGCCAGGAAAAAGCTTGTTACCAATTTGTTATACTGGCTGTTCTATTTGAATATATCCATCGGCGGTGAGCGGTATTACGTTTTGTGCCGCCCTGTAAACTCTGCCGTTCAATAACAGTCTGCGCTTGAGTAAACCATCTTCTATCTCCGATTCTGAAAATAAGGTTCAAGGGAGGAATGCGCGCTTATCCGGTTTCTGGAATATCCTAAAAATTCTGCTTGCAATTCTCCTCGTGGCTTATGTCTTATCGAGAACGAACCTGGGACAATTATTTGCACTGCGCGGCTCGATCCATTTCGGCTGGCTCGGCGCGGTTTTCGTCTTATATACTCTCCTTACGCTATTAAAAGCTCTTCAATATTATTTTCTGATCCAGCGGACTCCCTATCCGCAAGTATTGAATATTGTTGTTATCCAAAATGCCACCTCGAACTTCCTGGCTACCAGCGCAGGTATTGCTTCATACCTTACCCTTTTTAAAGTGGAGCAGGGGGTAAAGCTCTCGCGTGCGGCTATTGCCTTCTTGATAACCAAAGTCGGCGATTTGATTTCGATCTGGCTGTTCATGTTTGTTTCCAGCTTGCTGATTTGGTCGCAAGTGAGTATTTTGCACGATCTGATTATTTTGTTGTTGGCGGTGATTAGCACAGCAATTGTCCTGTTTTTTGCCGCTGTTTTTCTGCGCTTGAAGTTTGTCGCGTTGTTGTCGTGGTTTGTGGAAAAGTTAAAACTCTCGCGCCTGGGCTTTATTCGTAAATTGATGGACTTACTTGTCGGTATGGCGGAACAGGAGCATCGCTTTGTCTTTCGCATGGTGGGCATTGGTGTGCTGTTCTCTTTAATTTATATGGCCGTCACGATGATTTTGATTTACGCAAGTTTTCAAACTTTTACATTTGATATTGGCATTTTGCCGGTGGTCTTTGTTAATGTCTTTTTGCAATTGATTTCGTACCTACCGATTCAAGTTTTCGGCGGGCTCGGCATTAGTGAGACGAGCTCCCTATATCTTTATGGTATTCTTAATTTTCCTCAAGCCGAACTGGCGGCAGTGCTGATCGCGACGCGCCTTCTTTTTTATCTGGCAAATTTGGTAGTGCTATTATATTTACCCATACACGCGCTATTTTTCAATCGAAGCCCTGAACGATCGGATCGATAATTTGGCCGTCCGGCTAAGTTGCACGGTGTAGATTTATTTATGGAAAAAGATTACTTTGTTCACCCAAGTGGGATCGTGGAAAATGGGGCGCGTATCGGAACTCGCACACGAGTGTGGGCGTTTGTCCATATTTTGCCGGGCGCGCAAATTGGGGCTGACTGCAACATTTGCGACCATGTCTTTATCGAAAACGAAGTGAAGGTTGGCGATCGCGTCACGATCAAGAGCGGCGTCCAATTGTGGGATGGGGTGGAGATCGAGGATGATGTTTTTATCGGGCCAAATGCCACGTTCACGAATGATAAGTATCCAAGATCCAAAGGATACTCTTATAAATTACAGAGAACTCTTATCAAAAAAGGCGCTACCATCGGAGCCAACGCGACCATTTTGTGCGGCATTACTATCGGAGAAAATGCAATGATCGGTGCGGGGAGTGTTCTTACTCGAGATGTTCCCGCCGGTGAATTATGGTATGGAAACCCGGCAAAAAGCCATAGAAAAGCAAAGCAGTGAATAGGACGCATGCGGCAGGAGTAGGTTCAACACATGTCATTAATAGATTGTCGTCTAATTGAATTCCCTAAAATACAAGACCCGCGTGGAAGCCTGACAGTTATTGAAAACAACCGTCATGTTCCTTTTGAGATTAAGCGGGTTTATTATCTTTATGACGTTCCCGCTGGAGAGACGCGGGCGGGCCATGCGCACAAGGATTTACATCAGGTTCTGATCGCCCTATCGGGAAGTTTTGACGTCCAGTTGGACGATGGCAAAGAGAAAAAACTGGTCCATCTTAATCGTCCGTTTTTTGGTTTGTATATTCGCCCTCTTGTCTGGCGGGTACTCGAAAATTTCTCTTCCGGATCAGTCTGCCTTTCCATTGTCTCGGATTTTTATCAAGAAAGCGATTATTTTCGGGACTATAACCAGTTTTTACAGGCCGCGGAGTCGATAAAATGAAAGTCTCATTTCTTGATCTGCATTCCCCCTATCAGGAATTAAAGGAAGAAATGGACGTGGCCTATCGCCGCGTGATGGAGTCGGGTTGGTACATCCTCGGCGAAGAGACCGAGCGCTTCGAGCAGGAATTCGCGCGTTATTGCGGCGTGAAGCATTGCATCGGTCTTGGCAACGGACTCGAAGCACTGCATTTGATTCTGCGCGCCTACGAGATTGGCGACGAGGATGAAGTGATCGTTCCTGCAAATACATATATTGCAACCTGGCTGGCAATTACCTACGCGGGAGCGCGACCTGTTCCGGTTGAACCCGATCCCTTTACTTACAATATGGACCCGGCCGGGATTGAAACTGCCATTACCTCGCGCACGCGCGCGATTATGCCTGTCCATCTATACGGCCAACCTGCCGACATGGATTCCATCCTCGGCATTGCGCGTTTACATAACTTGATAGTGATTGAAGACGCCGCGCAGGCTCATGGCGCTCTTTATAAAACGAGAAAGGCGGGAGCACTTGGAGACGTGGCGGGCTGGTCCTTCTACCCCGGAAAGAATCTTGGAGCGATGGGCGACGCGGGCGCAGTCACCACAGACGATGACTCATTAGCCGATCGCGTGCGCGTTCTGCGAAATTACGGTTCGCGCGTGAAGTATCATAACGAGGTGAAAGGATTCAACTCACGCCTCGATCCATTGCAGGCCGCTTTTTTGCGCGTTAAATTGACCCGCCTGGATGAATGGAATTCCCGCCGCAAAACGTTGGCGGGACGTTATCTTGAAGCGTTGGCGGATGTTCCCGATTTGATTCTGCCGTACGTGCCGAAGTGGGCGGACCCGTCGTGGCATTTGTTCGTGATCCGTCATCCCGAACGCGACGCGTTGCAGAAACATTTGACCGAAAATGGAATCGGCACACTGATCCATTATCCGATCCCGCCGCATCTTTCTGACGCGTACCGCGAGATGGGTTACAGGGAAGGCGACTTCCCGATCACGGAAGCGATCCATCGCACCGTGTTGAGTCTGCCAATGGGACCGCATCTGGGCGCTGATCAACTTGATCGAGTAGTTGAAGCCATACGGTCATTTCGTAACTAACATATGACCTCTCCTCGCGTTTCCGCCCTCTGCATCACCTATAACCAGCAAGACCTCGTCGAGCAGACTCTGCTCTCCGCGCTCGAGCAACAGTACGACAACCTTCAGGTTGTCGTCTCTGACGATGCCTCGCTTGATTCGACGGCGAAGGTGATTCGCGCGCTGGCGAAAAAATATCGCGGAAGGCTCGTCCCGGTCCTGAATGAATCGCGCGGAGGAATCACAGTCAACACGAATCGCGGACTGGCTCACTGTGACGGCGAATATCTGGCCTTTCTCGGCGGCGATGATATTTTCCTGCCGGGCAAGGTCGCCAAACAGGTCGCATTCATGCAGGTTCGCCCCGAAATAGCTTTGTCCTATCATGATGTTGATGTTTTCGATTCGAGCATGGGAAATACGTTATATTTTTGGTCACAGCGTTATGGAAAGATGACGGGAGGCGCGGAAAACGTAGTTAGATATGGAACTTATATGTGCGCCACCTCTGTCATGGTTCGTAGAGAATACGTTCCCCAAGCCGGTTTTGATAACCGCATACGATCTGCCTCCGATTGGCTGTTTTGGGTTCAGGTTCTGGCTCAAAGCGGAGGCGGGGTCGGTTACATGGACCGCCTTCTTGCTCGATATCGCCGTCATGCCGGAAATGTAACTGCAGACTGGGGCTGGAAATTTGAAGATCAATATCTTACTCTGGCATTGATCGAGTCCCAGTATCCGGGTTATGTTGAAGCGATTCGTAAACGACGCTCGGAGTTATATTTCATGAATTCGATTTGGGCGTGGAGGCAGGGAAATAAATCAACAGCATGGAAGCTGGGCTGGAACTCATTCCGGTTGGCTCCTATTTTTCCGCCATGGTTAAGATTATTGTTGCGCGAGAGCCTCTTTTATGCGCGCCGTCGCGGGAAGCAGGATGATCTTATTCGGTCTCTGTTCCTGCGTAAACCCCGTCGATGATAAAAGGCCAGATTCGTTTAATGTTCCGAATCCGGCCAAGGCGGCCGTGGAGAGAATCGTCGAACTTGCCTATTGCGCCGCATATTTTTGATCGCTCGCGCATGATTGAAATCACATAAGTATGGAAAAACGGTTAGAATTCTTCCGGCCGTTTGTTCGCGAACGACTCGACGATTGTAATTTGTAGATTCTGATTTATGAGTGCCATGGAAGAAAAGAAGAACTATCGGTGGTTTTCCCCAGGAATATTTGTCATCATTGCTTTGGCGGTGGTGATTTATTTTGCCTGTGTTGAGTTTTACGCGATTGCCTGGGGAACGGGTTCCTGGCTTGGGGAGTTCTCACTAAAATGGGCGCTGGCGTTTTTCCTGTTTGTGGCGGTATGTATTTCCAATCTGATCTTTGCAGGCCTGTTCCTTTTTGCCCCTTCAAAACTTGCTTTTCTTTCCCGCGCGCTTAATTTTTTGGATTGGCTGGCCGCGTTCCGGTGGGTCCTGATCGCGCTGACGAGCCTGATCCTGATTTGGATCTTGCAATATACAGCTTGGGGGATTGTGTTCAGCGGGACGGCCATCCGCTTATTGACATGGATCTGGAGCGTGGCCCTGATTGCTTCTTTACTCGCTTCCTCCCGGCGTCATTCATCGTTGACCGTCAGAATTTTGCTGGCTGTTCTCATCACAGGCATCTTTTTTTCCGTGGCGTCGTCTCTTACATACGTAACCAGTTATCCCTTTTCACTGGGCTGGTCGGAGGGGAATCGGTTATGGGACTATTCCCTGTATTTTGGCCGCGCGCGCTATCTTTATCCTGCTGACAGCCCATTGTCCCCGTATTTGGATATTGGCCGGGAACTATTAGGCGGCCTTCCTTTCATCCTGCCTAATATTACGATTCTTGAAGAAAGACTTTGGCTCGCCTTCATGAATATCGTCCCTTATGTGATACTCGGATGGCTTGCATTTGTATGGGCGAAGGATGAAATGTGGCGGGGCATTCTCGCCGGTCTATGGGCTTCGCTTTTTCTGCAACAGGGCCCGATCCATTCTCCTCTTTTATTTTGCGCGATGCTGGTCGCTATTTCCTGGAAGCGGCCGCTTTGGTTCGCCCTGCCGGCGATCATACTCGCGGGTTACTTTGCGCAGATCAGCCGGTTTACGTGGATGTTCGCTCCAGCGATGTGGATCGGAATGCTTGAACTATGTTCCGCTTCGTTGAAAGACAGCAGGATCCCGAAAGAAAGCTGGGTACGGGTTATTTCATTGACCTTTGCCGGTCTGTTGGGCGGTGTATTCCTGCCGGGCCTGATCGAACTTTTCAAAAGCGGAACAGGCAACCCGGCCGCTCTGCAAGTGATCCCTCAGACGACCATGAGCCAATCTCTTCTCTGGTATCGTTTACTGCCCAACGCAACTTACGGAACCGGCATCCTCCTGGGTTTGCTGATCGCTTGCGGCCCTCTGCTGATTGTTTTGTTTTACCTGTTGAATCGTCATCGTTGGGTTTTGAATGTGTGGAAATATTTAATGATTGGCGGATATCTGCTCCTTTTTCTGGTCGTTGGCCTGATCGTCAGTACAAAGATCGGCGGCGGCGGCGACTTGCATAACATGGATATGTTCATCATCGGCCTCTTTTTCGCGGGCGCGATCGCCTGGCGAAGCGGCGGTCAAAAATGGATTAAAGAGATCGCGGATTCGCCTTTTTGGATGCGGACCGTGCTGGTACTGATGATCGCCGTTCCCTCTCTCCAGCCACTGACGGGCCTTCATCCTCTTTCTTTCGCCGACAGCCTGGGCCGGCTCATGACTCTGACCAATACGCAAAACCCCAAGGTGCTGGGGTCCCTGCCGGCGGCAAACGAAGTGCAGGGTAGCCTCGCCAAGTTGAAGATGGAAGTCGACGCGGCTAAAGTCAATGGCGAAGTCCTGTTTATGGATCAACGTCAATTGCTTACGTTCGGCTACATCCGCGATGTGCCGCTTGTGCCTGACTACGATAAAAAAGTTCTCATGGATCAGGCTTTGAGTTCCAATCAGGCATATTTTCTTCCCTTCTATCGAGACCTTGCCAGCCACCGCTTTGTCTTGATCGTGAGCGATCCTCTGCGCGTTCCCATCAAGGATAGTGATTACCAGTTTGGGGAGGAAAATAACGCATGGGTAAAGTGGGTTGCGATTCCGATCCTTTGCTATTATGAGCCGGTGGAGACACTGGCCGAGGTCCATGTCCAATTATTGGCGCCTCGTCAGGGGGATCAAGATTGCTCCAAATCTCTGCCCGTGGAAATCGCTCCGTGAATCTTCCTTATCTTCTGCCGCGCCTGGCGCGTCACTTTCTTCCCGAGTCGCTTGTGAGATTTTTGTTACTGCGTTCGTGGATCATCCGCCCCGGGCTCGAAACAAGCAGTCCGCAGGCCGCGGTACAGCGTTACGCGGAGATACTCGGTGAGCGCGGCGACTCCCTCAACGGCAAGCGCGTGATGGTCTTCGGCTATGGCGGACGATTCGATATTGGCGTTGGGTTACTTGAAGCGGGCGCGGATTCGGTGGTGTTGTGCGAGAAATATGCTCCTCCCGATGACTCGCACAACCGCGCGCTCCTGCCTCGATACGAAGCGCATCTTCTTCTGGATGGAGGACGGGTGAGGCCTCGAAATGAACGCATCACACTGTTGGAGGCCGATATCCGTGAAGTGAAGCCAAACAACCAGCCGCCGGTTGACCTGGTCATCAGCAACTCGGTCTATGAGCATCTCGATGATGTGGAGGGCATCACGCGCGCCCTGGCCGCATTGACCAAGCCATCCGGTTTGCACGTTCATTTTGTGGATTTGCGCGATCATTTCTTCCAATATCCGTTCGAGATGTTGTGCTATTCCAAATCGGTCTGGTATGGGTGGTTGAACCCTTCGAGCAATCACAATCGCTATCGCCTTTGGGATTATCGCCGGGCATTCGAAAAATCTTTCAGCCACGTCGAGATGACTGTGCTTCAACGCGGCGAAGCTGAATTTCAAAAAGCGCGCCCGCGCATTCGCCCTGAATTTATCAGCGGAAAACTGGAAGATGATTCGGTGACTTTAATTCGCGTGATTGCTTCAAATCCAATTCGTTAATCGCAAATAGAAATGAAGAGTAAAGCCGCGTTTTCAACGTGAGACGTGTCGGCCGGGCTATGCATCGTATGCATCGTTCCGCTGAATCGAATAGGGGAGGATTTTTCATGCGGCGGTGATCGTACGCGGAGGAAAACGCTTTGTAAAGGTCAGGCTTGACCCATCCCCGTTTGGCGTTATAATTCAGTGACTGAATTTTGAACTATGAATCGCATGGAAACAACAAACGAAGATTTGCGCGAACTCACCCTGCTGGAAGAAATCGAACAGGACCCGAACGTGAATCAGGCCACATTGGCCACACAATTGGGTGTGGCGGTCGGCACGGTCAACTGGCACCTGAAGCGGCTGGTCGCCAAAGGCGCGGTGAAGGTCTCGCGCGCCGAACGCAAGAAACTGCGTTATATCATCACGCCCGAGGGCCTGGCTTTACGCGCCCGCCTGGCCGTGAATTATGTGGAGCGTTCGTTTTCGCTCTATCGTAAAACGCGCCAACGCGTGAAGGAGCATGCAACCGCCATTCGCCGCGCCGGTTTCGACCGTGTGCGCATCGTCGGCGAGGGCGATGTGGCGGATATCTGCAAATTGACCTGCCTCGAACAGGGTTTGAGCGTTGTGAACGAAAAGGACGTTCCGGCCATCAAAGTGGACGGATTGAAAGTGCAATTATTCATGGCGGAAGCAAAATGACAGATCGGCACGTATTGATCACCGGCGGGGCCGGTTATATCGGCTCTCTCCTGACCTCGAACCTGCTGCGCGCGGGCTATCGCGTCACCGTCATTGACAGTTTGCTTTTTGGCGGCGAGTCGCTGGTCCCGTTTTTACATGATCCCAATTTTCGTTTTGTCAAAGCCGATGTAACCGAATCGCGCGCGGTGCGCGGCGCGGTCGGCGGTGGATGGCCGAAACCGACTGCCGTCATTCATCTGGCGGGGATTGTGGGTTTTCCGGCCTGTCAATCTGTGGGCAGGCAGGTGGCATGGCAGTATAACGTGGAGGCCACGAAAAAAGTCTTTGGGCAGGCGGCAGATTTGGGTGTGGAGCGATTCGTGTTCGCGTCCACCTACAGTAATTATGGCTTGTCCGCTGAGAATAAACCGGTCAGCGAGGAATCGCAGTTGAATCCGCAATCGCTGTATGCCGAGACGAAGGTGGCCGCGGAGGAATTTTTGCTCGGTCAAAAGGACACGCCCTGCGCGCCGCTTTTGTTCCGGTTTGCAACGCTGTACGGCATTTCGCCGCGTACGCGCTTCGATTTGATCGTCAATCAATTTGTGTTGAACGCGTTCATGCACCGCGGATTGATCATTTATCAACGCGGCTATTCGCGTTCGTTCGTGCATGTGCTGGATGTGGTGCGCGGTATTCAACTGGGCCTCGAAGCGGAAGAGAAAAAGGTTCGCGGGCAGATCTATAATCTCGGCACGAATGACGGCAACTACACCAAGGATCAGATCGTGTCATTTGTGCTCAAGCGCATGCCGGATACGATCGTGGAATATAAGGATTTGACCTTCGGCGGCGATATGCGCGACATTACCGTGTCGTTCGATAAGATCCGCCGCGAGCTGGGCTTCGAAGCCAGGCTGAGTGTGGATGACGGCGTGCGCGAAGTATTGCATGCGTTGAAGAGCGGGCTGATTCGCAATCCGCTCGATGAGAAATATCGCAATGCACAATTCATTGTTCAATAAAATGGGAGTACGCCATGACCGAAAATTTTTGGGAAAATAAGCGCGTCATCGTGACGGGCGGCACAGGCTTTCTTGGTTCGTTTGTGATCGAGAAACTCAAACAGCGCGGCGCGGCCGATATTTTCATCCCGCACCAGAACGAATATGATTTGACCGACCGCGACGCCATTCGGCGGATGTTCAAGGCGGCGCTCGATGGAGTGGACCCGAAACAAGTGATTATTATCCATCTGGCCGCGCATGTGGGCGGCATCGGCGCGAACCGCGAACACCCTGCCGAGTTTTTCTACGATAATTTGATGATGGGCGTGGAACTGATTCATCAGGCGTACGGGAATGGCGTCGGCAAAGTGGTGGCCATTGGCACGGTCTGCGCCTACCCCAAGTTTACGCCCGTGCCGTTTAGGGAGGACGATCTGTGGATCGGTTATCCTGAAGAGACCAACGCGCCGTATGGGCTGGCGAAGAAAATGCTGTTGGTGCAATCGCAGGCGTATCGCCAGCAATACGGCTTTAATTCGATCTATCTTTTGCCGGTCAACCTGTATGGGCCGCGCGATAACTTCGACCCGGCTTCGTCGCATGTGATTCCGGCTTTGATCCGTAAGGCGCTCGAAGCGCAGGAGCGCGGCGAAAAGGAACTGCCCGTGTGGGGCGACGGTTCGCCGACGCGCGAATTTTTATATGTGGAAGACGCCGCGGATGGCATCGTCGCGGCCGCGGAAAAATATAACGGCTCCGATCCCGTCAACCTTGGTTCGGGTTATGAGATTTCGATCAAGAATCTGACCGAACTGATCTGCCGCGAAACGGGCTTCGTGGGGAAGCTCGTCTGGCAGACCGATAAACCGAACGGCCAGCCGCGCCGGGGCCTGGATGTGACGCGGGCGAAGGAACGTTTCGGCTGGAGCGCGCAGGTTCCGTTCGAGGAAGGTCTGCGCCGCACCATTGCATGGTACAAAGAAAATCGCGCGAAAATCAAATAGCATGACGGAAATCGTAAGACACGAACCGACGATGGTTTATATCAAGCCCTCCACGGGACTGGCCGCGCTCAATCTGCGCGATCTGTGGACGTACCGCGAACTGATCTATTTTATGATCTGGCGCGATATTAAAGTGCGTTACAAACAAACGGTGCTCGGCGCGGCCTGGGCGGTCATCCAGCCGGTGCTGACCATGCTGGTGTTCAATTTTATTTTCAACGGCGGCATCACCAAAGTGCAGACGGATAGCAATATCCCGTATCCGATCTTCTCCTATACGGCGCTTCTGCCGTGGGGTCTTTTCACCGCCGCGCTCAACAACGCCAGCCGTTCGCTGACTTCCAACCAAAATATGGTGACGAAAATCTATTTTCCGCGGTTGGTTTTACCGCTGGCTTCCGTGTTGGGCGGCCTGGTGGATTTTGCCATCGCATCCATCATTTTGGTTGGGATGATGTTTTATTTTCATATCGCTCCCAATATCGCCGCTCTTTGGACCCTGCCCTTGTTCCTGATCCTATCCATTATCACCGCCCTGGGTGTTGCGCTGTGGCTTTCGGCCATCAACGTGCAATATCGCGACGTCAACTATGTGCTTCCATTCCTGACCCAATTCTGGCTGTTTATTACGCCGGTTGCGTATTCGGCCAAAGTAATTTCGGGCAAATGGCAATTGGTCTATTCGTTGAACCCGATGGCCGGCGTGGTGAATGGATTCCGCTGGTCGTTGCTGGGCGCGAATACCGGTCCCGGGCCGGGAATGTGGATTTCGGTGGCGGTGTCGCTGGTGGTGCTGGTGAGCGGACTATTCTATTTCCGTAACATGGAAAAAACATTCGCGGACACAATTTAAAATGGCAATCGCAGTCAGTGTAAAGAATCTCAGCAAGCAATATCGCATCGGCGCGGCACAGGGAAAATTCCGCTACAACATGTTCCGCGACGTGATCGTGGATACGCTGATGGTGCCGGTGCGGCTCGTTCAGGCGTTGCGCGGAACCGGCCTGCGCGGTACGAGCGGCACCTCCACGATTTGGGCGCTGAACGATGTGTCCTTCGATCTTGAAGAAGGCAAAGTGCTCGGCATTGTGGGACGCAACGGCGCGGGCAAAAGCACTTTACTTAAAGTCCTTTCGCGCGTTACGGAGCCGACCAAAGGCACGGTCACGGTGCGCGGACGGGTTGGGTCACTGCTTGAGGTGGGCACCGGTTTCCATCCCGAATTGACCGGCCGCGAGAACATTTACATGAACGGCGCGATCCTTGGCATGAAGCGGACCGAGATCGATTCCAAATTCGATGAGATCGTGGATTTTTCGGAGGTCTCGCAGTTTATCGATACGCCGGTCAAACGCTATTCGTCCGGCATGTACCTGCGTTTGGCGTTCGCGGTCGCCGCGCATCTCGAGCCGGAGATTCTTGTGGTGGATGAAGTGCTGGCTGTCGGCGATGCGGAGTTTCAGCGCAAATGCCTCGGCAAGATGGGCGATGTGGCACAACAGGGACGCACGGTCTTGTTCGTGAGTCACAACATGTCTGCCATTTTGCGGCTCACCAGCGAGGCCATTGTGATGAACAAGGGACGGTTATTACTGCGCGCCCCCACGCAGGAGGCGGTGGATTTTTATCTTTCGTCCGGGCAGGCGCAGGCAGGCGAGCGTATATGGGACGCGGATGAACTTTCAGCGGCGGACGCGCTGTTTCGGCCGATCAGTTTGAGGGTCAAGGATCGACGCGGCAAGATCGTGGATACGGTCCGCTCGACGGAACCGGTCATGATCGAATTCGAATATTGTCTCGACGCGCCGCTTACGGGCCTGCGCGTGGGTTTGTATCTCAGCACGATGCGCGGCGAATATGTATTCACGTCGTTCGATACGGACGAACCGCAGATGTTCGATCAGTTCGGCGCGCGCCCGGCGGGACGTTACGTCAGCCGCTGTGAATTGCCTGCCGATTTTTTCAATGAAGGCCGTTACGGTTTGGGCGTGAACGCTTCGTCGTTTGGTGTGCGCCGCTATTTTATGGATGAGAACGCGCTGGCCTTCAACGTGGATATCTCCGGCGCGCCCGGCACGCAATGGGCTGAGCCACGCGTTGGGCCGGTCCGCCCGCGCCTCGAATGGAAGATCGAGAAAATGGATTAAATCAGACCGCAGAGCCGCGGAGAACACAGAGAAAACTCTGCGTTCTCTGAGTCTCTGCGGTTTAAAACCATGCTCAACAAAACTTCCCTCCGCAACTTCTTAGGCGAACTGCCTCTCGCCGCCGAACTCGATTGGTCGCTTCGGCAAAAGAATCGCGCCCGCAAAGATCACTTCAATTTGGATCGCCTGCAAAAATCTTTACCGGCCGCGGTCGAGACGGCGACGCCGTTTGCGCGCAACGCGCCGTCCGGCAAAAAGATTCTTTTCTTCGCCACACTTCATTACTGGATCGAACAATCCGCTTATATTTCGCTTGTGCTGGCCGGGCTTGGTCACAAAGTGACGCTGATGACTCTCCCATACTCCGAATGGCACAAAGAGATGGATAAGCTGACTCAACGTCAACGCGGACTCCACACCCGCGACGCCCTCTCTCCTCTTTCCTCCCTTCGACAAAGCTCAGGGCAGGCTTTCGTTAATCACGTTTCATTACTGGACCTCCAGCCTGCCTCCGCCCTCCCTCCTGCTCTCCGCGTCGACATCGAAGAGATCTCGCTCTGGGACGCGCAATACACCCTCATGCGCGAAGAAGTGGACATGTCAGATGCGAAAGACAAAGCGTTGTACGATCTACGCCTCAAACGCAACACCTTCGCCGCCCTCGCCGCCCTCGAATGGATGCAAGTCAACCGGCCCGATGTTGTTTTAATTCCGAACGGACTCATCCTCGAAATGGGAATTGTCTTCCGCGTGGCGAAATATTTGAACATCCCCGCCGTCACGTTTGAATTCAACGACCAGCGCGAACAAATCTGGCTGGCGCAGAACACCTCCATCATGCGGCAGGACACGGATTACCTCGTGCGCGACCGTTGCTCCCTGCCGATGACCGATGAAATGTACGAACGCCTCGCCGACTTGGAGAATGCCCGCCGCGGCGCGCGCGTGTGGGGAAAATCAAAACGGCTGTGGCAATACGTCTCGTCACAGGGTGCGAATACCACGCGCAAGATGCTCGGCCTCGACGAGCGCCCTGTGGTGATGATCGCCGCCAATGTGCTGGGCGATAGTTTGACTCTCGGCAGAAACGTCTTCGCCGAGTCGATGACGGAATGGATGACGCGTACTGTTCGCTTTTTCGAGAACCGGCCCGAGGTCCAATTGGTGATTCGGGTTCATCCGGGCGAAACGCTCGTCCCGAAAGCGCGTTCCATGGGGCAGGTCGCGCGCGATGCGTTGTCTGTTCTGCCGGAGCATATCCACATTATCGGCGCGACGGATAAGATTAACACTTATGACCTGATCGAAATCGCCGATTTGGGTTTGGTGTACACCACTACAGTCGGCGTCGAGACCGCCATGAACGGCCGCCCGGTGATCGCTTGCGGCAACACGCATTATCGAAAGCGCGGATTCACCATTGATCCGAATTCGTGGGACGAATATTTGACGGCGCTTGAGCGCGTGTTGAATGACCTGCCTGCGCATCGTTTAAGCGAAGAACAGATTGCAAAAGCCTGGAATTACGGTTACCGTTTTTTCTTCGAGTATCCGCGCCCATTTCCATGGCGGTTAATGAATTTTTGGGATGATCTTGAAGTGTGGCCGCTTGAAAAAGTGTTGAGCGATGAAGGCATGAGCCATTTTGGTGATACGTTTAAATTTTTGGTCGGTGAGCCGTTTACGTGGAAGGATTGACCTTCTTTCCTCTTTCGTCTTTCATTGCAATGCAGGAAAGACGAAAGAGGAAAGAGGCACGGTTGCGAAACTAACATGACTGAAGACACGAAGAAAAAAGTCCGCGAGTTTTACGACGAGATCGGCTGGCGGCAGGAGGACGACGGGAATTACCAAAACGCCCGTTACGAAGACCTGCGCCCCGTCTCGCGTGAATACATCCACAAGACGCGCTTGCGGGTGATGAACGGATTGATTCACACAGGCAAACTCCTGCTCGATGCGGGTTCGGGTCCAGTGCAGTATGAAGAATACAAAGTCTACTCGCAGGGATACCAAAAGCGCGTGTGCCTCGATATTTCCATTCAGGCGTTACGCGAAGCGCGGACTCGTATCGGCGATCATGGCTTGTTCGTCGTCGGCGACCTCGCCAACCTCCCGTTCAAAGCCGACGCGTTCGACGGCGCGGTATCCATGCACGCGATTCATCACCTCGCCCTCACTGAACACCCGAAAGCGTATGCAGAAATCCATCGCGTGCTTGCAAGCGGACGAAGCGCGGCAATCGTCAACGGCTGGCATGATCCGTTGCTCAGCCGCTTAGCCGAACCGTTGATCGGTCTCATGCGCAAACTTTCGGGTCGTTCTGCGAAAAAGAAAAAAGAATGGCTCACCGAAGAAGACCCCGCAGGAACGTTCGTGCAAAAAATGACTCCCGCGTGGCTCAAGCGCGAGATCGGCTCGCAGATGAACATCGAGATTCAACCGTGGCGCAGTTTGAGCACGCGCATTTTGAGAAATTTTGTCCGTCCGTTTGGCGGGCGCGCGTTTTTGCGGTTCGTGTTTTGGCTCGAAGGTGTGTTCCCAAAATTTTTCGGCGAAAACGGACAATATCCGTTGATCGTTATTAGAAAATAGGGAGACAAGCCTTCCCTTAATGCGCCCTACTCACTATACTCTGGAGTTCTTATGAATTGGAAAAATCAAGTAGTACTCGTCACCGGCGGAACCGGTTCCTTTGGCAGAAAGTTTACGAAGATTCTGCTGGAAGAAAGAAAGCCGAAGAAGATCATCATCTTCAGCCGCGACGAATTGAAACAGCACGAAATGCGTGTCGGTGGATTCGACCAGGACAATCTGCGTTATTTCATCGGCGATGTGCGCGACCGCGACCGGCTGACCCGCGCCATGCACAGCGTGGATATCGTTGTCCATGCCGCGGCGCTCAAGCAGGTACCAGCCTGCGAATATAACCCCATGGAAGCGGTCAAGACCAATATCATGGGCACCTCCAATGTGCTCGAAGCCGCGTTGGATTCGGGCGTGCAAAAAGTGATGACGATCAGCACCGATAAGGCGGTCAACCCGGCGAATTTATACGGCGCTACGAAACTGGCGGCTGAGAAGGTCACGATTCAGAGTAACGCCTACGCGGCAGATACGGCGACCCGCTACGCGTGCGTCCGATACGGAAATGTGGTCGGCTCGCGCGGCTCGGTCGTTCCGATCTTTCTCAAACAACGGCAGAACGGCAAAATCACCGTCACAGACGACCGTATGACGCGCTTTTGGTTGTCGCTCGAACAAGGCGTGCGTTTCGTTATTGACTGCATCGAGCGTATGCATGGCGGCGAAGTGTTTGTGCCGAAGATTCCCAGCATGAAAGTGATCGACCTGGCCAAAGCCATCGCGCCGAATGCTGAAGTGGAGATCATTGGGATTCGCCCCGGCGAAAAACTGCATGAAGTATTGATCTCGGAGGACGAGGCCCGCCATACGGTGGAACTGTCGAAGATGTTCGTCGTTCAACCGGCAGAGGCCAGCTGGTTCGGTTATAACTGGCAGAACAGGGGTAAATTGCTGGAGGTCGGTTATTCGTATTCGAGCGATAATAATAGTGAGTGGCTCGACCTCGATGGGATTCGAAAGTACATCGCACCTTTTGACGAACAATATTTGCAGGGAAAACTCGAAGGCTAGTTTTTTGGAGGAAGCATGAAACTCCTCGTTACCGGCGCAAGCGGCCTGCTCGGACTCAACCTCGCTCTGGAGGCCATGCCCGCGCAGGAGGTCATCGCGGTGGACCGCGGCAGGCTGGTCAAGCCGCCGTTTCAGGTGGTGAAGGGATTTTTGCTCGCGCCCGGCGCGGTCGATTCGATTCTCGACCAGGCCAAGCCCGATTGGGTCATTCACTGCGCGGCGCTGGCGGACCTCGAGGCCTGCGAGGAAGACCCAAGCCTGGCACGGCGCCTCAACGCGGAACTTCCCGGTCAACTGGCTTATGCCTGCGTCCAGCGCGGCATCTCGCTCGTGCATATCTCCACCGACGCGGTCTTTGATGGTCAGAAAAACGGCGCCTATACGGAGGAAGACGCGCCGAATCCGCTTGGCGTGTATGCCCAGACCAAGTTCGATGGCGAACGCGCAGTCCTGGACGTAAATCCCAGTGCGATTGTGGCGCGCGTTAACTTCTACGGCTGGAGTCCCACTGGAAAACGGTCGCTGGCCGAGTTCTTCTTTCATAATCTCACGAACAGTAAATCCATGAGCGGGTTTACGGATGTGATCTTCTGCCCGATGCTGGTCAATCACCTGGCGCAGGTTTTGATCAGCATGTTGCAAAAAGGCTTGAAGGGCCTGTATCACGTAGTGGGCCCGGAAGCGATGAGCAAGTATCAGTTCGGGGTGGAGATCGCTCGCAAGTTTCGCCTGCAGGAGAGTGAAATTTCGCCCAAGTCCATCCTCTCGTCCAGCCTGACCGCCCGCCGTTCCCACAATTTGTGGCTTTCCACCCGCAAGTTGTCCACAGATTTAGGCCAGACTCTCCCCACCTTCTCCACAGGCTTGAACGAGTTTTATGAACAATACCAGCAAGGTTATTCACAGAAAATACGAAGTTATCTACAATAACGGAACTTTTTGCCGGTAGATATTCGTTCCTGTCCACATTTATCGGGCAGGTTATCCACAGAAAATGGACGGTTATCCACAGGCCAGATGAGGGTAGTTGGTAAATTGGTAAATTGGTAGTTGGTAGATTGGTAGCTGGGTTTTGTCAATCAACCTGCTATATCCCAATTTACCAAGCCCTAATCTACCCGCATGGAGGACAACATGGAAATCAAATTTGGAAATCGCACAATCGGCTTGAACCATCCCACCTATTTCATCGCCGACATCGCCGCCAACCACGACGGCGATTTAGAGCGGGCGAAACTGCTTATCCGCTTGGCGAAAGAGGCGGGAGCGGATGCCGCCAAGTTCCAGAATTTCGACGCGCCGAAGATCGTCTCGGATTACGGTTTCTCACACATGAACGCGCAGGTCAGTCACCAGGCAACGTGGAAGAAATCGGTGACCGAGGTCTACCGCGCCGCGTCCATTCCCTTCGAGTGGACGATGACTTTGGGCGAAGAATGTCAGGAAGTGGGCATTGACTATTTCTCGTCGCCGTATGATTTCGACGCGATTGATTTTCTCGACCCATATGTGCCTGTTTACAAAGCTGGCTCCGGCGAGATCGATTGGATCGAAGCGCTGGAACGCATGGCGAGCAAGGGCAAACCGTTCTTTGTTGCTACGGGCGCGTCCACGATCGGCGAAGTGCAGAAGGCTGTCCATGCGATTCTCAAGATCAACAAACAACTCGTGTTGATGCAATGCAACACGAATTACACCGCCAGCCCGAACAACTACGACCATTTGCATATCAACGTATTGAAGACCTACGCGACGATGTTCCCCGATGTGATTCTGGGACTCTCCGACCACACGCACGCGGTCGCTCCCGTTCTCGGCGCGGTGACGCTTGGCGCGCGCGTCATCGAGCGTCACTTCACCGACAGCAACGACCGCGAAGGTCCCGACCACAAGTTTGCGATGGATCCCGCCAAGTGGGCGCGCATGGTTGAAGAGACGCGCCTGCTCGAGCGTTCGCTTGGCTCTCCCGATAAATTCATTGCAGGCAACGAGCAAGAGACGCAGATCGTGCAACGCCGCTGTCTGCGCGCGGCGCGCGCTATCAAGGCGGGCGAAGTATTCACGCGAGAGATGATCGATGTTCTTCGGCCCGCGACGCCAGGCGCGATCAAGCCCGACCAGATTCAAAATGTCATTGGCACAAAGGCGTTGACGGATATGCCGATGGGCAAGGAATTGCGCTGGACGGATTTAGGCGCGTAAATATTTTTATGGCGCGTAGGGGCGGACGGCCGTCCGCCCTTACAAATGATATGAAAATTATTTATTTCAGCAAGAATTACACCCCGCACGATTATCGGTTTCTGTTTTCGTTGTCGCAGACAAAACACGAAGTCTATTTTTTGCAGTTGGAGGCGACGACTCGACAGACAGAGGATCGTCCAGTCCCTGAGAATATTCAGCAAATCCTATGGGCAGGTGGGCGAAGCGAATTCCGCTGGCGGGATGTGCCACGCCTCGCCTTGGATTTAAAACGCGTCATTCGGGAACTCAAGCCTGATCTCGTGCACGCCGGCCCGATCCAAACTTGTGCGTTTCTCGCCGCGCTGACGGGTTTTCGCCCGATCCTGACCATGTCCTGGGGCTTCGATTTGATGCAGGATGTTCATCGCAACCGCTGGTGGGAATGGGTCACGCGTTATACGTTGAAACATTCCGTGTATTTCATCAGCGACGCGCATGTGACGCGCGATAAAGCGGTGAAATATGGCATGGACCCCGAGCGTACGGTAGTATTCCCCTGGGGCGTGGATTTGGAGCGCTTTCGTCCTGCTCCCAAATCGCGGACGTCGAATGCCGCGAAACAAGAAAGCGGAGATAAAAAACGAAAAACACGCAGTGCAAAGCGCGAATCGTTCAGCCTGTTTTGCAATCGTTCATGGGAGCCGCGCTACGGGGTGGACGTTTTAGCGAAAGCTTATGTCAAAGTCGCGGCGAGCAGGCCCGAGGTCGGTTTGATTCTGTTGGGTGGAGGTTCGCAGGGCGCGGCGCTTCGTCAAATCCTGCAAGACGGCGGCGTGCTGGAGCGCGTCTATTTCGGCGGACAGGTCTCGCAGAATGACCTGCCGGACTGGTATCATATGGCTGACTTGTATCTCTCGCCTTCGCACGTGGACGGGTCGTCGGTCTCGTTGATGGAGGCGCTGGCTTGCGGCCTGCCCGCGTTGGTTTCGGATATTCCGGCCAACCGCGAATGGGTGACCGACGGAGAGAATGGCTGGCTCTTCCGCGATGGCGATGTGAACGATCTGGCCGCCAAAATTATATGGGCCATCGAGAATCGCAAGTCGCTGGATAAGATCGGCGCTCAGGCGCGTGCGACGGCTGAAGCCCGCGCCGATTGGAGGAAGAATGCGGCGATTTTGCTGCAAACGTATCAAATCGTTGTCAAGTTGGTTTAGGAGGCTCCTATGATTCTTTCGCTGATTTTCGTAATTCTCGTATCGATTGGCGCGGTGTTCTTCGCATTGCAGAACAATCAGTTGGTGGATATTTCGCTGTTTGGTTATCCCGTGAGCGGCGCGATCGGGTTGTTCCTGTTGATCGCCGTGGGGATCGGTATTCTGCTGGGTGTGATCCTGATGTTGCCGGGCCTGATCAAACGCAACTGGTCGTTGAGCCGCCAGCAGAAGCAGATTGCCAATTTGGCGCAGAAACCGGCCAAAAAGTCCGGGGAGAGCGCCGGATCGAAGAAGTAAAAATATCTCAGGAGGGCTTGCATGCCGGAAGAAAAGGAATTTCAAAATGCCTGGGTAGTGGTGACAGGCGGTTCGCGGGGAATTGGTCATGCCATCACGTTGGATTTTGCGGGGCGCGGCGCGAATGTGGCGATTGTATATCTCGAACATCATGCCGCGGCGGATGAGACCGTGCAGGCCGCGCGCGCGAAAGGCGTTCAGGCTGAGAAGATTCAGGTGGATGTCAGCGATCACGCGGCTATTCAAGAAGCCCTTACGAAGATCATTGCCGCGCATGGGCAGGTCGATGTACTGGTCAATTGCGCGGGGATCAACCGCGATAAGACGCTTGCCAAGCTGGCCGTCGAACAATGGCAGGAGGTGATCGATACAAACTTGACGGGCGCGTTCAATTGCAGTAAAGCGGTATGGGAGCCTATGAAGGCGCGCAAATATGGCCGCATCATCAGTATCAGCTCGATCATCGGCCAGGCGGGCGGGTTCGGCCAGACGAATTATTCGGCGTCGAAAGCCGGATTGTTGGGTTTCACCAAGTCGCTGGCTCAGGAGGGCGCGCGCAACGGCATTACGGTCAATGCGGTTTGCCCGGGATTCATCGATACGGATATGGTGCGCGCCATGCCTGCCGATGTTCTGGATGGGATCGTCAAGCGGATTCCGGTTCAGCGTTTGGGTTTGCCCGAAGAGATCGCTCGCGCGGTGACCTTTCTGGCCTCGCCCCAATCGGCTTACATTACGGGACAGGCGATCAACGTCAACGGCGGCCTGTATATGTAAATTGGCGGCCGCAAAGAAATTCTTGTTGGGAAGAAAGACAATGTTAACTCACGATGATCTCGTTGCTGGCTTTCGCGGACTGGGCGTGGAGCAGGGCGATACTCTGCTCGTCCATAGTTCGTACAAATCGTTCGGCGAGGTGGACGGCGGACCGCAGACGGTAATCCGCGCGTTGGAGGCGGCGCTTGGCGCGGAGGGGACGCTGATCATGCCGACGTTCAATTTTGATTTCAACAAAGGCGCGGCGTGGGATGTGCGGACGACGCCATCGAAGATGGGCGTGCTGACGGAACTGGTGCGGCTCGACCCGCGCGCGAAGCGGGTCTTTCATCCGTTTTATTCGTTTGCGATTTTGGGGAAGCACGCCGAGGCGCTGGGAAGTCTGCGATATAAAAGCGCGTATGAACGGAACTCGGTATTTGGTAAGTTGCGCGATCTCGATGCGAAGATCATGGTGATCGGGCTGTCGTACACGAACAGCATGACGTTCTTTCATCACATCGAACAAATGGAGGGTGTGGATTATCGTTTCTTGAAACAGTTCACGGGCGAAGTGACCGACGAGAACGGCAACACGTACACCGACACGTTCGAGATGCTGGTGCGCGACATTGATAAAGGCGTTGTGACCGAGGTGGACCCAATGGGCGCGTTGATGGAGCAGGCTGGCGTGATTCAGTCTGCGAAGATTGGCGAGGCGGATGTGAAGTTGATGAAGGTGAATGAAGTGTATGAGTTCACCGCGCGCGAGATGAGGCGCGATCCGCATTTGTTGTATTACATTGAGAAGAAGTAAACTTGGTGGTTGAGTAGGCGACGGGAGTCTTTGAGTCTATGCAAAACTTCTTGCTTCCGTCGCCGTATCGAAACCACCAGTAACCTGTAAACCTGAAATTTGAAGTTGGTATGAAATTCGATAGTGTGGTTTCGATACGCCCCTCAAAGAGCATTCGGGGCTACTCAACCACCGTTTGAAAACAAGAGATTTAAATGGCTTGGATGTATATTCTTCAATGTTCTGATGACTCATATTATGTTGGGTCAACTAAGAATCTTGACTTACGCTTTTCACAGCATCAAAGTGGTAAAGGCTCAAAATATACATCTGGACGATTGCCAGTCACTCTGGTTTATTGTGAAGAATATGATCGCGTTTCCGATGCGTTTTACAGAGAGAAGCAAGTTCAAGGCTGGACTCGTCGCAAGCGTGAAGCCTTGATCAATGGAAGCCCAGAACTGTTGCCTGCGCTGGCGAAGAAGATTTTCGATAAAAGTAAAATTAGAGACAACTCCATCGTTAAAGGTGAAATCGGTGGTTGAGTAGGGACGGTGATCGTCCGTCCTGTATCGAAACCACCAATAAGCAAAGTAACTCTTGTTGCCTGTTGGTTTCGATACGCGGCGCTTCGCACCGCTACTCAACCACCGTGTGAAATAATATGAAACCCTACACATCCCTCAAATCCATCCTCGCGGAATTTTTTCCTCTGCACCGTACCCTCGCCTCTGACGACCACGACAAAACGTTGGAGATTGTCGGTTCGTACATGCCCGATTCGTCGAACTACACTATCGAAACCTACGCGCCGCTGACTCCCGTCTGGACGTGGAAAGTGCCTGAGCGATATATTGTCCATGAGGCGTATTTGGAAACTGAAGACGGCGAACGCATCGTGAACTTCAAGGACAATCCGCTTCATATTGTTTCATATTCGTTGCCTGTTGATAAAGTTTTATCATTTGAAGAACTCCAGCCGCATTTGTATTTCAACGAGAAACGTCCGCACACGATTCCGTGGGTGTTCAAATATTACGAACGCGATTGGGGATTCTGTTTGCCGAAGAATCAATTTGACGCGCTTCCGCGAGATAAAAAATATCACGCGGTGATCAAATCCGAATTCGTCACCGACCCCAAGCAGGGATTCAAAGTCGCAACTGTGGTCATCCATCCGCAGGGCGGGGCGAATCCTGAAGCGGGCGAGTTCCTTGTGCAGGCGCATACGTGTCATCCCATGCAAGCCAACGACGACGGCGCGGGTGTGGTCAGCGCGATCGAGTTGGCGCGGCGGCTGGCGGAGAATCCGCTTCCCGCTGGCTCGATGAGCGTCCGCTTTTGGTTTGGACCTGAGACCATCGGTACGATCGCATGGCTCGCGCACAACGAGTCGCTCATCCCGAATCTGCGCGGTGGAATCTTCATGGAGATGACGGGCAATCAAAATAAAATTGCGTTTCATCGAACGCGGCAAGGTAATCATCTTTTAGATCGAGTTACGAGTTACGTGTTACGAGATACGGATCATGAGGCGCGAGAATTTGCGGCGGCTCCCGCCAACGACGAACGCGTCATCAACGGACCTGGCGTCAACGTGCCGTGCATCTCGCTCAACCGTTTCCCTTACGACGAATATCACACCACCGACGACAATCTCGACATCATTCACGAAGATATGCTCATCGGCGCGGCTGAAACTGCCGAGCAGATCATCCGCATTTATGCAAGCAACTACATTCCGAAGCGCACGTTCCGCGGTCCCGTGTTTCTCAGCGGTCACGGTCTCTGGGTGGATTGGCGCGATAACTGGGCGCTCAATCGCGCCATCGAAAAGATCATGATGCGCTTCGAAGGTCAGCACACGATCTTCGACATCGCCGAGCAGGTTGGTCTCGATTATCAAACCGTGCGCGATTATGTTGAAAAATTCAGGGCAAAGGGATTTGTGATTCCCCTGCCGGTTCCATCCGAAGCGCAGACAGAGTAAAATTCCGGTAAGACGATTTTTCCATTGGAGGAAATATGGCAATATTCTATTTAATCCTGGCCCTGCTGATCGCGATCCTGGCTGTGATCTTTGCACTGCAAAACACGATGATCATCGGCATTTCCTTTCTGACCTGGCGGGTGACCGGCTCGCTTTCTCTGGCGCTGTTGATCACGCTGGCCATTGGCGTGGTCATCGGCTTATTGGTGCTGGCTCCATCGGCCATCAAAAATTCCCTCGCGGCCTCGGGTCACATGAAGCGCATCGGCGCCCTCGAAAAAGAATTGGACCAGCACAAAGCCAAAGTTACGGAATTGCAGAAACCCGCGCCCGAAACGCCTCCTTCAGAGACGTCCCAGCCAAAATTGTGAAACCGCGCGTCGTCGTCATTATTCAAGGGCGGATGAGTTCGTCGCGCCTGCCCGGCAAGATTTTAGCTGACATTGCCGGACAGCCGATGTTGCAACGCGTCTTCACGCGGACCTCGCGATCTGCCACCGTTAACGAAACAGTTTTCGCCACGACAACCGATCCCTCCGACGACCCCGTTGCCGAATACTGCGACTTCAGCGGAATTCCATTTACGCGCGGCAGTCTCTACGATGTGCTGGATCGTTATTATCAGGCCGCCAAACAGGCAAAGGCAGATGTGGTTGTAAGAATTACTGCCGATTGCCCGGTTATCGATCCTGAGTTGATTGATGATGTAGTGAATACAGTTATCAGTGAACAGTCATCAGTGGATGGCAAACCGTTTGATTTTGTTTGTAACCGCTTGCCGCCGCCCTATCATCGCACGTATCCGATTGGACTGGATATTGAAGCCTGTACTTTCAAGGCATTAGAGCAAGCATGGAAAAAAGCCAAAGAACCTCATCATCGTGAACATGCCATGCCGTATCTTTACGAAGGTGTTGAGCTAACAACCGTCAATCGTCAACTACAAACTGGCGTTTCCCCGCGTGGGTTTAGAATTGCATTGCTGAATCACCTTACCGATTTCGGCGATTACCGCTGGACGGTGGATACTCCCGAAGATTTGGAATTTATGCGTCAGGTTTACGCTCATTTCAACGGGCGCGATGATTTTTCGTGGAAGGATGTTTTGAATCTGGTTCACGACAAGCCCGAGCTGATGAAGATCAACGCGGGCGTGCAACATAGGACGTTGAAGGATGTTGATGAACGAGCGCTCAAAAAATAACCTCCGTCACTGCGAGACTTGCTTCGCAGGTCGAAGCAATCTCCACCACCGCATTGGGGATTGCTTCTCGAAGACTCGCAACGACATACTGATAACTGTTCACTCATGCCACTGATCACTTTATTCTCTGCTCCCAAACCTTTCACGAATCCGCACATTGCGATGATTCAGCGCAACGCGATTAAGTCATGGACTTTACTCCACGATGTCGAAGTCATTTTGCTTGGCGAGGAGGCGGGACTTGCCGAAGCGGCGAAAGAACTCGGCGTGAGACATTTTCCAAATGTAAAGGTCAGCGAGAGCGGCACGCCGTTGATTTCGTCCATGTTCGAGATTGCCAGAGAAAACTCAAATGGTGAATTGCTGTGCATCGTCAACGCGGATATGATTTTGATGAGTGATTTTGTCGAGGCGGCACGCACAGTCCTATACGGTGGTCGAGTAGGCGGCGGGGTCTCGATACAGACTTCGTCTTACTCGACCGCCGCCGTACACTTGCACCGCACGCAAGTGCAGGTGTCGAGACCACAACGTGACAAATTTGTGTTGTTGAGTCAACGCTGGGATTATGACATCACGTCGCCGCTGGACTTTGCCGAGGGATGGGAGTCGAGGCTGAGAGAAAGCGTCAGGAAACAGAACCAGCTTCACCGTCCCGCAGGAAGCGACTTTTTCCTCTTCCCCAAAAATTGTTATCAAGACATCCCACACTTCACGATCGGTCGCGCGGGCTGGGATAATTGGATGATTTACAAAGCGCGCGCGGAAAAATGGGCGGTGATCGATTGCACGCCGTCGGTGATGATCGCGCATCAAAATCACGATTACTCGCACCTGCCCGATGGCAAGCCGCATTATGAGCATCCTGAAACGAACGAGAATATTCGGCTCGCGGGCGGACAGGCGAATGTGCGCTACACGATCTTGGATGCGACGCATCAACTCGCGGATGGTACACTTATCCGCCCGAAGATGACGTCACTGAGATTCAATCGTAAGTTGGAATTATTTTTACGAACAATATTTTTCTTTTTGCCAGAGGATATGATCGAGAATGTTGTGCGACCGAAAAGATGGCAAAAAAGAATCAACAAGTTTTTCAAATGAACATGCTGGTTGAGCGCAAGCAGTCGAAACCAGCGGTAGTAAAGTAATTCTTGTTGCAAATGTATTTTTGTAACTGGTGGTTTCGATACGGGTCTCGCTACCGCTCAACCCTACTCAACCACCAAAATATGAGGTTAGATGCGTAAAGGTCAAAACCCTGCCAAGTTCGTCAAAGATGTTGCCAAGCCCGAGCGGATCACGGTCGCGCTGTTGAACTACATCCCCTTCCTAAGCGGATTCTACGCCGAGACTCTCGATGTGCTGAAAGTGTGTCTGGAGTCCATGCGTAAGGACGCGGGTCTGCCATTTGATTTGATGGTCTTCGACAACGGCTCGTGCGCTGAAGTGCGCGACTTCCTTGTGAAAGAAAAAGAAGAGGGGCGAATCCAATATTTGATTCTCTCCGAGAAGAACATGGGCAAGGGCGGCGCATGGAATGTGATGCTGGCAGGCGCGCCTGGCGAGATCGTCGCTTACACCGACAGCGACGTTTTATTTTCCCCGAAGTGGCTCTCGCGTTCTGTGGAGATTCTCGAAACTTTTCCGAACGTTGGAATGGTGACCGCGCGTCCGTTTCGCACGCCAGAAGAATATTTACAGGCATCTATTCGCTGGGCAAAGGAACACGCGCAACTCGAACAAGGTGATCTACTGCCTTATGAGTGGTTTTACGAATTTTCCACAACGCTCGGCTTTTCCGATGAAGAATTAAAAAAAATCTACAGCGAGACCACCGATTATCGCATTACTTACAAGAATCTTTCTGTGTTCCTCGGCGCGAGTCACTGGCAGTTCACCACCCGCAAATCCATCATCACGCAATTTCTGCCTTTCGACATGGATAAGCCGATGGGACAGGTCCGTCAATTGGATGAGCGCATGGACGCGGCCGGTTATTTGAGATTGATGCCAGCCGAACGATACGCGCAAAATATGAGTAACACGCTTCCCGCGCATCTTCAAACTGCTTCCGCACCCGGGCAGGGGAAGCGCTCCGGAAGTTTGTGGGAATTCCCACTGCTCAAGAAGTTCTTACTCGCCTTATATAACTTCATCTTCAAAATTTATTACAAATGAACTCACTCCTCGAATCCCTTATCGTTTGTCCCAAATGCAAACAGCCTTTCGGCATTAAAGAAGAATCCCTCTGGCGTTGCGGCGTGGACGGCTATGAAGTTCCAGTTTACGAAGGCAAGCCTGTTTTCACCTCCATGCCGAAGGCCGCGCACGTGTACGAGAAAATCGAACGCGGACCCGATCAAGGCACCCCGTGGAGACAAGCCAACTGGAAGTTTTTACAGGAACAGGTTCGGGGCCTGAATAAAGAGGCGTTGATTTTGGATGTCGGCGCAGGGCACGGAGATTTTGCAGGGATTTTCGCGGGAAGGAAATATCTGTCTGTGGATATTGTTCCCTACCCTGAAGTTGACCTGGCATGCGATCTTGCTCAGTGCGTTCCATTCAATGAAAATGCTTTCGATATGCTTGTTTTGATGAACGTGTTGGAGCACGTCTATCGTTTTCATGAGTTGTTGGACGCGTTATATTATTTACTTAAACCTGGCGGTTCATTGGTAATCGCCGTGCCTTTTATGATTAAAGTACATCAGGCTCCGTTTGATTTTTATCGTTACACACACTACACCTTGACTGACCTCGCCAAACAACATGGCTTTCAAATTGAACTGCTTGAAGGATATTATGACCCAATTTTTTTCGTGGGAGAAAGCACGCGCAACTTGCGTTTTTGGGTTTTGCCGAAACTCCCTCGCTTTCCGCGCTGGTTCGGGCGCGGCATTTTAATTTTAATAGAAACGTTGGTTTCTTTACTAAAACCGCTAACTGGAAATGGTTATGTAAAATCGCCAGATGTGGCGAAAAACCCTGCCGCAATTGGGTATCATTTGATATTGCGAAAGCCGTAGAAAAGCGTACGGCTAATGTATAACAAGATTTTCGGTTGGTATTATTCGTAAAGAACAGCTCGGTGGTTGAGTAGGGACGGTGCTTGTCCGTCCCGTATCGAAACCACCTATTAAGAGTAAACTTGAAATTGAGAAGTGTGATTTCGATACCTTCGTACTCAACCACCCTAAGGGACAAGATTTTATATGGCATGGATGTATATTCTTGAATGTTGTGATAATTCATATTATGTCGGCTCAACAAAGAATTTGAAGATTCGCATGTTACAACATCAAGAAGGGACGGGTTCGAACTACACATCGAAGCGGTTGCCTGTAAAACTTGTTTATTGTGAAGAATACGACCGAGTTGATGAAGCCTTTTACAGGGAAAAACAAGTGCAAGGCTGGCGGCGGGCAAAGCGCGAAGCATTGATAAACGGCGAGCCCACATTATTACCCGCGCTTGCGAAAAAGGTTTTTGATAGAAGTAAAATTGATAAAGTGAATTTGGAAAATGAAGAACTCGGTGATTGAGTGCAAACAACCAAAATTATCAGGTAATAGAAAGAGTTTTATTTACTTGTTGGTTTCGATACGGGCTTCGCAAAATGTGCTCAGCCCTACTCAACCAACGGTATATATTTGTAAATGGTAAACTCGGTGGTTGAGTAGGCGACGTGTTCTTCCGTCGCCATATCGAAACCACCTGTATAACAAGATTTTCAGTTGGTATTATTCATAAGTTAATAACCGCCAAGAACGCGAAGATTGCAAAGAAAAATAAAGCTCAGGCTCCAGAAAATGAAAAATAAAATTGCCCTTGCTCTCCTCGCCATCGCGCTGACTCTAGCCGCCTGCGCGCCCCTCGTTCCATCGCCCACCGCGACTCTGCCTCCCACTCCAACCTTGATTCCGACTCCAACTGAGACGCCGGAGCCAACGGAGACGCCCGAACCTCCCAAGTCTATCGTCGATTCCTTAAATCTTTCTCCGGACCTTGCCGCCGCGCTCAAGAAGCATACGGGACTTGAGCAATCTATCACTGCCGAAGCCGGCGGAAAGTTCAGCGTCATGGTAAATGTCGCCAACGCCGACGGTACTGTGGCGACCCAAAAGATGGAGATTGACCCGTCTAAACTTACCCAAAAGGCAGTGCTTAAAGATAAGTACGATGACACTCCCACCATAACCGGTACTGATCTCTATTGGATTCCGGAGTACAAGGCATGGTTTGATGTGCCGATAAGCGGCGACATCACCAAACCCGTCTACACCGATGCTGGCAAGCCGGAAGTCGTCACCCGCATACTCCGCGCCGAATTCCCGGAGCCATTCTCTCAGGCGGCGCTTGACCGCTGGACAAAAACGCCGGGCTTATCCCTGCTTTTCTACTATTCGGGCGGCCCGACGGATGCAAAAGTAGCCTATCTTCGTTCCCGTTCCGCTTCGGACAAAGACATTGATTATGCCAAAGAATCGGGCATTCAACTGCTTCCCGCATATTTTTATACGACGGTGGATGGGACAAACTTTGAATATGCCGGATTCAAAGTGCTTGATCCCGTTGATCAGAGCAATCCGCACGGGGACGAATGGAAGATTATGAAGGGGGCGATCGGTCCTGAGCTCGTTGATCCGTCGCTGGGCGGAGTGACCAAGGATATCCGTCCCGACCTTGCACGATGGATGAACGGTGAAGATAACCGCCAGGTAGTATTTGTGGTTGCCACCAACGGCGATTTCTTTAACAATTACGGAATATTAAATACCATACCCGTCCATCAACCGTTACTTGAGAAATTATTGAAACAGTCTGGAAATAATCCTGAAAATTTAGATAACCCAAATACACCAGGATTTACTTTTAAATACTGGATAGATCAAGCATTGCAATCCTTGTCTTCTGATAAACCAAACCGTGAACTCGGTTTCGTAGATGATCCTTATCCTGATAAAGCATTTTTGCCTGATGAAATTCAAAATGATATTCTTCCAGTCTTAATAATTCAACGCTAGTCAAAAAAGCAAGCTTGATTTAATATTACGTACAGAATTTTGGATTTGATTGTGTTGGAATTCGAGTTCTGATACAGTTTACTTAATGAAGCATGTTGTTGCTGTATTAGGACTTTGTGTGTTTTTTTCATTCCCCTCTAACGTGTTTGCACAGGTATATCCGACACTGCCGGATTTATCCCCCACCATGCCCGTGCTTCCAGATTGTAGTTCTGGAACCTGTGGGGACGTCTGTACGAACGGTTCCTGTCCGGCAGGTGACACTTGCACTCCGTTTTGCAACTATGGTGCTCAGCCCTACTCAACCAACGGTATATATTTGTAAATGGTAAACTCGGTGGTTGAGTAGGCGACATGCTCTTTGTCGTCGTATCGAAACCACCTGTATAACAAGATCTTCAGTTGGTATTATTCGTGACGGGATCAGCCCGCCGAAGTGAGTCTCGCACCGCCTTTATTGAAAAACCATGGAGGGAAAGGGCAATTTTAGTCAAGTCAATTTTTCCATTCTGCGTACAATACATCTATCGAGATGAAGAACGATTCTAAAACTGATGAACTGACCGATCTGCTTGGGGCGAATCTGGATGGCTCAGCGGATGGAGATGCGCTTGCCAAAGACGCGCATTACAGCCGCTTTCACTTCCAGCGAAAGTTTCGCCAGATAACCGGCGAGTCGCCGGGCAGTTGTCAGCGCAGGCTGAGGCTTGAGCGCGCCGCGTATCATCTCCTGCAAGATGATCGCTCGGTGACAGAACTTGCCTTCGAGTCGGGCTTTGATTCGTTGGAAGGTTTCTCGCGCGCGTTTCGTAAAGCCGCGGGAGTCTCGCCGAGTCACTTTCGGCGGGCTCGTCCTGTGAGTTGGTTCTTTCAAACTCCAAACGATATTCACTATGACCCCGTCGTGGGAGCGGTGATTCGCATCACGCGGCAGATGGAAAAAGGAGACACCATGGATCTTACCGACATTTTGGTTCAGCACGATATGTGGCTGACGCGCCGTTTTCTGGAAAAAGCCGAGTCTCTTTCGGACGTTCAGCTTGATGAGCCGCTTGAAGGCATTGGCAACCCTTTAGCGTATCTCGGCGGCGAGAAGACCCTGCGAGAGATGCTCAATCGCCTCGTCTTCACGAAAGAACGCTGGATGGATTCTGTTCATGGCCGCAAGGAAGTGGAGAATCCTGATAAATCCGTCAAAGGGATGTTGAAGCGTCTGGACGCGTCGTTTGGAGAGTTCGCTGCGTTGGCTCGCAAAGTCCGCGACGAAAACTTGTGGTCCTCCAGTTTTATGGACATGGTCTGTGAACCGCCTGAGACCTTCACATACATCGGCATGATCGCTCATGTCATTAACTTTTCCGCATATCGCCGGACTGCGGTCATCGAAGCGTTTGAACACTTTGGCATTGAAGATTTTGGGTCTGGTGATCCAGTTGAATGGCACAGGACGCAGGCAGGTTAGACGCCGCTATGTTATCTTTGGAGGTTTTATGCGAAGAATCAGATATCAGGTTGCATGTAGTTTGGATGGATACATTGCCGATGCCGCACGCACAACCGGCTGGATCGTCAAAGAGCCTGAAATAGATTTCGGCGCTTTGTTCGATCAATTCGATACTCTTCTCATGGGGCGTACTACCTATGAGGAATTGGCGAAGGATGCAGACGGATTCTGGGGCAAGACTGTTTTTGTTTTTTCTCGTACCCTTCGGCAGGAAGATCATCCTCAGGTAACTATCGTTTCGGACAATGCCCAAATGAGGCTCAAGCAGATGCGCTCGCTTCCTGGAAAGGACATCTGGCTATTTGGCGGCGGCAAACTCTTTCAAAGTTTGCTGGCCCTGGGTTGCGTGGATACCGTAGAGCCGGCGATTATCCCCGTTCTCCTGGGCGGAGGCGTTCCTCTGCTCCAGACTCCCGCGATCCAACAGATGCTTGCACTCACTTCTCATCGAGTATTTCCCAGTGGCATTGTATGGCTTGAGTACACGGTGCAACCGCGCGAAGAATCCAGTGACATTTAGATTAATTCGAGAAAGAATTCAGCGCTACGCCTACAAAGCCGACTTTCAGTCGGCTAGGACGCTGTAAGCATCCTTTGTAAAATTAGGCAGGCTTGGGGGTAGGGTAAAATTCATCGCACATGAAACGAATCTTCATCTCCGCCGACCACGGCATGGCGATCATCTATTTCCTGCAAAGCGACCTCGTCCCGACCCTGCTCAACGCGGGTGTTGAAGTGATTCTATTAACCGATGATGAAACCAAGGAAAAAATCTCCGAACGCTTTAGCGCAGGAGGGTTGAGTAGCGCCGAAGGCGCGTATCGAAACCCGCAACTCACCTTCGAAGGCTTACGCCTCCAACAGGCAAACGACTACGCCAAAAAAATCCAACCTCGCCTGCAATGGCTCCTCGCCTATTTGCGCCGCGTCGGCGGATCGCGCCGAATCAACACCGAAGCCATGGACAGTCACATCTGGGAGGTGTGGGCAGAGAATGGCTGGAAGTTCCGTTTGGGGATTTGGATTCCGTCCGCGCTGATGATTCTCCTGTTGCGAAATTTTTCATGGGCGAGAAAACTCCTTGTAAAACTTCAGAATCGCTTCACGACAAATATTTACACTGATCTCTTTGATAAATATAAACCTGATTTAGTTATCGCTTCGACTCCAGGCTGGAGAATGGATCGTTACCTCCTGCGCGAATCCGCCAAACGCGGAATCCCAAACATGACCGTAATCGTCGGCTGGGACAATTCGTCGTCATACAACGTCTCAGGCGCAGATGTGCAATGGGCGACGTGCTGGTCACAACTGCAAAAGGATGAACTGGTCTACGGCTCGGATTGGAATCCAGAAAACGTAAACATCGGTGGCATCCCATCGTATGACGGATATTTCCGTAAGCAATGGCTCATGCCGCGCGACGAATATTTCAAATTACATAAACTTGACCCCAACCGCAAGTTGATTTCGTACGCCAGCAGTTTTGTCCATTTTGCGCCGAACTATCCGAATATCGAAGCGTTGGCAAAATTAGTTTCATCCGATTCGTTGGTAGAGCCTTCGCAGTTGTTGATTCGTTTGCACCCGAGTCATTTTCAAGACAAGCCGAAGATCTTCGCCGAAGAACGCGCCCGCGTGTTTGACTTGGAGAAGAAATATCCGCACGTGCACGTTGTCCAGCCTGTGGCGTTGGGCGGATCGCTCGGCTACTACGGCGGCGAAGACATGGACGAGAAATCGTCAATGATGGCGTACTCGGATGTGGTGGTGACGGTCTACTCGACGATGCTGGTCGAAACCGCCGTCCACGATACGCCGATGATCGCCGCGACGATTGATACCCTTGGCGGGTGGAACAAGAAAAATAAATTTTCGTTGTCGCTGAAAGAAATCGGCGATTGGCCCACGCATAAACGCTTCAGAGATGCGAAGGCTGGACGGGTTGCCGAAAACGAGAGTCAGCTTCGGGACGCGTTAAATCTCTACTTGGCGGAACCAACCGTCGACGCGGAAGAGAGGCGGAAATTCGTCGAGGATGAAATTACATTTACCGACGGAACGTCAGGCAAACACACGGCAGAGTTCATTTTGAAAGTGCTGGGAAAGTAGGCGCGGGGAAAGACGCTCTGTGGTAAAACTGACACTTGGAGTATTTATGAACAAAAAACTTTTATACCTACTTGTTGCCTGCCTGATTCTGCTCATGTCCGCTTGTGGACCGGCGGCCACGCCGACTCTTAGCGTGACCGAGGTGGCGGGAACCGCGCTGAGTGTGGCTTACACTCAACTGGCGGCGACGCAGGCCGCGCTTCCGACTGCCACGGCGACAGCCATCCCGCCGACCAATACGCCACTGCCGCTTCCCACGCTGCCTCCTCCGCCGACGCTGGCTCCCGTTGCCGCGACTGTCGCGCTCCCGACCACCGCTTCGCAGGATCCGTGCGACGGTGTTCCGCCTGCCAAACCGAAAGGCGATACTGCTCAAGTGCGCTTTGTCAACAAATCCAAGGGCCAGGTCAATCTTTCATTCGGCATGTACAAGGCCAACTCTCAGGGCGAATGTGGAATTTATAGTTTTGCATTGAGTATTTACGACGCACCCACAGTAACAGTGCTGGCCGGTTGTTATTGGGGGTATGCATGGGTTACCGGGAAAGTCCCCTCTATTGCGAGGTCAAGCAACGCAATGTGTGTGGACGCGAACGGGCTCATCTCGGTGACGATCGGCGCGGAAACGATCGCTGCGGACTGATCAACGGATTCGCGCAATATCCATTTCTTTCGCTCGAAAATGATGGTCTGCCAATATTGGAAAACTTTGCGAAAGCCGAAAATAATAAAGCGCCCTTTCGGACGCTTCGTGGTTGAAGTTCGGGATGCGGCGCTCAGTCTTCCAAAATGAAAGTGACCTTCAGTTGAACGCGATATTCCGTGACCTTGCCGTCATCAACGATGACCTCCTGGTTTTCCACCCAGGCAGACTTGATGTTCTTCAACGTTTTGGCGGCGCGCGACACGCCCTCTTTGACGGCATCATCGAAACTTTTGGTGGACGAGGATTTGATCTCAGTTACGCGTGCAACGGACATGACAAACTCCTTTCTTGAGTTGGGAAACAGAGAATCATAAATGGTATTATATATCGAATCTTGCGAGAGAAAATGACTTCAGGCCGCCCCATGTTCCTGCTTTATTTTTCCATCATCCTCACCATCTGCTCCAGCGCGCTGTATCACTTCGTCGCGAAAAGTACGCCGTCCAACGTCAACTTCAGCGCGTCCCTGCTTGTCACCTACGCAGTCGCGTTCGGCATCGTTTTACTGACCTTATTCTTCAACCCCCTGCCTCGCGGGCTGGCTTACGAATTCAAACAACTCAATTGGGCCAGTATTGTGCTCGCCATCGCTGTTGTCGGCATCGAATTTGGATTTTTGCTTGTTTACCGCGCGGGCTGGAATCTCGGTATTGCCGCGGTGCTGACCAACGTGATCGCTTCGCTGATTTTGGTCCCTGTGGCGATCTTTATTTTCAAAGATGAAATTTCATGGGTGAACATCGCCGGGATTCTTGTGTGCCTGATTGGTTTGATCATGTTGAATTGGAAGAGATAAACCGTGTTTACTCGAATTAAATCCGCCGCGCGCGTTTTACTCAAAGGCGAAACGAAAAAGAAAAGCCGCAACGCCATCCCTGCCATCATGCGCGAGGAAGTGGACGAAGTCAAACAATTCTTTCCGCGCGAAAAATTTTTCATTCTCGGTCACGCGCGCTCCGGCACAACGCTCCTCATGCGCCTCGCGCGTTTGCATCCTGAAGTGCATTGCAATTATCAGGCGCACTTTTTCACGCGCAAGCCGTTGTTGAAATCGCTGGTGGATTCGCCCGAAATCGAAGAATGGCTGACGCGCAAATCGAATCGCTGGAATCATGGGCGCGATCTTTCTCCGCTCGTCCTGCGCGCCACAGCGGACTTCATCATGGAGCGCGACGCGGCGCGCGAGGGTAAACGCATCGTCGGCGACAAGAGTCCCTCGTCCACGATTCATGGCGCGGTGGTGCGCGACATGCACGCAATCTACCCCGACGCAAAACTCGTTTACATCGTCCGCGATGGGCGCGATGTGTTGATCTCGGAACGCTTTCGGAATTTTGTGGAGGAGTCCAAATTTTTATCTGCGGAGGACAAACGCATCATTGCGGACCTTCGGACTGATCCTGCTTCGTTCAGCGACGGCCGCCGTTCGATCTTCACCGAGTCGTTCATCCGCCGCGCCGCGCAGGGCTGGGTCACCAACTTGACCGAGACCGAAGACGAGGCCCGCCGCCTCTTCGGTGAAAATTATTTCAGCCTGCGTTATGAAGATTTGCTAGATAACCCGTTTAACGAAATGTCTCGTCTGTGGAAATTTCTTGGCGTGAAGACAGTCAACAAATCGCTGGAGAAGAAGATTCAAGCCGAAATGGCGTCTAACCCCGACGAAGAGTGGCAGGCAAAACGGGACGAAGGAATCGCGTCCTTTCTCCCGAAGGGACAGGCGGGCAACTGGCAGAGATTATTTTCCGCAAAGGATAAATCTGTTTTCAAAGAGGTCGCGGGTGGGATGTTGATGAAGTGGAAGTATGAGAAGGATTTGAGTTGGTGAACCATGTCTGAATTTGCAATACGCCATTACAACCCTGAAAAAGATTTGGTTTCGCTCTCGAAAATGTTGACCGAGATCGAGACGGTGGACCGCGATGGAGAAGATACGTCAGAGGAATATCTGCGTGGCATGTTAGAGTGGCCCAATTTTGATGCCGGGCAGAACGCTTGGATGGCAGAAGTAAATGGGAAATTTGTCGGTTATGGTCAAGTCCTGCCCAGATCTGATAATCCATCCACGGTTCATCTTGTGGTGCATCCAGCCTACCGAAGAAAGGGACTTGGGAGTACATTGCTTGCGTTGACATTGTCGCGTGCTCGACAAGCTGAGTCTAAAACAGTATATGCGTATGCAAATGCTCGGAATACGGCTTCTAATCACTTTCTCAACCATCATGAGTTTGCAGTGGCTGGCTCGTCGGGAATAATGGTTGCGCCTGCGAACCATCTTCTTCCAGTAGAAGTTCCGTCAGGTTATAGTATTCGACGATTTCCCGAAGTAGAGAAATCAAATCCTGCTGTTGTCGTTGAGGCGTTGAACCAATGCTATAAAGACATGGTAGGACACCACCAAAATGTCATTAGCGCAGATCGTTTTATAAAGTATTACGGTGAGGAAGGCATTCACCTGCTTTTTGATGAAAACGAATCCCTAATCGGAATTTGCTCTGCAAAATCGCAGGGCAAAACAAAAGCAGGAGATGTTTCCGATCTGTTGGATGCTCCGGGTTTGATAAAGGAGTATCGCGGTCGCGGTTTTCAACGATTCTTCGCCCTAGCTGTAATGAACTGGTTGAGAGAAAAAGGCGTGCGCCCGATCACGCTTGAGTATTGGGGTGATGATGATGCAACGATTGAGATTTATCGCGGACTCGGTTTTGAGTGGGTTAACAAACAATTGACATACCAAAAGGGATTAGCGTGAAATTCCTCATCGCTGGTCTCGGTTCCATCGGTCGCCGCCACATGCGAAATTTGATCGCGTTGGGCGAAAAGGATATTGTCCTATTTCGCACGCGCAAAGCGACCATGCCCGAGGAAGACCTCGCAGGCTTTCCTCAGGAAACCGACTTGCAACTCGCGCTCGAAAAACACAAGCCCGATGCGGTCATCGTATCGAATCCCACGTCGTTTCATCTGGATGTTGCCATCCCTGCCGCGCAAACAGGATGCGCCATTCTGCTTGAAAAGCCGATCTCTCATTCGATGGAACGTGTGGATGAACTAAGCTCCGCCGTCAAAAAAAGTGGGGCGAAAGTTTTGACCGCTTTTCAATTTCGATTTCATCCAAATTTGTTGAAAACAAGGCAATTGATCGCAAACGGCGAAATTGGGCGAATCATTTCTGCCGATGTGCATTTCGGCGAATATCTTCCCGCGTGGCATCCGTGGGAGGATTATCGTCAGGGCTACGCGGCGCGCGCCGACATGGGCGGGGGAGTGGTGTCGACTCAATGTCACTCGTTGGATTATCTGCCGTGGCTGACAGGGGAAAGAGTCGAATCTGTTTTCGGCTTCACCGCCAAACTCAGCGACCTTGAAGTGGACGTGGAAGACACCGCGAAGATCGGTCTGCGTTTTGTAAGCGGCGCATTGGGGAGCATCTATCTCGATTACAACCAACAACCGCCCGCGCATCATTTTGAAGTGATCGGCACGAAAGGCTCGTTGCAGTGGAATCTGTCCGATGGCGCGACGCGGATTTATCGAAGTGAGAAAAAGGATTGGGATGTGTACCAGCCTGTCCCTGGGTTCGAACGCAACGTCATGTTCATGGATGAGATGAGACATTTCATTGCCGTCGCGCGCGGCAACTCTGAGCCATCCTGCACTTTGGAAGACGGGATTCGGACAATGAAAATCATTGCGGCCGTGCATGAATCAAATCGAACGCATCAAGTTATTTCCGTGTAAGGAATAGTCCATGCAATCGATAAAGAATATTTTCGGATCGAAATCTTTTATTTTGATCTTTGCTGTGGGAATTGTTTACCTGGTCTTTATTCCACAAATGAGTTATTTCAACGACGATTGGTATCTCATGTATGCGGCCGGGGCGCGTGGAGCGGGCATCTTCAAGGATATTTTCATTGTCGACCGTCCCATGCGCGCTTGGATTATGACGCCCGCTTATCTTTTGTTTGGGAACAATCCTGCTCTTTATAATTTAAGTGCATTGGTTTTTCGAATTCTAAGCGCATTGATCTTGTATTGGTGCTTATCGACTTTGTGGAAAGATCAAAAGAAAGTTGCGTGGTTGAGTGCACTGCTTTATGCAATCTATCCGGGCTTTCTCTCCCAGTTCAATGGTATTGATTATCAATCCCAGATGGTAAGTCTCGCTTTGATGATGCTTTCCCTGGCATTAATTATTATTGCCTATCGAAATAAAAAAATTGGCCCACTGATATTTTTGTTTGTGCTTACAACGCTTGTTACGACTCTTTACCTGGGCCTGGTCGAATATTTTATTGGAATAGAAGCCCTCAAAATCGCCGTTCTTGTCATGCTTATTTTTCGCGGCGAAAAAGCCGGTCTTGTGCGATTGAAAAAATCGCTTCGTTGGGGGCTTTATTCCGGTCTAACTGCTGTGCCTTTTCTCGTTTGGCGCTTTTTCTTTTTTGAAAGCGAGCGGGGCGCGACCGACATAAACTTTAAGCTGGGCGGCTTTTTATCTGCCCCATTTGATTTCTTGTCAAGGTGGTCGGTTACTTTACTTAAAGATATAAACGAGACGATTTTCGGGGCTTATTTTCAACCTTTGCAAAGATTGTCGAGCATAATGACAATACAGCAATGGCTAATAAGCGCTCTAATGTTGGTTATCGTTTTATTTGCGGCTTGGTTTATCCTCAAAGACAGCGAGGCCGCTGAAGAAGCAAAAACCGGGGCCGATTGGAGACTTGAAGCCATTTGGCTTGGAAGTGTAATGGTGATTTTTGGATTACTGCCCGTTATTCTGGTTGGCCGCGGCGTAGATTTCAAGAATTTTTCCAGGTATACCCTTGCTCCGTCCATTGGGGTTGTGTTGTTGTGGCAGGCGGGGCTGGCTTACCTGCCGGTTAGCCCCAGAAATATTTTTTTATCGATACTGATTGGCATTTCCGTATTAACTCACTGCGCCAATGGATTTATAAAGGAATCCAACACGCGGGCCACTGATAACTTTTGGTGGCAGGTGAGCTGGCGGATTCCGCAATTCGATAAGGGTGTGACGCTAATTACACATTATTCCGTTACGGCCGAAGAAGATTATTTTACCTGGGGGCCCGCGAATTTAATCTACTATCCTGCATCGGTCAATGAAAAATACGCGCAACCTGCCCTTTATGCCGCGCTTTTAAGCGAAGATACAGTTAATAACGTTCTTTCAAAAGAGGGGCAGGTATATTCGAAACGAAGGAATATTCGCACCTATCCCAATTATCGGGATATCTTAATTCTTACCCAGCCAACAGCCAAATCCTGTGTGCAGGTGATCGATTTGCGCCAGATTGAACTATCCTCCTTTGAAGATGAACGGGTGAAAGAACTTGCGCCTTACTCTGAAGCGGACCAAATTATGTTGGATGATTCATTCCACACTCCGCCGGCGGTTGTTTTTGGAAAAGAGCCGGAGCATAACTGGTGTTTTTACTATCAAAAAGCGTCGTATGCGCGCCAGGTTGGAGATTGGGAGCAGGTCTCCAGTTTGGGCGAGATGGCTTTGCATCAAGGCTATTTTGCACACGACCAGGTTGAGTGGATGCCATTTGTTCAGGCGTATGCTTATTCGGGGAATCTCTCTCGACTGAAACAAATTGCTTCTAAGATGTCCGCTGACCCGAATGCGGCCCGGCAGGCATGCCGAATATTAGAATCAATGCAACTCGATGAAACTACACAAGCTGAAATAAATCAACTTTTCTGCAAATAAGAGAAAAGACGGAGGGTTTTCCAAAATTCAGCAGGTGAATTTTGGAGTATAATTCTGCCTCGCGTTTGAAAAAACGTGTCAAATTCGGATCATTTCCGGAGAAAATTCTTCATGGGAGTATTTTATGCCTAAAGCAAAACTGATCGCCCCGTACGGGGGCACACTGGTTAACTTGGTCGTAACCGGCAAGGAACGCGAAGAACTTCTGGCGCGCGCCGCCCAACTGCCTTCGATCAAGATCACCATGCGCAATCTTTGTGATTTGGAATTATTGGCCACCGGCGGATTCTCGCCTCTTACCACCTTTATGGGTAAGGCGGATTATGAGCGCGTCCTGCACGAAATGCGCCTCGCGAACGGGACTTTCTGGCCGCTTCCCATCACCCTGACAGCTGATCCAAAAGAACTGCCGACTGTCGGCGAGGACATTGTTCTGCGCAACGCGAACAACGACACGATCGCCATCATGACCCTTGACGAAGTCTATCACTGGGACGCGGACAAGGAAGCGGCCCTGGCTTATGGCTCGACCGATTCCAAACACCCAATGGTTTCGGAGATGACGCGCTGGAACAAGGTTTGCATCAGCGGCCCGCTCAAAGTGCTCAACCTGCCGAAATACTACGATTTCGTCGAACTGCGCCGCACGCCCGCAGAGGTGCGCGCCGAACTGGAAAAAATGGGACAGGATAACGTAGTGGCTTTTCAGACGCGCAATCCTTTACATCGTATTCACGAAGAACTGACCAAGCGCGCCGCGGCCAGGGTCAAAGGCTCGCTGTTGATCCATCCCACCGTTGGCATGACCAAACCGGGCGATGTGGATCACTACACGCGCGTCCGTATTTATAAGGCCCTGGTGGAAAATTATTACGATAAGAACAGCACTATCCTCAGCCTACTTCCGCTGGCCATGCGCATGGCCGGCCCGAAAGAGGTGTTACTGCACGCCATTATTCGGCGTAATCACGGCGCGAATCATTTCGTGGTGGGACGCGACCATGCGGGGCCGGGAAAAGATTCCACGGGCAAGCCGTTCTACGGTCCGTATGACGCGCAGGAGAACATGAAGAAATACGAATCCGAATTGGGAGTCAAGATGATTCCGTTCGAAATGCTCGTTTATCTTCCCGATGAACAGCGCTATGTAGAGGAGAAGGATGTGCCGAAGGGCGCGAAGACGCTGAACATCTCCGGCACTCAGGTGCGCGACGATTATCTCGCCAAGGGAAAGTTACTGCCCGAATGGTTCACCCGCCCCGAGACGGCTGAAATTTTACGGCAGATGTATCCGCCGCGTCATAAGCAGGGTTTTTGTCTGTGGTTTACCGGCTTGAGCGGCTCCGGCAAGAGCGCCACCACGCAGGTATTGACCGAGCTTCTATTGCAATACGGCCGCCAGGCCACTGTGTTGGATGGCGACGTGGTGCGCACGCATCTTTCCAAGGGACTCGGCTTCAGCAAGGAAGACCGCGATACCAATATTTTGCGCATCGGTTTTGTGGCCGGTGAGATCTCCCGTCACGGCGGCGCGGTCGTCTGCGCGGCCATCAGTCCGTACCGAGCCGCGCGCGAAGAAGCCCGCAAATTCGTGGGCGAAAACTTCATCATGGTTTACATGGATACGCCGGTTGAAATTTGCGAGGAACGCGATGTGAAGGGCCTGTATGCCAAAGCGCGCCAGGCCATGGCCGACGGACGTCCGATGGGCTTCACCGGGGTGGACGATCCATATGAACCGCCGATCGATCCCGAGATCACGCTCAAAGGCTATGGTTCTTCGCCGGAAGAAAACGCGCGGCTCATTCTTTCCTATTTGCTCGATCAGGGATTCCTCGAAAAGCAAAGCAGTTAGTTCCGCGTGAACGCTTCATTCCCCGCCTCCCGCCTGCCGCGCCAGACCTGGGTCTTTTTCGCCGCCCTGGCTTTGACCGCCGCGGCGGGAGTTTGGTTATTGCTTTACAGCACGCCGCAAGGACTTGGCCTCAACGACGACTCGATTGCCTACATCGCCGGCGCGCGCAGTCTTTTAAGCGGGCAAGGCTACCGCGAGATCTGGATCGTGAGCGCCGGCGTAGTGACTCATTTCCCGCCGGGCTTTTCGGGCGCGCTGGCATTGATCGGCCTGCTGACCGGCCTCGACCCGTTGCGCGGCGCGCGCCTGCTCAATGTGTCGCTATACGGCATGAATATCTTTCTCATCGGCTGGCTCGCCCTGCGGATGACCAAAGCGCGCCTGATCGGGCTTTTGACGGCGGCGCTGTTCCTGCTCACAGCAACATTGTTGAGCGTTCATTCCAATGCCATGAGCGAGCCGCTGTATATTTTCTTCACGCTCGCCGCGTTTCTGCTGTTCGATGTTTATTATCGAAGGTTTTTGTCCGGCCAAAAAGCGAATCCCTTTTTACTGATCGGAATCGGTTGTGTGATCGGCCTCGCGTATCTCACGCGTTATGCCGCGCTGGCCTTGCTGGCGACTTGCGTGGCGGCCTTGTTTGTTCTGCACACTACCTGGCGGGAGCGGTTGATCGGTTCCGCATGGATCTTGCTTGGCGTACTGCCTTGGATTCTCGGCTGGGCAATTCGTAATAAACTCGAAGGCGGCGCGTTGACCAATCGCGCGCTGAGCTGGCATCCGATCACATTCGATAACGCGCGTACAGGCGTGCGCACCTTTTCGAGCTTTCTCGTTCCGGTGGGAGATTGGCAGTTGAGTCTCCTCAAAGTGAAGGGACTCTTTGAAGCGATCATCGTCCTGCTCGCGTTGGGATTGTTCGTCTGGGTTGTGAGCATTGGCCTGCGCCGCTTCTTTCGTCCCGCGCAAACGCCTCCGCCCGAAACGATTTCTTTTCTCAATGGTTTGTATATCTTCGGCTATTTCGCGGCGCTGATTGTGACCATGACGTTCCTCGACCCGGCCACGCGTTTTCAACTGCGCATCATTGCGCCGATTCTGGTCTCGCTGGTGCTGTTGCTGGCGTTCGGCTTGAAATCGGCGGCAGGTTCGAGCGCGGGAAGAGTCGTTGTCATTGCGTTGACCGTGGCCATCTTTGCAATATCCGCACTGGGCCAGTTTCAAAATGTGCAGGCGCTTCGCCGCGGCGGACAAGTGTATGCCAATGAACGCTGGTTCGACGCGCCCGCCATCGCCGCACTGCGTCAACTGCCGGCCGATGTGGCTATTCACAGCAATCAGCCGGGTGTGATCTATCTTTACGTTGGCCGCGCCGGTTCGCTTTTGCCGGATACTGATGACGAAGCCGGCATTTCACAACTTCATCAAAAGGTACTTGCAGGTGAAAGCGTGATCGTGATTTTTAAATCGCTCAATACAAGCGCAACGCTTCAAGCCTATTATGACGAACTCGGCGCGGGATTATATGAACGCAAGTACAATGGCGATGTAATTTACTCCGCGCCGCCGCAATAGGAGTGTGGATGACGATACAGAAAAAATTCGATTTAACTGGCCGTGTGGCCGTAGTAACGGGCGGCGCCGGTTTGCTAGGCGCTGAATTTTGCAGAACGCTGGCAGAGGCGGGCGCGGCTGTGGCAGTGGTGGAGTTGAACGGCGAGGCCGCGCATGAAGTGGTGGATGGATTGACAAAAGCCGGTTACCGCGCCCAGGCGATTCCTGCGGACATCACGAAACCGGATTCCGTTAACGCGCTGGTTGCCTCGGTTCTCGCGCACTTTGGGCGGCTCGACGTGCTGGTAAATTCTGCCGCGCTCGATCCTAAATTCGATTCCGAGGCGGCCGCGAAGGGAATTGCCCCCGGCGCGTTCGAGGATTATCCGCTGGCGGATTGGAACGCGGCCATGAGCGTGAATCTGACCGGTATGTTCCTCGTCACGCAGGCGTGTGTTCGGCCGATGATCGCGCAGGGCAAAAAGGGCAGTATCATCAATATTTGTTCGACGTATGGCTTAAACGGCCCGGATCAGCGGATTTATATCAAGGATGGGAAGCGCGTGGCATACAAGCCGGTGTATTACACGGTGAGCAAAGCGGGCGTGCTGGGTTTTACCAAATATCTTGCCGCGTATTACGCCGAAACGGAGATCCGCGTCAACGCGCTTACGCCCGGCGGCATATTCAACGATCACGAAGAATATTTTGTGAAAAACTATTCCGCCAAAACGATTTTGGGCCGCATGGCGAAAAAAGACGAAATGAACGGCGCGCTGTTGTTCCTCGCTTCCGATGCCTCCTCCTACATGACGGGCAATAACCTCGTGGTGGATGGCGGTTGGACGGCGTGGTGAGCCAGCGGCAGGCTAATGTTCGATGACAATGACTGAGACCCTCGCCATCATCCCCGCTCGTGGCGGCTCGAAAGGCATCCCGCGCAAGAACATCCGTAATTTCGCGGGCTGGCCGTTGATCGCATGGAGCATCGCGGCCGCGAAGCAGGCCCGGTCCGTGACGCGCGTCATCGTCAGCACAGACGACGAGGAGATTGCGGCGGTCGCGCGCCAATTCGGCGCGGAGACTCCGTTCCTGAGACCCTCCGAATTGGCGCAGGATCATACGACAGACCTGCCGGCCTTTGCGCATGCTTTGAAATGGCTGGCTGAAAATGAAAAATACCAGCCCGATGTAGTCGTTCAATTGCGCCCCACCTCGCCGATTCGTCCGCGTAACTGTGTGGATAAAGCGGTGGAAATCTTGTTAGCGCATCCCGACGCGGACAGCGTGCGCGGCGTGGTGCCTGCGGGACAAAACCCGCATAAGATGTGGCGCCTCATGGATGAAAACAGCCCAATGAAAAATTTGCTCGACGTGGACGGGATCGATGAACCATACAATGCGCCGCGGCAAATTCTTTCCCCCGTTTATTGGCAGACGGGTCACATCGATGCGATCCGCGCCGTGACACTGCTTAACGGCTCGATGAGCGGAAAAAATATTTATCCGCTCGTGATCGATTCGCGCTTTACCGTAGATATTGACAATTTGCAGGATTGGGCGCGTTACGAATATGTGGTTGCCGCCGGCGGGCTGGAAATGGTCACGCCGGATGGCCGTGCCCGGCGCGCCATGCCTGAGAAGATCGAATTGTTGATCTGCGACTTCGACGGCGTGATTACCGATAACCGCGTCTGGACCGATCAGGATGGGCGTGAGACGGTGGCCGCCTCCCGCAGTGACAGTATCCGCCTGTACGAACTGCGCGCACGCGGCATCGAGACGCTGATCATTTCCTCGGAACCGAATAGCGTGGTGACCGCGCGCGCGAAAAAAATGGGCGTGGAAGCGATTCACGGTGTGGGGTTGCAGGATAAGGGACGCGTGATGCGGGACATCCTCGAACGGAGAAATATCAAAGCGGAAAATGTCGTGTACGTGGGCAACGATGTGAACGACCTGCCCTGCTTTGAAGCGGTGGGCTGGGCGGTGGCTGTGGCGGACGCGTATCCCGAAGTGATTCACGCCGCGGATTTTGTATTGAGCAAAGCGGGCGGTCACGGCGCCCTGCGTGAATTGACGGATTTGATTTTGAATAAAACTCAGGAGAAAACGAATGGCTCGTGAAATGAAACTGGGCAAGCGGCTGGTGGGCGATGGTCATCCGGCGTTTGTGATCGCGGAGATCGGTATCAATCATAACGGCGATTTGAATCTGGCCAAGCAGATGATCGACGCGGCGGTGCATGCCGGCGCGGATGCGGTCAAATTTCAAAAACGTACGCCCGAGGTGGCTACGCCGCCCGAACAGCAAAAGCAAATGCGCGAGACGCCGTGGGGCTATATTACGTATCTCGAATACCGCTACAAAGTGGAGTTCGATGAAAAGCAATACGCCGAGATCGATAAATATTGCCGGGAGAAAAAGATCGCCTGGATGGTTTCGGTGTGGGACGAACCTTCGGTGGATTTCATGGAGAAGTTCGACACGCCCGCTTATAAGATTCCCTCCGCTTCTCTTACAGACCACGGCCTGATTCGCAAGGCCCGCGCTGCTGGCCGCCCTTTGATTTTGTCCTCGGGCATGTCTACGATGGAGCAGATCAAAAAGGGAGTGGATACCGCGGGCGAAAAAGATTTGGCGTTGATGCACTGCACCAGCACGTATCCGTGCGAGCCCGAGGAATTGAATCTCAAAATGGTCGAGACTCTGCGCCGCGCATTGCCGAACGTTCCGGTCGGTTATTCCGGCCACGAAGTGGGACTCGTTCCATCGGCGGTGGCGGTCGCGCTTGGCGCCTGCATGGTTGAACGTCATCTGACTCTCGACCGCGCCATGTGGGGTTCGGATCAGGCCGCGTCGGTGGAGCCGGGCGGCTTCGAGCGGCTGGTGAAGTACATCCGCGTGACCGAAGCCTCGCTTGGCGACGGCGTGAAGAAGGTATATGAATCGGAAAAGCCTTCCCTGAAAAAACTTCGCCGCGTGAACGGCGATGAGTAAGGATCGCACAGACGCACATTGCACCTCTACGGATGAAGCATGAAATTCGTGAAAACTCTTCGCCGCACGCTTCGGCCGGCAGGTAAATCCCTGCAGGCCATTGTGCGCTGGAAACGATTTTCTTTCGATGACGCACCGCCAATTTTTGGAAATTCCAAACCGAAAAGCGGATCGCATCTTTTACTGCAAATTCTCAGCGGCTTCACCAGAATCATGCCGTTCAAGTATGTGGAGGGGGAGCCTGTCCGCACGATCACAAGGGAGGGAAGGAAAAAGACGAAAGAAGAAATATTGGGAGAGCTGGAAAAGTTACCGCGCGGCGTGATCGGCTGGGGATACCTTGAAGCTTCACTAGAAAATGTCCAACTTTTGTGCCAGCCGGATCGCGTTAACTATTTTATTTACCGCGACCCGCGCGATATGCTCGTTTCGCAGGTATTCTTCGCGACCGATATGCACGAAGAGCATGGAATGCACGATTATTACAAATCCCTGCCCGATTTCGGTACGCGGCTCAAGGTTGCCATTACCGGCATCGACCGCGATGGGCTGTATATGGTCAGTGTGAAACAACGTTACGAGGGCGTGTTCGAGTGGCTGACGCAGAAGCATGTGCTGTGTGTACGATTTGAAGATTTGATCAATGAGCGCGACTCAACGTTGAATAAGATGCTGGATGAAGTGGAAAAGACCGGCTATAAAATTTCCGCGCCGCGCGAAAAAACGATTTCTATTTTAGCGAAAGCGATTCAGCCGGGCAGGAGTCACACCTTTCGTTCGGGAAAGACCGGCGGCTGGCGTGAACATTTCACCGAGGAACATAAGAAATTGTTCAAGGATGTTGCGGGGAATCTGCTGGTCGAACTGGGCTACGAGAAAAATAATGACTGGTGAGTTGCAGTGACGATTCGCCGAATCTGTTTGGGAGTGTGACCATGCCTGTCCACGGAACGCACAACGCGGTGCATGACGACCGCAACGAAAAGATTCTGATCTGCGTCAATGACGAACTTCTGCCGCGCAATGAAGCGAAAATTTCAGTGTTCGACAGCGGCTATCTTGTGGGCGACGGCGTATGGGAAGCGGTTCGCCTGCATGACGATGTGCTGGTATTCCTCGACGAGCACCTCGATCGGTTATGGCAGGGCGCGGCCACGATCGGCATGCAGTTGAACATGACGCGCGCCGAGCTGACCGATAAACTCCGGCAAACCCTGCGCGCCAACGACATGCACGACGGTGTGCATGTGCGCTTTATGTTGACGCGCGGCATCAAACAGACCCCTTCGCAAGACCCGCGCCTGCTGTTGAGCGGGCCCAATCTGGTCATCATTCCAGAATATAAAATGGCAAGCTCCGAGTCTCGTCAGCGCGGCGTGACGTTATTCACCAGCACCATCCGCCGCGGCTCGCCCGATTATCTCGACCCGCGCTTGAACTGTCACAGCAAATTACACGAGGTGATGGCGTTGGTGCAGGCGATCGAGGCCGGCGCGGATGAAGCCCTGATGCTCGATATTCACGGCTTTGTAGCCACGTGCAACGCCACCAACTTTTTCATGGTCAGGCACGGCGAAGTGTGGACTTCGACCGGCCAATATTGCCTGAACGGAATCACGCGCGGCAAGATTATCAAAGCGGCAGGCGAGAATAATATTCCATGTTATCAAAAGAATTTCTCGCTGTTCGATGTGTATGGCGCGGATGAGGCTTTCGTCACCGGAACGTTCGGCGGGTTGACGCCGGTTGTCAAAGTGGACGGACGCGTGATCGGCGATGGAGAGTCCGGGCCGCTGACCGGGAAACTGTCGGCGTTGTATCAGCTTGAAGTTCAGCGGGCAGTTCGGGCGGCGAAAGAGGCGGGGTAATCCATGAAAGACATCACTCGCATTTGTCTGTGGAGCGGGCCGCGCAATATTTCAACCGCCCTGATGTATTCGTTCGCCCAGCGTAGTGATACGATCGTTTTCGATGAACCGTTATACGCGCATTATCTCGTGCGCACGCCCGCGCGCCAGTATCATCCCGGTGCGGATGAAGTGATCGCAACCATGGAGAACGACGGCCAAAAAGTGGTGGATGACTTGATTCTGGGCGATCATCCCACGCCGGTGGTTTTCTTCAAGCACATGACGCATCATCTCCTGGACCTTGACCTGAGTTTCCTCGATAAGACAGTGAACATCCTGCTGACGCGCGATCCGCTGGAGATGTTGCCGAGTTATGGCGCGGTGGTCGAGACGCCCACGCTGAACGATGTCGGATATGCCCGACATTTGGAGTTATTGCATGATCTGCAATCGCGCGGGCAGAATCCGCCGGTGATCGACTCGAAACAAATCCTATTGAACCCGCGCAAAGTGCTCACGGAGTTATGTGCGCGGATTGGCATCCCTTTTGAAGAGTCCATGTTAAGCTGGAAGGCGGGCGCACGCCCCGAAGATGGAGTGTGGGCAAAATATTGGTATCATTCCGTACATCAATCCACGGGCTTTGGGAAATATATTCAAAAGTCCGAGCCGTTTCCTGAAAAACTCGAGCCTTTGCTGGCGGAATGCCAGCCATATTACGAGCAACTCAGCGCATTGGCAATTCAAGCGTAACTCATTCGATGATGCAGGAATTCCTCAAACAACGCGTTCAACGCGGCCTCGTCCGCCGGTTCAATAATTTGAAGATCGCCTCGATGGCGCGGGAAGTTGCGCGCCGCGAGCCCAAATCGGAGGGCGCGCCGGTTATTTTCTTCAAAGCATCCACCGGCATTGACGATCTCTCATGGAACAGCGGGTTTCATTTGCTGGCATCCTGGGCGCTGAGATTGAAAGGGATTCCGGTTATGTATTTTGCCTGCCACGCGGGGATGAGCAAATGTGTGCTGGGCACAAATCGCGATAATGTTTACCAGCCGATGCCGTGCAAAACCTGTATCGCTCAATCGAAAACTTTATATACGGGCGCGCATCCCTATTGGTTCGACTTTCAACGCGATGAACGGCTGGCCTCTGCCATTGAGAATCTTCCTTTGCAAGAACTCATGACTTTTGAATGGCAGGATTTTCCGCTGGGCGCGTTGTGCCTGCCGGGTTTGCGCTGGGTTTTGCGAATCCATCATTTGAGCGACGATGAGGATACGCGTTACCTGTTGCGGGAATATATTTTGTCCGCGTGGAATGTGGCGCAGAAGTTTGCGAAACTTCTGGATGAAACCCAACCGCGCGCAGTGATCGTGTTCAACGGACAATTCTTTCCCGAAGCGACGGCGCGTTACGTTGCCATGAAGCGCGGCATCCGCGTCATTACCCATGAAGTTGGGCTTCAACCCGCCTCCGCATTCTTCACCGACGGCGAAGCGACCGCCTATCCGATTCACATCCCCGATGATTTCGAGTTGAGCGACGCGCAAAATAAAAAACTGGATGCGTACCTCGCCAGACGTTTTCAGGGAGACTTTACAATGGCGGGCATCAAGTTTTGGGCGGACATGCAAGGGCTGGACGAGTCTTTTCTGCAAAAAGCCGCACAGTTCAAGCAGATCGTGCCGATCTTTACCAATGTTATTTTCGATACCAGCCAGCCGCATGCCAATACGGTCTTTGAAGATATGTTCGACTGGCTGGACGCGACTCTCGATGTGATGCGCAGGCATCCTGAAACACTGTTCGTCATCCGTGCCCACCCCGATGAAACGCGCGTGAGAAAGTCCAGCCGCGAAACGGTCGAGGGCTGGGTGGATAGTCACGAAGTCCGCAAGGAGCCGAATGTGATCTTCGTCGGCCCGAAGGAAACTTTGAGTTCCTATGAGTTGATTCAGAAGTCGAAGTTCGTGATGGTCTATAACTCGACGATCGGGTTGGAAGCTTCGATCATGGGCGCGGCGGTGTTGTGCGCGGGCAGGGCGCGCTTTACGCAATATCCGACTGTTTTCTTTCCACAGACCCCCGAAGAAGTAAAAAGGAAAATGGAAGAATTTCTTGACGCCGAAAAAATCGAAGCTCCCGCTGAGTTTCAACGGAATGCGCGCAGGTTTCTATATTATCAATTGTTCAAAACGTCTTTGCCGTTCGGGGATTTTCTCGAACCGTCCGTGCGGACTACACAAGCCAGGTTGAAATCGTTCGAGTTGGACGAATTATTGGAATCCGAAGCCATCAAGACGATTCTGAACGGCGTGTTGGAAGGCGGAGATTTTTTACTGCCTTGATCATTCGCGGTCGCTGGAACGGCATAATTGGAGTACGCCGTCCAATGCCTCGCCTTCGGCCACAACCACCAGCATATCGCCGGCGCGTAATTCGGTGTCGCCGCGCGGAATGAAAACCCTGGTTCCGCGCCTCACGGTGGCGATCACGCACTCACGCGGAAACGGAATCTCACTCATCTTCTTTTCGGCGCACGGCGCGTTTTTCTCCACGATTACATCGGTAACATCCACATGAGCCGGAGCCAGCGCGGCCAGATGAACGGTCTGTTCGCGATGACGTTGTGCCGTGCGGCGCGTCAGGGCAATGGCGTAAGCATGGATGATGTCCGCGCGGCGCAATATACCCAATAATTTATACGGGTTGTCGCGCGCCACCACCGGAAGGCGGCCAATATCGCGCTGGCTCATTTTTTTCAACGCCACGTTCAAAGTTTCGTCGGGGTAGGCAACTTCCAGGGCGCGGGTGCAGGCCTCGGCCACGCGTGATTCGGGCGCGGCGTGTTCGATATCCTGCACGGTGAGAATCCCCACCAGGTCGCCTTGCGCGTTCACTACCGGCAGGCCGTGATGATGCTGGCTGAGCAGGGACTCGCTCGCTTCCGCGATACTCATGGTTTCAAGCAGTACGGATGTATCCGAATGCATCGCCTCGCCGACCGTGATGACCTGCATCGTTTCCACGTCGCGTCCGCGGTCGAGACGAATGCCTGAACGCGCCAACCCAAGCGCGTAGATCGAATCTTTTTGGATGCGTTGCGAGATCAGCACGGTAACCGCGACCGCGAACATCACGGGCAGGACAATGTGATAATCGTTGGTCATTTCGAAGAGCAGGATGACGGCTGTCAACGGCGCGTGCACCGCGCCTGCCAGTACTGCCGCCATGCCAGCCAGCGCGAAGGCAGGCGGGTCGATTCCCAGACCGGGAAACGAAGCCGCGGCGACGATGCCGAAAGCCTCCCCGAGGCTGGCTCCAATGAACAGGGCCGGCGCGAACACGCCGCCCGAAAACCCTCCGCTCACGCTGAGCGGCGTGAGAAACACCTTCGCGGCCAGAAGCGCGATCAACAACCATAGGGAGAAATCGTTTTTGTTGAGAATTTCGCCCACGGTTCCGTAGCCCACGCCCAGAGCCTGCGGCAGAAAGAGACCGACGATGCCCAACACCAATCCGGCTGTTACAGGTTTGGTCCAGCGCGGGATTTGCCACTTGCGATAGAAATCCTGAATGATATACACCAGTCTCACGTAGATCGCAGAGATCGGCCCGGCCAGAAGTCCCAGCAGTAAATAGAGCGGTAATTCCCAGATCGAGCGAAATGTGTATTGAGGGATCTGGAAGGCTGGCGAGCCGCCTGAAACCGCCTGTGTGAACAGCGAAGACGTGACGCAGGCTACAAGGATCAGTCCCAACGCGCCGGTGCCGAGTTCTCCCAGCACGATCTCGAGCGCGAAGAACACGCCTGCAATGGGAGCGTCGAAGGCGGCCGCAATGGCAGAACCGGCCCCCGCCGCCACCAACGTGCGGATGCGTTCATCCGGCATGCGCAGAATTTGCGCCAGCATCGAACCGATGTTCGCGCCGATCTGCACCGCGGGATCCTCCGGCCCGACCGACGCGCCACTGCCGATGGACATGACAGCCGCCAGCGTTTTAGCAGGCATTTGTTGATAGCGCAATCGTCCGCCGGCCAGCGCCACCGATTCCATCACTGCCGCGGTGCCGTATATTTTCTCTTCGCTCATAAAAAAATGATTGAACAAACCCACCAGCGCGCCGCCGACCAGCGGAATCAATACGAACGTCCAGTGTCCCCAACGCGACAGCGCGCCGGCTACATCGCCAAAGGTAAAATTGCTCAATGCCGCGATGGCCCACTTGAACAGCCACACACCCACGCCGCCGGCCAGTCCCACAAAAATGGCGGAGCCGCCCATGCGCAGTGTGCGTGAATTGACCGCGAGTTCCAGCCACAACTTTATTCTTCGAATCATCTCATTTCGCCGGCGATTTGTGCCCTAATCGGTTTTCTCCAAACGGGATTCCGATTATACGCCGGGAGTGGCTAAAATGGTGAGTGAACGAAGTCAGTAATATGGAAGGAATATTTTG
>CAZCUF010000008.1:0-166296 GCA_964502095.1 uncultured Anaerolineaceae bacterium
CTCACATTTTGGACATTTCATCCCCTTATTTTACACATATTCTTCGCCACTCCCTGTAATAAAAGATGGAATTTGGCGGAATTGAGCATGTTATACTCTGGCCGGGTCATTTTATGAACAAATTTCCGAGACTCATCCGTTCGGTTGTGGTCGTTGTGATCGGACTTCTAATGGCGGTCACCAGCGCGGCAATCAGCGGGTCGGGAATTCACAGCCAGAGTGCCGGGTCCTTGAATTTGCAAGCTACGGTTACACCTGTTGTAAAAAGCGTCTCGGAGATCGGCTCTACAGATTGGATCACGCTGGTCAGCGTGGTCATCGTGTTGATCATTCTGGTGCCGATTTTGATACTAAGAAAATCATGGAGTAAATAATTCAAAACCGCCGTGTGCGATACACGGCGGTTTTTTATCAAACGAATTTCCAGTTCCGAGCTTTTGCAATGCGCTCCCCGAGCGGCGGGTGCGAATAAAACAGGAACACCACCCATTTTTCAGGATCGACTTCCCCGAGATTTTGATTCGCCAGCCGCGTAAACGCGGACATGAACGCCTCATTCTTACCCGTGGCTTGTAACGCGTAATCGTCGGCCATCCCCTCCCTCCAGCGCGAGAAGGCATTATCGAACGGCATGGTGATCAAACCATACGCGCCGAGGACGATTCCCAACGCAGGGAACGCGGCCACATCGGAAGCGCCGGTAAAGTCGAAGTAACCGATCGCCCAGGTCAACGCGAGGGAGACAAGAAACAGGCCGAGGGTGGTACTGAGCGTGCCAAAGGCGATCAACAACGGAATATCGCGATGGACTTGATGCCCAAGCTCATGCGCGAGCACCGTTTCGATCTCATCCGTTGAGAACTCATTGATCAGCGTATCGCCCAGCACAATACGGCGCGTATTGCCGATGCCGGTCAGCGCGGCGTTGGCCGATTTGGTGCGCCGCGACATATCGAATTTGAACACGCCGCGCACTTTGGTATTGGCGCGTTCCGCCAGTTTGAGCAGGCGATCCGCCAATTCCTGATGCTCGTCACCGAGCGGGACAAATTTATTGAAAAGCGGCATGATCAGCACCGGCGCGAGATTGGAAAGCAAAACATTGAAGAGCAAAAGGCCCGCCGCCGCCCATAACCACCACCAATCGCCGGCCGCGCGCAAAGCGAGATATAACAACTCGAGCAGAAGCAGGCCAAGCGGCGCGCCGATCGCGAGACCTTTGAGCTGGTCAACGATCCAATCTTTGAGACTCTGCGTGGATTGATCGAAGCGATGCGGCAGGACGAATCCGCTGTAATAACCAAGCGGAAGTCCAATGACAAAGTAGATGCCGCCAAAGATAAACACGAATGCCGGCACAAGTAGCCAGGGATTCGCAGACCAATGTACGGCGAGCCATTGACGGAGCGTAACGCTCCAGCCGAAGAAGAGCCAGGCCAGGGCATAGACCGCGCCGAAGCTTGTATCCACCAGCCATAAACGGCGGCGGATGCGCGCGTATTCTTTCGCCTTTCGTTGACGTTCGGGATCGAGGGTCGTCATTTGGAACGTTCCATTTCCGCGGCAAGATGCGCGACGACTTGATCGGCAGTCAGCACCTGACCGTAAGACTGGAGCGCGGCCAAAAATGCCTTGTGAACGTGATCGGCGGGAATGAGGGTGTCGCCAAATTTCAGGCTACGCGTAGCGCAGGCATCGGAAGCGATCATAACTTGAAAACCAAGATCGGAGGCAGCGCGAGCGGTGGCATCCACACACATATGGGTCATCATGCCGCAAATGACCACGCGTTCGATATTCCAATTCTTTAAAAGGTCGAGCAGATTCGTATTGAGAAAGGCGTTCGGCTCATGCTTGTACACAATGGGTTCGCCTTCAAAGTGCGCCACCGAATCATGAATGTCTGTGCCGCTGTCGCCGCGGATGAAGAATGCCGCGTCCGGTTCGAGTGAGACATGCTGAATGTGGACGTGATGTCCGTGATGCTCGCGGAAACACTGCAAAAGCATGTAAGCTTTCTGCGCCGCGGCCAACGGTTCGACCAATTCATATTTGCCGCCGGGGAAGTAATCTTTTTGAATGTCGATCACCAACAAAGCTGTGTTCATCGAAGCTCCTGAATTTATTTTCTACCAAAATCAGCGGGAATTTCGCCCCACTTCTCCGTATCCCATTTCAACACCGCATCATCGTCCAGTTCGTTTTCAGCCAGCCAGTTTTCCGCGCTGCGGATCATCAGGAACAGCGGCGCATTGACGTTGGTCTTCTTCAGCCGGGTTTTGCACTCGCCGTTATAAATCCAGGCGATGGCGTTCTCCGAATCGGAATAGATGGGGATGCGCGTCTTGTTTTTAGCCAGCCAGGAGAGCGCGTGCGCGATCGCCAGAAACTCGCCCACATTATTTGTCCCGTCCGGGAACGGCCCGAAGTGAAAATACTCGCGGCCTGTTTTCGTATCCACGCCACGATATTCAAGCTTACCGGGCGAACCACTGCAAGCCGCGTCCACGCACAGGGAGGGAAGGAATGGTTTGGTCTCCGCAGTTTCCCATTTACCAAGCGAGGCTGGTTTGCCCTTGAATTTTTTATATTCAGATGCGAACGCGGCTTGCGCCTCCTTTAAGCTTCCGAAGGCTTTATATTCCGCGCCGACAAAGCCCTTTACCTGTTTTTTGCATTGCTCCCATGAAGTAAAGACGCCTGTCTTACGGCCTCTCCAAACTACATAATATTTCTGTTTGGTCATTATTTAAATTGTACACGAATTACCCGGCGGGAACCCAGGCAGAACAATATCACTTCACAGATACATTCACCGAATCCATCGCGAGCAGGGAACCATCCGCCGCGGATTGATCTTGAATCTCAATGCGAATGTCATTCGTTCCGGCTGGAAGCGAACTCAAATCAATGACTGCGTCAAACGTGCCGGGCGCGCCCATGTCCGCCGCCGAGACAGGCACCGGGCCGGCCGTTAATTCTGCGCCGTGCGCGTCCAGGATGTGATAAGCCAGGTTATTTTCGAACGGCGCAATCGTTACGTTTCCGGTTATCTGCACGGAGCCGCTCACATTTCCGCCGTTTTGCGGCGCAGTAATGTCTATCTTTCGCCACTGACCCGCAGGAGTCTGTGTGGCAAAGTCCAGCATATCCAGTTGCCCATTAATAAGCTGGTAATGACGCATACTCTCCAGCGAAGCACAGCACATGGGATCATTCACCCCGTGGATTACCGCGTCCAGTGCGATGACCGCATCTACATCGATGCTCACAGAATTAATGACCGCGCGGTCCTCGATGGGTTCGAACGCGGCCTGCACAGGTTTCCCGTTTTGATTAAGAAAGACGACCATCGAAATGAATTCGCCGGTGCCGCCATAGTTTTCAGCTAAAAAGGCCACGGCATCGCCGGCGTTATCGCCGTTCAGGTCGCCGAACGCCATTTTATCGAGCAGGCGAATCTCGGTGCGGTTCGAATCGCCGCTCGTCTTCTGAAATACGCCGTCGGTGAGTTGATAGGTCAACGGCTGATCCGTCAGCGTGGTGGTTGCAACTTGCGCGTTCATCAACTCATCCACGGTGAGCGGAGGCACAGTTGGAACGGGCGCGGCTTTCGTCGAAACGGGAGCAGGCGCGGGCGTGGAACGAGGCGAGCAGGCCAGCGCCAAAGTCAAAATCCACAGCGCAAAAAATATTTTTTTCATTGGGAAGTCCAGGTCGCCCCTCCATCCGTTGTTTTATATAAAAGCGTCTGACTGGTATTCATGTCGTAACTTGTGACCCATCCGGTTGTGGCATCGACAAAATCCATCGCGCCGAGAGAATCGCCGAAATTAATATCGGGCGTGATAGCCGTCCAGGTTTGCGCCGCGTCATGCGTGACGTAAAACTGCTGGCCGTTAAAAACGAAGCCGTCTTGCGCCGAGGCGAAATCCACTTTCCTGCCATTGGGAATCCCGGTCGGCGTGAGCGACCAGCTATCGCCGCGGTCATGCGAGACAAATACCAGCAGTTGAGGCGTATCGCTGCTGGAAGCCATCAATTCGAGGAAGGCATCCTGAAAATTATTAAAGAATTGGAGACCGATGAATCCCAATTGGCCGCCACTTCCAAGGTTCGATGGCGTGGGCAAACTGACCTGCGCCCAACTGTGGCCGCCATCGTCACTGCGAAAGACATACACCGTGTTATCGGAATACACCACGCCGCCGATCCAGGCGGTTTTCATGTCGCGCGCGGCGAACCCGTTCTTGAGGCCGCCCAGAGGAATACTGGCGGTGGCGCCCTCCACGTTGGGATCGTTGACGAAAGTGCGCGTCCAGGTCGCGCCGCCATCTGTGGTTTGGAAAACGGCAATGGCATTCGAACCCGCGCCCACGCCGAGGCTGACCATAGCCCAGCCATTCTGGAGGTCGAGAAAATGCAAATCACCCGATCCAAATGGAACCGAGACGCTGGTCCAATGGAGGCCGCCATCGTCTGTACGATATAAGGTGCCTTTGTGCATTTGATCGTCCGCATCCGGCACAACGACAAAACCGTGCAGGGCGTCGAGAAAAGCGTGACTGAATCCGTAACCCGGCCCGGCGATATTCGGCGGGCTGACGTTATACCAGGTGGTGCCACCATCGGCGGTGCGTACCACCGCCTGATCGGTGACCGCCCAGCCGTCCGTTTCGCTTAACATACTCAAGCTGGCAATTTGCGGATGATCCACCAGCGGCGCATTAATTTCGGCAAACGTCGGCGTGATATCGGAATCGGGTTCAGGATAGGAAGGCTGTGGATAAGATTCGGACGCGGTTGCAGGAGAGGCCGTCCCAGACGGCGTACCGCAGGCTGTGAATAACAATAAAAATGCCATCAAAATCATTAGTAGTATTCGTTTCATTTGGTTTCATCCTTTCAGCCAACGAACTCAAGGATCGCCGCTTCACCCTGACCTACGCCAACACATAAGGTAGCCAATCCGTATTTTACATTTCCGCGCAGTTCCATTTCGTGAACGAGCGTAGTCACGAGACGCGCACCCGAGCATCCCAGCGGATGCCCAATGGCGATCGCGCCGCCGTTTACATTGACGATCTTCGGATCGAGTTCGAGATCCTCCATGACGGCCAGCGACTGCACAGCGAAAGCTTCGTTAAGTTCGATCAAACCAATATCCTGAATCTTCAGGCCCGCACGCGCCAGCGCTTTACGCGTGGCGGGAATTGGGCCGTACCCCATCACACGCGGCGGCACGCCTGCGGCGGCTGAAGTTACGAGGCGCGCCAATGGTTTCAGCTTTAAAGCTTCGGCTTTTTCTTCGCTCATCACCAACAGCGCGGCCGCGCCGTCGTTTAACCCAGACGAATTTCCGGCGGTAACGGTTCCGCCTTCTTTTTTGAACGCCGGTTTAAGTTTGGCCAGCGATTCCATGCTCGTATCGCGGCGCGGGCGTTCATCGGTATTGATGATTTTCGGATCGCCTTTTTTCTGCGGGATCGCGACCGGAACGATCTCTTGCGCGAGGCGGCCCGAATCGATGGCAGTGACGGCGCGTTGGTGTGAAAGCAATGCGAACGCGTCCTGTTTCTCGCGCGTGATGTGCGGACGTTCCGCCGCGATATTTTCGGCGGTTTCGCCCATCGACTCCGTTCCATACTTTTCCTTCATGCTCGGGTTCGGATAACGCCAGCCGAGCGCGGTATCCCAGGCGGTGAGATTCCCGAACGAATAGCCCGCTTCCGATTTTGGAATCGAATAGGGTGCGCGGCTCATCGACTCGACTCCGCCCGCGATGAACACCTCGCCTTCGCCGGCACGAATGGCGCGCGCCGCCTGATTGACCGCGTTGAGCCCCGAAGCGCACAGACGATTCACCGTCACGCCCGCGACCTCGGCAGGCAGGCCAGCGAGTAAAGCGGCCATGCGCGCCACATTGCGGTTATCCTCGCCCGCTTGATTCGCGCATCCGAAATAAACTTCTTCGACCAGCGCGGGATCGAGCTGATTTCGTTGTAGAATCTCTTTGATAACGAGAGCCGCCATATCGTCAGGACGAACCGAAGCGAGCGCCCCGCCCAGCGCGCCGACCGGTGTGCGAATCGCATCCACAATGACAGGTGTAGCCATGCATCTCTCCAATCGAAAGTTGAATCGATTCTACCACTTGAAAATTTCCCATTTTTTATCCATCGAAAGCAATGACCTTCGGCACGCCCGCGCGTGACGCATTGCACTAGCACCGATTTCATCTTAGCGACATAATAAATATGGGCGTATCGGCCTAATCTGCTCCAACTTCTCAGATAAGGAGATTCAATGCCAGCGGCAAAAGGTTGGATCGAAGTCAGTGATGCTTACTGCAAGGGCTGTGAGCTGTGTATCAGCGTCTGCCCGCCTGAGGTGATGGAATTGGATCTATCCCGCCTCACGCCGAAAGGCTACCACCCCGCGCACACGTTCAAGGATGGTTGCACGGGGTGCGCTATTTGTGCGCTGGTCTGCCCCGACGCGGCCATCACGGTGTACCGCGAAGTGACAAAGGCCGCGGCGCGCGCGGCCGCATAAATTCAAGCCGGGATACGATAAATTACAACGTTACACGTTATACGGAGATAACATGCCAAGAGAATTATGGGAAGGTAACCAGGCCATGGCCGAAGCCGCGGTACGCGCCGGCCTCGAAGCTTACTTCGGTTACCCCATCACGCCTCAAACCGAAGTGCTGGAATATTTATCGCGGCGCATGCCCGAACTTGGACGCACCTTTTTGCAGGCGGAAAGCGAACTGGGCGCGATCAACATGGTTTATGGCGCGGCCTGCGCGGGAGTGCGCGTGATGTCCACTTCATCCAGCCCGGGCATGAGCCTGATGATGGAAGGACTCTCCTACATCGCGGGTACGGAAGTTCCTGCCGTGCTGATCAACGTGATGCGCGGCGGGCCGGGACTCGGTAACATCGCACCAGCGCAAAGCGATTACAACCAGGCAGTGCGCGGCGGCGGTCACGGCGATTATCCGCGCATCGTGCTGGCGCCTGCTTCCGTGCAGGAAGCCATTGACCTGACTGTGCTTTCGTTCGATCTGGCCGAAAAATATCGCATGATCACGCTGTTGATCGCGGATGGTTCCATCGGTCAGATGATGGAGCCGGTTGAACTGCCCGAAATGCGGCCGGTAACGCGTAAAGATTTCGAATGGGCCACCAACGCCAGCATGGGCAAACGCGAGCGCCGCGTGCTCACTTCCATTTATCTCGATCCGCTGGCCGAGGAAAAAACCAATCTGCGATTGATGGGTCGCTGGAAGGAAGTGCAGGCCAGCGAAGTTCGTTACAAGGAATATTTCCTCGAGGATGCCGAGATCGTGATCGTTGGGTTTGGCACTGCGGGACGCGTGGCGCTTTCCGCGGTGCGCGCCGCACGCAGTCAGGGTATCAAAGTCGGTTTACTGCGCCCGGTCACCGTCAGCCCGTTTCCATATCAGGCGCTGGACCAGCTTACAGGTCAGGCACGCGCCTTTCTGGTGGTGGAAATGAACGCCGGCCAAATGTTGGAGGATGTCCGCTTGGCTGTGCGCGGACGAGTCCCCATTGAATTTTACGGACGGCCCGGCGGCGTGGTCCCGTTCCCGGATGAAATCCTGAGCGAGATTCAACGCGTCCATTCTGGACATTTGACTGACGCGGCCGACCCGCGCACTGCCTGGCTGACGCGTATGAACGCGCATGCTTAGCCTTCAAAAAGAGGAAAAATGACGACACCTGAGCATTTGGTTTATGACCGGCCCGAAGGCTTCACAGAAACGCCCACGCATTATTGCCCGGGTTGTACGCACGGAGTTGCGCACCGGCTCGTGGCGGAAGTGTTGGAAGAGATGGGTATGCTGGATCGCACCATCGGTGTCGCGCCGGTGGGCTGTGCGGTCTTTGCGTACAACTATTTCGATACCGATTTCGTTGTAGCGCCTCATGGACGCGCGCCGGCCATGGCCACCGGCATCAAACGCGTGCTGTCCGACCGAATCGTATTCAGCTATCAGGGCGATGGCGACCTGGCTTCGATCGGCATGGGAGAAATCGTAGCGGCTTCGGCGCGCGGCGAGAATATCACGGTCATCTTCATCAATAACGCCAACTATGGCATGACCGGCGGTCAGATGGCGCCGACTACCCTGCCCGGCATGAAGACGACCTCATCTCCGAACGGACGCGATGTGGAAACGCAAGGCTACCCGATTCGCGTATCTGAAATGCTTTCCACATTGGACGGCGCGGGCTATGTGGTGCGCCGCTCACTGCATGATCCGAAGAATATCCGCCTCGCCAAGAAGGCTATTCGGCTGGCGTTCGAAACGCAAGTGCGCGGCCTGGGATTTTCGATGGTCGAATTACTCTCCACCTGCCCAACCAACTGGAGTATGACGCCGGTTGAATCGCTCAAATTCGTGGAAGAAAAAATGGTTGCATATTTTCCGCTGGGCGATTACAAAATTTCGGCGGGCGTGGCGCAGATCAAAGTTTAGGGTATTGGCAAATCGGGAATTGGTATATTGGGAATTGGTATATTGGGAAGCGCTCCAAACCGATCCGCCAAGATGCCAATCACCAATCTACTGTGAACGGAGTGAACCATGCAAAAAGAAATTATCATCGCCGGGTTTGGCGGACAGGGCGTACTCTTCGGCGGGCAGGTCTTAACCTACGCCGCCATGGACGCGGGCAGGGAAGTGACCTGGATCCCATCCTACGGCCCCGAAATGCGCGGCGGCACGGCCAACTGTACGGTCGTCATCGCGGACGAGGAGATTGGTTCGCCTCTTGTGAAGAATCCGCCGCTGGCGATTGCCCTTAACCTGCCGTCTTTCGACAAATACGAAGAACTTGTGCAAACGGGCGGAACGCTCGTGGTGAATCAATCCATGGTGGACCGCGCCGCGAAACGCGGCGATATTCACGTGGTCTTTATTCCATGCAACGAGATCGCCGAAGAGATCGGCGATAAAAAACTGCTCAACATGGTGGCAATCGGCGCGTTGTTGACCGCCCTGCCGGAAGTCTCTTTGAAGGATGTCGAAAAGGCGTTGGAAGCGCATTTACCCGCCAGGCACAAACACTTACTGCCGATGAATTACAAAGCCTTGAAGCGCGGGTTCGAAACCGCGCAATCTTATCGCCAGTCCGTGAGCATGAATTAGCGCGGTCTTTATTCTCCCGATCAGGGAAAAGACTCTCCGCCGGCCGGGGAGTCTTTTTTGAATTCAAGGCACGGCGTGGAAGGGAAATGAATCGGATGGAATACCTTCCTTTATCGGCGCCCAATTGCCGGTCGAATCGAGGCGGTTTTTCATCCTGTTGATTTGCTTCTACACTTGATGTATAGTTGAAAAGTCTCGCCGCGCTTATTTTGGAGGTGCCGGATGGCGAATACAAACACAGATCACGCCGCCTTTGCGCAGTTGGTGAAAACAAGTTTGAACACAGCCAAACAAAAAACGGACGCACTGCGCCGCAGGGACGCACAGCTTTTTCTTGCCAATGTGGTATCGCCCGCAATTGCAACATTGATCGCCGCGCTGGCGGCGGCCATGGGCGGAAATCAAATATTTTCGCAGGCCGCCCTGCAGGCTGAAGACGGCGGCTGGAGACTCGCCTGTATTCTTGCGGCGATATTCAGTTTTGTAGCAACGATCAGCGGCGGGCTTAAAAAGCAATTCGAGGATCGGCTGGCGCACGGCAATCAATGCGTGGGACAGTTACTGCGGCTCGAACTGACCCTGAGCGCGGGCGTTAACGATTTGGAAACTGCAACCAGGGAATATGGCGAGATCATCAAAACATATCCGGAGTTTGTGAGCTGAAAAATCCGGCTCCTCCGAGTCGTTGAACCAGCGCATTTTGACAATGGCCGCGCCTGCGCTTCCCGAAATCAAGATCATTCCACATGAAGAGACCGAAGCCGAATCGCTTTATCGCGTTCTGATTCACAACGACGATGTTACGCCGATGGACTTTGTAGTGAACATCCTGCAAACCATTTTCATGCTCGGTCTCGACCGCGCCATGGACGTGATGTACACCGCGCACATTTCCGGCACAGCCTATGTGCAGACCGTGCCCAAGTCCGAGGCGGAGAATCGAATCAGCAAGGCGCATCTCTCGGCAGGCTTGGAGGGCTATCCGTTACATTTCTCGATGGAGCCTGAGTAGGTAATAAAAACAAAGGTTTTTTGCATGTAAAATTGGGGAAAATCAACAATATCTCTATTTAGATTGGCAGGATCATGCACGAGGTACCTCTACTCATTAACATCACTTTGGCGCTCATCATAGCCTTTCTGGGCGGAGCATTCGCGCGCCGTATCGGCCTGCCGACGATCGTCGGATATTTATTTGCTGGAATTGTGATCGGTCCGTTTACACCGGGCTTCGTCGGGGATACAGAAACGATCGGCCAACTGGCAGAACTGGGCGTGATCTTCCTGATGTTCGGAGTCGGCCTGCATTTCTCTTTAAGTGACCTGTGGAAAGTGCGCTCGGTTGCCGTGCCCGGCGCGCTCGGACAAATGCTGTTGGTCACCCTGCTGACCTTCGGTCTCAGCCGCGTCTGGGGCTGGACGGCCGCGGCGGGCATCGTGCTTGGGCTTTCGATCTCTGTCGCCAGTACAGTCGTCCTCCTGCGCGGCCTGATGGACAACGGCCTGCTCAATACGCCGCATGGACAGACCGCCATCGGCTGGCTGGTGGTGGAGGATCTCGCCACTGTACTGATTCTGGTATTACTGCCCACTCTGGCGCACACCAGCGGCTCCTTCGACTGGCTGGCTCTCCTGCTCACACTCGGAAAAGCGGCCGCCTTCGTTGTCCTGCTTTTATTTGTCGGAAAAAAATTCATTCCGTGGGTTCTGCTCCGCATCGCGCACACCCGCTCGCGTGAATTGTTCATCCTTGCCATCCTTGCGATTACGCTCGGCACGGCGCTCGGCGCGGCGGAATTATTCGGCGTCTCCTTCGCGCTGGGCGCGTTCGTCGCGGGCATCGTTGTCAACGAGTCGCCGCTCAGCCATCAGGTCGGCGCGGACGTGTTCCCCTTCCGCGAGGCCTTCGCGGTGTTATTCTTCGTCTCGATTGGGATGCTGGTCAATCCCATTTATCTGTTCGACAATATCGGTCACGTATTGGCGCTGACCGCCGTGATCGTGATCGGTAAATTCGTACTGACCTTATTGCCCGGCGGCTTGCTCCCCTGGCAGGGACGAACCGCGCTGGTCGCCGCGGCGGGGCGGAGTCAGATCGGCGAGTTTTCCTTCATTCTCGGTCAGGCAGGGGTCAGCCTGGGACTTCTGCATCGAGATCAATATTCGTTGATTCTGGCAGGCGCACTGCTGTCCATCACAATTAATCCCCTGATGTTCCGCCTCATCAATCCCGCCGAGAAATGGCTGAAAAAAATCCCCGCACTATGGCAATGGCTGGATCACCACAAACCCGCGCCGTTTCCAGCAGAAGAGACGATCACGGGTCACGTTGTCATCGTCGGTTACGGACGCGTCGGACGCCATATCGCCGATCTGCTGGGACAGATGTCCATCCCGCAACTGATCATAGACCTGGACGCGGAACGCATCGAAGAGATCAACCGCCGCGGCATCCCCAGTTTGTACGGCGACGCCTCCAACTCCGAAGTGTTGACTCACGCCGGACTGAAACGCGCCCGCGCCCTCGTCGTGGCCGGGCCCGACGAATCGGCCAGCGAATTAGTCGTCGCCGCGGCGCGCGACCTCGCGCCGGATCTGCCCATCGTCGCGCGCGCCTCCAGCGAGGAAGGCATCCAGCGGCTGGCATCGCTCGGCGCGCAGGATGTGATCCACCCCGAGCGCGAAGGCGGACTCGAAATTATGCGGCACGCCCTCCTCAAACTGGATTTTCCCGTGCAGGAGATTATGCGTTACGTCGACGCTGTGCGCGACGATCATTACGATACGCAGGTCAACACCGACCGGGAACACCGTCTTCTGCATGACCTGATCCACGCCGCCAAAAATATCGAGGTCACCTGGCTGAGCCTCGCGGCGGATAGCCCGCTGGTGGGAAAAACGCTCGCCGAGGCCGGCTTACGCGCACGCACGGGCGCGTCGGTGGTGGCGATTCTGCGCGGCAGTCAATTGATGGCCAACCCCAAATCGCACACAGCTTTCGAGACAGACGACCGCGTCGGCTTCATCGGCGATGCGGAGCAGATCGAGGCGGCGCAAAAACTTCTCTCTGAAATAAAAGCCGGGTTCCCGGGTGGCGCGGAAGCCTCGCTTTGAAATCGAATCGCTATTCATTTTCGCCTGTCTTCTGATTACAATAGGGGGAAGGAGTCAACATGCCCCAGCAACGAACTCTCGATCAACTCAACGCTGAAGTGTACGATCTCGCCACACCCGATTGGCGCGGGGAAATCGATTTCTACCGCGACTATGCCAAAGAAGCCAAAGCGCGCGGGCAGGCATTGCTCGAAGCCGGATGTGCCACAGGCCGCGTCGCGCTCCGCCTCGCGCCGGACAGCATAAAAGTAATCGGTGTGGATTCAGACTCAGCCATGCTCGAACGGGCACAGCATAAAAGCGGCAACGCCTCGAACGTTCATTGGATACAAGCCGATATGCACGCGCTCGATCTGGGCGAGACCTTTGGGCTGATTCTCGTCACGGGGCATGCGTTTCAATCCATGCTCACCGCAAAAGACCAGCTGACCTGCCTCGAAGCACTGAAACGGAATCTCGCGCCGGGCGGGACCCTGATCCTGCACGTTGACCATCAGGATGTAAGCTGGCTGGGAGATTTACGCCGTTTTCTGGGCGGCACATTTGGCGAAGCGCACGAATTCAAAAACCCACAGACGCGCCATTCCTTCCGACGCGAAAACTCATGGACATACGATCCCGTCACGCAGACCGCGACGGTGATCTCGCGCTGGACCGAGCAGGACAGCGATGACCGTATTGTGCAAAAGTGGGAGAAACAACCGCAAGCCGTTCATTGCATCTTCCGCTTCGAAATGGAGCACCTGCTGGCGCGCGCCGGTCTTCGCGTCGAAGGCTTATACGGCGATTTCTTCAAGAACGAACTCTCGAACGACAGCACTGAAATGATCTGGGTGGTGAAGAGATAATTCCCATCATGTTTACACACGGTTAACATCATCATGAAATACGAGAACATTCGCGGTTTACAAATTCCCAAAATCGGATTCGGCACCTGGCGGATCGGCGGCAACGACTATCCCGACCGTGCCACCGACTCGAAATCGCTGGCCGCGCTCAACTCCGCGCTCGAGCTTGGTTACACTCACTTCGATACCGCAGAGGAATACGCTTCGGGCCACGCCGAAGAATTGATCGGGCAGGCCGTTCGCGGGTCCGGGGTGAGGCGTGAGAATCTGTTCATCACTTCCAAAGTGCGTCCCGAACATCTGCATTATAAAAATGTCCTGAAGTCCTTCGAGGCAAGCTTGCGCCGCCTCGGCATGGATTACATTGATCTGTATCTCATCCATTGGCCGAATCCCAATATTCCGCTGGAGGAATCATTTCGCGCCCTGAATCAATTGGTACGCGCAGGCAAAATCCGGCATTTGGGAGTCAGTAACTTCAAATTGCGACGGCTCAAAGAAGCGCAGGCCGAATCCGAAACGCCCCTGCTCGCCAATCAAGTTCCCTATCGCCTGTCCAACCGCGCCTATGCAAGGAACGGCGTACTGGAGTATTGCCAACAGCATGATATTTTGCTGACCGCCTATCGGCCGATAAAATTTCGCAACTTGAAAGTCAATGAGACCTTGAAAAGAATTGCCAGGGCGCATTCGGCCACATCGTTCCAAATCGCGCTGGCCTGGCTGATCGCCCAGCCGCGCGTCATCACCGTTCCAATGTCATTCGACCATCAACATCAAAAAGAGAATCTCGAAGCCGCAGATATCGATCTGACCCCGGCCGAGATCAAACGACTCGATCATCTGTACTGATCGCTCTGCGCCGCCAAAAATAATGGGGTTGTTTTTTATGCTCATCCATTATTCACGCTAAAATCATTAACTGACGAAGAAGTGAGAACGGATCGGGGGCGGAAACTAGCGCATGTCAAGCGCCGAACGGATTTCCCGCATGCAGAGATAATCGTTTGACATGAAGTTGCACCATCTGGCCGATTCTCATTAATGCTATAATTTTCAAAATCACACACTGAGAAATGACAACGCATGAAATTTTTGATCACCGGCGCGGCCGGCTTTCTTGGCTCTGCCCTCGCGAATCATCTGGTGCGCGAAGGGCATCAAGTGCGGGGATTGGATGATCTCTCCACTGGCGATCCGCAGACTCTTTCGAAGGATGTGCACTTCACGCGCGGCGACGTAAGCGACCGCCCTAAATTGTGGACCCTGCTACAGGATGTGGATGTAGTCTATCATCTTGCGGCGCGCGTATCGGTGCCCGAGTCGATTTTATACCCGCGCGATTACAACACGGTCAACGTCGGAGGGACAGTGGCTTTGATGGAAGCGACGCGCGACGTGGGCGTAAAACGCGTCGTGCTTACTTCATCCGGCGCGGTCTATGGCGACCTTGCCGAACAACCCCTGATTGAAAATGCAGTGCCCCTACCGCGCTCACCCTATGCCGTTTCCAAACTATCCGCGGAATTTTATGTGCGCACGATCGGCACGTTATGGGGCATCGAAACCGTCAGTTTGCGCATCTTCAATGCCTACGGGCCGGGACAGCATTTGCCGCCTTCGCATCCGCCGGTAGTGCCGCATTATTTACGGCAGGCACAGCACAGCGGGACTCTGGTGGCGCACGGCAACGGAAACCAGACGCGCGATTATGTCTATGTGGACGACGCGGTCAGCGCGCTGGTAGCGGCCGCGACCGCGCCCGATATCGACGGGCTGGTGATCAACGTCGGCTCCGGGCAGGAGACCTCCATCCGCGAACTGATCAGGCTTGTGCTGGAAGTGACAAGAAGCGAAGCCAACGTGGTCTATAACTCGCAGACTTCCGGCGGCGTCTCGCGTATGCGCGCAGACTTGAAGCTGGCTCACGAAAAGTTACGCTTCCAGCCCTCGATTCCACTCGAACAGGGTTTACGCTTGACACTTCAACGCGACCCGCGCCTCAAATAAAACATGCTGATCTTGAAAAAAAATTCATCCGCGTCGATCCATGACTGACACTCTCCTGCCTCGCGCTTTCTATGACCGCCCCACTCTGACCGTCGCACGCGAGTTGATCGGCGCGCGGCTGGTACGGATTCAGGGCAGGCAAAAACTTATCGGCCTCATCACCGAAACGGAAGCGTATATCGGCGAAAAGGATCTGGGTTGTCATGCCCGCGCCGGACGCACGGCGCGCACGGCCGTCATGTACGGCCCTGCGGGGCACGCATACGTGTACTTCACATACGGAAATCATTGGATGCTGAACGTGATCACCGAACGCGAAGGATTCCCCGCGGCAGTGCTGATTCGCGCCATCCAACCCATCGAGGGCGCGGAGGTCATGTCTGTGCGGCGAAAGGGGCGCGATACGTTCGGTCCCGGCAAATTGACGCAGGCCATGAACATCACTCGAAGCGAGAATCGAATTGATTTAACGGAAGCAGGTTCAAGTCTGCAAATCGAAGCGGGCGTTTTCGTCCCAAATAAAAGCGTGACGAGAGGCCCGCGCGTGGGTTTATATAGTGTGCCTGAACCGTGGAAATCGAAACCGTGGAGGTTTCTCGTCAAAGGCTGGAGAATCGAAGTTTAATCTGGAGGAGCTATGGGTTTACTCGAAGGCAAGAATGCGTTGATCTTTGGACTGGCGAATGAACGTTCGATTGCATGGGGCATCACGCAGGCATTCAAACGCGAGGGCGCGCAGATCGGCATCAGCTACGCGGGCGAGGCGCTCGAACGACGCGTCAAACCGCTGGCCGAACAAGTGGATTGCAAATGGGTCGAGGAATGCGATGTAACCAAAGATGAGCACATCGCGGCAGTGGCGGAGAAAGCCGCCAAACATTTCGGCAAGATCGATGTGCTGGTGCACTCGATTGCGTTTGCAGGCCGCGACGAATTGAGCGGCCCTTTTTATAACACCAGCCGCGAAGGTTTCAAGAATGCCCTGGATATCAGCGTCTTTTCATTCGTGGCGCTGGCGAAGTCCTTTCAACCGATCTTAAATCCGGGAGCGTCGTTGTTATGCCTCACGTATTACGGCTCGGTGAAGGTCGCTCCGCATTACAACGTGATGGGTGTGGCCAAGGCCGCCCTGGAATCGTCCACGCGTTATCTGGCATATGATTTCGGGCCGATGAAAATCCGCGTCAACGCGATTTCCGCAGGGCCGATCCGCACACTGGCCGCGGCGGGCGTAGGCGGCTTCCGCGATATGTACAAACATTTCGCCGACGCTTCGCCTATGCGCGAAAACATCACTATCGAAGATGTGGGCAATGCGGCTGTGTTTCTGGCCTCCAACCTTTCTGCAAAGATCACCGGCGAAGTGCTGTACGTCGACGCGGGCTTCAACACAGTCGGCGTGCAAATGAACCCGGACGCGAAAGAAAGCGCAGAATAACGCTTCCGCATTTCAAAGAGCATCAGGACGCAGATCGGCGCGGACGAACGCGGCATCTGCGTCCTTAATTTTCTACGGTACAATTATCCCGTCATGTTCAAGCGAAATTCGACACCCATTGCCGAAACCACGCAACCCATCCAGGCTGTGGAACGCATCACCTCCGTGCTCGGGCCGGGTATCGTTTGGCACGGTTCGATCAACGGCTCCGGCGGCGTGCGTATCGAAGGCGCCTTCGAGGGCGAGGTGGCTCTGCGCGGCATGCTCGTCGTCGGCGAGACCGGCCGCGTCACCTGCCAGAACGTGCGCGCCAACACGGTCATTGTGGCAGGCGCGGTGCGCGGCAACATCACCACGCAAAAATTGGAGATTCGCGCCTCGGGCCGCGTATGGGGCGATGTGATCACCACCGCCTTTGTGACGGAAGAAGGCGCGTTCCTGCGCGGGCAAATTCGGATGGAAGAAACGGTCGAACTGGACCTCGGACCTGCTCCCGAAACGACTCCTTCAGAGGCCGCCCAGGCTGAGTCCGCCGCGCAGACGCCGCTTCCAACGCCCGCTTCCTCCGCTACCACAGTGGTCAAGAAAAAGAAATCCGCCTGATCTTAAAGCCCCAACCGCGAAAATCTGCGCGGTGAATCCTCCCCATGCGTTATCGCGACCTCAATATTCAAACCCAACGGGAAGCGCCCAACAATGCGCGCACTCAAGGTTTCGCCTTCCTTGTCCGCGCGGGATATTTGACGCGTGAGAATCAAATTTTGCCGTTGGGCCGGCAAACAATTAAGCGTTTAAGAGAATCTGCCGGGGATGAAAATACTGCCTTCTTCTCACGTCTGTCCATCCCAACACTCAACAGTGAAGATGAAGTTTTCTTCTCCATTTCAACCGGCCCGGTCGAATTGATCGCCTGCCCGTCCTGCGGTTACAATGCCCGCAAAGAACTTGCGCTTTTCAAAAAGACGGCTTTACCCGCGGAGGATTTGCGCCCGCTGGAAAAAGTCCATACGCCGGGTTGCAGTACCATTGAGTCGCTGGCGGATTTTTTGGACATTCCAAAAGAGAAGACGGCCAAAGCATTGATGTTCACACGCGTCCGCGATTCGAAATTCGTCTTCGTCGTCCTGCGCGGCGATATGACCTTAAGCGAGTCGAAACTCAAAAATGCGGTCGGCGATGTGCGGCTCGCCACATCCGAAGAAATTACAGCCGCGGGCGCGGTGCCCGGATTCGCCTCGCCGGTTGGATTACAAAACGCGTTCATCCTTGTGGACGATTTGATTCCCGTGTCGCCGAATCTGGCCGCGGGCGCGAATGAAGCGGAATTTCATCTGCTCAACACTAACAGCCAAAGAGATTACACGCCGCAATTAGCGCTTGACCTTGCACTGGCAAAGGCCGGCGACTCCTGCGTAAAATGCGGCCAGCCGCTAATTGAAGAAAATGCTGAATTATTGGCTACGCGCAAGGAGATTTTCTTCGAGCAGGTGTTATTGGCGCTAGCGGAAAGCTATCACGATGACAGAGGTTTGACGCTCCCCTTCCGCGCCGCGCCGTTCGATATTTATCTTATGCACGTGCCCGGCAAGGAGTTGGACACGCGCGCCGAAGCGGAAGAGATTTACCGCGCACTGCAAAGCGCGGGCTGTGAAGTCTTATTCGACGACCGCGATGAACGCGCCGGAGTCAAATTCAACGATGCCGACCTGATCGGTTGTCCGCTCCGCGTAACGGCGGGCGAGAAAAATCTCAAAGAGGGGATGGTAGAATTGAAACCGCGCACAGCCAAAGAGAATCGATTAATTTCCATTCAAAATATTGCGCAGGAAATCAAAAATCAACTGAACCAGGGCGCAGAGACGTCTCACTGAGTCGTTTCTGCAAAAACAAATGTCCCCATATAAAGTCCCCATGTCCTCCCCTGACCTGACCGACGCAGATCGGCAGGCCGTCATCGACGTAATCCATACGCCTATTTTGAGCATGGGCAAATATACGCCCGAATTTGAAAAAGCCTTTTGCGATCTCACAGGCGCGAGGCACGCCGTTGCAGTAAATTCCGGAACTGCCGGTTTGCATTTGTGCGTGCGCGCGGCAGGCATCGGCGCGGGCGACCTGGTCATCACCACGCCATTCTCGTTTGTGGCTTCATCGAATGTGATGCTGTTCGAGAACGCGATTCCCGTCTTTGTGGATATCGATCCGCGCACCGGCAACATCGACCCGAAATTAATCGCGGATGCCGCGCGGAATATCGAAAAGTATCTGCCGCGTTCCCTGCGCAACAAACGAAGCAATCCGCTCAACGGCCTGAAAGCCATCCTGCCTGTGGACGTGTTCGGGCAACCGGCTGACATGGACGCGGTCAACGCGATCGCAAAAGAACACGGTCTCAAAGTCATCGAGGACTCATGCGAAGCGCTCGGCGCGGTATATAAGGGACGGCCTGCGGGCACGCTCGGCGATTTCGGCGTGTTCGCGTTTTATCCGAACAAACAAATCACCACCGGCGAAGGCGGAGTCATTGTAACGAACGACGACCAAGCCGCCGATTTCATGCGCGCATTGCGTAATCAGGGACGCGCGCCCGGCGACACCTGGTTGCAACATACGCATCTCGGTTACAACTATCGCATCGACGAAATGTCCGCCGCGCTGGGCGCGGCGCAAATGCACAGGCTGAATGAACTGCTCACGAAACGGGAACAAGTGGCGGCCTGGTACGAGGCGAGGCTGTCTGAAATTCCCGGCGTGGAAGTCCCGTTCATCGAATCGTTCACCACGCGCGCTTCGTGGTTCGTGTACGTCATCCGCTTCGACCGAAAATTGAATCGGGATGAGATCGCCAAACAACTGGATGCGCGCGGCATTCCGGTGCGGCCGTATTTTCTGCCGATCCATCTCCAGCCGTATATGGCCGAACGCTTTGGCTGGCGCGCAGGCGATTTTCCGGTGACAGAAGATTTGGGCCGCCGCGGGCTGGCGATTCCTTTCAGCGGCGTGATGACCGAAGAACAAGTGAACATGGTGTGCGAAACCATTCGCGCAGTTTTAGCCGAACTATGAACGACCGACGGGGAGTCTGGAATCATTCATTGATCGAATTGCGCTCCCCGGCCATTCATTGCGCAAGCGCGTTGACGTCTCACTCGACTCTCAAACCTGTTTCATGAACCCCGATCTGTTTCCCCCCTCCAAACGCCGCGGCCTGATCGTCCATGCCGTCATCGTATTGATTCTGGCGGCGATCAGCGCGTGGGGCTTCATCAACATGACGCGCGTGAACGTGGGGCCGTTGTTCTTCACGCTGTTATTAGTCGGCGTGATCGCCTTCCTGCCGATCCCGTACCTCGCCTACCGCGCGTACGCGCTACTGCGCGCCAACTACGAATTGGGCCGCGAGCATCTCATCATCCGCTGGGGGTTGCGCGCCGAGGAGATTCCCCTTTCGGATATCGAATGGGTGCGCGCCGCGGACGATTTGACGCGTCCGCTCGTCCTGCCGTGGTTTCGTATGCCCGGCGCGATCCTGGGTTTACGTCGGCACCCCGATCTGGGCCTGGTCGAGTTCATTGCCTCCGAAAGAAAAAATCTTTTGCTGGTGGCTACGGCGCGGCGCGTCTTCGTCATTTCGCCCGAACAGGCAAATACATTTGTGAATAATTTTGCCCGCCTGGCAGAGATGGGCAGTTTGAGCCGTATCGAAGCCAAATCGGTGTATCCGTCTTTTGTGTTCGCGCAAGCCTGGGAGAGTCCGATCGTGCGATTCTTCTGGTTAAGCGCGCTGTTTCTCAATCTGGGGCTGTTCGCCTGGGTCAGTTATCTCATTCCGCTTTTGCCGGGCGTGTCGCTGGGCACGCAGGTTGGGAGCGGAGTCGTTCCGCCGGTTCCATCCAATCAATTGATTATCCTGCCGCTCTCCAGCATTTTTCTGGCGGTCATCGGCTGGATCGCGGGGTTATCGTTTTATCGCTGGGAAAAACAACGTCCGCTGGCGTATCTCGTGTGGGCCTCGGGCGCCTTGACCACTTTCGCATTTTTGATCGCGGTGCTGTTCATTATCTCAACGCCGGTCTGATCGGGCAGAGATTCCCCATTACATGCAACTTTTCCTGGGATTCTTATTTGCAATCGTCATCGCTTTTTTAGCCTACCGCGCGCATGGCTTGAATCGAAGCGGCGCGTTCGCGGCGGCTGTCGTCGGCACGCTTATTTTCGGCATCGGCGGCTGGCAATGGGCGGTTTTATTGCTGACGTTTTTCATCACCTCCACCGCATGGAGCCGCGTTTTAAAAAAGCGCAAACTCGAATTAAACGAGAAATACGCCAAGGGCGATGAACGCGACGCGGGACAAGTCTTCGGCAACGGCGGCCCGGCGACTTTCTTTGCGATTCTGCACGGCTTCTTTCCCAACGCACTCTGGCCGTGGATCGGATTCGCGGCCGCGCTGGCCGCGGTCAACGCGGATACATGGGCCACAGAATTGGGTGTGTTGAACCCGGGCGCGCCGCGTTTGATCGCGGATTTGAAACGCCGCGTCGAAAAAGGGACCTCGGGCGGAATCTCGTTAGTCGGCACATTGGCCGCCCTGGCCGGGTCGGTTATCATCGCTTTACTTGCGGCCTGGCTGACCGGTCAATGGGCTTATTTCTGGCCGGTCACATTCGGCGGACTCGCCGGTTCCCTTTTCGATTCACTACTGGGCGCGACTGTGCAGGCGATCTATTATTGTCCCACTTGTAAAAAGGAAACTGAACGTCATCCGTTGCATATTTGCGGCACACCGACCGCGCAAATCCGCGGCTGGGAGTGGCTCGATAATGACCGGGTTAATTTTGCGTGCGGCGCGCTGGGCGCAGGAATTGCGCTTCTTATAGCTTTATGGTGATTGACAAAAACTACTTCCAAATTCTGAAATCGTGCAAAATCGAACCGCCTAAAAATTCGCGCACAATAGACGTTTCGGGAATCAAGTCCAGGCCCACCGGCAGGAACCATTCCAGAAAAGCCAGCAGGCGTTTGGCTTCGATATATTCCGGCGTGCCGTATGGCACCTGCCGCAACAGCGGTTCAACGAACGGTTTGAGCGCGGACATTTCATAAGCCAGCGCCGAATTGAACATCACGTCGGCGTTTTCCTGAAACGGAAAAATAAAATTTTTCTCGCCATCGCGCACCGATTCCCAGCGGCCAATGGTCTGCGCGGCGGTATAGCCGCGCTCACGCGCGTCGCGCACCATGCGGCGGATGAGCCGCGTGTCGGTCGTGGAGACGCGGTTATGCCGGTCCAAGTTGAGCTGAGTCAGGGCTGAGACATAAATCCGGTAGGCCTCGCCAGATAAAACGGTCGGAATGAGGCGGGGATTCATCCCGTGGATTCCTTCGAGGATGAGCATCTGTCCGCGTTTGAGTTGGATGACATCCCCCGCTTCTCTCTTACCGGACTTGAAGTTGTAGCGCGGCAATTGGACTTCTTCGCCGCGGATGAGTCGTTGCAAATGGTCTGCGAGCAGGGCCAGGTCGAGCGCGTCGATGGATTCAAAATCCGGCTGTCCGTCCGCGCCGAGCGGAGTTTTCTCGCGATCCAAAAAATAATTATCGAGTTCGAGCGGGAACGGCGAAATACCCAGCGCCAGCATTTGCACCGTGAGGCGGCGGGAGAATGTGGTTTTGCCGGAAGAGGAAGGCCCGGCGATCAACACCAGACGAATCTGGTGGCGGCGTGCGGCGATCTGACGCGCAATATCCGAAAGATGCTGTTCGTGAAAAGCCTCCGACACCATGATGATCTCGTGACTGCGCCCGGCTTGAATGGCGTCGTTCAACGAACCGACGTTATCAATGCCGAGGCGCGTCAACCAATCGCCATATTGACGGAAGGCCGTCAGCAGTTTCGGATATTCGGGAACCGGCACCAACTCGGTGGGCGCGTTGTGACGCGGAAAGCGCAGTGTGAATCCGCCGTTGGTCATATAGAGATCGAACCAGCGCAAATATCCCGTGGACGGAACCATGTAGCCGTGATGATAATCCATGCGGTCGCCGAAGCGATACAGCGTCAGATAATCTTTTTTACGATAAGCTAGCAGGTGCAGTTTATCGTCGTAGCCGCGCGAACGAAAATAATCCATCGCTTCCGCCAGCGGAACTTCGCGGCGTTCGAACGGCAGGTCGGCCTCGACCAATCCGCGCATGTGAGTCTTGAGCCGTTGAAGTTCATCGTCATCCAGCGGTTTACGTCCGCTGACCTGGCAGTAATAACCGCCGAATGAAACCGAATGATCAATGGTCAGCTTGTTGCCGGGGAATAAATCGGTAAAAGCCATTTCGAGCAGAAAAGTGAGCGAACGGCGATAGATGCGCGAGCCGTCTGGCTCGCCCAGTGTAACTGGCCGGACGCGCGCGTCCATCTCGATGGCATAAGTCAACTCACGCAGGTCGTCATCCACAACGGCGGCCACCAATGGCGCGTCGGATTCACTGCGCGCGGCCTTGAGAAATTCGGCCACAGTCGCGCCGCGCGGACCGGTGAGCACGCGCCCGTCCGAGAGATGAATCTCCACAGTGGCGCGAGGCTCGGTAAACTTGAATTCATTTTTTTCGTTCATATATTTCTTCGCTATTCTGTTTAATTTCGCGCTATTTAACCGCCGATTCATTCATCAGTGCAAGCAATTTCTCGGGCTGATGCGCGAACTCTTCCAGCGGCGTTTCACCGCGCGTTAACTTCAGCAGAGTTTCGGTCATCATTTTATTGACCGGCGCCGGAACTCCGCATTTCTCTCCAGCTCTCACCACCGCGCCGTGCAAATATTCGACCTCGCTCCTGCCGCGTCCCGAATGCAGGTCAATGTGAAAGGACGGCATCTTGCCGCCGCGCCCACTGCCCGCGGCGCGTCCCAGCAGTGGCTTGGATAGCCAAAGCGGAAGCCGCATGGCCCATGCCAGCGCGCGCACAGGCGTACCGGGCAAATCCGTCACAGCGATATTTTGCGCCCGCATCACCGCCAGACATTCGCGCAACATCCCGACTTCGAGCTTGTATAAATCCTTGTGCGCGAACACTTGCGCGGCTGTCATATCCAGAATGGCGGAAGTCGGATTCGCCAGCAAATTGGTCAGCATCTTAGACCATTTCATGCCGGCCGCGTCGGGAAACAACTTGCAGTTGAGATATGCTTCGTTGAACGCCGCAACCAGCCGCTCCGACATGGGATGCCCGGCCGCGATGCCCGTGCCGCGCAATTTTTCCAAAATAATATCGCCTGCGTCGCGCCGACCGACAGCCGATGTCACCGTTCCATAGATCACTTTGTCCGCGCCGAGCGCGGCGGCCAGGGCGGGTTCGTTCTCCACGCCGTTCGAGAGACATAACACAGGCGGCATCTTCTCGGCAAATGGCCGCATCAATTCCAACGCCGCGGCAGTATCGAAGGATTTCAAGGCAAACAACGCCGCGTCGAACGGACCGTAACGCTGGGCCTCCTCCAACGAACCGGCGATCACAAATTTGGACGGCGGGACGATAAATGCTTCGCGCGTGCGCCGGCGTTTGTCCAAGCTCAGATCGAGGCGCAAGCCGCGCTCACGCAATCCATTCGCGACCTGATCGCGTTCCACAAAGACTACCTGATGTCCTGCCAGCGTCAAGCTTCCGCCGATGTAGGTTCCAATCGCGCCCGCGCCGAACGACAATATTTTCAAAGACTGCATAAAATTAATATCTCACCATGTTTTTGTGATTCACCGAAGATCGCAAAGCTGTGTCAATCCAAAGAATCGCCCGTCCAATGCGAGCGGTCATTCAACACGTCTATCGCCCAGCGATGATGGTGCGGCCAATACACCAAACGCGCAAAGCCCGTATTGGCAAAGCGGAAGCGCGGCCCGGCATTGTTGGCATGCGGCGTGATGCCCACCACCGCGTACATCACCTGATTCAGAATCCCGCCGTGCGAGACGATCAAATAACGCCCGGGCGCACGGCGTAGAATATTATGCAATGCCTGCCCGCCGCGCAGAAAGAGTTCCCAATCGCCTTCGCCATTGCCGCCTACCGCGTCGAACGGATTAATAAAGTCGGCATCCCCCATCGAACGCTGACGCGCTTCCGAGGCGGTCAGCCCTGAATACTCGCCCAGGGCGCGTTCCATCCATAACGGGTCCGCTTCGAGCGGAAGATTCAGCGCGGAAGCAACGATCTCGGCGGTTTCACGGGCGCGCATTAACGGGCTGGCAATCACCAGATCGAAAGCGATCTTTTCGGATTTCCAACGTTCAGCCAAAGAATGGGCCTGGGCGCGCCCGCGCTCATTCAGCGGAAAATCGGACTGCCCCTGCCAGCGGGATTCCGCATTCCCCACCGATTCGCCGTGACGCAGTAATGTGATCACGAAAGACTGCGGACGGGCTTCTTCACTCATTCTTCTTATCCTTCAAAATGTACAGCGGCCGCCGCTTCACTTCCTGGAAAATATAACCCACATACACGCCGATGAATCCCAGCAACACCATCAACATGCCTCCCACGATCAGGATCACAAACATCAGCGAACTCCAGCCGGGCGCAAGGTTCGAGGTCTGATTCGTAAACCAGAACGAAAGCACATAAACCATTTCCAACGCGGCCAGGCAGAGCAGGAGCGCGCCGAGGCTCAAACCAATGTAAAGCGGAACCAGCGAGAACGAAAAGATGGCATCCATGGCAAGCCGAAACATTTTGGCAAGCGAATATTTCGAAGTGCCGCTGACGCGTTCGGCGGGCTGATACGGCAGGATCACAGTCGGGAAGCCGATCCAGGCCACCATGCCGCGCAAAAAGCGATGAAATTCCGGCATGGACTTCAACGCATCCACCGCCTGCCGCGAAAGGGCACGAAAGTCCGCCGCGCCGGGCAACACCTGCGTGCGGCTGATGGCGTTGATGAAACGATAGAATAGACTCGAAGTCCACTTCTTGAACGAGGCGGGCTGGGCTTCATCCATGCGCTGAGTCTGCACAATGTCATAACCCTGCTCGATCAACTGCAACATCTCGGGGATTTTTTCCGGGGGATGCTGTCCATCCGCGTCCATCGTAATGATTACATCGCCGCGCGCCGCATCCATCCCGGCGCTGAGCGCGGCCTGATGCCCGAAATTGCGGCTGAGAGATAGCGAGGTCACGCGCGGATCGCGGCGCGCCAAATCGTCCAGCGACCCAGCCGTTCCGTCGGTGGAGCCGTCATCCACATAATAAAAATGAAACTCATAGGGAAGTTCATCCACAACGCGGCGCAAATTGGCGTGCGTTGCCTCCACCACGCCCGCCTCGTTGAAAACGGGAATCACAAAAGCGATTTTTCGAATGGGATTCTTTGAACTCATTGGGAGAGGATTGTACCACCGCGCGCCGTCCCGCCTGTTTACTTCCTACGCGGCAAAACTCAAGCGGAAGATTCGCCCCAGCCGCGCGCACCCGCCAAAAACGACCTGCCGCTCATGGATTTTTTGCCCGCAGGCTGTACTTCATCGAGGACGAGAATCCCGCCTCCCGCGCCGACTGCGGGCTGGCCGGCCTGAATCGACATTTCTCCGGTGGGGACATTTCCCGCTTCCGCGTGGGCGCGATGGATTTTTAACAGGCCGCCGCGCCATTCAAAGTACGCGCCCGGCCACGGATTGAAGGCGCGCACGCGCCGTTCTAATTCATGGACATCACGCGTAAAATCAAGTTTGCCCTCTTCCTTTTTGAGCATGGGAGCATAGGTTGCCCCTTCTTCGGATTGCGGTCGAGGGATTGATTTACCGGATAAATAATCGGGCAGAGTCGCGGTCAGCAAGTCCGCGCCGAGATGAGATAACTTCTCGAAAAGGGAACCGGCCGTATCGTCCGGCAGGATGCGTACGGTGCGCTGGGTCAACATCGGGCCGGTATCGAGTCCCGCGTCCATTTTCATGATGGTCACGCCGGTCTCTTCATCGCCTGCTAAAAGCGCGGCGTTGACCGGCGCCGCGCCGCGCCAGCGCGGCAATAAGGAGGCGTGCACATTGAGACAGCCATACTGCGGCAATTCCAGCGCTTCGGGTTTGAGGATTTGCCCGAAGGCGGCCACCACGATCAAATTCGGCGACCAGCGGCGTAATTGTTGCATCGCTTCGGGCGCGCGCAATTTTTCGGGCTGGGCGATGGGAATCCCAAGCTCAAGCGCGAGAGTCTTCACCGGCGGCGCTTTTAGTTCGCGGCCGCGTCCCGAGGCGCGGTCTGGTTGTGTCACTACGCCAACCACATCGTATTGTTCCGCCAGCGCGCGCAGGGACGGCAGTGCAAAATCGGGCGAGCCCATGAATACAATTTTGGTGGACATTTCCAGCGATTGTACTTCGTCTCGGATTAAATGTGCAAAATCGCGCAGAATGGCAGACGGAGCAGTACTCTTTTCCCAAGTATTCCGTTGATTTTTGATGGGATTAGTTGTAAAATACTGCAAACCAATCCTAGACCAATTCCGGAGGAATCTCTTATGTCTCAAGCACCTATGTCTGCCGATGCCACCAGCGATGATAAACTTTGGGCGCTGTTGGCTTATATTCTTACTCCCATCGTTCCTATTATCATCATGTTGATGCAGGATAAAAAAGATCGTCCCTTCATCCGCGCTCATAACGCACAAGCTTTGGTCGTTGGCGTTATCAACCTTATTATCGGGATCTTTCTAAGCTGGACCGTTATCCTGGCGTGCGTGCCCCTGATTATCTGGTTTGTTTGTATCTATTGGGGCATTCAGGCCTATAACGGCAAGTTCGTAGAGATTCCCGTGATTTCCAATTGGGTTAAGAGTCAGGGCTGGGCATAAAGAATAGTTCCGCCGCAAAAAAGACCTGCCAATGTGCAGGTCTTTTTGATTATCTCCTTCGTTGCCTCAAGTAAAATTCTATTGTAGAATTTCACAATCTCAATTCAGGAGGCCGCCGTGGATATCGGAAAGTCCTTTTCCTTCCAATTCGAAGACAATCAATGGATCAGCAAACTCGGATTGGGCGCGCTCATCGCAATCATACCGATCTTGAATTTTGCCTGGTCCGGTTATATGGTGGGGATACTGCGCAATGTGATGAACGGCGTGAAAGACCCCCTGCCCAACTGGGACGATCTCGAACACAAATTCATCGACGGCGTGATCCTGTTCGCGGCCAGCATCATCTATGCCCTGCCCATTCTGCTCGTCCTCTGCCTGCCGATGGGATTCTTCGCGGCGTCCGGCGCGTTCTCCGGCAGTGATAATCTGCAGGATCTTTCGGGAATCATTGCAAGCGTTGGAAGCGTGGTCTTCTTCGGCCTGCTTTGCCTGTTCGTGCTGTACGGTCTGGCATTGTCAATTGTTTACCCGGCCATTCTGGTCATCTTCTCACGCGAAGGCACCTTTGCCTCCTGCTTTAAGTTTCAGGATATCTTCGGAATCATCGGCAAGGACCCGGGCGCATTCTTTACCGCGTGGCTGGTCAGCTTTTTGGGCGGCATGGTCGTAGGCATGGTCATTGGCCTGATAAGCGCATTCGTAGGTTGGATTCCCTGCATCGGATGGGTTGCGTCTCTCATCCTCAGCCTCGGCACGACCGTATATGTCTCCTCCATTTACGCCCACCTCTTCGGCCAGTTTGGCGCGCTGACGATAGCCGGTCGAAACCAATCAATACAAACCGTGTAAATGTCTCGCAAGGGTCAAGAGCCTGTCTGCGCGACAGGCTCTTTTTATTTTGCAACTTATCCGCGACTCTTTCGTTAATTAGACAGAAACCGAAATCAAAAGGAACAAAATGAATACAATTATGCTCCAGCCAACCGTCAACAAACCAAGCCTCGTGACCGCCATCGCCGCCATGACGCTTGCCAGCGGCATCGTCAATATCTTTTGGGGCCTGATCGCCTCGTTGACTTTCCTCGCTTCGATCATCGGCGTGATCTGCATTCCGATCACCATCCTGCCGACCATTCTCGGAATCTTCGAAGTAATTTACGCGGCCAAACTTCTGAGCAACGTTCCACAGCCCATTCGGGCCTCGCCAACCCTGGCGGCGTTCGAGATCGCCTGCATCCTCACCGCCAATATGTTCTCGATGATCGTGGGCATTCTCGTTCTGATCTTCTACAACGACGAACAAGTGAAGCAATATTTCGCGGAACTCAACGCGGTTCCCGCGCCGCTTCCTTCCGCCCCTCAGCCTGTGACCAGTTCCCCCAGTGAACCTGCCGCCCCCGCCATACCCGCTCTGCCTCCGGTTGAATCGACCCCGGCCAAACCGGAAAAGCCAAAACGTCCGCGCAAAGCGACAAAGTAAGATTCGTCCTCTTGACTCCCGCCCTGCTCACCCGTAGAATGGATTTCACAATCGAACGTGAGCAGTGAAGAGACTCATACCGGTTCCGATGCGCGCTTATGGCGCCAGTCAACCGGCGGAGCGCCGAAGGGGCAAACCTGGCAATGGCGAGACCAGGTGAAACTCTCAGGCAAAAGGACCCTGCCGCGAATCTCTCTGGAAAGTTCCGCGCATACGCGGAACACCGACGGTGCAAATCCCCGATGGGCGATGAATCTCTCAGGTTAAATTACAGAGGCGCACGATCCAATTCGTGCGCCTTTTTGATTCGCCAAGTTTAATCCTTTAAGGAGACCTGCAATGAACACTCCCGACAATTTGAAATACGCCAAGTCCGATGAATGGTTCGATCCTGCCAGCGGGAAAATGGGCCTGACCGATTACGCCCAGTCACAGCTTTCAGACATCGTCTTCATCGAGATTCTCGTCGAGGCCGGCCAGGAGCTTGAAGTGGGACAGGCTGTCGCTTCGGTAGAATCCGTGAAAGCCTCGACTGAGATCTACGCGCCCGCATCCGGTAAAGTTTCCGAAGTCAACAGCGGACTCGCCGACAAGCCCGAGACCCTCAACAGCGATCCCTTCGGCGCAGGCTGGATGATCAAGCTCGAGGGCGGTCAGCCTGGCGAGATGATGGACGCGGCCGCGTACGTCGCATATTGCGAGAGCCGCGCTCATTAATCGCGTAGCAGGCATTCTCAAATGCCGCCGTGCGCAAGAGGCGCACACTACGCGTCAGAGGTATTCATGACCTATATCCCAATTTCCCCCAAAGAACGGGACGCGATGCTGGAGACCATCGGCGTGAAATCGCTGGATGCGCTCTTCGAGGCCATTCCCGCCGGACATCGCTTTCCCAAATTGAATTTACCGCCCGCACTGACCGAGATGGAAGCCGCGGCTGAACTGAACGATATTGCCGCCAGCAACGAGAACGTGCGCGGCGACCTGATCTCCTTCCTCGGCGCAGGCATGTATAACCATTACATCCCATCCGTTGTTGATCACATGCTGCGCCGCGGCGAATTCTATACAGCCTACACGCCTTACCAGCCGGAAATTTCACAAGGCACACTGCAGGGCATCTTCGAATATCAATCGCTGATGGCCGCGCTGACCGGCATGGAAGTTTCCAACGCTTCGCACTACGATGGAGCGACGGCCGCGGCGGAAGCGGTCAACATGGCGTGGGCGCAGTTCCGCGGCAAGCGCAAAAAAATTGTTCTGTCGCCGGGCGTCCATCCGCAATACCGTGCCGTCATCCGCACGTACATGCAGGGCGTGGAATTGAACATAGCCGGGGACGACGACCCAACTGCTGATCTCGATTCCGGGCCTGAAGCGCTGGCCTCCCTGATCGACGAAGACACCATGATCGTCGTCGTCCAATATCCCGATTTCTTCGGGCGCGTTTACGATTACACCCAATTGATCGAACGCGCACACAGCAAAGGCGCAATGGTCTGTGTTGTTGCAAACCCCATCGCGCTTGCGCTCTTCAAAACGCCGGGCGAAATGGACGCCGACATCGTGGTCGGCGATGGACAGCCGCTCGGCGTCCCGATGTGGTTCGGCGGGCCGACTGTCGGATTCTTCACAACGAAGAAATCCTACGTGCACAAAATGGCGGGACGGCTCGTCGGCGAAACTGTTGATAACCGCGGCCAACGCGCCTACGTCCTCACGCTGACCGCCCGCGAACAGCACATCAAACGTGAACGCGCCACGTCCAATATCTGCACCAACCAGGGATTGATCGCGCTGGCTTCGGCAATTTACATGTCATTGCTTGGCAAGCGCGGTATGAAGCAGGTGGCCGAACTCTGTTATCACAAAGCGCATTACGCGGCCGGGCAACTCGGCAAAATCAAAGGCATGAGCCTGCGCTTCAACGAGCCGTTCTTCCATGAGTTTGCACTGCGCCTCAACCGCCCCGTCGAGGAAGTCAACGCGCATCTGCTCGAACACGGCATCCTCGGCGGCTACGATCTCGGCCGGGATTATCCCTCGCTCAAAGATCATCTCCTGATCGCCGTGACCGAAATGAATACAAAAGAAGAGATCGACACGCTCGTAGAAGTCCTTTCGGAGGTGAACCATGACTGAGACAGTTATGGAAGCGGCCGCGAAAATCGTCGAACCGACTGTTTTCGATTTGTCCTCGCCCGGGCGCATAGGCGTCTCTTTCCCGGACCCGGACGTGCCGCGCTCCGAATTGCCCGAATCTCTGCTGAGAGCGGACCTGCCCCTCCCCGAACTCGCCGAAGTGGATGTTGTCCGCCATTATATGCATCTCAGCCAGTTCAACTACAGCGTGGATAGCGGTTTCTATCCGCTCGGTTCGTGCACAATGAAATACAACCCGAAGATCGACGAAGATACCTGCCGCCTGCCGGGATTCCTGCACACGCATCCGCTTCAACCGATTGAAACAGTGCAGGGCAACCTTGCGCTGATGTATCAACTACAAGAGTGGCTGAAAGAGATCAGCGGTTTCGCGGCGGTGACTCTCCAGCCCGCGGCGGGCGCGCACGGAGAGTTCACGGGCGTACTGATGATGCGCACGTATCACAAGTCGCGCGGCGATACGAAGCGCATAAAGATGCTCATTCCCGATTCCGCGCACGGAACCAATCCCGCCTCGTCCGGTATGATCGGACTGCAGATCGTTCAAATCCCATCGGACGCGCGCGGCAATGTTGACTTGAACGCGCTGAAGGAACATTGCGACGACACTGTTGTGGGCATGATGCTCACCAATCCGAACACGCTCGGCCTTTTCGACGAGAACATCGAGTCGGTCATCAAGCTGGTTCACGATTGCGGCGGCTTGATGTACGGCGATGGCGCCAACCTGAACGCCTTACTCGGCATCACCCGTCCCGGCGATCTGGGCTTCGATGTGATGCACTTCAACCTGCACAAAACTTTTGCCGTGCCGCATGGCGGCGGCGGACCCGGTTCGGGTCCGGTGGGAGTCGCCGCGCATCTCGCGGACTTCCTGCCTGAGCCGTTGGTGGACATCGTCGAGGACGGTAACGAGGAAGAACCTCCGTTGTTTGGCTTCGTCAAGCCGGCCAAATCCATCGGGCGGATGAAAGCCTTTCACGGTCACTTCGGCGGCGGCCTGGTACGCGCCTTTACTTACATCGCCATGCACGGCCCGGATGGGCTCAAGGACATTGCGCAATACGCGGTGCTGAACGCCAATTACCTGCTGGCGCGCTTACGCAGTACGTATCACGTCCCGTTCGACCGCATCTGCATGCACGAGTTTGTCGCCGAGGGGCGCTTCGAAGGTTCGGACGTGCGCGCTCTCGATATCGCCAAACGCCTGATGGACTACAAGTTCCATCCGCCGACGAACTATTTCCCGCTTATCGTCCGTGAAGCGTTGATGATCGAGCCGACCGAAACGGAAAATAAAGACACGCTGGACGCCTTTGCCGACGCGCTGATCAAGATCGCGGAAGAAGCAAAGACCGACCCCGAATTGCTCCACAACGCGCCCAGCACGACCCAATTTGGCCGCATGGACGAAGTCAAGGCGGCGAGAGAACTCGTCCTTTGCTGCTGGCTGCCGGAAGATTACCAGAACCAGTAACCGGCGGGCATTTTCCATTGAACGAAAAAGTCTCGGAGGAATTACCCTCCGAGACTTTTGATTTCCAAAATAATGATTCGTTTACTTCTTCGCCAACACCACCACCGAACTTCCATCTGCCGAAGTGATCGTCAGCGTATCGCCAGACAATTTGAAATTCACGGTATCTACGAACACGGTTAGAACCGCGCGTTCCTGTTCGCCAATGGTATCTCCGCACGCCATCAACGTGGACATGAGGGAACCGAATTTGATCTGCGCGCCCGAAACTTTATAGTCTCCACCGAAGGAATTACATCCGACATTGCCGTTCATGCGGCCGTCCGAGCCGAAATTAATCAATGTATCCACACCGGGCGCGGCAGGTTTTAGACCCGAGGCCGGGCCATACGAAACGAGCCGCCACTCCCCGACAATGCCTGCAGGCGCGCCGCCCGAACAAGCCGATACTAAAACTCCCAGAAGGGCAATTCCGATCGTCAAAAGAACAGCCGATCTCTTCATTTTCTTTTCCATGATTCTCCAATTCTGCGTCGGCAAGCGCACGTTACAAATAATTTTGCGATCCACTGAATTTATTCTTTGACGTATTTCCGCCCAAAAAGTTCCTTATAAACGCACAAAACTTACCGAAGGAAAAATCCTTTCGGTTATTGCCTGCATGAGCAAAACCCAGGCGGCGCGCATTGACGCCACGTTGTTGACTGTTGAAGAATTACGAATGAAGCGCGTAAGGTTTTCATCGGCGCAAACACTGTCCGTTCCGATGAAGCTTCGCCCAAAAATTATTTCCCAACCTGAAAGCCGATCATGGGAGAATCCCCGATCCCAAATAGAATGGTCTGTTGCGGGTCGTCCGCAACGCTGAAAATCACTCGAAGATAGGTATCGTCTTGGAAATCAACCAGATCTTCCCCTTCTAGTCTGGTGGAGTTTAAGCCAATACTAAACGGATCCATCTTTGTTTGCGTCCCCACTGTTTTCGCCTTGCCCCATAGCGGATACCAGGCGTCGTTATTGGCCTCCACGATATAGATATTACTCCACGCGATTTTGGTCTCACTTCCCGAATTAAAATTATGCACAAGAATGCCCATGTCGATGAGAAAATGGCCGGGGCTGGGTTTATAGAACGTCTCCCATCCCTTCGAAACATCGCCAAAGTGCACGGTTTCGCGGTTGATCACATCGATCACAGTAATCTCGAGCGAGTCATATATTACGGGGGAGCCAAGCGGCGCAGGAGTCGGTTGAGGGGTTGCGCTCGGCAATGGAGTAGATGTGGGACGCGCCGTTGGAGTGGGAGACGGGAGCGGGGTATCGGTAGCAGACGGCGGCGCGGGGGTTTGAGTCGGCGCGGAGAATCTCGAGCATGCCAGCACAGCCAACGTCACAACCAATGCCGCTGAGAAAACGGGGGACGAACGAGTCTGCAACTTGCCCTCCTGTGAAGTCTGATTTTTTCTTATAATAACCACAAAACCAAATCGAAGCAATCCTTTGGGTCGTAAACTTTTTGAAATGTAATCCCCAACCTTCGCAAAAAAGTTTACAATATCGGGATGAAAATATTAACGATTGACATCGGCACGGGCACGCAGGATATTTTTCTTTACGATTCGAACCTCGACCTCGAGAATGGATTCAAACTCGTCCTGCCTTCGCCCACCATGATGGTCCACCGCCGCCTTAAACGGTCGCTTCCCGCGCGGACCCCGATCCTGCTCACCGGATACACCATGGGAGGCGGGCCTTCGAGTTGGGCCATCGAGGAATATACGCGGGCGGGGATTCCCGTCTATATGACACCAGACGCGGCGAAGACAATCAACGATGAATTGGAGAAAGTGGAGAAGCTGGGGGTGAAGATCATTGGGGAAGAGGAAGGAAGAAAGCTTGCCCTAAACAGCGCCGAAGAGATGAAAGAAGGCAGTGGGAAGGGGAAAGTGGAAAGTTTGGAGTTGAAAGATTTTGATTTCGAGTTGATTTCAAGGACTTTCGACAATTATGGCGTCTCGTTGAATGATTTAAGCGCCATCGCGGTGGGAGTGTTCGATCACGGCAACGCGCCCGCGGGTGTTTCGGATCGTCAGTTCAGGTTCGATTATCTCGATGAACGCATTCGGGCAAAAAATTCACTTTCCGCTTTTGCATATCTCTCCAGCGATATTCCCCAGATCATGACGCGACTGCAAGCTGTGGCAGATTCGGCGGGAGAATTACCTTGTCCACTCGTGGTGATGGATACTGCGCCTGCCGCGGTATTGGGCGCAAGCCTGGATTCACAAGTGGCTACGCTCAAGGAAAAAATCGTTGTCAATGTGGGCAACTTCCACACAATTGCATTCCGGCTGGGGGAAGACGGCATCGAGGGAATCTTCGAGCATCATACAGGCGAGATTGACTCGTTGAAACTGGAGTCGTTGATCCGTAAGCTGGCCGATGGCTCGTTGAAACATCAGGATGTCTTTAACGACATGGGGCACGGCGCGTTGATGTATACGGACGATATTTTTGAATTTGGAAAAGATGAATTCGATGTGGCGGTAACGGGACCGAGGCGGTCAATATTTGGCAGGGGCGGATCGCGATCTTCTCCTACATTGAAACCGTATTTTGCCGTCCCGTTCGGAGATATGATGATCGCAGGCTGTTTCGGTCTGCTGGCGGCTATAGCAGATGTTATGCCTGAATTGGCGGAAACAATTTACGGGTCGTTGAGAGGCGAGAGCGGACGCGGCGGCGCGCCGTGGGATAATCCAGCATAAAGGAGTCGCATGTGAATCAACATTTACATCTCGTCACTTTGGGCGTAAAGAATTTTGAGACATCAAAACATTTTTATTCCGAAATTCTCGGCTGGAAGATTTCCAGACCGCAGGAAGGGATTGCTTTCTTTCAGGCGGGTGGCGTTGTGTTTGCCATTTATCCGCGCGAGGAATTGGCGCAGGATGCATTGACATCCGCCAAGGGGAGCGGCTTTGCAGGATTCACACTGGCATATAACGCAAGAAGCGAGGCAGAAGTGGACGAGATCATCGGGGAATTAAAATCCAAAGGCGTGAAGATCGCGAAAGAGCCGCAGAAGGTATCCTGGGGCGGATACAGTTCCTATTTTGCCGACCCCGATGGTTATCTTTGGGAGGTGGCACATAATCCATTCTTCGCGTTCGACGAAAACGGGAACTTGAATTTGGAATGAATTTTAAAAATATTTCAGAAACATCTGAAGAAAAGTTCTTATCATTAAGCGAGTTCTTTTCTTCGTTTCGGGCGGTGGAATATATAATGCAAGCCATCTCAGAGACATTGACGGATAGCGCGTGGCTAAAAGAACAAATTTAATTCTGCTCTTGGGAGTTTTATGGCTTTGCTGTGTTTGCAGCACAGGATATTTTTCGCTCGCCAACCCAGGGATCGGGACACGCTGGAAGCGGGAGCCTGCTCCGCCCGAGGCGCTTTCCCGCCTTGCAACAGGAAATGACGGCGAAATCATCGGCCATGCTCCAAGCAGAGCCATGTACGAGTTCGACTATGGAGCTTATCAATCGGCATCTTCATGGAAGAAGGTCAGCGGACCCTCTGGGGTTCCTGTCATCGGTGCAAATTGCACAGCGGGCGATTCGAATCGAATCATGCTGCCGCCGCCAGGAAAAGTAACTTCACGGGTGAATGAAAACTGCGTTTACATCGAGTCGGCGTATCATTTGGAAGTGGCGCTGTTGGAAAACGGCGAGGTCTGGTCGTGGGAACATGAATCTTACATTTACACAGAACTATTCGTCATATTTTTTCTGGGCATCGCATTCATCATCGGCGTATTGATCATAGTGATTGGCGCAGGTGTAATAGTTTATAAGAAGTTAAAAGGATCTTCCAAGGAGAAATGAATGTGCGGAATTTTTGGTTATGTAACCAATCAAGAAACTGAACTCGGTCCCATTCTCATCGCGGCGGCGGAGCGACTCACCTATCGCGGCTACGACTCGGTCGGCGCGGCGACGATTAGCGGAGACAAGATAGATTTACGAAAAGATACCGGCAAAGTGGACTCGGTGGCGGCGAAGTACAACATCGCCAATATGCGCGGACAACGCGGCATTACCCAACTGCGTTGGGCGACGTTTGGCGAGCCGTCGCAAGTCAACAGCCAGCCGCATCTAGATTCGGATGGCGACATGGTCGGCGCGCACAACGGTAACGTGGTGAACAATGTCGAACTGCGCGAGCAATTTATCGCCGAGGGCATGACCGTCCGCTCGCAGAACGATGGTGAGACGTGCGTCCATGCTGTTGAAAGATATATCAATCGCGGCTATGAATTCATCGACGCGATTCGTTTGGCGTACGGCGATCTCGAAGGCGATTATGCCTTTGTCATCGGGCGCGCGAATGACGACAAACTCTACGCGTTCAAAAAAGGTTCGGGCATGGTGGTGGGAATCGGCGAAGGTTTCACCTGCGTTTCATCCGACCTGCCTTCGATTCTGCCGCTCACGCGCGAGGTGATCCGCCCGCAAGATGGAGAGATCGTCACGTTGTGGGCGGACAAGATTGAGGTGCGCTCGGTCAAGGATGGCAAAAAAATCATCCGAATGCCAGAGACCGTTACGGAGTCGATGGATGCGGTGCAGAAGGGCGGGTATCCGCATTTTATGTTAAAGGAAATCCACGAGCAGAGTCAGGTCGCGCGTGAGTTGTCGCATGTGTTGAACGGCAATCGCGAAGTCGAGTCATTGGTCGAAAAGATGAAGAACGCGCGGCATTTGTATTTCATCGGATGCGGCACAAGTTATCACGCCGCGTCGGTGGGCGCGGTGTATTTCGCGCAACTGGCGGGCAAATCTGTCATCCCTGTGCTGGCGCCGCAGTTCATCGCGCAGTATGCGCCGACAGTGAATCATGATGACGTTGGAATTTTCGTCAGTCAATCGGGAGAGACGAAGGACGTGTTGAATGCGCTCGAAGTTGCGGAGGGGCGCGGCATGGCGTGTTTTGGATTGGCGAACGTGATCGGCTCCACGCTGACCAAAGCGACTTCGCTTTCTCTACCCTTGTGCTGTGGGTACGAAATCAGCGTTCCCGCCACAAAGACATTTACGAATCAGGTCGTGACGTTTTTGTATCTGGCATATAAGATGGCGGGATTGAATACGATTGCTGGTTTCGATACGCCCCGCGACGTTCAGCGGGGCTACTCAACCAGCGGATCAAGGAATGTTTTTGAACTTATTCCCGAACTGATGGATAAGACTCTGGAGATGGTCGCGCCGCAAATGGAAGCGATTGCCAAAGAGATCAACGAATGGAACGATATGTATTGTCTCGGCTACGGCGCGACGTACGCCATCGCGCTCGAAGGCGCGTTGAAATTAAAAGAGATCACCTACGCTCATTGCGAAGGAATGCTTTCCACGGAATTCAAACACGGACCACTCTCCGCGGTGAGCAAGGGCTTCCCGATTATTTTTGTGGCGGGACCGAACGATGTGCCGCTCATCATCAGCGGCATCAACGAAGTGAAAGTGCGCGGCGCGCGGACGATTGTTATCGCGGAAGATGATTCACGCCTGCGCGTCAACGCGGACGACGTGATCGTATTGCCCAAGTCCGACCCGCAGATTTCTGCTCTGCTGGGCGTGTTGCCGTTGCAGTTGCTGTCGTATCACATGAGCGTACTGCGCGGGTTCGATCCTGATTTCCCGAGGAATTTGTCCAAGACGCTGACGGTGGACTAATTGTCGGGAAAGAATTAGCGGGCGGCGCGCTCGGCGAAATGAAACTCGATTTGAAAACCAGCCTCGGACGGCGGTAATTCCGCCGTCTTTTTTCTTAACTTCCTATCATGCGCCATCCTTGACAGCGCCGTCGTTCGCGGGTAAAAACATACCAGTTAGTCGGTTTTCTATATTTTCACCTTCAGGGTGACCGATCCATGCAACAGCGCAGTGAAGAAACACGCTCAAAAATCATAGAGTCTGCCATCAACCTGTTTTCGGTGCGCGGCTATACCGCGGCCAGCGTGGACGAAATTTGCAAGGCGGCCGGGGTCAGCAAAGGCGCGTTCTATCATCATTTCGAGAGCAAACAGGTCATGTTCCTGGCCCTGCTGGACGGCTGGTTGAAAACGATTGACAACGCTATCGACGCTTCACGCGATAAATCTGCACCAGAGACCTTCCGCCAACTGACCGAGGCCTTCCCTTTCATCTTTCAGTCAGCAGGCAACCATCTTCCCATGTTCATGGAGTTCTGGTTGCAGGCCAGCCGCGATGAAAGGATCTGGCAGGCCAGTATTGCGCCGTATCGCCGTTATCACAGATATTTCACATCCCTGATCAAACAAGGCGTGGACGAGGGTTCGTTCGCACAAGTGGACGCGCAGTTGGTCTCGCGCATGATCATTTCCATGGCGATGGGCCTGTTACTGCAAAGCCTGTTCGATCCCGAGGGCGCCAATTGGGAAAAAGTCGCGAGAGAAAGTACGTCGCTATTAATCAATAGCTTGATGAGAAAGTGAGGCAATGGATATGTGGCTGGTCACAGGGGCAACGGGTCATATCGGGAATGTGCTGGTGCGCGAATTGCTGGCGCGCGGGGAAAAGGTTCGGGTGTTGATTCCGCGCGGAGAAAGCCGCGAGCCGCTCAAAGGTCTGAATGTAGAGGCGATGGAGGGCGATGTGTTGAACTTCGACTCCTTCTTTCAATCCTTGCGCGGCATTAAAGGTATTTTTCATCTGGCAGGCGTCATCTCGATCATGCCCGGCGAAAACTCGTTTATGCGGCAGGTCAATGTGGATGGCACGCGTAATGTGATTCGGGCCGCGCGCCAGGCCGGGGTTCAAAAATTGATTTACACCAGTTCCATTCATGCGGTACAACGCGCCGAGCAGGGTGTCATTGATGAAACTCTTCCGTACGATATGAATAATCCGTATGGCGCGTATGACCGTTCGAAAGCGGAAGCCACGCTCGAGGTACAGCAGGCGGCTCGCGCGGGGCTGGAAGCTGTCATCCTCTGCCCAACCGGGGTGATCGGCCCGTATGATTTCCGCGGCTCGATGATGGGCAATGTGATCCGCACGGCGGCCCAACAGAAACCGACTCTTTATGTGGATGGAGCGTATAATTTCGTGGATGTGCGCGATGTGGCCAAAGGATTGATCGCCGCATCCGAAAGAGGCGTCCGCGGCGAGAGTTATATCCTATCGGGACAGCGCATCAGCATAAGATATCTGCTGGAAACCGTACGCGAGATCACGGGACGCCATTTCTTCCAAATGAAAATTCCGTTCGACCTCGCCAGGCTTGCGGCGCAGATTACGCCGTCGTATTATCGGTTCACAAACTCCACGCCGCGTTTTACGCCCTACTCGCTGGAGGTACTGCAAAGCAATTCGAATATCAGTCATGCCAAAGCTACGCGCGAACTCGGCTATCATCCCCGCAACTTATATGAAAGTATTGCCGACGCCGTGCATTGGTTTCTGGAACGCCGATCCCTTCAGCTCAATGAAGCGGGATAGGCCGAAGAAAAAGGAGAGCCCAAATGAAAATCATTACCGATTGCGCGGCCGATATTCCAGCGGATGAATTGCACGAATTGGATATCATCCAGGCGCCGTTATTCATTCAATTTCCCGAAGGCGAGGTGAACTCGGCTGATATCAGCGCGGACGAATTCTACAATCGGCTGGAAGCCATGCGCCCGGCCGTGCCGACCACAGCCCAGCCCTCCAGCGGGATCTTCGCGGATTTGTATCACAAGGCGGCGCAGGCGGGCCAGGAAATTCTGTCCCTGCATATTTCCTCGGGCTTAAGCGGCACCGTCAATGCGGCGCGTACGGGAATCGAGGAAGCGGCTTTAAAGGTCAAAGCAACGGTGTGGGATACGATGACGCTCTCCGGCGGAGAACGTTTTCAAGTGTTGGCCGCTTCCCTGGCCGCCAAAGCCGGCTGGACCATGCGCGCAATTCAACAACGCCTGGAACAAATCCGTAACGCGACGGAGGTTGTGTACACGCTGGATACGCTGGAATATCTCGCCCGCGGCGGTCGCATCGGACGCGTGCAAGCCATTGCGGGCGCGCTGTTGAATCTCAGGCCCGTCATCCGCGTGGATACAGACGGCAAATATAGCACCGTTGCCACAGGACGCACGCTCGGTAAATCCATGACGGCCATCGTGGATTATCTTCAGGAAAAGTACGCGCAAACGCCCGTTTGGGTGACAATCTTGCACGGGCGTTTCGCCGAAAAAGCGGACGCGCTGGCCAATGATCTCAAGTCCAAACTCAACATCGAGAAACTCGAAGTAATGCGCATCTCGCCTGTGTTGGGAGTCCATACAGGCCCGGGCATTGTCGGCGCGGCGGTCGTACCGATTGGGTTGATGCACGATCTGATCAAATAGCGTTCATCAGCGTACTGTTTTTCTTAATGAAAACAAGCCCTGTCATTGAGACAGGGCTTGAATTTTTCCATGAACCGGTTTTATTCGATATAGATCTCGACGTGCTCGCCGTCTTCATCATCGACTACGTCGATGATCTTGCCGGTTACGCCCGCCCGCATGGCATCCATCACACTGGACATATCCACGCCGTCCACTTCGGGCACAAAGCGCGCCCCAATCTTCAAACCGGCATCCACCATCGCGAGCGGAAGCTGGACCGAGGCCTTGGAACGGCCGCTGGCTACATCCGTCACACGGATACGCAACCAGCGCGCCCCGCCTGGGATGCGAGGAGTTGCCGAAGTTCCGCCGGGGCCGCGGCGGGTATCGCGTAAAGCCGAAAGCAATTTGGCGCCCTCTTCCGCGCTGATCTTGCCTTCCTCGATCATATTTAAGATCTTCAATCTTTCTTCCATGCTGGTCATATCGACCTCCTAACCAATGAATACTTGCACGCGTTCGCCATCGTCGCCCTCATCCACATTGACGATCAGCGGTTCTTTGATGGATTTTGAAATCGAGATGGCTTCCACCACCTCGTCCACGTTGGTATTTTTCAAGCCGTGGATGCGGTTCCCAAATACGCGCAGAAACCAGCCGGCCAACCCGAGCGGAAGCGGAAAACCGAGAAAGATTCGCTTCGGGCCGTCCTCATGCGGCGGTCTCTGCACGTTTACGAACAGCCAATGCGCCGAACGGCTCCATCCCGCCGCCGCCATCACCAGCACGCCCAGCGCAAACGGGAGCCATAAACAATAAAACCAAAAGTTATATCCGCCGCTTAGCAGGGCGAAATAAATTCCCAACGCGCTCAACACCATAATGGCCAACCCGATCCAGAATGGGATCTGCCACAAGCCGCGCACGCGCGCCGCGGTCCGTTCAAATTCAGATGCAGATTCGCTTTCGGATGGGGTTCCTGCCTCGGTCCCGGGCGATGCGAATGATTCCGATCGAGAAGCTTCAAACTCCTCTTCATCCGAATCCTGTTCGAGCTCCTTGATCAGCACCAGCGCCTGATCGGCTGTGATCTTCCCATCCTCCACCATTTTGAGAATCCGTTTGCGTTCTTCAGAAGACATTACTCGCCTCCCTCCAGGGCCGCCAGTAATTCCTCAGCTTGCTGTGCAGTGATCTTTTTCTCCTGCAACATTTTTAAGATCGCCATGCGTTCCTCCTCAGAGACCGGGTCGCTGGGCGGCATCGGAGTCCGCGCTGAAGCGGGAAATGAGCCGGGTTCGATATTCCAATTCCAGCGGCCAAGACCAGCCTTGACGCGGGCGCGTACTTTCTGCTCGGTCTTACGCGTAGCGCGCTCTGCTTTTTGCGTAGCCCGCCGTGTAGCGGCCTCCACGCGGCGCGAGATGCGGTTTCCCAACTGCTGGCCAAAATCGGACCAATCGAACATCATGCCGGCGAAGTTGCCAAATTCATCCGCCGATTCTCCCGCGCCCATATCACTGCTCACGCGAATATCACTGCCGGCACTCAGATTAATTTGCGCCGCGCCATTCCCCAACATGACGACGCGCGTGGTGACATCCTGCCCGGCTTCCACGCCCGGCCAATCCATGCTAATCTCGTCGGCATTCAGAGTCAGAGTGGCATTGGCATCGAAGGGCAGTACCAGCAAAATATCATCGCCCGCAGTAACGCTGCACATCTGGTTTGGGCGCGGGTTGAGATACAGAACCACGTCCCCATCCACATTGGCATTGATGTTGCCATGCACATCGCGCAGGGTCAAATCATCGGCAATCGAGGTGAAATCCACCGCGCCTTCCACATCGCGAATGGAAACATCGCCGCTCACGCTTTTGACGGCCAGGCTCCCTTTCGAGTCGCGCAAACTGAAGTCTGAACCGACTGCGGCAATCGAGACCGAGTTAACGCCGCGCATCGCGAGATCGCCGCCAATGGAGCCCAACTCCACATTGCCGGAAATGCCGCGTAAGGCCATGTCGCCATCCACCGATTTGATGGACAAGGAGGCGCCGCTCGGCACGCGCAAGGTCAAGTCATCCTTCGCAGAAATCGAGACCGAATTCCCATCCTGTTTGACGCTTACGCCCTCCTCATCGCCCTTGATGAGAATCTCCTCGCCTTCCCAACCAACGACGCTCAAATCGCCCGCCACAGCTTTCAGAATCACTTGAGGCGCGGGTCCCGCGGAAATGGTTCGGTTGGGCATGGTTACTCCTCCTCGCCGCGCAGTTGCCGCATGGCTTCATCGGCCGTGATCTTGCCGGAATTCAAATCGTCGAGAATACTGCGGCGCATCTCCTCCGTGATCTCGGGCGTTTCATCCTTGCCGGGTTCAAAGCCCAAAGCACGGATCACTTCATGCAAACGGTTGCGAATTGTCGGATACGAAAGACCGATCTCCTGCTCCATGCGATTGATCTTCCCTTCGCAACGCACAAAGGTCACTATAAATTCGATCTGCTCAGGCGATAGGTTCGAAAAGTGGCCGCTGGTAAAACGACCTTCCACAACGGTATCGCACGTGGGGCATTGCAGTCGAGTAACGGTCAATTCAGATTTGCACACCGGACAACGGTTCAAAACAGCGTACATATGTCACCTCCGCAAACAATCAGGTTCAACGAGTTGGTTTTACTCATCGTTCTATCCAAATCCATCAGTGCGGCCGAACAGAAAGCCGAGGTTGAGGCGATGATACACCATCCCACGGCCGCGCGTAGCGTTTTTGCAAATGTCTTCCATAAGTCACCAGCCACAAACCGAGCAAAATCAAAGAACGCCCAATCAAAGCCGAATAATCCGTCTTGCCGTTCACGATCTTTTCTTCGAGCCGAATCTGATGCATCCTGCGCCAAATTTCTTTTCGATCATCCTCGGCCACAATTTCCAAAAGCCAGTAATTCATGACTGCTCCTTCCTGTAAACGAACGGAAAATGCATACTTTTAAAATAAACTAATCTATTCTAAATTAGATTATAGGCAATTCATTGAATTTGTCAAGTATAATATTGATATTATTAATTATAGTTTTTATTTAATCAAAAGGCAGGTTGAAATTTATCTTTTACGCAGGATTTGACGCCGCATCTCTCCGCCCCGTGGCCTGCTTCCCGTTTCGAGAAATGGATCTGCCCTCCAAACAAAGTCCGTCCTTGTCACAAATTGGTCTTTCCCAGCACTTGACATGGAACGCATGTTCGTTTATCATTCCTAGCACAAATGAGCGATTAATGGCTCAGGAGGCGCGTATGATGATGGTTCGAAAAAGCAAGGGCCTGGGAGAACGACATCAAAAAATCCTGGACTTTTTGCAGGAATATCAGAAAGAAAATAGATACCCACCCTCGATTCGCGAGATCGGCGAGAAAACGGGAATCTCTTCCACGTCTGTTGTAAATTACTATCTCGATCAACTTGAGAAAATGGGACTCATCGAACGCGACCGCAAAATCTCGCGCGGCGTGCGCCTGGCCAACACTAACGCGCTGGCCGATACCGTTCGCGTTCCGATCCTCGGCCCGATTGCCGCCGGCCCCTTAATGCTGGTCCCCGAGCCGGGAGTGGATTATATGAACGAGAAGGAGTTCAAAGCGGTGGAGATTGCTCGCAGTCTGCTCCCCTCCCGTGAGAAATCCAACGAACTTTATGCCCTCGAGGTCAAAGGCGAATCCATGATCGACGCCATGATCAACGATGGCGATATCGTCGTCATGAAGCCGGCTGTGGAAGCCCGCAACGGCGAAATGGTGGCAGTACGCGTCGATGACGAGTACACGCTCAAATACTTCTTCAAAGAGAAGGACGGCTACCGTCTTCAACCCGCCAACCCGACCATGAATCCGATTCGTGTCGCCAGAAACAAGCCGGTGGAAATCAAAGGCAAAGTGGTGATGGTCATTCGCAAAATGCCGTTGGCAAGTTGACCAACGCCCCATTGCTTCACTAATACACAAACCTCCCGATAGTCATCGGGAGGTTTGTTGTTTTTTCAAAAGATCGTTAAGCGTGAAGAGCTTAGGCGACCTCGACAGCCGCACCCGCTTCTTCCAGTTTCTTCTTGGCGTCCGCCGCGGCATCCTTGCCCACCGCGGAAAGGACCTTCCCACCGGCGGTCTCTGCCAAAGTTTTGGCTTCGCCGAGGCCGAGGCTGGTGAGTTGGCGAATCACCTTGATGACTTCGATCTTCTTCGGGCCGGCATCCTTGATGATCACATCGAACTCGGTCTTTTCTTCAACCGGTTCAGCCGCGGCGGCCGCGCCGCCAGCGGCGGCCACAGCCACCGGAGCGGCCGCAGAAACGCCCCACTTCTCTTCCAGGGCTTTCACAAGTTCAGCCGCTTCAATAACAGACAGGGAGGAAAGTTCCTCCACGATTTTTTCGAGCTTTTCAGCCATTTCTAGTTACTCCTTACCTTATCTGGTAGTTTAATTTGAATTTGATTTCGATACGAAACAAACTATGCCGCGGCGGGTGCCTTCTCAGCAAAGGCTTTGACCACAGCCGCCAGACCACGCGCGGGTTCGGCGATGGTGCGAACCAATTTTCCAGCCGGGGCCTGCAACACGCCCAGTAACTGCGCACGCACAACCGGTAGTGGCGGCAAATCAGCCAATGCTTTCACCTGGCGGGCAGTCAAGTTTTGGCCAGCCATGAAACCGGCCTTGACCTTGACGAACTCGTTACCTTTCGTCGCGTCCGCCAAAGCTTTTGCAGTGGCGGCAGGATCGTTGAAGGCAAACGAGATGGCCGTGCTTTTGGTCAGCGTATCGTCAGAGAATTTCATTCCCTGCTCTGCCAGCGCGCGGCGGACCAATGTGTTCTTGACCACATGGAACTCTCCGCCTGTTTCGCGAATTTTCGAGCGGATCGTATCCATTGCTTTCATATTTGCGCCGGTATATTCAACGAGAATTACAGCCTGACTGCGCTTGAGCCAGTCCTGGTATTGGGCCAGAACTTCCTCTTTGTGTTGTTTGGAAATTGCCAAAGGACTTCACCTCCTTTCAATAAAAAGTCTTTGCCACTCGCTTCGCGAGGCAAAGACTTTTGCTTCCCAAACGGGAATCGACCTGGCGGCCGAATATAGCAATTCGTCCTCACCTGGGCAGGATATTAAGTTCCCCGCAGGGAACACCCACCGTCATTGGCGAAGTGGCTTTAGGTATAAACGAGTATTTCTACTCGGTCACCTCGAGTCCTTGAGCCTCGTTCGGGTCGATCTTGATACCGGGGCCCATGGTGGTGGTTACAGTAATGTGCTTCAGATAGATACCTTTTGCGCCGGAAGGACGCGCCTTGCGGACTGCGTCCATCAGAGCCGCAAAATTTTCGTAAAGCTGATCGGCAGAGAACGATGCCTTGCCGATCGAAACATGGATATTGGCGGTCTTATCGAGCCGGAATTCGACGCGCCCCGCTTTCGCTTCCTGAATCGCCCGGGACAGGTCATTTGCATTTACAACGGTGCCGGCTTTCGGGTTCGGCATGAGCCCCCGCGGACCCAGCACGCGGCCGAGGCGCCCCACTTTGCCCATCGCATCGGGCGTCGCGATCGCCACATCGAAATCCAGCATACCGCCTTCGATCTTCTTTAACGTTTCATCGTCATCGGCCACCAGATCGGCGCCTGCTGAACGGGCTGTGGCCGCGCCTTCACCGGCCGCAAAGACCAACACGCGCACTTTCTTGCCGAGGCCGTGCGGAAGTACCACCACATCGCGCACTTGCTGGTCCGCTTGACGCGGATCGAGCGCGGTGCGCACATGCACTTCCACCGTTGAATCGAACTTGGTAATACTGGTTTCTTTGGCGAGCGTTATCGCCTCGCGCGAAGAATAAACTTTATCTGCATCTACTTTGGCCGCTGCGGCCACATATTTTTTACCGTGTTTTGCCATGGTTTCCTCCGTGGTGCAAGCGTGATATTGCCGGTCGAGCGGCGGACACGCCGCCGCGCATCGAAACTACAATATCACTCCCACAAAATTAATCTGCCACCGTGATGCCCATCGAACGGGCGGTGCCTTCGATCTGTTCCATCGCGCCTTCCAGATCGATCGCGTTGAGGTCCTTCATCTTGATCTCGGCGATCTCTTTGATCTGAGCGCGCGTCACCTTGCCAACTTTGTCCTTATTCGGCACAGCCGAACCCTTATCCACTTTGGCGGCCTTGCGCAACAAAACCGATGCCGGAGAAGTGCGCAATACGAAAGTGAACGAACCATCGGAATAGATGGTAATTTCCGCCGGCAATATTTCGCCCGGACGACTGGACGTGCGTGAATTATATTCCTTGCAGAACGCCATGATATTGATTCCATGGCTGGCCAATGCCGGGCCAACCGGCGGCGCCGGGTTGGCCTTTCCAGCTTCGAGCTGGAGACGTACGATTGCTTTGAGCTTCTTTGCCATTTTTACTCCTTGCCTGCACCTGCAACGCAGGGACAGGTGTGGTTTTAGCGGGCGATTTAAGGGACGCCCTCCCACTGCATCAGGCCGATGAACGGATCAAACGATCGTTCCGAACCTCAGCCTGTTACCGTTTCGTTAAGCTTTCTCCACCTGAAGAAAGTCCAATTCCACGGGCGTTTCGCGCCCGAAGAAACTGACCATTACGCGCACTTTCGTGCGCTCCATATCGATCTCTGCCACCACGCCGCGGAAATCGTTGAACGGGCCATCCACAATACGAACGCGCTCCCCAACCTTGAACGTAACCTTGACGGTCGGCGCTTCGGCTTCCATGCGCTTGACGATCTGCGCCACTTCTTCGGGGCGCAGGGCGGTGGGCTGTGTGCCCATGCCAACGAAGCCTGTCACGCCCGGCGTGTTCCGCACTACATACCACGACTCTTCCGTCAGGATCATGTTCACCAAAACATAACCGGGGAAGATGTGCCGCTCCACAGTCCGGCGTTTGCCATCCTTAACTTCGATCTCTTCCTGAGTCGGGATGACCACATCGAAGATCTTGTCTTTCATACCCATGGTTTCGATGCGTTGTTCGAGGTTATGCCGAACCTTGTTCTCATAACCCGAATAACAATGGATCACATACCAGGCCGGCCCTTCAACAGCCGCATCGACGGGCGGAAGGTCCGAGGGAATCGAAGCGTCGGAACGCGAAACAGGTTCGGCGTCCGATATTGGAGCGACTTCCGAATGGGTCGTAATCTCTTCTTCGGGAGTCTCTTCCTTCAGCGGTCCCTGGTCAAATTGATCTTCCGGTTCCAACTCGTCCATCAAATCCTCAATGATCGATTAAGCGATGCCCAGGATAATGTTCAATCCATCGTGGGCCAGCAGGTCAACAACGCCAAGTACAACGCCCATGAACACCATCACCAGCAAAACCAGGATGGTCAGGCGGCGGGCTTCCGGCCAGGTGGGCCAGGAGACCTTTCGCAATTCGCCCGTAGTTTCACGGAAGAACTGCTGTATGGTGTTTTGGCTTTTGCCTTTTTTATCCTTCTCAGCCAAGGCAAATCTCCTTCATTGAATTTACGGGCAAAACGCCGCGTGAGGCGGCGTTGCCCTTCAGGCAGGCCAGGTAGGACTTGAACCCACAACCGCTCGTTTTGGAGACGAGTGCTCTACCAGTTGAGCTACTGGCCTATTTCACCAGACAACCGCCAGCGCACTATTCGGCTGTCTGGTCGGAAACTATTTCGTTTCGCGATGCAACGTATGCTTGCGGCAACGAGGACAATATTTGTTGAACTCGAGCCGGTTCGGATCGTTGCGGCGATTCTTCTCGGTTGTATAGTTACGTTCTTTGCAGTCATTGCACTGTAAAGTAATGACTGGCCGAACATCTTTCTTCTTAGAAGCCATTTTTTCTTACCAGCTTTCCAAATTTATTGCAGGATTTTGGTAACGACACCCGCGCCGACGGTCAGGCCGCCTTCGCGAATGGCAAACTTCGAGCCCTGCTCCAACGCCACCGGCACGATCAATTCCACCGTCAGGTTCACGTTGTCGCCCGGCATCACCATCTCCACTCCGTCCGGCAGGGTGATGTCGCCTGTCACGTCCATCGTCCGAATGTAGAACTGCGGCCGATATCCGCTGAAGAATGCCTTGTGCCGCCCGCCCTCTTCCTTCTTCAGCACGTACACCTCCGCCAGAAATTTCTTGTGCGGCGTGATCGAGCCCGGTTTGGCAATCACCTGCCCGCGCTCCACATCCTCCCGCTCGATGCCCCGCAACAGCAAGCCCACGTTGTCGCCTGCCATGCCCTCATCCAGCTGTTTGTGGAACATTTCCACGCCTGTCACCACCGTCGGTGTGCTCTTTTCCTTCAGGCCGATGATCTCCACCGGGTCGCCCACTTTCACGATGCCCCGGTCGACGCGCCCCGTCACCACCGTCCCGCGTCCTTTGATCGAGAACACGTCCTCCACACTCATCATGAACGGATGGTCCACGTCGCGCTTCGGCTCCGGGATGTATTCGTCGATCACCCGCAGCAGTTCGCGAATCGGCGCATATTCCGGCGCATTCGGATCGGTGCTGGTCGAGTCCAACGCCTGCTTGGCTGAGCCGCGCACGATCGGCGTGGTATCCCCGGGAAAGCCCTGTTTGGTCAGCAGTTCCCGCAGTTCCAACTCCACCAGTTCCAATAGTTCCGGATCGTCCATCATGTCCACTTTGTTCAGGAACACCACGATGCTCGGCACTTCCACCTGCCGCGCCAACAACACGTGCTCGTAGGTCTGCGGCATCGGTCCGTCCGGCGCCGCCACCACCAGAATGGCCCCATCCACCTGCGCCGCTCCCGTGATCATGTTCTTGATGTAGTCCCGGTGTCCCGGCATGTCCACGTGCGCATAGTGCCGCTTGTCCGTCTCGTATTCCACGTGCGAGATGTTGATCGTGATCCCGCGCGTTTTCTCCTCCGGCGCATTGTCGATCTGGTCGTAGGCTTTGAATTCGCCGTGCCCCATCATCCCTGCCACTTTTGTGATCGCCGCCGTCAACGTCGTCTTCCCGTGGTCGATGTGCCCCATCGTCCCCACGTTCAGGTGCGGTTTGCTTCGATCAAATTTCTGCTTCGACATGTAATTCTTCTCCTTATTCTGACATAATTCTTTGTCAGCAACTGAGCCCACGATGGGATTTGAACCCATGACCCCGTTCTTACCAAGAACGTGCTCTGCCGACTGAGCTACGTGGGCTGGAAGTGCTGCCGGAGATTTTCTCCGGTAGTGGGCGGTGAAGGATTCGAACCTCCGAAGGCTGCTGCCAACTGATTTACAGTCAGTCCCCTTTGGCCACTTGGGTAACCGCCCGCTCGATTTTAAATCTAGTAGCTAATCTACTAGTCGCTTCGTCCCTCCTGAAAGAGACGAACCGACTAACATCTTAACTGGAGCCGACGACGAGAATCGAACTCGTAACCGCCCGCTTACAAGGCGGGTGCTCTGCCGATTGAGCTACGTCGGCAATTTAGCAGGCCGATTATACCAAAGCCCACTTGGATTCGGAAGTATCCGACAATTAAATTGCTCCCGCGGCACAGGAGCAAGGTGTGAAAGTTTAACCGAGTTCATACCCAGCGTCAAGCTTTCATCATTTTTTAATTGAAAAGTAAATTGCCTCTTGACATGAACATGTGTTCTATATTATTATATGGGCATAGAATATATGTTCTAAGTGGTGATTCAGATGTCAGAGAAAAATCGTTACGATCTAATGCTTGAAGCATTAATTGAATTGGCGCCAGAGATTAGGGCGCTCGACGGCCCGCCGAAACCTGTGTTACCCACTGTTTCGAGCGTCATGGCAAGATTCAATCCTCTGCCTGCCGAGGCGTTATTCCTGGGCGTTGCGGAAGATGGGTTGCCGGTTCTTTTGAATGTGGAGGATCCGGTACCGGGTCCGGTTTTGATCGTTGGGGACGCCGGAACCGGGAAAACCAATTTCCTGAAGTCCATTGCGTCCGGAGTTCAACTGACTCACGCCGATAAAGAAATCCAATACGGCGTCATTACAAGCTATCTCGAGGAATGGAACGGCTTTCAGCGGAGTTCAAATTGTGTGGATATTTTCCCGGCGCATAAAACGGACGCTGAAAATTTCATCAACTCGGTATCCTCCTGGGCACATTCCAGTCGCAGGGATTCGCAAGCCGTATTGCTTTTGATCGACGATATAACTTCCATTTTCAAAATGGATTTCGAGGCGCGCCAGAGTTTGCGCTGGTTACTTTTGCGCGGCCCTTCGCGAAAAGTCTGGCCGATCATTACGATGAATCCCGACAGCCTGAATGAGATTCATCCCTGGGATACATTCTTCCACACAAGGATTTTCGGAAAGATAGACGATCAGGAATTATCCCAAACTATGACTCAATCTGAAAACGTTCAACTTCAAAGATTGAACGCGGGCGCTCAGTTCATGATTCGGGAAGATGATCAATGGCTGAAGTTCTGGGTGCCTTCAGCGGAATAGGAGACTGATATGTACACCGGCATGCTTTGGTACGACAACGACCCTCGAACCGCCCTGATCGTCAAAGTTCAAAAAGCGTCTTCATATTACTTGAAGAAATATGGCCGCCTGCCGGATATTTGCCTGGTACACCCAAGCATGCTGGACAATAAACATCCCGCGGTCTTTCAGGAGCAAGGAAAACAGATCACTATTCGCTCGTATCAGCCGGTTTTGCCCAATCATTTTTGGATCGGCACGGAAGATCTAACTTCATAAGGGCAGAAAATTTTCTGTCTTTAGCGTTTGGCACTCCCTGCTGTTCCACCAGCGGGGAGTGTTAATTTCCCGAACCAACCACGAAGGCGACCGCATGGCTTTGTGAATGGCTCAAGCTAACTGACCAATCAACAATTCCCAGTTCATTCGCTTTCTCCCCCGCTTTGCCATAAAGCATCAAGGCCGGCGCCTTCTTACCATTTACAACCACTTCGATTTCCTGCCAGCCGATTTCCCCAATCCCCTCCCCCAATGCCTTGGCCGCCGCTTCCTTCGCGGCAAAGCGCGCGGCCAACGACTCGACCTTTCCGTTCGACGATTCGATTTCACCCCTGGTGAATATACGATTTAGAAAACGGTCACCGTGACGCGCAATCGCATCTTCCACACGCACAATTTCGATCAGGTCGACACCCGTTACAAATTTCATTTTGAAGTTACGGCCCTGCAGTCGAAACAGCCAGACGCTGTGGGTCGATAAATTTCCGCGCCGCTTCCAAAACCGCTTTGGTTGTTACAGCATTCACCCGCTCGGCATAGCGCTGATAATAATCCAAACCCAAATCATGGCGTTCGATATTCAACAATGCATTCGCGACGCCGCCGTTCGATTCCAGAGAAAGCGGCAAGCGGCCGATAAAATTGGCTTTACTGTCGGCCAATTCGGTCTCCGTCACGCCAGTTTTTACGAATCGAGTCAATTCTTTCAGAATCAAATCGCCGGCCTTTTTCACATTCGCCGGATTCACGCCCGCGCTCACCGACCACGTGCCCGGCCCGATGCCTGCGCTCATACTCGAGTACGCATAATACGCCAAACCGGATTTTTCACGAACCACATTACCGATGCGTCCCATCATACCGAATTGCCCGAGCACAGAGTTTCCCAACGAAGCCGCTAAAAATTCGGGGTCTTTTCGACGCGGCCCAACTGTGCCAATTACAATATCGGATTGGGATTTACCCGCAATCACATGATGACGCTTCACGGTTTCACGCAAATGTTTAAGCTCAGGTAAACCGGGCGCTTCCTTCTGACCCTTGACCTGCCAGCCTTCAAAGACGCGCCTCACCTCTGCGATGGCTTTCTTCGGCTCGATACCGCCAACGATGGTAATGACCATACCTCGAGGTCCGAAAAACGAACGATGAAATTCGACCAGATCCTCGCGCGTGATCGCTTTGATCGTTTCAGGCCAGCCGTCGTCCGGGCGGCTGTAAGGATGTCCGTCGAACAGGATTTGATCGAAAACCAGATCGGCCATATCCGATGTGTCCTGTGCGCGAATCGAGAGGCCGGTAAATAGTTGCGTGCGAAGTTTCTCAACTTCCTGCGCGGGAAATGCCGCCGTACGCATCGTTTCAGAAAGAAGATCGAGGAGCAGAGGCAGATCCTCCGCCAAAGAACGTCCGCTGAAGCCGGTGGCGTGCGTACCTGAATCGTAACCCAGTGTTGCACCGACCGATTCCAATTCATTGTAGATCGAATCGAAATTGTGCCGTTTGGTGCCGCGCATCAACGCGGATGCCACAAAATCTGCCAGGCCAAGTTTTTCATCCGGTTCGTTCAAACTACCGGCCTGCAAATATCCGCTGATCGAAACGGAGGCGCTGTTGAAGTTGGCGCGCGACAAAACCGTAATGCCATTAGGCAGAACTACGCGTTGAATATCCTCCGGGCCGGGCAGGGAGTGTGTAACCTTCGTTGTTTTTGCCATTCAGGATTCCTCAGCAACGGGGATATAAGTACCGACCACGCGCGATTGGGGTTTTAGGTATTCGCGCGCCACGCGTTGAATTTCCTTCGGAGTGACTTTGGCAAGCTTATCGAGATAGGTGAGAAACCAATCGTAGGTATCGAAGATTTCCGCGTAGCCCATCCAAAAGGCCTGATTGGTGATGTTCTCACTGCCATACGCGAAGATGGCCCGCGCCTGTTTGACCGCGCGCGCGACCTCCTGTTTTGAAACCGGATCATTTTGTACGCGTTCCAATTCACGATCCAGCGCGGTGAGCGTTTCTTCGGGCTTGCGTTTGGGGTGAACGGTCAGAGTGAGATAATAAAGAAAGGGATCGATCGTGGCGGTGGCTCCGCCCGAAACGCTGACCGCCAGTTCTTTATCCACCAGAGCGCGATAGAGGCGCGAAGTTTTATTGGATATGCCGCCTCCGAACATATTCAAACTGGACGCGCCAGCCAGGAGACTATCCAAAACGGTGAGCGGGAAAAAGTCCGGATGGGAAGCGGGCGGAACATGGTACGCAACTTGAAGATAGGTGGTCTCACCCGGTCCTTCCATGGACAGCCGCACTTCGCCGCGTGCCGGCGGTTCCGTACGGGATAGGCGCGGCGGAACGGGCCCGGCGGGAATCGGCTCAAATAATTCCTTGATGCGCGCCAGCATAGTTTTGGTGTCGAAATCCCCGGCCACAGCCATGACCGCGTTATTGGGTACATAATAAGTACGATAATGCTGATACAGGTCAGCACGGGTCATGGAATGGAGGTCGGCCATATCGCCGATCACTTCGTGATGATATGAATGAACGCGGAAAGCCGCCTGTTGAACGGCCTCGCCTAGCTGGAATAACGGTTCGTTCTCGTTGCCTTCGCGCTCCGAGATGATGACCGTGCGCTCAGAAGCCGCTTCTTTTTCGTCGAAGAGACTGTTGACCATGCGATCTGCTTCGAGGCGCAGGCCCAGGTCGATCTTATCGGCCGGCATGGTTTCATAATAAGCCGTCCAATCGAGATAGGTCATGGCATTCCAGGACGCGCCCAGGCGGGAAACCGCTTTATCAAGTTCGGCGGCCGCAAATTGCGGCGTGCCTTTGAATTGCATGTGCTCGGTCCAATGCGAGATGCCGGTTTTGCCATTGACTTCGTCGCGCGAGCCGACGCGATACCAAACCCAGGAGGAGATCAGCGGCGCGGTATGGATTTCCTTCAACAGAACCTTCATGCCATTCGACAGGGTGATACGGGTAAGTTTATTGGTCATGGAACTCCAAAGTGTAAACGACTTTGACGATGAAAGATATTCGACTCATTATTAATGACAAATCGGCGCGCGGTCCAGATTGAGCGCATTCGGTTCGACCAGACAATATAAAGGCTTGACGACATTTTGCAAGCCCACGAAAGGCTCGTGCAGTTCGGTCTGCGCCAGTGGAATATTGACCGGCACATCCAAATGAACCGGGATTTCGTCCTGAACCCGAGGAGAGAAGTTTAACCCTACATTCAGAACCGTGCCAGAGGGCAATGTAACTGTGGCTGGCGCATCGATATCGACTGCCGAGGTGTTGATGCGAACGCGCGCATTTGCAATCACAGTGTCTTCAGCCAGAGTAATGCGGGTTGTTTCCTGAATCGGGACGGTGATGTCCAACGGAATCATCGCATCAACCGGAATATTAGCCTGGATGCTGGCGCGGTCCATTTTCTGGAAATTAGTGTACAACCCGCCCAATATATTGGAACCCGCATCTCCAGCCGTCACTTGTACAGCATAGAATACACTGCCAAGATAAAGAAGTAACGCCAACAAGATACCATTGACTACCAGAGATAGGATACCTGTCACTGTCCAAAACGCCGGAAGAATGCGATTATATTCCCGAGCGGAACCAGCCGAAGGCGCGGCCGGACGCGGGCTTTTTGACGCAGAAGGCGGATGCGGCGCGGACTTCCGGGCTTTTGGCAAACGCGATAATAGTGAAGAATCGATCGGTTGTGTTTTTTCGTTTTCCGCGCTGGATAAGATCTTCCGCATACGACTGCGCGGATCGTTGCTTTTTGGATCGCTGGTCATGTGGCCTCCTGGACTTCAAAACGATGCTTAATCTTAACATAGACCAGCCGTTTTTATGTACTCCGCGCGGCTTTCCTCAGAACGTGTTGCTTGTCCGTGCCTGATTTTCTGGCTATAATCACTTGATTTTATTTGGCGCAGTATAGAAGGAGGAATACAAAGTGGCGGATCAATATTCTGTGGCGGTGATCGGCGCCGGCCCGGCGGGGATATTTGGCGCGCGCGAGCTTGCCAATATGGGCGCACGCGTTGTGCTGTTCAACCGCGATATTAAACCCGGCGGCCTGGCCGAATATGGCGTATATCCCAATAAACACAAAATGAAGGAAGGCTTTCGCAAGCAATTCCGCCAGGCGCTTATGAACGAGAACCTGACCTATTATGGAAATTTGAAAGTCGGTGCACAAGGCGACCTCACCTTCGACGATTTGCGCGCGCTGGGCTTTCAAGCGATTCTGGTCACCGTGGGAGCGCAAGGCACAAAATGGCTCGGACTGCCCGGCGAGGACCTAGAAGGCGTTTATCACGCCAAGGACCTGGTGTATTACTACAACCAACTGCCATCGTTCAGCCAGAAACAGTTCCGGCTGGGCAGACGCTGTGCGATCATCGGCGCGGGCAACGTGATGTTGGATGTCGCTTATTATCTGACGCGGGAAATCCAATCGGACGAAGTCATCGCGGTGGTGCGGCGCGGGCCCGGCGAGGTTAATTTTACAAAAGAAGAAATGACGCGCGTGATTGCCAACCTGGACCTCGACGCGTTCAAGGCGGAGATACAGCGCGTTCTGCCCGCACTGCAAGCGGTCGGTCAGGATCCGGAATTGGGCCGTCACAAAGTTTTGGACGCCCAGTCCAAAGCGGATCCTAAAACCAGCGCCTCGCGTTTTCGTTTCGAATTCCTCACTTCGCCCGTCCAAATGATCGGTGAAAACGGCGTACTGATCCAACTTGAAGTTGAGGATAATATCCTTGTAATGAAGGACGGCGACCTGAAAGCCCGCGGCACAGGCCATAAACGCACGCTGGACGTAGACACCGTCATCTTTGCCATCGGCGATAAAGTGGATGCCTCCATCGGCCTCCCCTCCGACTCGACTGAATTCATCAAAAATCCTTCGCCGCGCTTTCCGATCTCTGGAACTTCCTATGAGGCCTTCGATCCAAAGACCAACGCGCCCATCCTCGACCTTTTCGTCGGCGGCTGGGCGCGCAAAGCCAGCGACGGACTGGTGGGCGTGGCGCGCAAAGACGGCACCAATGCATCCAAGGCCGTCTGGCAGTATTTGCAAACCATGCCGCCTGCCTCCGTTGATCTTGAAGCTGTCGCTGAAAAAGTGAGAAGCACCGGCAGGCAGATGATCACAAAAGAAGAAGTTCAAAAGCTCGAAGCCGTTGAAACCGCCGAGGCGCAAAAGCGCGGTCTGGAGGAATTCAAATTCGCCACAAACGAGGAAATGCTTGCGGCCATTGGTCTCATGGTCTCGGAGCGAGCTTCTTCATAAATCATCATCGTCGAACGGACAGGCGCGCGCCTGTCCGTTTTTATTTTTAGCATGAAACGCGACCTCGTCTTTCGACAACCTTTGATGAACGCCGCCGGGATGTTCGGCTTTGCGCCCGACGCGCGTTTGTCGATTCACTGGGAGGAGTTCGGCGCGTTCGTGACGAACCCGATCAGTCTCCGCCCGCGCCTGCCCGCCGCGCAACCGGCTCTGATCGAATTCCCCGGCGGATTCCTGCTACACAGCGGCCTGCCGAATCCCGGGTTCAATGCGGCGCTCAAAAAATATTCCGAACGCTGGTCGCGCGCGGACCTGCCCATCATCGTCCATCTCATGGCCGACCGTCCCGAGGAAGCGGCGCGCATGGTGCAAACTTTGGAATCGCAGGAAAATGTGATCGCCGCCGAACTGGGCTTCGCGCCGCTCCTGGCCGATGATCTCCTATCCGTTACGCTGGGAATGTGTCTGGGCGAACTGCCGCTGATCTTTTCCCTGCCCGCTGAACAGGTTTTGAGAATAGGCCCGGGTTTGATTCAGAACGGCGCGGCCGCCATCAGCATTGCCGCGCCGCGCGGAAACCTGCCCGCCGCCGAAGCATTAATAAGCGGACGATTGTATGGCCCGGCCTTATTCCCTCAATCGCTGAATCTTGTACAGGACGCGGCGCGCATCGGTTTGCCCATCCTCGGCGCGGGCGGCGTATGGAACAAACAAAACGCGCAGGTCATGATGCAGGCCGGCGCATTGGCGGTGCAGGCCGACGCGGTGTTATGGGGTTTGGATTGGCCCAGCCAGACCGATGAATAGATATTTTTTAAATTTCATTTTTCGCCAGCAATCGCTGGCTTTCATCCAACAGGCACAAGATCAAAAACCAAAAACTGAGCACAAGTTCCAACCCCACCGACAGCGCATGTCGCTGAGGGGCCATCGCATCGCCGTGCCAGCTTACAAAGAGATGGGGAAAGATCGGCAGACACAGAAGGATGAACACAGCCCATAACGGATTCCTGCGCCAGGCGCGGGTAAAGACCGCGCTCAACGCGGCCACCATGACGAGGAGCCAGATCCAACGGATGAATCGATCCGGGTAGAGAAGAGTTTCCAACCGCCACGGCATCAGCGCACGATATTGGCGCGAAAAGTAATTCGAGGCGTTATCGAACGCCGTCAATTCTTCGAACTCATTCCAGGCACTGCCCATACTGCGCACCGGGTCAGTAACCAGCCAGCGCATATAGCAAATTTTGCCGTGCGTAGTGAGCCAGGCGCGAAAACTTTCCAGGGCCGGGTCGTTATAGAAGGCGCGCTCATCGCCGTTGGCAAATTCCCCTTTTAGACCCATCAATTCCGGCGTGACCGGCATGCCGCAGGATTCAAAGAAACGCACCGCCCGGGCATCCGGCAATACGCGGCGGCCGATCAAATTGATCAATGGGAAAACCCAGCGCCCGCCGAGATTCGCGCTGGCATTGTTGAGCAAAAAGATGAGAACGAAAACTCCCGCAAGAATCAAAGCGCGCTTCCTCATCCAGCGTAGAAGCACAGCCAGCAGAATCAACCCGGCCAGCATCAATAGCAAATAGGCGTTGGTATCGCGCGTGAAGGCGAGCAGAAATGCAATCACACACAGGAGAATCGCCTTGTAGATTCGCCAGCCGTGCAACAGCCAAATCCCCGCGGCAAGAAATAGAACGAACCCTGAAATGGAAAGCGACTCGGTCATCATTACGAAATCCCAACCCGCCAGTTTGCGAGCGAGACTCAGGGCGAGGATCAAAATAAAGGCCAACGGCTCCAGCCAAAGGGTCCGGAGCGAGGCGGCGATTGCAAACGCCAGCAAGCCCCAAGCCAGAATCGAAAATCCAAGCTGGAGTTGCGCGGCGGCGCGGTCATCCTGATAAGTGATTTTCAAAAGAAGTGGGAACACAAACGGACGGGAACTGCCCCAAAAATTCACGCTGAACAGCGGCTGATTGGAGATGCGCAAATACGCGGTGGTATCGGCCAGCGTTCGCGGTTTATTGAGGGCCGGCAGGCTGGTTGTGACGCGCAGAATCAGATAACAAATAAATAGAAATAACAGAAATAGATAAACGGCTTTTTTGGTATCGCGCATTTATTTTTCCAGCCAGATCGTCACCGGACCATCGTTATGGATCTCCACCAGCATGTGCGCGCCGAATAGGCCGGATTGAGTCGGCACGCCATGGCCGCGCATTAACTCGATGAAGCGGTCCACTAAGGGCGCGGCGGCTTTGGGTAAGGCCGCGTCGGTGAACGAAGGACGGCGGCCCTTACGCGCATCGGCGTAGAGCGTGAATTGCGAGACAACCAGCGCCTCGCCTTTAACATCCAAAATTGAAAGATTCGTTTTGCCCTGCTCGTCTTCAAAGATGCGCAGGTGAGCGATCTTCTCAGCCAGAAACGCGGCCTGTTCCTCCCCATCGCCATGACCGATGCCCAGTAAAACAACAAGACCATGCTGAATCTCAGCAATGGTCCTGCCTTCGATAATCACTTTCCCGGATTGCACTCTCTGAAGTAATACGCGCATTTTAAAACAGTCGCGAAGGCCGCGCCTATCAACGGTCAGGGCAAATGCACCGCGGCGCGTACTTCAGCCATGGTCTTTTCGGCAATGACGCGGGCGCGCTTGGCGCCGTCATCGAGTACATCTTGAACGTAGCCCGGCTTCTTTTCCAGTTCGGCGCGTTTGGCGCGAAACGGTTCGAGATGCGCATTCAGGTTTTTGGCAAGAAGTTTCTTGCAGTCCACACAGCCGAGCACGGCCGTGCGACAATCGCGATTAATCATGGCTACTTCATCTGCAGATGAAAAAATCTTGTGCATCGAAAATACATTGCACACGTCCGGATTGCCCGGGTCGGTGCGCCGTTTACGCGCCGGGTCGGTGACCATTTGCATTACACGCTGTTCGGTCTCCTTCGGCGTGGCGGCAAGTTCGATGTGATTGTTGAGACTCTTGCTCATCTTCTCTTTGCCGTCAATGCCCAGCACCTTCAGCACTTCGGTGTGTTTGACCTGCGGTTCGATCAACGCCTTGGTGTGATAACGGTAATTGAAAGAGCGCACGATCTCGCGCGCAAATTCGATGTGAGGCGCCTGGTCGATACCGACCGGCACTACATCCGTTTTGTACAGCACAATGTCAGCTGTCATCAAAACGGGATAACCGACTAAACCATAGTTGACGTTATCTGGCTGTTGGCGCACTTTTTCCTTGAAAGTCGGCAGGTCGGTCAGTTTGCCGAGCGGCGTAACCATGGAAAGGATCGTGTGAAGCTCCATCACCTGCGGCACATGCGATTGAATGAACAGGATCGACTCTTCGGGACGAATACCGGCGGCCAGCCAATCGAGCGCCATGTCCATTGTGTTTAGTTTCAGGTTTTCGGTCGTCTCGACCGTAGTGAGGGCGTGAATATCCACAATGCAGTAAACGCAATCGTAGTCCGCCTGTAACGCGACGTAATTCCGGATCGCGCCCAGATAGTTGCCTAAATGCTGGCGGCCGGTGGGCCGCGCCCCTGAAAAAACTCTTCCCTTTTTCGCCATGAAAGTTCCTCTGATCGGCCGCGGACTGACCGCGGCAAAATTTATTCTTCCACCAGCTTTCGCACCAATCCCAACACTTCACCGGGTTGCGCATGACGTTTGGTCTGCAATTTCGAATATAACAACTGCCCGTTGACCGAGACTTCAAAGCGCCCGCCTGCGGAGGGCACCAGTTCGACCTTCTCGATCATGTGCTCGTATTCCTTGAGCAGTTGTTCCGCCAGGCCCACGGCCCGGCTGGTGTAGTGTCAGACTGCGCAGTAGACAATTTCGATGGTAAGCATACAGCTCATCCTATCATCTAATTTACAGAAAAAAATACGCTTTTACCCTTATAAAAGGGCCAGGGATTGTTAGAAAATTATAACATGCCGACCGGCGAGTCTTGCGGAGGCATCTACTGCGCGCTATAATCGTGCACGTTATCGAGAAAGCAAGGAGATCGAACATGCCTGTTTACACGTATCGCTGTGAAAATTGCGGCGTCCAATTCGAGCGACATCAATCCTTTAGCGACGCACCGCTTAAAGTATGCCCTGAGTGCCGTAAGAAAACCTTGAAGAAGGTAATCACACCGAGCAAAATCATTTTCAAAGGTTCCGGTTTCTACTCCACCGATTATCACTCTCCTTCCGGAGAAGAGAAAAGTGCACCAAAGAAAAAGGAAACCAAGACGGAAAGCAAACCCAGCGGAAGTTCGGATTAGTCAATTCCGGGGAGCGGCCACGAAAACCGCTCTCCGGTCATATTTAAAAGAGGAGTTGATACGATGTCAATGGCAGATATTCTCAAGGTGCTGGTCGATTCACGCCAGCCTCAGGGTGGAACGGCCAGCCAGCCACAGCAGGACCCGATGACAGCTTTGATCGGCGGCCTGCTCGGCGGAGGACAATCGAGCACAGGACAGGGGCAGGTTGGTTTGGGCAATATGATGGGTATGCTCGAATCGATCATGGGAAGCGGCCAGTCGCCGATGTCTGGTGTGAGCGGCGGACAAACAACAATGGGCGCCAGCGATCCCATCATGGGGTTGTTACAGCCGTTCGTGGCGCCGTTGGCCAAGAAAGCAAACATCGAACCCGCCATTGCCATGGTGGTTATTTCATTCGTTGTACATAAACTGCTGGCCCACTACCCCACCTCAGGCCGCGATTCGAACACCTTCAATCTCGAGGATATGCTGGGACAGATGAACTCCGGCTCCATCAACTCGAGCGTGTTGCAAAATAGTGGAATGATCAGCGAATTGGCGCAAAAGACCGGCCTCGACGAGGCGACCGCTCAAAAAAGTTTGAATGCGGCATTTTCGCTCGTGGGAAAGAATCTCTCCGGCGGGAGTGGCGGCGCCGCTCAGGGCGGCGGACGCTCCTCAGGGCTTGGTACCGCCTCGAGAAAATCCGGAACGATCAAACGTTAACTTTTATAACCCGAGTCTTCCGATTCAAATCAAAAGCGGCATCTAAAAAAGGATGCCGCTTTTGATTATTCGCGAATCTCAGAAATTGGATTCACAAAGGCGCGGTTTCTTTCAAGTCCGCACGCGAGGGCGCGTCTTTCTGACCGTAGATCAAAGTCACACCGGCCAGCGAAATCACATCACCGGGATAGAGGACCGTCTGTGAGGCGCGGTGCCCGTTGACCAGCGTCCCGCCCGAAGAGTTCAGATCGAAGATCACATAACTGCCATTGATGGCCCGCAACTGCGCATGTTTACGCGAGACGCGCAAATCATCGATCACCAAGGTATTATCCAATTGGCGGCCAATGGAAATCACAGGTTTCACCAAAGGGAAAACTTTCACACCACCCAACAGAACAAACGCATCCTCGGGAACTTCAACAACGTCATCCCCCGAAACCCCTTGAAAATCAGACTCCAGATCATCGCCCACAGTCCCTCCGCAATGAAACGAACTGCCGATTTCAGTCTTTCCTGATTATACTGTAATTTTAACTTCGATTACGCATATACCGGTCGAGCCTGCCTTCAGCACATTAGTCGTTCCCTTCTCTGGGAATGTGGATTAAAACTCAACCAGGAAGGGGTGGCGCATGGATGTTGATAACGTTCCCTCCTGGATTCAATAGATGAATGGAATGAAACGTTTGGTGGTTTTCATATATTCCCGGTACTGTTCTCCCAACGAGCCGAGCAACATTTGCTCTTCGACTTTTGCCCGATAGATGTATCCTGCCAGGGCGATCAGCGGCGTGCTGAACAGGCACAGCCAGTTGGTGAAGGTCAACCCAAGTCCAAGCATGGTGATCAGCGAGCCTGTGTAGGATGGGTGGCGGATCCAGCGGTACGGTCCCTCGCGCGTGACTGTTTGATTCGGCTGGATCGCCAGGCGCACGCTAAAGTATTTTCCAAGCACGTCGATTGCATACCAGCGAAAGGCCATGCCGATCAGCATCAATGCGATGCCGAAGCCGAAAACCCAAATGGGATGCCAGAGTATCGTCGCGAATGTCTCCGCGCCTGCCAGTCGATAAGCCAGCAGGACGGCCGCCCCCAGGGAGATGCGAATCACCAGGCCCGAATGATGATCGTTGCTCACCGTGTTCGCGCCGACCCTGTGCGCGAATGTGTGGATCATCTCAGTGGTGAACCAGATTATGAAGCTCCCATTAAGAATTAGCATGGCAATAAGATTAGTATAGATAAGGGGACGCATAAGCCGCTACAATTCCTCTGCAATAAAACGCCTGTTATTTCCAATATTTCCTATTCAGGTTAACTGAAGTTGCCTAACAGAAAGGCCAGTTTTTGACGAAGAGCGAGGCAGTTAACATAACCGGGCATAAAATAAAAACACCCTGCGTTGTGCAGGGTGTTGACCTTGCTCAGGCTCCTCGCCGAGGACTTGAACCTCGAACCTAGCGGTTAACAGCCGCCCGCTCTGCCATTGAGCTAGCGAGGAAGGCGAGGGGCATTATACGTATAAGGAGGGTTGATGTCAAGCCGAGGGATGCAAACCGCATTCCATGCTCGCCCTTCATATCAACAAAGCGAATAAATATTCGTTTTGTTCGCCCAGGCGAATCCTAATACTTGATCGCGCTCAAGTGATGCAGTTTATCGATACGATGCGTGGCTACGATCTGGCGCACGGTTCCGGTCAGGCCGCGCACCACCAGCGAATCTGTACGTGCTCCCTCGCCGAAGTAGCGCACGCCTTTCAACAGTTCGCCGTCTGTGATGCCGGTGGCGGCAAAGAACACATCTTCCGATGAAACCAGATCGTCCATCGTCAGAATCTTCTCGAAGTCATAGCCTGCTTCACGTCCGCGGCGCAGTTCATCCTCATCGCGCGCGAAGAGTTTGCCTTGAATCTCGCCGCCCATGGCGCGCAACGCGCAAGCCGCCAGCACACCTTCGGGTGTACCGCCAATGCCGAAGAGCACATCCACGCCGGAATCCGGCCAGGCCGTCATCAACGCGGCGGCCACATCTCCGTCCGGAATGATGCGGATGCGCGCGCCCGTTTTGCGGATCTCGGCAATCATATCGGTATGACGGTCGCGGTCAAGTATGATGGTCGTCACCGCGTCCACCGATTTATCCTTGGCTTTGGCAATGGCATGGATGTTTTCCGTGATCGAGGCTTCGATATTGATCTTGCCTTTCGCCTCCGGCCCGACCGCGATCTTGTTCATATACACAAAGGGGCCGGGATCGAACATCGTCCCATGCGGAGCCAGCGCCACGGTCGCGATGGAATTCGTGCGGCCAAAAGCCAGCGGGCGCGTGCCGTCGATTGGATCCACAGCCACATCCACTTGCGGACCACTGCCATTCCCCACCTTCTCGCCGTTATATAACATCGGCGCTTTGTCCTTTTCGCCTTCACCGATAATGATGACACCGTCGATCAAAACACTACTGAGCACCAGCCGCATCGCCTCCACTGCGGCGCGGTCAGCCGCCACTTTATCGCCGCGGCCCATCCAACGCCCGGCGGCCAGCGCCGCGGCCTCCGTGACGCGTGCCAGATCGAGCGCCAAATTACGAGTGGGGGCAGTGACTTCATCGAAATCCATGGTATCTCCTTTTGGGTATGATGAGAAAGAACCGAAGGACGATCATTCGATCACTTCAAGATAAACCATTGAATAAAATAATATCCGAGCGCCGCGGCCCAAATCCACGAGTCGATGCGGTCGAAGAAGCCGCCGTGGCCGGGAAATACATTGCTCGAATCTTTGAAGTGCGCCTGGCGTTTCAACATGCTCTCGCCCAAGTCGCCCAAGGGCGTCAGCAGTCCGATCAGTAATCCCAGAAGCGCGCCCTGCCAGATGGTTATATTTTGATGGAATCCGCCGAAGGTTTTGTAGGCAAAGACGAAAAATATTCCGCTGATCACGCTGGTGAAAACGCCTGCCGCAAAACCTTCCCACGTTTTCTTCGGGCTGAGGCGCGGGGACATCGGGTGTTTACCGTAAGCCGCGCCGATGGAATACGCGCCGGTATCCGCCAGCCAGACCGCAGGCAGTACGATCATGAACCACCAGCCGCCCTCGGGCATATTCCGCAGGTCGATCAGATAAGCGCCGATCCAGCCGATATAAACCAGCCCGCCGACCGTCACGACGAAATCGAGCGCGGCCTGGTTTCGTCCGCGCTCGAAGATGATCAAATGATAAGCCATGGCGGCCAGCACCAACAGGACAAAAATCGGCATGGCCGCCTGCGGCAGAAAGGCACGCGCCGCCAAAATTAAAAAAACCCCGCCAACGGTAAGAGCCTCACTGCCTTGATAATCCACTGCGCTGAACATGCCCACATATTCACTCGCCGCGCCGACCAGAAAGATGGATAGGATGACAAACAGAAATGGCCCCCCGAGAATCACGGCTGGCAGGCCAATCACCAGCAGTGCCAGAGCCGTAAGAGTCCGTTTAAGCATTGGACTCCTGCAATGCAGAAACCTTTCCATAACGGCGATCGCGCTGGGCATACGACTCCAACGCGCGCCGATATTCATCCTTGCTGAAATCGGGCCAGTACGTGGGCGTGACGTACCATTCGGAATACGCGGCCTGCCAGATCAAAAAGTTACTCACGCGCAATTCGCCCGAGGTGCGAATGACGAGATCGGGGTCCGGCACGCCCGCGGTGAAAAGGTAACGGCTGACCAACTCATCGTTCACGTCTTCGGGCGCGATGCCGTCTTTGATGATCTTCTCGATAGCGCAGACGATCTCATCGCGGCCGCCGTAATTCCAGGCGATATTCAAAATCAAGCGGTCATTGTTCTTCGTCAACTCGATCGCTTTCAGGACTTTGGCTTGAATCCTCGGGTCGAGGCGTTCCAGCCGCCCGATGTGACGCAACTGCACGCCCTCCTGATGAAGTTCCTTCAACTCGCGGTCGATCACATCCTGCAGGATGCCCATCAGGCCCTGCACTTCCTCGGCGGGGCGTCCCCAGTTTTCCGTGGAAAAGGCATAGATCGTTAAATATTTGATGCCAAACTCAACCGTTGCCCGAATGACGCGGCGCAGGTTTTCAGTGCCGGCTTTGTGACCGGCCACGCGCGGCAGGCCGCGTGAAAGAGCCCAACGCCCATTGCCGTCCATAATGATGGCAACGTGCCGGGGTATTTTCTCGGCGGGAATATTTAAAGGGGAATCGGCCATGCTTATCGGATCAATTACAGTGTTCTTATACGGATAATGTAAATACCTGCGACAACGAATCCTATACTTCCATGATCTCTTTTTCTTTGTTCTGTCCGTGTTTACTGATCTCTTCGATGAACTTGTCGGTGAGCTTTTGCAAGTCTTCTTCGCCGCGCTTCAGATCGTCTTCGGAGATCATTTTTTCTTTTTCGAAATCACGCAAATCGTTGTTCTGGTCGCGGCGGATGTTTCGCACCGCTACGCGTGCGTCCTCGAGGCGGGTATGCACGCGCTTGACCAACTCGCGGCGGCGTTCCTCGGTTAACGGAGGCAGGTTGAGGTGGATGACTTTCCCGTCGTTGTTGGGAGTCAGGCCCAGGTCCGAGGCTTGAATCGCCCGCTCGATATCCTTGATCGTGCCCGCGTCGAACGGTTTGATCATCAACGAGCGTCCCTCCGGCACGCTGATCGTGGCAAGTTGCATGAGAGGCGTGGAAACGCCATAATATTCCACCGGCAATTTGTCCACCAATGCCGGGGTGGCGCGTCCGGTCCGAATGGAAGCCAAATCGTCCGAAAGAACGTTGACGGCCCCTTGCATTCGAGTTTCGGCATCTTTCAAGATGTCTCTTACAACCTCGTTTGTCACCTCAGCCTCCTGGGAAAATCTGTATAACAAGGATACCTTAAAACATAAATTTCTGCTATGCCCATCGAACAAGACGATGGGATTTGCAGTGAAAAAGAGAGACTCTCCATTTTCGCGATCAAGCGTGAACGAGCGTACCGGGCGATTCGCCCCGCAGAGCGCCAAGCAATGCCTGCGAATCCCACAGGTTGAGAACCATGATCGGCAGGTTATTTTCCATGCACAAAGTAATGGCGGTGCTGTCCATCACTTCAAGGCGGCGGTTGAGCACTTCGATATACGTCAATTCGTCGAATTTCTTCGCATCGGGAGATTTCTTCGGGTCGGCATCGTACACGCCATCCACTTTGGTGGCTTTGATCAGCACATCGGCATCCAATTCGGTGGCGCGCAAGGCCGCGGCTGTATCGGTGGAAAAATATGGATTACCGGTTCCCGCGCTAAAGATGACCACGCGGCCTTTTTCCAGATGGCGAATGGCGCGGCGGCGGATATACGGTTCGGCCACTGCCCGCATTTCGATGGCCGATTGGACGCGGGTGTACACGCCCATGCGTTCCAGCGCATCCATCAAGACCAGGGCATTCATCACCGTGCCGAGCATGCCCATATAATCGGCGGTGGCGCGGTCCATGCCGCGGTCGAGGCCCTGTTTGCCGCGCCATAAATTGCCGGCTCCGATCACCGCGGCCACTTCCACGCCCATCTCACGGATTTGTTTGATACGGCTGGCCACGGCTTCCGCCTCGGTAACATCAATGCCGTATCCAGAAGGTCCACTCAGCGATTCGCCGCCCAGCTTCAACAAGATACGTTTATATTTCAACGTGCCCATTTCGCGCCTCCTGTCCTTTTGCTCTTTTACTCGAATGTATCATAAAAAAGACCAACCCGAAGGCTGGTCTTTCTCTCTAACCGTTCAACTGTTCGCCCAACTCCCAGCGCTGGAAGCGGCGTACGACGATATTTTCGCCGGTGGAGGCTACGTTCTGCAAAATGAGCTTCTCAATGTTGATGCTTTCATCGCGGATGTAAGGCTGGCGCAGAAGCACGACCTCATCCTTGAATTTCTCGAGACGGCCCTCCACAATGCGATCCCAAACCTTCTCCGCTTTGCCTTCTTCCTTGGCGCGCGCCCGCGCGATCTCGGCTTCATGCTCGAGCACCTGAGCGGGAATTTCCTCCGCCTTGATGTAGTGCGGCGCGGCCGCCGCAATATGCAGTGCAATCTCATGCGCCAAAGTACGGAAAGTCTCGGAGCGCGCCACAAAATCGGTCTCACAATTGACTTCCACCATCACACCCACGCGTCCCCCGCCGTGCGAATACAATTCCACGGCCCCTTCGAACACGTCGCGGTCCGCGCGTTTGGCCGCCGTGGACAGGCCCTTCTCGCGCAGAAAATCCACAGCTTTTTGAAAATCTCCGTTGGCTTCGGTCAACGCTTTGCGGCAATCCAAAACACCTGCACCCGTGGCGGCGCGTAATTCCTTGATCATCTCGGTCGTAATTTCCATCTCATTCCTCTTTAAAAACTATGCTTCACTCGCCGCGCTCTCATCGCCGGTCTTTTCCGCCTGCGGATTCTCTTCCTTCACTTCGGCAGGAGCTTCCTCTTCCGCGGGTTTCCGGCTGACATTCAACTTTGCGAGAGTTGCCTCGCCCAGCAGGTCTTCTTCGTTGACATTCTCATCCTGTTCAACCGCTTCGCGCACTGCCTTGCGGGCTGGGCGCGCTTTGGCGTCGGCTTCGAGTTCGGCCGCGGCAGGTTCTTCAGGTTCTTCATCTTTGCGCAAAGCCTTGCCTTCCAAGACCGCATCCGCAACTTTCGCCACCAACAACTTGATGGCGCGGATGGCGTCGTCATTGGAGGGGATCACATGATCCACGCCCTGCGGGTTGCAGTTCGTATCCACCAACGCCACGATCGGGATATTGAGCAGATTCGCCTCATGCACCGCCGCGTCCTCGCGGCAAACATCCACGATGAACAACTGGTCGGGCAAGCGTTTCATCTTGCGCACACCGGAAAGACGCGTCTCGAGGCGGTCGATCTCGCGCTGGATCAACAAACCTTCCTTCTTGGTCAGGTTATTGATGTCGCCGCCGTCACGTAACTGTTCCAGCCGTTCAAGCTCCTGAATGCGCTGATACATCGTAGCCCAGTTGGTGAGCATACCGCCCAGCCAGCGCTCGGTGACATACGGCATTCCACAGCGCTGTGCTTCTTCCGCAACGGTCTCCTGGGCCTGACGCTTGGTACCGACAAACAAAATAGTACCGCCGTTGGCGGCCGAGTCACGAATCACGTTATAAGCCTGGGTCAGCAATTTGACGGTTTGCTGAAGGTCAATGATATGAATGCCGTTACGTTCCGTGAAGATGTACGGCTTCATGCGCGGGTCCCACTTGTTGGTGCGGTGGCCGAAATGCACACCACTCTCAAGCAGGGCCTTCATAGAAATAATGGCCATAAGGGAAAACCTCCTTGCGTTTGGCCTCCGCTTGCTTCCTCCCTGCCAGCGATGACGCTATGCGCCACACGCACTGGCAAGTCCGCAAGCGTGCGTATTTGGGCATACATTGCCTGCCCGGGCAAAATGGCCTCCTTTTCGGAAGCGGGGGCGATTATATCACAGCTTTTTGGGAGCGAAGCGCGAACCAGCGGTCTTTTAGATTCGTGAGCGGCCGCTCGAATCCATGATAGCTCAACGCGGCGACCAGGACCGTCAACGGCAGGGCTGTCAACGCAATGAGAAGGTTTGAGGCATCCGGTAAAATGAACGCGCCCGTCAGCCATAACAGGCTATAGTGATAAACGTACAGGCCGTAGGAAATCTTTCCCAGATAGCTCAACACAGGCCATTCAAGGAAACGCGTGAACCAGCCTTCCTTTGCCACTCCGTAGATCAACAGCATGAACAGGTAGTTGAGCGCCGAATATCCCCAAACCTGCCTGAACGCATAAGGCAACAGAATCGGCAGTCCGAAACCGTAATCGGGATTCCATTGACCGGTTGCCAGGAAATCAGTCAACATCCCGGCAAGCGGCAGGGCGGCCAGCAATATCAGAAATTGCGCCTTCGCGCGCGGGAGATTCGGGAGCAAATTTAATAACGCGCCCATCGCAAACGCATCGAGGTGGGAAAATGGCAGGGCATACACCGCCACATCCGGATTTTGCTGTAAAAGATGAATGGTCGTATGCTGGTAAAAAAGCAAAGCAATCAATCGAAACAACGGAGCCAGCCCCACCGCGATCCAAAATGCTTGTTTCAAATATTTCTTGGGCGTCAGGAAGACGACAAACGGCCAGACGAGATAAAACTGTTCCTCCACAGCCAGCGACCACAAATGCGTTAGAAAGCTGGAGGCAATTTCATATTTATTGGTCGCCATCATGAAGTCATACACATAATACAACGCATAAGGGAATTGTTGTTGAAAGATTTGCGTGAAGGTCCGCCGTACGTGATTCTCCATCATGGCCGTCACAATCAGCCAGACCAAAAAAAGGTACAGATAATATAACGGGACGATTCTCAAAACACGACGGCCGTAGAATTTGAGCAAATACGCTCCCACCGGAAGGGCTTCCTTCATTTTAAACAAAATACCCGTAATCAAAAAGCCGGAAAGAACAAAAAACAACTGCACCCCCACCCAGCCGAAGTATCCGAAATGTGCGTGATAAATGAAGACCAGCAGGAAAGCGATCGCGCGCAGGCCATCCAACCCTTTGATTCGCGTCATAGCGGGAATTATAGCCGTTAAGCTAAAAATGCCCCCAAATTTGGGGGCAGGAGTTTAGGCGACCGCCGTATTTCCATACAACTGCTGGCGGATTTGGACAATATCCCGGCGAAGACGATCATCCCGCTCGATCTGATCGGTGATCTTCTCGATCGCATACATGACCGTGGTATGGTCGCGGCCACCCAGGGTTTCGCCAATCTGCGGCAGAGAGAGATTGACCTCCTCGCGCAGGAGGTACATGGCAATCTGGCGCGGCAGGGCTACAATGCGCGACCGATCGCGGCCCAACAACTTTTCCACAGTCAGGCTGTATTTCTTCGCCACCAAATCAACCACATGTCCCGGATCGATATCCCCATGCTGAGGCAGGAGGTCGGCCAGGGCCATTTCGACCAGGCCAGGGGTGAGGGAGGAGCCGCTCAGGTCGGCAAAGGCAATAATGCGGTTCAGCGCGCCCTCCAACTCACGAATGTTGGACTGCACGCGGCGGGCAATCGTATCGAGAATCTCATCGGAGATGTGACGGCCGGTCCGTTCCGCTTTGGAGCGCAGAATGGCCAGGCGAGTCTCCAAATCCGGCGGCTGAATGTCAGCGGTTAGACCCCACTCGAAGCGGGAACGAAGGCGTTCTTCCAATGTGACCATCGCCTTGGGCGAACGGTCGGAGGAAACGATGATCTGTTTATCCTGTCCATGCAGTGTATTGAAAGTATGAAAGAATTCCTCCTGCGTGGACTCTTTGCCGGCAATGAATTGCACATCGTCCACCAGAAGCACATCTGCGGAACGATATTTATCGCGGAAAGCCTGTGTGGTGCGGGAGCGAATGGCTGTGACGATATCGTTGGTAAACTCTTCGGAGGAAACATAGAGCACGTTCAAGCCGCGTGCATAACAAGCGTTCCCAATGGCATGCAATAAATGCGTCTTCCCCAAGCCCACACCCCCATAAAGAAACAGCGGATTGTAGGCACGCGCCGGCTTTTCTGCCACCGCCAAACAGGCCGCGTGCGCCAGACGGTTGCCCGCGCCGACCACAAACGTATCGAAGGTGTAGCGCGGGTTGAGGTTGAGGTTGCGGGATCGGGCCTCGGGCGAGGCAATCTCAATCGAAGCGGATTCAGGCTCGGGTTCCGAATCTGACGCGGCCTCGTCCGCCTGCGAAACAACGAAATCCACTGCAACATTCGAGTTCAGAATTCCGATCAGCAAGCGGCTGACTGTACTGGCGAGGCGGCTTTCCAACCAATCGCGTGCGTATGCGTTCCGCACACCGACGGTAAGAATGCCTCGATCATATGAAACCGGGCGCGTATCACGCACCCAGGTATCAAATGAAGCGCGAGGCATCTCCATTTGAAGTTGTCCAAGTACAGATTGCCATGCCTGCTCAGCGTTCATAGCTTGCTCCCTTGTTCCGAAGGCAGGGTAGATGAAACTAACCCGCTACCTTCCGCGGCTTAATATGATACTTATTAAATTATTTTGAATAAATTTTTTGACTGGGTTAATGAATGTGCAATTTTGGACCCACATTCAAATTCAGCGTGACCACATTGTAGCAGAGACTCGGCGCGAATAACAACACGTCTGGCCTACGGGAATTTAAAAACATCATCTTTTTTAAGGTTGATCAACGTTAAAGGATCGCCGTGTAATCATGGAAAGAGGCGCGCACTTAAAGAACAGTTGTTCCAGCCAAAGAAGCGCCAACGATGGCCTTACCCCCCACATATGGGCATGATTCGATAAAACTCTTATAAATATATGGGGCTATCTTAAAAAGTCGCGTAAGAAATTTCCTTCAGCCGACATAAGATGAACCTCAAGTTCCGGTGATTCGTTTTTTATTTTTATACGCGATTCATCGAATCACGATTTGATCATGCTCGGAACCCATGCAAGGATGGTCGTTCCATCGCCCATGGCGGAGGAAATATCCACTTCACCGCCGACTCCGCGGGCGCGCGTTTGCATGTTGGACAGGCCATGACCGATATTGGCGGTTACTTTTTCCATATCGAAGCCAATTCCGTTGTCGTGAACCTCCAATAGAACGCGATCGCCCGTTGTCCAAACCGAAACCTGGACGTTTTTTGCGTTGGCATGCTTGGCGATATTTGCCAAAGCCTCCTGGCAAATATGGAATAAGGCCAATGAATTCGATTGCGGCAGGTTCTTCAACTCGGATCTCGGCCCACTGAGCACGATTTCAGAGAAAGTATTGGCGCGATATTCGGTCACCAGGCGCTTCAAACCCGCTATGAGGCCGTCATTCCCGAGTTGACGCGGGCGCAGATCCAGTATATAAGCTCGAATATCGCGGATCGCCTGATTTAAACCGTCAATGGCGCGGCGGATTCCCTGTTTGGCCTTCTGCGGATCTTCCTCCAGTATGTGTGAAGTGCTCTCGAGCGCCAGACCAACGCCATAAATGGATTGGATGATGCCATCGTGCAAGTCCATGCCGATGCGATTGCGCTCTTCCAGCACTGCCAGGCGGCGCGCGGAATTGTGCAGGCGCGCGTTTTCAATCGCCAGCCCTGCCCAATTGCACACTGCAGTAACCATTTGCACACTGCGTTCATCGAACGGAAACTGATGGCGAGTGGCGATGCTCATCACACCCATCACAGTATCGCCAGTATGCATGGGGAAAGCGGCCATTTGACGGAATCCGGCTTTCAGCACGGCATCGCGCCTGAAACGGTCGTCATTTTTCAGGTCCGGGCTGAGAAACGGCCCGCCTGATTGCGCCGTCAGGCCGATAATCCCCTCCCCGATCTTGAAGAGCGTCCGATGCCAAAACGCCTCGGCGGCCTCGCCGCGGTGCAGTACCAGGCGCAGAGTGACTTTATCGTCTTCGAGCAGAAAAATCTCGCCGGCTTCCACCTTCATATAACTCATCACCTGCGCCAGCGCTTTGTTCAGGATCTCGTCCAGTTCCAGCGAGGAAGTGAGCGTGGAGGCAATGCTGTTCAGCAGTGACATATCTTCACTGCGTTGGGTAACCGCCGCATCGTGCTCGCGCATCTCTTCATATAAGCGCGCATTCTGGATGGCCGCCGCCGCGTACGCGGCCAGCATTTGAATAATGCGTTCGTCATCGGCAGTGAACTCGGGCGCGTCTATTTTCTCGGTCAAATAGATCTGGCCCCATTGACGTTCGCCGGTGCGAATGGGCACGCCCAGGAAAGAAATCATGTAGGGATGGTGCGCGGGGAAACCCACCGAGCGCGGGTGATTCTGGATCACCGGCACGCGCAGAGGCATATCCGTATTCATCAATTCGCCGATCAACCCCTTTCCCAGCGGCGGATGGGCGATCCGTTTGATTTCATCCCGGGTCATTCCAACCGTGAAGAATTCCTTCAATCCGCCCTTTTCATCCAGCACTCCCACGGCCGCGTATTTTGCATTGGCTTGTTCACAAGCCACAGCCGCAATCCGTTCCAATAGGGTTTCTAAAGAAACGTCCTTCACCAATTCCAGGCTGGCTTGATGGAGCGCGAGCAGACGTTCCTGGAGTTGTTCACGAGTCAGGAGCATGGCAAATACACCTCAATCAAAGTATTATATATCGAAACCAAAACTCTGATAGGTTTTGACAGAACGCCGCCATAGAATAAAATTTACCCGGGTAAAACAAATGAGCAACTCTCGAATCGCCGGATTCTACAGCCTGACTCTCGAAGAGCGCCGCGCCAGACTGGCGGACGCTTCGCATCGGACTCCCGAAGACCTGTCTCCGTGGACGACAGGCGGAATCTCCGCTGAGACTGCCAGTCACATGATCGAGAACGTGATCGGTTTATACAGCCTGCCGCTCGGCATCGCGCTCAACTTCACTGTCAACGGGCGGGATGTGCTTATCCCAATGGTCATTGAAGAGCCGTCCGTTGTGGCTGGAGCGTCGTTCATGGCAAAACTCGTACGCGCAAGCGGCGGATTCACCGCCACAAGCACCGAGCCGCTGATGATCGGTCAGTTGCAAGTGCTTGATATTGACAATCTACACGAAGCAAAACAGAAAATTTTGGCTCATAAAGAAGAATTGCTCAAGTTTGTAGATGAAACCGAGTCTTCTTTAAAGAAGCGAGGCGGCGGCTCAAGGGACATCGAAGCGCGTATCATCGAAGACTCACCCATTGGAGCATTCCTCGTCGTTCATTTAATCGTTGACGTGCGCGACGCGATGGGCGCCAATGCGGTCAACACGGCATGCGAACGTCTGGCGCCGAAGATCGAGGAAATCACGGGCGGGAAAGTCCATTTGCGGATTCTCTCGAACCTCACCGATAAACGCATGGCAAAAGCGACGTGTACAATTCCCGTGAAAGAACTGGCGTTTGCAGGGCAAAATGGCATCTTGTCTTACACGGGCGAGGAAGTTCGCGACGGCATCATCGCCGCCTACGCTTTCGCCGCCGCAGACCCGTACCGCGCCGCGACGCACAACAAAGGAATCATGAATGGGATTGATCCCGTTGTCATCGCCACTGGCAATGATTGGCGAGCCATCGAAGCGGGCGCGCACGCGTATGCCGCTCGTAACGGGAGATACACTTCATTATCTACCTGGTCGAAAGATGAAAGCGGAAATTTAGTCGGTGAACTTGAAATGCCGCTGGCGGTGGGAATCGTCGGCGGGGCGACGAAGGTGCACCCTGCCGCGCAAGCCGCGATCAAGTTGATGGGCGTCAAGTCTGCGCGAGAGTTGGCTGAGATCATCGTCTCGGTGGGACTCGCGCAAAACATGGCGGCGTTACGCGCCCTCGCCACCGAAGGCATCCAGCGCGGACACATGTCGCTTCACGCGAGGCAGGTCGCCATCGCGGCGGGCGCGAGCGGAGAGTTGATCGAGAAAATCGCGAGTCAAATGGCGGCGGAGAGGGTCGTGAGGATTGAGCGAGCGAAAGAGATATTGAAGGCGATGGAAAGTGGAAAGTAGGGAGACAAAAGATGATAGACGAAAATGTTCTCTGGCAAATCCGTCACTTTGTTTACGCTCACTTCGCAGACACGACTCACGCGCCGACTATGGAAGAAACCGCCGCGCACTTTAATATTTCGGCAGAAGAGGCGGGCGAATATTACAAAGAACTTCACAACCGCCACGCCTTCTTCGTTGACGTGGAAAACCTCACCATCCGCATGGCAAACCCGTTCTCAGGCATTCCCACAGATTTCAAAGTCCACGCCAACGGTAAAACTTATTTCGCCAACTGCGCCTGGGACATGCTCGGCATCCCCGCCGCGCTTCATGCGGACGCGGTCATCGAAGCGGTCTGTACAGAAAGCAATGAGACGGTTCAATTGGAAGTGAAAGGCGGACAAATTTCCAAGTCCCAGTTTACCAACTCCCAATTTACCAACTTCCAATCTACCAACTCCCAATTTACCAATTCCCAATTATTCGTCCACTTCCCCATCCCCTTCACCCGCTGGTACGATGATTTGACCTTCACCTGAGCAACGATGCTACTCTTCCGGTCGGAAGAATGGATTGACAAATGGTGCAAACGAAACAACCTCGAACGCGGCGAAATTCTCACCCTACAGCAAGTCTGGGAACTCTCCAAACTGTGGTATCACAACCGTCTCTCACTGGAATATCATGGACGAAGCCTTGAACAAGTTGCAGAGATTTTTAGGAAGGCAGGGCTGACGGCGGAGTTTTGGTATATGCAAGATAATAATTGAATAGTCGGAATACCGTGAACTTAGGGAAGCCATGTAGGTGACATATGGAAAATATAACTTTTTTGTTTATCGCGTTTGCTGTTGTTTTACTATTCGCAACGATATTAGCAGTAGCCATTGGCTATTTTTGGGCATCATCAACTGCAAAATCATCCCTTCTAAAACTGAAAGAACAGAATGAGGCAACGGTTAGGAACGCGCAGGAACAGTTGCAAAGATGGAAAGAACAAGAGTTAGCCGCAACTAAACAACAAGCATATGATGCCGCAAAAGGTCAAGCCGTTCAAGAAATGCAAGAGCAAGTTCAAAAATGGCAACAAAATGAACTTCGACAAGCCAGACAGAGTATGTTCGATGCCGCTAAAGGCCAAGCAACTCAAGAGATGCAAGAACAAATTAAAAAGTGGCAGGAACATGAACTTGAACAAATCAGACAACAAATTTATGATGCTGTAAAAGGTCAATCAACTCAAGAAATGGCGGCAAATATTCAAAACTGGCAACAAAATGAGCTTCAGTCTATAAAGAAACAGATGTCGGACGCGTTGCGCGGCGAAGCCATACATGAAGCTCAGGAACAATTGGTGAAATGGAGAAGTCAAGAATTGGAGAATGCGAAAATCCAAATACGTGAAGTTCTTACTAAAGAAGCGACAGTTACTCTTGAGCAATGGAAGGTTGAGAAAGAAAAAGAGATCAGGCAAGATGCAATTGACAAAAGCCAATCTGTGACAATTGGGAAAATGACCGAACACATTGTTCCTTATTTGCCCGGATTTAGATATAACCCTGCCGATGCTCGATTTATTGGAAGTCCAATAGATTTTATAGTGTTTGATGGTCTTAGCGAGGACGCGGTAAGAAAAATTGTTTTTGTAGAAATAAAGACGGGGGCATCCAATCTCTCAACAAGAGAAAGGAATATACGAAACGCTGTCCAGGATAAAAACATAGAATGGCTGGAAATAAAAGTCAATTTAGATAATTCAGAAATCGTTCAAGAATACACAACTCGAAGAAATAGCAAAAGGTCAGAAGGTCTCTAAATGACAACCCCACACCCTTCGCGAAGCACCCCCTCGGGGCACTCCCCCACCCTCCTCAAACCTGCCAAGCCTGTTGGCATCATCGGCTATGGCGCGTACGTGCCGCGTTATCGCCTACCCGCCAAGGAAGTCGCGCGCGTATGGACGGGCGGCAAAGGTGGACTCCCCATCAAGGAGAAAGCCGTCCCTGGGCTGGATGAAGACGTCATCACCATGTCCATTGAAGCGGCGCGCAACGCGATGAAACGCGCCCAAATTGACCCGACCGAATTGCGGGCGGTCTGGGTCGGGTCTGAGTCGCATCCGTACGCTGTGAAACCAACCTCCACGTTGGTCGCTGAGGCGATTGGCGCCGTCCCGAATACGCAAGCCGCCGATTGGGAATTCGCCTGCAAGGCTGGCACCGAAGCGATGGTCGCCGCGATGGGATTGGTCGGCTCAGGCATGGGCAAGTACGCGATGGCGATCGGCATGGACACCGCGCAAGGCAAGCCAGGCGACGCGCTCGAGTACACCGCGGGCGCGGGCGGAGGCGCGTACATCGTCGGTCCCGCCGAAGAGTCGCTGGCGGTCATCAACGCCTCGTATTCGTACGTCACCGACACGCCCGATTTCTGGCGGCGCTCCGACGCGAAGTATCCCGAACACGGCATGCGCTTCACGGGCGAACCCGCCTACTTCAAACACGTCACCGAAGCCGCCACGCATCTGATGGAAGCCTCAGGCACCACCGCCAAAGATTACAAGTGGGCGATCTTCCATCAGCCCAACACAAAATTCCCGCAACGCGTCGCATCGGGTCTCGGCTTCTCGATGGATCAGATCGAACCTGGGCTCCTCGTCCCTGTGATCGGGAATACGTACGCGGGCGCGTCCATGATCGGACTCACTGCGACTCTCGACATCGCCCAGCCTGGTGATCGAATTCTCGTCGTCTCTTTCGGAAGTGGAGCTGGGTCCGACGCCTTCGACATCACCGTCACTGACGCCGCCCCGCTCCGCGCAGGTCTGGCCACGAAGACACAAGAGTACGTCAAACGGCGCATAGAAATTGATTACGCGACGTATGTCCGCTTCCGCGGTAAGTTACAGATGAAATAGATACATCGCTGGTTGAGTAGTTCTGAGCGATAGCGAGGAACGTACACCTGCACCCACCGCAGGTGCGGTGTCGAAACCAGCAGTTACAAGCAAACAGTACACTACATGAAAACTTGTGGTTTCGACTGCTTGCGTCTCAACCACCAGTCCAGGCACCTACTTTATAATGAGTCCGTGAATAAATGTAAGACGTTAAAATGACAGGAGGCAAAATGGACGTGCAACGATTTAGGAAGTTCTTACTATTTTTGTCTTCTTATCTAATAATCAGTTTAATTCTTTCTAGTTGTGGACCAGGGCAGATATTTGGCCCAACGCTTACACCAACCAATACGGCCACGCCTTCAGTTACCCCATCTCCAACAAAAACTCCGACCCCAACTATTACACCATCTCCAACTCCTGTTCCAAGTGTTCCAGGTGTACTGTACGTTTCGCCGACGGCAGTAGGTGGTGATTGCACAAGTTGGCTCAAGGCATGCACCCTCAAAAAGGCACTGGTTAAATCGAGAAGTGGCAATGAGATTTGGGTTATGGTAGGTGTTTATAAGCCCGCCAACGACGCTGACCGATCTGCAAGCTTTGCTCTCAAAAGCGGCGTAGCTATATATGGCGGCTTCAATGGAACCGAATTCAAACGTGAACAACGCGATTGGCAAGCCAATGCCACTATCTTAAGTGGCGATATTGACGATAACGACACCAATACCGATGGCAATTACATTGCTGAGACGGCAGTGGATATCAAGGGTGATAACAGTTGGAACGTGGTAATAGGCAATGGAACGAATGCCACTGCTGTGCTGGATGGCTTTATCATCACTGCGGCACAGTACGGCGGGATGTCCAACTTGTCAGGCAGCCCAACATTAATCAATCTTGTCTTTAGCGGCAATACTAACCCTGTCGGCGATGGCGGCGGAATGAAGAATATATCCAGCAACCCAACACTGACCAATATTCTTTTTAGTGGCAACACTGCGCTAAGCGGCGGCGGGATATCCAACGTGGATAAGAGCAATTTAACATTGATGGACGTTACTTTCAACAGTAATACTGCTTCTTGGTATTCGGGAGGTGGGTTGCACAACTTAGATTCTAATTTGAAATTGTTCAATGTCGCTTTTAATGAAAACACCGCCGCGGTTTATGGTGGAGGAATATACAATGATCTTTCCGAGAACTCAACACTAACTAACGTCACCTTTAGTAACAATGACGCTGATCATGGCGGCGGGATGGCGAGCTTTGAAAGCAATATGACGCTAGCCAATGTCACTTTTCGCGGAAACGCTGCAAAATATTTCGGTGGAGGAATGTACAACTCCGACCAGGCCACAGCGACGCTTACTAATATCGCCTTTAGCTCCAACACTGCGGGGGCATGTGGTGGCGGGATGATCAATTACTCCAGTAATGTGACACTGATCAACACCAGCTTTAAGCGAAATGACGCAGGATTGAGAAGTGGGTGTGATGGCGGTGGCGGGATATATAATCTTGGCAGTAACACGACATTAATAAACGCTACTCTTAATGGCAACACCGCAAAAGGAGGCGGGGGCGGTATCGCCAATGAGGCTGGCAGCCGGGCTATACTGACAAATGTTATCCTCTGGGGCAACAGCGCCTCGGTTGATTCGGAAATTTTCAATAGTAGAAATAAAAGTACATCATTGATTGCTTATAGCGACATTCAGGGGTGTGGCGGTAGCAAGGCATGGGACCGTACTTGCGGCCAAGACAAGGGACAAAATATCGACACCGATCCACTTTTCGTCAATGTTATAATTGGCGACCTACATCTACGGATTACTTCCCCCGCCATTGACGCAGGAACAAACGATGCCGTACCGTCCGATATTGCCGCCGATCTAGATGGATATCTACGCTTTGTAAACATTCCCAGTGTCACCGATATGGGAAATGGTATATCACCTATCGTAGATATGGGCGCGTATGAAGCGATGGATCCAAGCACACCGCAGGCAACGACAACTTCCTTGTCTGCAATGTATCCTCCAATACCGACATTTACCCCGATGCCTCCCACACCAACACCTATCCCGATACCGCTTGAAAACATTTTTCCTGGAATCCGAATAGTTACATCGGATTCGTTTGACGATCCAAACGATACTCACTGGGAAATCGATTCGAATGTGGCAAAAATCGAAGGCGGACTATTGACAATAGTTGGAAAAAATTGGAGTGGAGGAAGTTATGATTGGCCGTTACGTGAAGGATATGGAGTGGTCATCAATTTCCAATTCAGCCCACCATCATCGTTCTCTATGTATATCAATCACGGAGAATGGCAAACTGATTCATACAGGCATTATGGTGTCGTAGTAACAAAAGGCGATAAGAATAAGGTTGAACCGTTTCCCGACCTTTATCAAGGAAGCAATAGCATTGGAGAAGGCGCATTGCCTCCTGGGACTCTTGATTTGCAACCTAACACATGGTACTCGTTACTTCTTAAAATCGAAAAGGATGGCAAATTCTACACGCGCATTTGGAATCCTTTAGATTCCCAAAGAATGACGGAATACAGCAAAACGTTCACAGCGGATTGGTTTAACTTATCCTGGATATTCCACGTTGAAGGAAACAAAGGCACGATTCTTTTTGATGACTTCAAGATTGTAAAGTTCGAGAACTAAACAGGCAATCGGTTCACAACGAGACAGTGTTTATCTGTGTACGTGCAGTATATGCCTGTGTACTTGCCTCTAATTACTATATATCTAAGGAACCCATGACAGAAGTCATCATCGCAGGTATCGGACAAACAGAAGTCGGCGAACATTGGGACATCGGTTTGCGCGACCTTGCTTTTGCCGCGATTCAAGATGCGGTCAAAGATTCGGGCGGACTCAAACCGCAATCGTTATTCGTCGGCAACATGCTCGCGCCGAATCTTTCCAATCAAGCGCATCTCGGCGCGTTGATCGCGGATTACGCGGGCTTGCTCGGCATCGAAGCAGTGACCATCGAAGCGGCGGGCGCATCGGGCGGCGCGGCATTGCGGCAGGGCTATCTCGCCGTCAAAAGTGGATTGGTGGATGTCGCTCTCGTCCTCGGCGTGGAAAAATTTACGGATAAGGTCGGTTCAGGCGTGGATGCCGCGCTCGCCACCACAGGCGATGCGGATTTCGAGTCGGTGCAGGGAATGACTCCCGCCGCGCAAGCCGCGCTGTTGATGAAACGCTACATGCACGAGTACAACGTCCCCAAAGACGGCTTTGCAGGTTTTGCATTGACCGCTCACGCAAACGGCGTCGCAAATAAAAATGCCATGTTCCGCAAAGCAATCAAGCCTGAAACATACGCCAAAGCGGAAATGGTCAGCGACCCGCTCAACATGTTCGACATGGCTCCCAACGCGGACGGCGCGGCGGCTGTTGTGCTAACGCGACGAGATTTATTGCCGAACAATTTTTCGCATCCGCTGGTGAAGATCGCTGGCTCCGCTTCTTCATCCGACACGCTGGCATTGCACGACCGAAAAGACATGCTGTACTTCGACACCGCGCAAATTTCCGCAGGCAAGGCAATGAAACAAGTCGGCGCGGTATTGGATGATATTGACCTGTTCGAATATCACGATACGTTCAGCATCTACGCCGCGCTACAACTCGAAGCGGTTGGGTTTGCGATCAAGGGCAAGGGCTGGAAACTCGCGGCAGATAATGAAATTGGATTGAAGGGAAAAATTCCCTGCGCGACGATGGGCGGAATGAAAGCGCGAGGATTCGCAGGCGGCGCGGCAGGCGTGTATCAGGCCGTCGAAGCGGCAACCCAGCTTCGGGGTGAAGCAGAAGCGAATCAAATCCCGAACGCGAAGACCGCGTTGATCCAAAGTCTCGGCGGGCCGGCCTCCACAGCGGTAAGTCATATCTTGACGAATGAAATTTGATAGTTCTTGAGAGTCTCCCGGCGTAGAATTTGGATTGAAATTATTTCAGCAAGGAGCTTTAAATGGAAATTCCGCGTCATTGGAGACTTAAACAGCAACGGTACGGACTGGTCGGTGAAGTTTGCCCTCATTGTGAGAACAAAATTTTTCCGCCCCGCGACGTTTGCCCAAATTGCGGCGGCGAGGCCAAAACTTTATACAGCTTCAGCGGTAAAGGCGAAGTGTATTCCTATACCACAATTTATGAGGCCCCTGCAGGCTATGAGGCCAACGCGCCTTATACGGTTGCCCTGGTTAAATTGGAGGAAGGCCCCATGATCACAGCGCAACTCACCGATATAGACAATGGCAAAGTGGAGATCGGCATGCCCGTGGAGATGGTCACGCGCAAGATGCGCAATGACGGCGATGAGCGGGGGATGATCATATATGGATATAAATTCCGTCCTACTTCACTACATACCACAGCCTGACCCCCATATATGGGATGAGGCTTCAAAAACAAGAATAATTTTCTCTATATTGCGGAATACTCGTTTACGAGTATTCGACTCAAATCCCATATACGATTATGCCCCACTCCCCTGCCTTTCAGTGCTGGGAGTGGTTTTTTAATGCAACAAGGCGGCGCTCGAAAATGAGCCGCCTTGTTGTTATATGCTGAATTAGCTTATTGTGGTTTTGTACGGGTCGTAAAGTCTGAGTGAAACTTTATATGTATCTCCCGGTTTTGATCAATTCGTGCTTCCTCCAAAACTGTATCCACTACCCGCTTCTTCAACAAAAACACCTGATGTCTCTCCTCCGGGGTTTGCGGATCGGCGTGAAGCAGCTCTACTATTTCTGACTGCAATTCAGCTACATATTTCCTGATCTGTTCTTCCAAGTCAAGTTTTGTAAAATCATCCTTCGTTCGCTCAATGGTTGTCAGCCTGCGCTGCACTCCTCGTTCCTTCTCATACCGCACATCCATCTGGGAAGCGAGTTCTTCATCAGGCATTCGTTCTTTACAAGCTTTGGTGATGAATTCCTGACGTTCTTCGTTTAGCCTTTTGAGTTCCTTATGCAGACGTAGCTCCTCTCGCTGCATTTGTTCGTAGTCTTTCTGCAACCGGGAAACTTTAGCCTCCGCTTCAGCCAGAAGGTAAGCTGGGTTGGTAATAAATTCGCTTACCTTCTCCCAGACTTGGGTTTCGGCTTGTTTGGCGCTGATCGACTTGGGACAATCTGAAGGTCGTAGCTCCTTATGCGCCTGCGGGCAGAAATAGGTTCCGATTGGAGTTTGACGCTCGATCCACTCCCCCTTTCGGTTGCGACGGTGGGTTGCTGTTTTTGCCTGCCAGGTTAGGTTACATGAGCATTTTAGATGTCCGGAAAGCAGATAATCATGGCGGATTTGTTGGGGTGAATTGGTTTTGTTCTTTCCTCGTTGCGTTTTGAACAACTCATAGGTGGGGATATCGATAATCGGCTCCACAGGGATTTGGAAGGTTTCGCCATCACGTGACTGTTCCTTGTAGCCATAGGCATACTCTTTGACGGATTCTAAGATTCCTTGGATACTGGAGCGAGCCCATTGGATATGTCTTGGTGTGCTGCTCCCCTTCTGTGGAGCATTGCCGGCAATCAGTCTTTCACGGATCTGTAACAGTGAAACACCCTGGTTATACCAATCAAAGATTTTCCTGACCCAGCCCGCTTCTTCCTCAACAATATGGATCTTGTCACCGACACGAAGATAGCCATAGCGATCTTGACCGGTATTGGCTTTGCCCGCTTTCAGCCGTGCTTTGACACCCATCCCCAATCGCTCTTTCATCCCATCCAGTTCCATCTGGGCTGCCCAGGCACGGACAGGAGCGATCTTGGAATCAAAATTTTCCTTCACCAACAGGATTTCGATCTTATAGTCCTGGGCGGTTTCCAAGACGGTCAACATGGATCGTAATCCGCGATACAACCTGTCTTCACGCCAGGCGAGAATGACATCGAATTCATCTCTGGACGCATCTTTCAACATTTCCAACAAGGCAGGTCGATCTGAACGGTTACCAGACGGTTCGACCAGTTTGCTGCCCACCCGATATTTTTCTACATCGCGATAGATGCGAACGACTTGCAATCCCTTTTCCTGTGCCAAGCGACGACAATCCGCTTCCTGCTCAATTGGGCTGGAATTTGCACCTTGCGTTTCGGATGATGTCCGGATGTAGATCACTGCTCTGCGAGACATTTGGGTACCCTCGATAATAAGTATAGTTGAACCTACTGGTTAAACTATAACGTAGTTACGGCAAGAGAGGTTTCAAAGTGTCGCTAAGAAATCTGGCATTATCGCATCTATGAACCCCTGCCCCTGCAGCTATTACGGCGACTCTCCAAAACCATGCACCTGTGCTCCTGCCGTTGTGACCAAATATCAGAAATGCATTTCCAGTCCCCTGCTCAACCACATTGACATCCACATCGAAGTGACAAGAGTTGACCACGAAAAACTCAGCGGAGATCGGTTGGGCGAATCAAGCCAGTCTATTCGCACAAGAATCCAAATCGCGAGAAATATTCAACACCGCCGATTTACAAATTCTGACTCTCCAAGCCCCGATGCCCTTTGCAACGCAGCTATGCGCATCGGGGGAAGTTAGGCAGTTTTGTCAGTTATAGCCTGAAGGTCAGAGTTTGATGCGGGCGGCAATAAGTCAACTCAATTTATCGGCGAGAGCCTATCACCGCATCCTGAAGTCATCTCGCACCATCGCAGACTTGGCAGGGAGTGCAAAGATCCAATCCCCGCATTTGGCAGAGGCGTTGCAATACCATCCAAAACTAATAGCAAGATAGCTGCTACTACACATCCTTGAAGGCTGAATGGTATCGAACAATACCTGTCCTGCCGTTTAATGTTCCTATGTTTAATTCTGCGACCATGAATACTTCTTCGGACACATCGATCTCCCATTTAATGCCAAAGGACTTGGATGGCTTAAACCCGAAGCGCGGATAATATTCAGGGTGTCCTAAGACGGTAACAACATCATGCCCAAGTTTTCTCAATTCATCCAAACCTGCACGGATCAGCGCAGAACCAATTCCATGCTTCTGAAATTCAGGCAGGACAGCCATCGGTCCAAGTCCGATCGCCTGCCATTGAAACTCATTATTGGTGATCGTTACTGGTGAGAAAAGGATGTGTCCAACAAGTCGCCCGTCGCATATGGCAACCAGAGACAGAACGACCGCATTTTCTTCCCTAAGTCTGTTGACAAGTTGGGCTTCATTTTCACGCTTGAACGCCAGTTGGTTGACCTGATAAATGGCAGGAATGTCTCCGGACATTTCGGGACGAATGAGAGGCTGCATCTATCGCCGCTCCAGCGCTGTGAGCAGCGAGTCAGTTTCCACAATTGTGGCAAATTCGCCGTTCAGGGTTGCCAAGGTCATGTTATAGATTTCCTGCGCGGAGTATGCGCGTCCGTCGTGACCGATGAGTTCGAAGGCGGCGGTGGCGTCTGAGACGAGGTAGGTTTCAAAGCCAAGGTTGCCTGCCATGCGCGTCGTTGTGGAGACGCAGTGCGGGGCGGTGAGACCAACGATGACCAGCGAGTTACATCCGCGCACACAAAGTTGTTGTTCCAAATCTGTGCCGATGAAGGCGCTGTTGACGTTTTTCTGGATCAGCGGTTCACCTGCCCGTGGTTGCAGCGCGTCTTTGATGGTATTGCCAGGGTGATTGGGATTCAACGGCGAGGTCGGCGAGAGGGACATGTGCTGAATATGGAAGACTGGACGTCCATGCGTGCGCCATGCTTCCAATAACCTGGCGATATTGTCTTCGGCTTGCGGATTGTTCCTCTCGCCCCAGACGGGTTCGTCAAAGCCTTTTTGAACGTCGATAATGATCAGAGCTGTGTTTTGACCTATTTTTTCCATCGCGTAATCCTTTCTCTTTATTTTACCTGTCTCATTCCAGTCGCGCTGACCGCCCCCACCCACACAAGCAACATGGGCAGGGAAGCGAACAAGACAGCGGTGAGCATGGAGTTTGTAAAGGCAAAACTGAGTCCGCCGAGGATGAGAGCAAGGGTGAGAACAATGCCAAACCAGTTGACCCAGGCAGGGATGAGGCGGGTGCACATCCCAAGAATGGACGTGGAAATGCTGAGCAACGCCAATGCCATCAACTTGAAGGTGCCAATTTGGTTGACTAACACAAGCAAGGTGCGGAAGGGAGTCTCGGCAGAGGCGAGCAGGTTGGGGTTGACCAGGGTTTGCTGTACGCCTGCCTGCACGAGTGAAATTGTGCCTGCAACGACGCCTGCGCTTAAGACCACGTGAGCAAACGTCTTTTCTTCCGCGGTTTGAAACAGGCTGGCAACTGCCACAGCAAAGAGAAGAATGGAAACTCCTGCAACTCCGTCAATGAGATAGACCTGTATCAGACGCGCCAGTTGATTTGCAAGAAGGACTTGCTGAAGCTCCGAATTGGACATGGACGGGGAGAGCGTCCCAGTAGGGATCAACAGTCCGATCACCCAAACGATCACATAGAGAAAACCGAAAAACGCGAGCCAATTTCTTTTGTTCATTACTGCCTCCAGATAACCATCAAAATTTTGTTTAGAATGTAGATACCGCCGAACGCGCCGGTCAGATCGACCCTGCCTGTGCTGTATAACGCCCAACACGTCAGACTGGATACAACGAGTTCGAGTAGGAACAACCAGGGTTCGTGCAAGCGCATGGGAGATTTCGGCGCAAGGAAGGTTCCCCACACCACGGCGAATAGGATGGGAGCACCCAGTCCGAGCAGAATTTTCATGAAGGTGTTGCTGCCTGTTTGGAATCCCCAGTATCCGAAGATGGCGAGGATACATAGTTCGAGCAGAAAACGAAGTCCGATATTGATGAATTTAAGTATTTCCATGAGTTTTCCTTTCAATTAATTTGAGTTTCAATGACTTTGTTTCGAAAATGAAAAGCTACGAACCAACATATTGTGAGGTTCAATAAACCAACCAAGGCAGGCAACATCAAATCTGTCTGTCTCGGAAACACGTTTGTAAATCGAGACAAGGGGGTGAAATAGATCGCGAGCACGATGGCAATGACAGAGAGAATCAGTCTCTGAAATGACGCGCCAAGTTTCAATCGTATGGGGACGATGAAGTTAAACATGGCAATGGTTCCAACCATCCAGAGACCCAGAACCCAGATCATGTGGATGAAGCGAATCAGCGGATCAGTTTTCCAAAACGCAAAATAAATTGCAATCACAGTTGCAGTCACGATGAAGGGCAGGGCAAGGAACACGTCAGTCATTCGCTTGAATTTCTGCGTGTCAAGAGTCTTCATTTCAGTTGACCTTAACTTCCACGGATAGGATTTGCAAATTTAAGTTGTGGATTCGGAACAGGATGCCCAGCAACGCGGACTGGTCGGGCAGTTCGCCGTGCAGGCAGGTATCGCCGTCCGCTTCGTCAGTGAGGGAAAGTTCGGGGAACCACCCAGCCAGCTCGGAGTCCAGCATACCGCGCAGGCGAATGAGGTAAAGGGTGGAGATTCGTTCGGTCGTCATGTCCCGCATGATACGCGAACGAGGCGGGTCTCTCATCCCCCAATGGAGGTATTTTGCGGGGGGTGGATGGGAATTCAGAAAAGTACCTCCATCGAGAGATGGAGACGGGAACGATTCCCGTATAGTTGGCGGCAAGGAGAATAAACCATGAAAAAACTTATCGTTTCTTTACCCGTGTTCGTGTTTGTACTCTCAGCCTGTGGTTTCACCCCGCCTGACACGGTGACTGGTTCGGGAAAGATGGTCACCCAAACCTTCAACATTGGCGATTTCGACCAGATCCACCTTGGCACATCGGGCGTGATGTACATCGAACAGGGCGACGATTTCAACCTGACCGTCGAAGCCGATGACAATATTCTGCCAATTATGAAAGTGGAAGGGGAAAAGGGTGTGCTGACCATCCGCACCAGCCCTGAGGTGTCTGCGCTTCAATTTGAGACGCTCATCTACCGCGTGACCCTGCCCGAATTGAGCGCCATTGACCTCTCTGGCTCGGCGGACATTCGCGTGGAAGATTTCACCGCAGATGCGTTGTCCATCAATATCAATGGCTCTGGCGATGTGACCTTCGTCAACTTGGATGCAGATTCACTTTCTGTCCGCATCAGCGGTTCTGGTTGGATGGACGTGGCAGGCGCTACCCAGGCGCTGAACGTAACGGTCTCTGGCTCGGGCGACCTGCTGGCGGAAAAACTCAAGGCATCCAACGTGGAAGTAGCGGGCAATGGCAGCGGCGATGTCACGGTCTGGGCGGTGGATACGCTGAATGTGTCCATCAGCGGCAGCGGCAATGTGAAGTATCGCGGTTCGCCCAAACTGACCGAAAAGATCAGCGGCGGCGGTGACCTGGCAAAGCTGAGTGATTAGGAAACATAAAACTGACGGTCACTCAAAAAGTGATCGTCAGTTCATTAGTCCAAGTCCACGCGCCATGCTCGCCGCCTTCACGCGGTCATCCACATTCAACTTGGCGTAAATGTGCTTAACATGCGTTTTGACCGTGCCTACCGAAAGAACAAGTATCTCCGCAATTTCAGGGTTCGACATTCCTTCGGCGATCAACTTCAACACGTCAATCTCGCGCTCAGTCAGCGGTTCTATCAATGCGGATTGGTCAATATGCACAGACTTGCCAAACGCAGAAAGCAGGTCTGCCACAAAATCATCCTTACGTGATTTCTGCATCTGCGCGAGAAGATTTTTCATCTCATTGCCTTCATCGAGAAAGACGCGCACATAGCCGTTCACCTTGCCGATCTCCAGAGCACGCTCCAGTGCTTTGAGGGCGACAGATGACTTACCCGCCTCCTGCTCCACCAACGCCTGGACGATGTGCAATTCCATCTCGTATTCGAGATACCCCGCTTCACGCGCCAGCCGAACCTGCTCCTCCACCAGATGGCGACTCTCCTCCCAAGCCTTTTGCCGCGCCAAATAACGCACTTGCAACAACGTCTGCAATCGATAAGGGAAAAATAACGGCTGCTGCAGTGGACGATACATCCGTGCATAGGAATCGAAGGCTGCCCAATCTTTGAGCCTGAACATCAACTCAGCACGGACAGCATGCGCCCAGTCGATAGCGTTGGTTACCCCGCCGCGGTCGGCAAGAGCCACCAAATCATTGGCGGCTTTACGGGCAGCAGATTCGTTCCCGTTGAGCAGTTCGAGTTTGGTCAACATTACATACAGACGCAAGCCGACATCTGGCAATCCGCCTGTTTGTGTTTCCAAGTCCAAGGTCTGGTTGGTTTCCAGCCAGACATTTTTCAGGTCATTGATCAGGTAATACGCCCTTGCCTTGTTGATGTGTACCCAGCCGCGAACAAGGCTTGTGCTGGTCTTCTCACGTAATCCATTCGCCATTTGCTGACTGAACGATAATGCGCGTTGCAGGTCGCCACGATCAAAGATCAGTTGGGTCATCGCACAGGCAGCCATCAAGGCAGTGATCGGATCTCCACCTTGCTCACATAAACGAATGGTCTCCTTGTATGCGTTCTCGCCTTCGATCAGATGACCCGATGAATGCAGGGAAATAGCAAGGCTCATGTTGGCAAAACCGTGCCAGAGAGAATCGTCAGCGGAGAGTTGGCTCAGGGCGAGGCGACCCAGCCGAACGGAGTCTGAGGCGTCGTTATCCCGAATGCGGACGATAAAACTGCGGATGACGTTAAAGCGTCCAAGCGCGGAGTCCGCTTCGATCCCCAAGTTCTTTTCAGCACGATCAAGCAATGGAAGAATACGTTCACTGCCGTAGCCAAGCCAGAGCCACGTCCAACCCAGAAAGGCGCTGAGAGCAGGATATTTCGCAAGGATTGTTTCGGGCAGGGACTCAATATGGCGCATCAGACCTGCAAGTTCCGCCTGCCCCCAGGTATGCACAATGGAATGTTCTACCAACGATGCCACACGATCAGGCTCATCCGCCGCGATCCAGTGACGAATGGCGTCGAGTGTGAAACTGTTTTTCTCGAACCATTCCGCGGCGCGATGGTGCAGGTCTGCGGTTTCTGTTGCAGAGCGGCGTTTGAGCAGGCCGGCAAAAAGATGATGGTAACGGAACCAATTTGATTCCGAATCCAATGGGATGATGAACAGGTTGGTACGTTCCAGTTCAGTGAGCATGGAATTTGAATTGGATACTTCCAACACATGGTCGCATAAGGATGCGTTGAAACGTTCCAGAATGGAAGTCTTCAATAGAAAGTTGCTCAGGGCTTCAGATTGGCGCGCAAGCACTTCATCGGTAAGATAGTCCGCCACGTAGCGGTTGCTGCCTGCGAACGCGGAAATAACCTCGCTGGGGTTAGATGATCTTTGCATGGACAGCGCCGCCAGTTGCAGTCCCGCCACCCAGCCTTCGGTGCGCGCTTCCAGCGTGCGGATGTCCTCAGCGCTCAACGAAAGCCCCATCGTTTGGTTGAGGAATTGCGCGGCTTCGTCTTCAGTGAAGCGCAGGTCGTCCGCGCGGATCTCGGTCAGTTGTCCGCGTACGCGCCAGCGCCCCAGCGGGAGCGGCGGGTCGGCGCGGCTGATGAAGACGAGGTGGATGTTGTTGGGGAGATGGTCGATCAGATAGGCAAGCGCGTCGTGGATGGGTTGTTGGATAATGTGGTGGTAATCGTCCAACACGAGGACAATGCTTTTACTCACAAATTCGGATAAATCGTTGAGGAGGGCAACGGTCAATTCGCGGGGGGTGGCTGAACCAACTTCCAGCAGGGCATCAAGCGCGGGGACAGAATCAGGTTCGAGCGGACGTAACGAAGCAGCGATATATGCAAAAAAGCGAACTGGTTCATTATCGTCTTCATCCAATGAGTACCAAGCCACTTTTGTGTTTCGTGTTCCTGCAAGCCACGCGGAAAGCAGGGTCGTTTTTCCAAACCCTGGCGGCGCGGAGATGATGGTCGCCCTGCTGTTTATGCCTGTCTGTACGCGGTCGATCAGTTGCTGACGGGAAACATATCTTTCTGTCGGGAGTGGCGTATAGAGTTTGATGGGCAGAATTGGTAGCGGCATATTGTTATTATAAAACGGAATATTTTGGATGCATCCAAAGTTAGATCAAAATAACTGCAATCCATATTCTAAACAGGTGTTATATAATTTAGTTATGGTCACCCCGATTCTGGTTACGAAGCTATATACCCCACCACTACCTTCCAAAGTTGTAGCCCGTTCTCGCCTAATTAAGCAACTTACAGAAGGTTTAATTACAGGTCACAAATTAACCCTCATCTCCGCCCCGGCAGGCTTTGGGAAAAGTACATTGGCAAGCGAAGGGGTTGCAACCTGCGGGCGACCCGCTGCGTGGTTATCGCTGGATGAAAATGACAATGACGCCGCACGGTTTTTGATCTACTTGATCGGCGCTTTACAAACCATTTCACCAAAATTGGGGGCAGAGTTACTGGGAACGCTTCAATCTCCTCAAATGCCGCCTATTGAGACGATCCTGACGGCTTTGCTCAATGAGATTACGACTTTTCCAAGTGGTTTTATTCTTGTTCTTGACGATTACCATCTCACGGATTCCAAACCAGTTGATGATGCTCTATCATTTTTGATCGATCATCTGCCTTCCCAAATGCATCTGATCATCACGACGCGTGAGGATCCATCTCTACCTATCTCTCGCTTACGCGCCCGAAATCAATTGACCGAAATTCGCGCGGCGGACTTACGTTTCACCCCATCAGAAGCCGTAGAATTTCTCAACCAAGTGATGGGTCTTAATCTCACTGCTGATGAAGTTACCGCATTGGAAACTCGCACCGAGGGTTGGATAGCAGGTTTACAACTCGCCGCGCTTTCGATGAAGGGACAGGAAGATATTCACGGATTTATTCAGGCGTTCACAGGGGATCATCGTTATATTGTGGATTATCTGGTTGAAGAGGTGTTACAGCGTCAACCAGAGTCTATTCGAAACTTTCTGCTAGAAACATCTATTCTGGATCGTTTGAACGGTTCGCTCTGCGACGCCGTTACCAACCAAATGGGAAGCAAATCAAAATTGGAGCAATTGCAGCGGGGTAATTTATTCCTCAATCCATTGGATGACAAACATGATTGGTATCGCTACCACCATCTCTTTGCCGATATGCTTCGTATGCATTTGACTACGGAGCAACCCGATCAAGTTCGTGCTTTGCATCAGCGTGCGAGTGAGTGGTATGAGCAAAATAGTTTGACAGCAGATGCGATCCATCACGCGCTGGCTGGAGTAGATTTTGAGCGTGCGGCAAGGCTGATCGAAAAAACTTTACCGTCCATGCGCCAGAACAGGCAGGAACCTAAATTACTGGATTGGTTGAAGACGCTTCCCGACGAACTGTTTCATAACCATCCTGTATTGAACGTTCACTACATTGGCATACTTATGCAGAACGGTCAGTTTGACGGCGTTGAGTCACGGCTGCGGGATGTCGAACAATGGCTGGCTGCCTCCGAAGATGTTCGGAAGCCGCCTGTTTATGTGGATGAAGAGGAATTTCAACGTTTACCCAGTTCGGTTTCGATGTATCGTGCCGCGATTGCCCTGGCACAAGGCGATGTGACGAACGCGATGAAACATGCAAGGAAAGTGCTCGAACTCACCCATGCGGATGATGATTTTCCTCACGGCGCCGCATCATCCCTTTTAGGGCTTTCATCCTGGACGAGCGGCGACCTTGAAACTGCTTATCGCATGTTCGCAGAGGGTATGTCCTATTTGCAAAAGGTCGGATACCTCTCGGACGTGATCGGCGGCTCAATTACTCTGGCGGATATTCGAATTACACAAGGTCATCTGCATGAAGCCATGAGCATTTACGAACGCGGATTGCAGCTTGCGACAAAGCAGGGTACGTCGGCTTTGCGCGGCGCGGCAGACATGCATGTGGGAATGAGCGATATCTTCCGTGAGCAAAATGATTTCAATATCGCTGAGCAGCATCTTTTGAAAAGCAATGAACTTGGTGAACTCAACGGATTGCCGAAAAATCCATATCGCTGGCGTGTTGCGATGGCTCGAATACAAGAGGCTCAGGGAGATTGGGCAGGTGCGCTCCGCTTGCTCGATGAGGCAGAGCCTTTGTATGTGGGCGATTTCTCCCCAAATGTCCGCCCAATAACGGCGTTGAAGGCGCGAGTTTGGATTAAACAAGGTGAATTGGAAAAGGCGCTGGATTGGGCGCGTACACAGAAGTTATCTATTGATGAAAAGCCGAACTACTTACGAGAGTTTGAGCAGATCACGTTTGCGAGAATATTGCTGTCTCAAGATCAAAATGAGGATTCAAACAATTTGCTTCAAAACGTAATTGGATTTTTGGAGCGTCTCTTGAAAGCGGCAGATGAAGGCGGAAGGATTAATAGCGTGATCGAAATTCTGATCCTGCGGGCGCTTGCTTACCAACTGCGGGATGATATTCCTGCCGCGTTGTCATCTCTTGAACGCGCTCTCAAGCTGGCTGAGCCAGAGGGCTATGTGCGCATGTTCGTGGATGAAGGCGCTGCTATGGCGACGCTGCTCCTCAAAGCCGCCACGAGCAAAATTATGCCAGACTACACGGCTAAGCTATTGTCGGCGTTTGAGGCGGAGCGAAAAGGATTCGGGGAAGAAACGCCTCGTTTAGCCGCACCAGCCTCACCGTCCCTGATTGAGCCGCTTAGTCAGCGCGAATTGGATATCCTGCGCCTGTTCAAAACCGAGTTGTCGGGTCCCGAAATCGCTCAAGAACTTGTCATTGCTTTAAGCACCGTGCGGACGCACACCAAGAGTATTTACAGCAAACTCAACGTTAAAAGCCGTCGAGCGGCTGTAAGACAGGCGATTGAACTGGGCTTGATCTAAACTTACAATTGACACCCCAAACCCCGCTAGAGAAATCTGGCGGGGTTTTCGATTCTCCCCACCTAAAATCCCCACATGTGGGGAAGACATCTCCCCACATTGATTTGTATATTGTCTTCAATCGAACCCAAACAGGCGGCGACGCCGGGCGTCAATCTCAGACACTTATCTTATCGGTTCAAAAAGGAGACGAATATATGAATACCAAGTCGGAAGTATCAATGTTAAGGCTCTACCTGTTGCGAGCGATGTATGCGTTCATGGCGATTGGGTTGGCGATATATAAATTGCCCGCGATTTTCAATCCTCCTGCAAACTTGTCGACCACGGGCAGCGTTGTGCTCAGTGTGCTCGCTGGGCTAGCGCTCTTGGCGGGGGTTGGAATTCATCGCCCACTCAAGATGCTGCCACTGCTGTTCTTCGAGTTTTTGTGGAAGGCTATCTGGGTCCTGGCGTTTGCGCTCCCTCAATGGTCTGCTGGGCAGTTAGCTCCGGACGTTCAAGAGGTGCTGATCAACAACTTGGTAGGTATTGTACTGGTTCCACTTGTGATGCCTTGGGGCTATGTCTTCAATCAGTTTGTGAAGTCGCCCGGCGATCCGTGGAAGAAGTAGAAATCCCGAAATCCGAAACCTATTTTATGAGTTCAAAAGGAGAGAACAAATGAACGCCAAAGGGAAGACTTCGATCAAAGAGAGCAAGGCAAAAATGACCGCATCCACCCTCCTGCGGTTGGCAGGTTTATCCGCAATGTTAGCAGGGCTGTGCATGATCGTCATGGGGTTGTTTCATCCCGTGAACGTCCCTGAAGCCGTTACCACTGCCACCTGGGTGAATGTCCACATCGCCGCGACTGCCATGAGCTTCTTCGGACTGTTTGGCATGGCAGGGCTGTATGCCCGGCAAGTGGAAAAGTCCGGCTGGCTGGGGCTGACAGGCTTTATCGTGTTGAGCCTCTGGTTTGGACTTGTAATGCCATTTTCCTTTGTGGAAGCATTTATCCTACCGCGCCTTGCCGCTGAACTGCCGGAGTTTGTGACCGGTTTCCTTGGGATGTTTGCCGGCGTCCCCAGCAAGATCGATCTCGGCATCCTCCCCATGTTGTGGAATATATCAGGACCCATGTTTATTTTGGGACCAATGTTGTTTGGCATCGCCACCTTCCGTGCTCGGATCCTGCCGCGTTGGGCTGGCGGTCTGCTTGCCTTCGGCGCATTGCTGATCCCCGTCGGCGGAATGGTCCCTGCAGAGTACCAACCTGAGGTCGCATTACTACCGATCGCAGTGGCTTTGACGTGGCTGGGATTTGCGCTCGTTTCTGAACGGCAGGAGATGTCATCGGAAGCCCTGATCAACCAAAGAACTGGCGCGCCGGAAGCGAGCAAGGTCGCTTGAGAATTCTTTTAGAGGCAGGCGGTCGTACCGCCTGCCTCTGAAAATTCGAAGTTATTTCCAAGGAGTTTCAGATGAAAGCGATTATCCAAAATAACGGACAAATCAAAGTACCTGCAAGTAAAACTCAAACATCGTGGTGGGTGCCCGTCGGGCTGATCTTCCTCAGCATCATTCCCCTGATCTTTGGGGCGTTACGCTTGAACGAACTGGCAAACGGCGCTGAGATCACACCAGGCAACGCGCGCTTCTTTGCCTCTCCCTCGCCTGTGGTTATTCACATTATTGCATCTGCGGTCTATATCCTGCTTGGCGCGCTCCAGTTCGTGGGTCGTCTTTGGCAGCGCGGAAGTAAATGGCATCGTTGGGTTGGCAGGTTTCTGGTTCCAGTTGGACTTCTCGTTGGATTTTCGGGCGTGTGGATGACCTTATTCTATCCGCGCACTCATGTCCTCCTTTTCACGTTTCGCCTCATTTTCGGATCGGGCATGATCCTGTCCATCATCCTGGGTTACATCTCGATCCTTCGGCGAAATGTCGCGCAGCATCAGGCTTGGATGACACGCGCTTACGCACTCGGTCTTGGTGCAGGTACGCAGGTATTCACGGGTATGGTCGGCGCACTGATCCTCGGCACACCCAATGAATTTCAAAACGCGTTGTTGAATGGCGCTGCCTGGGTGATCAATCTTGCCGTAGCGGAATGGAGCATCCGCAAGAGCTCAATCAAACCCGTCCGTCAAACATTGATTTAGACATTGGTATCAAGTTCACTTAATTTACTCAAAATAAGGAGCCTAAAATGAAAGCGATCGTAGCAAGCCAATACGGTGGTCCCGAAGTACTTCAACTCAAAGAGATCGAGAAGCCGACCCCGAAAGACAATGAGGTTTTGATCAAGGTTCACGCAACCACAGTCACCGCTGCGGATTTTCGAATGCGGAGTTTTACCGTCCCCGCCCCATTGTGGATTCCCGCTCGCATCGCGTTGGGCATCACAAAACCAAAGCAACCGGTCTTCGGCGCTGAACTTGCGGGGATCGTGGAAGCAGTCGGCAAAGATGTGACCCGCTTCAAGGCTGGCGATCAGGTTTTCGCCTCGACTCTCACCGAGAATTTTGGCGGGTATGCCGAATATAAATCCTTCCCTGAAAAAGGGATAGTGGCGATCAAACCAGCCAACGTCACCTATGATGAAGCGGCAGCCTTTCCAATCGGCGCGACGACAGCATTACGTTTACTCCGAAAAGCAAATACGCTGGCAGGCGCGCGCGGGCAGAAAGTTCTGATCTACGGCGCATCTGGAAGTGTCGGCACGTATGCCGTCCAATTGGCAAAATATTTCGGCGCAGAAGTGACCGGGGTTTGCAGCGCTTCCAATTTGGAGATGGTGAAATCGCTGGGCGCCGATCATGTCATTGATTACACAAAAGCGGATTTCACAGTAATGAAAGAGCGGTACGACGTGATCTTTGACACGGTGGCGAAGTTTCCGAAATCTCAATATTCGAAAGTTCTCGCGCCGAACGGAACCTATGTGTCGGTGGCAAAATTGGACACAAAAGAAAACATGGACAACCTGATCTTCATCAAGGAATTGATCGAGAAGGACAAAATCAAAGCGGTCATAGATCGATGCTATCCGTTGGACGATATGGTTGAGGCGCACCGCTACGTTGACACAGGGCGCAAAAAAGGGAATGTCGTGATCAAAGTGAGGCGCGATGATGGCGGATGAACAAAGACCAAACCCCAATATGAAGCAACTAATGGTCTACCAGATCAGGATCAAAGGGCATCTGGGTCAACAACGGATGGACTGGTTCGATGGATTGACCATCACGCTGCAAGAAGATGGCAATACGCTCTTGAGTGGACCCGTGATAGATCAATCTGCGTTGCATGGCATCCTGAAAAAAATACGCGACATGGGAATGCCATTGCTGGCTGTAAATCAGATTGCACCCAAATATGTAGAGATGAAAATATCGACCGATTCAGTTAAGAAAAATCGTTCAAAAAGGAGAAAAAAACGATGAAATGGATTGTCTGGATAATCATTATTGTCTTAATACTGGCTTATGGACTCGCGCGCTATGCCATGTCCACAGCGTTAACAGCCGAGAACCCCGTGGGATTCGAAATAGTTCAAATAGCCGACACGGACGGTCGTTCCTTTTCCGCCGGCGTGTGGTATCCAACACAGGTACGACCTAAGCCAACGACGATGTTGAGTATCATCCTGATGGATGTGGCTCGCAACGCCCCTATTTCAGGACACGACTTGCCTTTGGTAATCATCTCACATGGAAATGGTGGCGGATCTGCAAGTCATGCAGACCTGGCGCTTGCGCTTGCAAGCGCTGGTTACATAGTCGTGGCGCCCATGCATCGCGGCGATAACTATGCCGATCAAAGCGCTATGAGTTCCGCCGATTGGCTGCCTCAGCGCAACAGGGAGATCCATACAACGATTGATTTCATGCTCGAAAATTGGCAATATCATGACCGTATCGATCCGGAACGCATTGGCGCTTATGGTTTGTCGGCAGGAGGATTTACGATACTGACTGCCGTTGGCGGTCAGCCCGATCTTCGCATGATATCGAGATATTGCGCCGAGTCGCCTGAGTTCGTTTGCGATCTACTGCATTCTATCAATTCACCCTACTTGAATAGCGATACGCCAACGATGGAAGGTGCTTTTTTGCCCGACTCGAGAATTAAGGCGGCGGTCGTGGCTGCGCCAGGATTGGGATTCACTTTGGCTCCAAATGGGCTTGATAATGTAAATGTGCCGATTCAGCTTTGGAGCGCCGACAACGATGTCAACGTTCCGTACGCCACAAACACCAAATTGGTTCGCGAAGCGCTTGGCTCCTGGGTTGAATTTCACTCCGTTCCCGGCGCAAGTCATCTTTCGTTTCTCACGCCCTGTAGTTTTCTCGCGCCTTCTGCGATCTGCTCCGACGAGGGGCAGTTCGACAGGGAGGTTTTTCATACTGAGATGAATGCCAGCATAATCAAATTCTTTGAAGAAAAAATGAAACAACCATAAAACACAATTCCTTTTCGGGATTCGACTTCAAAAACAAACAGGATAGTTTATGACCTTCAATCCGTTTCTAAATTCTGACCGGCAACTTCGCAATGGCTGGTGGATCGCGATCTTCTTTCTTGTGATTGCCACAGTCCTGACGCCTGCCTTGCTCATAGCGCAGGAGAATAACAAGGAAGTCTCCATTGGGTTGCAAGCTGTCATCATTACGCTTGCATCTGTAGTTTGCCAGCTATTGCGAAGAAAACCATTGACTGAGATGTTGGGAAAGTTTGATAAACGGTGGCTCAAGGAACTTGGCGTGGGCGGCTTGATCGGCTCTACGCTTATGCTGATCCCCGCGCTGATTCTGGGAATCTTTGGCTGGGTCCACTGGCAGTGGAATCCCGAGGGCATTTCGATCCTCATGCCGAGTTTGTTGCTCTTTGCCGGGGTTGCAATTGCAGAGGAACTTCTGTTTCGAGGATTTGTTTTTCAACGCCTAATCTCTGGGTTAGGTCAATGGCCAGCCCAATTGATAATCGCTGCTTATTTTCTCCTTACACACTTGAACAACCCAGGTATGACCGGAAGTGTTAGGGTCATGGCGAGCATTAACATTTTCCTTGCATCGATCTTATTTGGTCTGGCATTTATCCAGACCAAAAGCCTGGCAATGCCTCTCGGACTGCATTGGATGGCGAACTGGGTACAAGGCGGTATCCTTGGCTTTGGCGTAAGTGGGACAGAACAATCAGGTTTATTAATACCTGTCTTTGGAGATACACCTGTATGGCTAAGCGGCGGTCAGTTTGGACTCGAAGCCAGTCTGCCTGGTTTGATTTGCATTGTGGTCACTTTATTTCTGTTCTACACTAGAAAGCAAAACTAAGATGAATAATTCAATTCTCTACTTCTTAGGTCCCATCTTTATTGGGATTGGCGCCACATTGACTTTCGATCTTTGGGGATTATTTCTCCATCATGCCTTCAAGATCGCTCCATCAAACTTTTGCCTCGTTGGGCGTTGGATTCTGTACATACCAGCGGGGCTTTTCCGACATGCCAACATTGGCTCTGTCCCGCAAAAAAGCGCAGAATGTACAGTGGGATGGATTACCCATTACATGATTGGCATTGCATTCGCCGCTACGTTTATAGCATTAACAGGAACCAGGTGGATTGAGCATCCCACACTGATCCCCGCGCTCGTATTTGGATCTATTACCGTCTCAGCACCACTCCTCATCATGCAGCCTGCGTTTGGACTTGGAGTTGCAGCAGCAAAAACACCCAGTCCAAAACAGGCACGGCTCCGCAGTTTAATGAATCACATTGTATTTGGTTTTGGCATTTACTTATGTGGACTGGTGGTTAGATGCTTGTTGTAGGAAGTTTTTCAACGAGGCAGGCTTCTAGAAAAGTAAAGCTGTTCTTTTCGTATTAGTCACTGACTTCATTGCACAGGAGAATTGCGTCCGATTGTGTACACCCCCGCCCATTTGGCAATTTTGGTGATACACAAAAAGCCTGTACGTGTGCTCCCGCTGTCGTTACCAAATATCAGAAACGAATATCGGGACCGTTGCTAGATCGCATTGATATTCACATTGAAATGCCACGAGTTGATTATGAAAAACTCAGCGGCGATAGGTTAGGGGAAACTTCCGAAACCATTCGTAAACGTGTCCAAGCCGTGCGTGATATTCAACAAAAGCGGTTTTCAAATAGCAACTCGGACATTATTTGTAACGCCGATATGCGCGTGGGAGAGATACGCCAGTTTTGCCAGTTGCAGGATGAAGGTCAGAGCCTGATACGCGCGGCGATGAGCCAGATGAACCTCTCGGCGCGCGCGTATCATCGTATTTTGAAGTTATCGCGCACGATTGCCGATCTCGCGGGAAGTGAAGAGATTCAATCCGCGCATTTGGCGGCACTTCCAGTGTGCTTCGCGAAGGCGCTGCAATACCGTCCCAAGTTGATGCACAGCACGATGTGATGGGAACGGGGTGATGGGGCGGCTTTTCCCTCACAAATAGTCATTCAACTCAGTCAACCACGATCACTTCATACACCGCCGCTGTGGATTCAAACGCCAACAGCGACTCGCGCTCGTCGCGGTGGGATTCAGACTCCAGTTGTGGATCGGCGAAAGATTCGATTGCGTCGCGCGACTCCCAAAACGAAAGCAGGACCAGGCTGGTAAATTCGCCCTGCACCTGTTGCAAAACCCACACGTCGCGGCATCCGCGCGCAGCGCGATAGGCGGGGATCACCCGTTCACTCACATAGTGAAAATATTTTTCGACGATGGAGGTGCGGGCGATCCCGCGCCAAATTCGCGCAAGCATTGGATGGCTCTACAGATACCGCGCGACAGCCATTCCCAGCATGGCAACCACGAGCAGGACAAAATCGAACCGATACGCTTTCATCAACGACGACTGTAAGCGGTTCATCTCCTGGACTTGAGACTGATTCGGCTGCGCGGACTCCATCTCCGCCCCGAGTTTTGCGATGCGTTCCTGCATCCTGCCGAAGACCGCCACTCCCATCGCGTACGAGGCGAGCGCCGCCACTCCGCCGACGGTGAACGCGAAACCCGCGCCCGTCCTCCAGATGAAACTGATCCCGCCCGCGAAGAAGCGCGCATACAGCAACGCGCCCGAAAGCACGGTGACTGTGGTGACGAGTCCCATCATCGCGCCGAATTTCGGACCGAGCGTCTGCAGGAATTTCTGTCCCGCAGGATGAAGCGAACGCGCGACGGGGATGAGTAACAGCAGGTAGAGCGTCGCGCTCCCCACCCACATGATCCCCCCGCCGATGTGTAACACGCGCAGGATGAGGATGACATAGAGGTTGGATAAGATAGCCATGATTTTTCTCCTTTGGTAATTTTTTCGATGTTCGCATTATGGCATTCCCGTTCAATCTTTTGGTCTGGATTATCCCCACAAAAAACCGTACAGATTTTGTGCCGTGTAGTATTACAGCGCAAGGGTAGCGAAGCAAGGACAAAAAGACGACCAGCGGATTTTTAACGGATAAGCGGATAGAGGCGGCCCATCCGTTTATCCGCTTTCTTTCCGCTGGTCACTGCTCGCGGCGGAAAGTTATCTGACTTTGCGCTGTAATGGTAGTCAGCGTTCTCTAACGCTGGATGGAGCGAAAGGACTGTATCTGCTTCTCCTCCGTCCGCGAGAGACGTGCGGATCCCGCGACGACGGTCACGACGGTCGCGGCGAGAACTTCAAACAAAACGTAGAAGATATACGCGCCCATGTTCTCGCTCGATGCGGTGTTCGCCATCGGCATAAACACGCCGACGGTATTCGAAACGGCGTGACACATTGCGACGATGAACAGGCTCCCTTTTGTGTTGTTGTACAACCAGGTCAGGATGATGGCAAACGCAAGAAAATGAATCACAGCCCAGCCAAAGGCGATGATATTGAAATGCGTGACGTACTTCGGCAGATGCCAGAACGCCCAGATCACGCCGAGGACCAGAGAGGCGGTCAACGCGCTGTGTTTCGCCTGCAAGCGCGGCAGGACATAACCGCGCCAGCCCATCTCTTCGCCGTTGGTGATGAGTTCCACGAGGAAGTAGGGCAGAATGAAGACGAGCAGGTTTGCCGACTCGCCGAAGATCTGATACGCCATCGCCGCGCTGAAATCGGGCGGAGTTCGAGTCAACGCGGAGTTGAGATAAACCCCCGCGACAATGCAGAAAGGCTCGAGCAGAAGCGCCGCCAGAAACCACTTCCAGCCGACGCGCCAGAGGAAGAAACGCTTGAACAACCTCACCGCTTCATCTCTGCCGAGAGTCAGCCATGTCATCAGCAGCGAAGCGAAGATGAATCCCCAGCCGAGCGTGATGTAGATCGGGAAGGGAACTTCAAACGGCAGGACGCCCGCATTCGACAGGTCAATTGTCCACGTGTAGAGGAACATCAGGAGGAGACCGATGAACAGTGAATGACGATTGAGGAAGGTTTTCATTGGATGTTTCCTTTTGAATCCAGCGAGCATCCCTTACGTATCGTTGTGCAGCGGATCTGTTCCTGTGAGCGCAGTTCGACAGGCATACCGAGTTTCCGCTCCAGCCCTTCGCGACCCCAGCGCATGATGGTCTCGAAGTTCGCGCGGACGATGTACAGCACAAACGGAAGCGGCAGGTTCATCCACCAGCGACCAGATCGAACGTCCACATCGAAGCGGATCTCCGTCCCGCCATTGACTGAGGTGAACGTCCACTTGCAGATGCCCTCCAGGCCGCCGCTTGCACGCCCTTCAAGCAATCTTTTGCTTTCGAGCCGAATCATCTCAAGATCAAAGACGAGGGTGTACGGAATCCAACTGCGCCATCCCTGGCGCAGCACCGTGCCGACGCCGCTCTCTTCGCCCTGGCGCACCACTTCCACCTTCTGGATGCCGCGCCACCAGTCTGTCCACGCCGAATAGTGAGCTACAATCTCCCAGACTTGCACGACGGTGGCGGGCGTCCACCAAACGGTGTGAAAATCGTAACGGGTCGTTGATTCCGCTTCATTACTTTTGGATGCAGTCCTGGTAAGCTTTGTTTGCATGATTTTTTCCTTTCGTTATGCTCGCATTAAAGCATTTTCCCCATCTCGCCTGGTCAGAGTTGCCCGTACAAAAAGCCGTACAAAATCCCAGCGCTGCAAAATTCATTTTGCGCCGCTTGGAGGGCAAGATAAATCATGCCATTGGGGGAACGCATAAAATCTTCACGGTTGCCGTATTTTTGCAGTAATACTGGAATTATTACTGCGATAATCTTCTATTCGTGGATTATCGTAGTAAAATATACACCAATGACACAACTAACTCCAACCACTTCCCAACCCCAGGGGCTCAAACTGCTCCAAGCCGCAGCGGAACGTTATGGTCCGCTATTCACGCTGGAAGAGATTCAAAGTATCGCTCAGGAGCAGGGAAGAAACCGCCGCCAGGTCGCGAACGCGGTCAGCGCGCTGGCGCGCGCGGGCTGGCTGGAGATTTTGAAGCGCGGCGTGTACCTGGTCAAGAGTCCGTTGTTTGCGGGCGAGATTCATCCGTTCGCGATCGCGGCATCACTTGTGTCGCCCTCCGCCGTCAGTCACTGGTCGGCGCTGGCGCATCATGGATTTACCGCGCAGTTGCCGCGCATGGTGCAGGTTTCGACGCCCTCGAAGGTGGTCACGCCCGAAATGCGGCAGGGACAGGCCTATCGTCCGCGCGGACGCGCAACGTGGAAGGCGGGAGGCGTGGAAGTGGAATTCATCCACGTCACGCGCGAACGCTTCTTCGGACATCAGATGATATGGGTGAATCGCTGGCGGCAATCCGCAGTCACCGATCCCGAACGAACCGCGCTCGATCTCATCGCCCGCGCCGACCTGTTTGGCGGAATGAGCGCCGCGCTCGAACTGCTTGAAGGCGCGTTGCCGCAAATCCGCGCCGAGCGATTGGTGGAGTACGCGCTTCGCTATCACGAAGGCTCGACGGTCAAGCGCCTGGGATGGGCACTGGAACAATTCGGCGTTCCGCCAGAAAAGGTGGAACCGTTGCGCGCCCTGACCGTCAAAACGTATTATCGTCTCGATCCGCAAGGCGGGGCGGTGGGACAATCCAACGCGCGCTGGCGCGTCGTCGAAAATTTGAAGGGCGGCTCGAATGGCTGACGTGACAGGGATGCTTGCCAAACGCGCGCGCAAAACGGGAACGCGTCTCGATATTCTCGAAAAGGATTACGCGCTCAGTTACCTGCTGGCGGCAATGACCGCCTCCCCCGAGCTCGGGAATCGTTTGGTATTGAAGGGCGGCACGGCGTTACGGAAATTTTATTATCCCGATTACCGATTCTCTGAAGACCTTGATTTCTCGACTCGTCCGCCTGGGATGATTCCCGAAATCGAATCAAAAATGAATGCCGCGATCCAGGACATGAACGAACGGCTCGATGAGCGAGGTCCCTTTCACGCTCAAGTGGAGCCGCTTTTGTTGCGCGAACCCCATCCGCTCGATCAGTCGGCGTTTCTGGTGCGCGTTCAATTTCCCGCGCATCGCCAGGCGTTGTGCCGACTCAAAGTGGAGATCACGATAGACGAACCGATCCTGCTGCCGCCCGCGACCCGCCCGTTGATTCACGACTACGAGGAAACGCTTACGGTCAACGCGTCAATCTATGCGTTGGAGGAAATCGTCGCCGAGAAATTGCGCGCGCTTTTGCAAAGCCGCTCGCGGTTGAAATCGCGCGGCTGGGGCGCGAGCCGCGTGTGCCGCGATTACTATGATCTCTGGTCAATCCTCCGCCGCGAAACGATGATCGATTCGATTCCCGAACTGGTCAGGCGCAAGTGTGAAATTCGAAATCTCAATTTCAACGATCCTTCCGAGTTTCTTGCCGCGCCGCTTCGCGAGATTGCGCGAACCGAGTGGAAAGCGCAAATCCTTCCCTTCGTTCCTGATTCCCCCGCGCCCGAAACGATCCTTTCAGAGTTGGAAAATTTGATCGGACGGTTATGGAATTAATGCGTGCCGCACACCTGCCTGATTTGCCAAGCAAATCACGGGCGGCGCCAGGGAAATTTATTTTGCGGGAAAAATAAACTAAAATATCCTCATGCCCGCCGACCTGCCCTTCGGTCTCTGGCTGAAGAAACGCCGCAAAGCGCTCGACCTCACGCAGAGCGCGCTGGCAGACCGCGTCGGATGCTCGCTCGCCACCATCGAAAAAATCGAATCGGAAGAACGCCGCCCCTCGACGCAGATCGCCGAATTGCTGGCAGACGCGCTGGAGATTCCGACGAACGAGCGCGAAACTTTTTTGCGGATCGCCCGCCGCCTCAAATCCGACGTTGGGCTGGCTTCTGTTTCCCCGATCGTTTCCCCACCTGTAAAAACGAACGTCTCCATCCCGCCCACGCCGTTGATCGGACGCGAATCCGAACTCGACGGAATCCGTCACCTGCTGGCAAATCCCGAATGCCGCCTCGTCAGCCTCACTGGTCAGGGCGGAATCGGGAAGACGCGGCTTGGGATCGAGTTTGCGATCCGTCAACGCGATTCATTCCCAGGCGGAGTCTATTACGTCGCGCTCGCTTCCATCAACTCACCCGACCTGATCGTCCCCGCGATTGCAGACGCGTTCTCCTTTTCGTTTTCAGGACCGCTCGACCCAAAGGAACAATTATTCAATCACCTCGCGCGGACGGTGAATGACCCCGCGCTGCTGGCGTTGGACAATCTCGAACACCTGCTGGGGGAGTCATCCTTTGCGACAGATCTAATCGCCGCGATCCTCCAACGATTCCCGTTGATCAAAATTCTTTGCACCTCGCGCGAACGGCTCAACCTGCAAGGCGAGTGGATGTTCGATCTGCGCGGCTTGCCCGTGCCGCCGCTGGAACACCTCGACCAAATGGAAGAGTACAGCGCGCCCGCGTTGTTCGTCAACTCGGCGCGGCGCGTCAACCCCAAATTCCAATTGACCGACGCTGACAAGCCCGCGCTCTTCCGCATCTGTCAACTATTGGAGGGGATTCCGCTCGCGCTTGAACTCGCCGCGGCATGGATGGGCATGCTCACCTGCGCGGAGATCGCCCGCGAGATCGAATCGAACATGGATTTTCTCGCTACGTCCATGCGCAACATCCCTGAACGGCATCGCTCATTGCGAGCATCCTTCGACCATTCATGGCGGCTCATCTCCGACGCGGAGCGCGACACGCTCAGCCGACTCTCCATCTTTCACGGCGGCTTCGACCGAACTGCGGCGGAAAAGGTCGCAGGGGCGGATCTGCCTCAGTTGTCGTCGCTCGTCTCAAAGTCGCTGGTGAAGCGGGATGAGTCGGGACGATACAGCCTGCACGAAGTGATTCGTCAATATGCCTACTCTCATCTCGAAAAAGACGAGCCGTGCTGTCATCAAACTTGCGACCGTCACAGCGATTTCTATTTAAACTTCGCCGCCGACTATGAATCGAAATTGAAGAGCGCGTTGCAACAGACCGCCGTGCGCGAGATGACCGCCGAATTGGACAACATCCGTGCCGCCTGGGATTGGGGGATCAAAAATAAAAAATTTGAATCGCTTGGCAAGTCTGTCCGCGCCTTCGGCTGGTATTACGAAGTCTCAGGCATGATCCGCGACGGCATCGCGCAGCTTGAACTGCTCGCGCTTGCGCTGAACGAACAGGAGCGCGACGCGCAGGCGAACAAGACTCTCGGCGCGTGTCTTACGCATCAGGGCTTGCTGTATTTCCGCAGCGGACAATTCGCCCGCGCGCAGGAACATTACGACCAGGGCATTTCTGTTCTTCGTTCGGTGGACGCGCAATCTCTTCTTGCCGACGCGCTCATTTTTAGCGGCACGCTCAAACATCTCAACGGAGATTATCTCGAAGCCAAAGATCAGATCGCCGAAGGTCTCACGTATGCCCGCGCAATGAAAGATGATTGGTTCACCGCCTACGGCATTTACAACCTCGGTCACGTGGACAGTTTGATGGGCGACTGCCAGAACGGCTACGATCAAATGATCGAAGGTCTCGCGCTCTTTCGCAAGGTCGGCGACCCGCATTCCATTTCGCTCGGCTTGAACTTTCTCGTGGACACGCAGATCGCGCTCAAAAAATATGAAGAAGCGAAAGACTCCATGCGCGAGAGCATCGCCCTGTGCGAGCAGACTCAAAACCGCTGGGGCAAAGGCACGGCGCATCGTTATCTCGGTCTCGCCATGCTTGCCGACGGTCAATACGACGACGCCCGCGAATGCTTCCACAAGAGTCTTGAAGTCTTCGGCGAATATTTCGAAGGCTGGGACATTGCCATCACCCTCGCCTACCTCGCCGACGCGACCCTGCTCTCAGGCGATGAAGCCGAAGCGAAAACAATTTACCTGGACTCACTGCGACACGCGCGCCGAATCAACTCCGCCCCGCTGATGTTGATGAACCTCGCGGGACTCGCCCAACTCGAATCCCGCCTCTCTCCCGACCGTACGGCTGGGTGGCTGACCCTCATCCTCTCCCACCCCGCAACGACTCAAGAGACCCGTCAACGCGCGGAGGAGTTATACGCGGAACAAGAACACATTCAAGCAAACGCGCCGTGTCAATCGTTGGAAGAAGTGGTGGATGCGATCTTGAAGTGATTGCGCAAGAAAAATTTCCCCAAAAAAGTTAAAGATCAGAGGTTGATGCGTACGATCGCGAATCTGGCGGGGAGCGAAGAGATCCAATCCGCGCATTTGGCGGCGCTTCCAGTGTGCTTCGCGAAGGCGCTGCACACCATCGTGAAGCATCCTCGAAGCGGAGCAGGAGGGCAAATGTAACGGCAACAAGTTAGTGGTCTGACCCATGCCTGCCCCTCAAGGCGGAAAAGATGCGAAAGTAGTAGAACAAATTCCTGTCTTTTTATACACGAATGGCACAAATTTCACAGATTCTCACGGAAATTCTTAAGAAAAAAATCCGTGTTCAACCGTGTTATCCATGTAATCTGTGTACAGAATCGTTTATCCATTATTCACGTTACAAACCGCCCTCCAACAAATGCGACAAGCCTTCGCGGTCGGTCAGCACAAACTCGGTGCGAGTCACTTCGATCAACTTCTTGTCCGAGAAGCCGTATAAGGCGCGACAGACCATTTCACGCGTCGAGCCGACGCGGGCAGCCATTTCATCCAAAGTCAGGCTGCGCGAGATGGAAGAGTCGCCTTCCCGCTCAAAGCGGTCAAGCAGCAGGCGGGCGAGACGTCCTGCCACGGGCTGGAAGGCCAGGCTCTCCAGAATTTCGCTGGCACGCTGCATCCGCTCAGCCATCAGGCGGCTGAGTTCCCATGAGGCGCGTCCGTTGCGTAGCAAGATCGGTAAGATGGCATCGCGCCGCCAGAGATAGAGACGGCTGTCTTCGTGCGCTTCCAACGAGACGGGCATGGGCGCTTCTTCGCGAAAGAACGCCAGCCCCCAGAAAACTTCCCCTCGCCCGAAGCGCCCCACGTGCAGACTGCGTCCTTCGATTGATTCTTTCACGGCCTCAATCGCCCCGTCTGCTACCAACAGCAGGTACGGCCAAATGTCGCCGAACCAGACCGTTTTCTCACCTTTTTGATAACGCCACAAAGAGGCGGCCTGTTCCACCTGAGCCAGATCCGCCGGGGCGACGACGCGGAAGATGGGATTCTCTGCCAGTAAAGTGAGTAGTTCATTCATGGCTCTGAGCCTCCTGCCAAACCTTCCAAACCGCCGCGATCCAGAAAAGCAACCTCGACGCGGTTGACGCGGATCAAACCCTCAGCGGCGAAGCGGTGCAAAGTTCGGCTGACCAGTTCGCGGGTCGTTCCGACCGTGTCCGCCATCTGATCGAGAGTCAGGTTGCGCGGCGCGGGCTGTCCATCCACGGAGTCGTAATGCGTCAACAGCAGGCGGGCGAGTCGTCCCGCCACAGGATGGAAGGCAAAGCCATAGACCACTTCGCGCACGTGGCGCATGTACTGGATCAGGATTGTGGACACATCCCAGGCGGCTTGCGCGTTGCGCTGGACAACGGGGAGGATCGCCTCGCGTTCCCACAGGTAAAGCGTCGCTTCTTCGCGGACCTCGAGCGAGGCCGGCATGGCGAGGCTGTCCACCACTGAGTGTCCCCAAACCACCTCGCACGGACGCAACGCGAACACCACCTGACGGCGGCCTTCAGGCGAGAGCATGGCCCACTCCAGCCGTCCCGAGGCGATGAAAGCGACGTACGGCCACACTTCGCCCTGCCAGCAGACGTATTCATCTTTGCTGTATTTCTTCTCCGTTGCGCGTGCGGTCAGGTCGGCGCGTTCGCGTTCGGTCAGTTTGGAAAAAACAGGCGCGTTGGAAAGGCAATCGAGAACATCCTGCATGAGCGGTCTCCGGGTGAGCTGCCCTTACCCTGTCTCCTCTCCCGGTGGGAGAGGGATATAGGGGCGAGGGAAAAGGATTGCTCAGAATTTATAAAAGTGCAAAGACAAAACGGCGTCCTTGTGATATTTTTCTCATAGGGAATATCCCCTGCTTTGGCAGGCTTATCTCATTATATCAACTTCAAGGAGATGCAAAATGAAGGACGAAACTACGAAAACGGGACGACTGGTCATGACTATCGTAGCGGTCATCGGCGGTTTGTACCTAATGCTTTTGGCTCCAACTCAGGTTATGCAAACGCTGAAGATCGCGCTTGACCAGGTGCTGCTACGCCTCGTTCCGCACGACGCGGACTTCTACCCCGCGGTGCCGATCCTCTCGGCAACATTTTCGATCTGGATGATCGCCTTCGTGCTGGCAGGCGCCATGCTGCTGGTACTTTCGAAGAAGATCTACGAAGGCATGAAGTGGGCGCGTGCGGTCGCGCTGGGCTTGTTCGCCATCCCGTCTGTGGCGGGGATGACCATGATGATCCCGTGGTTTGTGCTGGTGCTGGCCGAGTACCCGGAAAAAGGCGTCCCGGCACACACTATCTCAGGCATGCCGCCGGTCATGCCGATCCTGTTCGTGAACCTGCTGTTCTACTTCATCATCCTATTGGCGGATACCGACACGCTCAAGAACAAAGTTTTGAGATTCATCCCCTTCACTGCGCTGGGTGTCGTCTCGGGCATGGTCTTCATGAACGGACAGCACGGCGTGCGCTACTTCATCCACATTCCGGGCATGTTCACCACAGACGCCAATGGTTTGATCACTGCCAACCCCAACCCGCCTCCGTTCACTTCCGCGCTGGCGCACGCCATCACCAATCTCGATCATCTGGATTGGCAGACATTCGCGATGACTTCAGAGAAGGCCGTTTACAGTCCGCAGACACTGGCGCTGCTACTGGGCGGCTTCCTGCTTTACATCGCGTCCGCGCTGTTGATCGTCTCCATTCCGTTGATGGCAATGAAGAATAAGGCGGGCTGGTACATCGCCACCACCGCCGTGCTGGCGACCGTCATTGTTAGTTTCCAAGGCTTCATCGTACGCCATTCCACCGAGTGGCTGCAGGGCGGGATGCTCTCGGCAGTGCTGCTGGCAATCCTGCTCATCCCCGCCTTCAAGCAATTCCTCATCGAAAAAGGCGATTAGAGCGAACAATCAATCACATTTTCCTTTGCGAAATGGGGTCGGATTACCGGCTCCATTTCGCTTTTAGCGAGGTTCAGGATTCCGCCCCTACCAATCTTTCGAGCGCGGAACGATTGTTCAAGGTAATGCTGGCGCGCGTCACCTTAAGCATGCCGTCCCGTTGGAATTGATAGAGGGTGCGGCAAACTACTTCGGGAGAGGCAGCCACCATGGAGGCGATCTGGTCAAGGGTCAGGTCGCGCTGCGCCGAACTTTCCGAGGCTGGCACGCGCTCCAGCAATAATTTTGCCAATCGCCCCGTTACCGGCTGAAAGGCGAGATCGGCAATCGTCTCTCGCCGTTTGCGAATCAACCGGGTTTGACGGCGCAGCAAAGCGCGCTCCGCTTCGGGATTCTCGAATAAGATCTGCAAGACGGCCTCCCCCTCCCATTGATAGATGCTGCTTTTCTGAACCGCCTCCAGCGTGGACGGCGCGGCCTCGCCATCGAAGAGTCCGTGCGCCCAAAATTCATCGCCCTTCTCCCAGGTGGAGACAACGTAACTTCGCCCGTCTGCCGAGCGGATGACCGCCCGTAGTTGCCCTGATGCGATCAGCAATACATTCTTCCATTCATCACCCTGCCAAAAAAGCACTTTATTCTTTTCAAGAGTTCGCCGACTGGCCAATGAAATCAATCGCTGTTTCTGACCAGCGGTGAACTTCCCCAGAACTTCGGCATTTTCCAGCAAGGCAGGAAATTCAGACATGGAACTAATCCTCTTTGATTAGTATTACAGCGCAAAGTTCAGCGTTGAAAAACGCCTCTTGCGCTGTAATAATCAAACCGTTATGAAATCTTGACTTAAGTCAAGGCGGAAATATAGAAAGGCCAATATGATATGTACATATTATCACAACCTGAAACTATTTCAGGATAAAGATACCCGGAGGAAGAATGTTACCATCCACATCTCGTCAGGTACGAATTGCAGTAGTCACCCTTGTGGTGATCTCCGCAATCTTGATGATTGCGGTTATCCCTTTCATCGGGTTCGACATGGTCAACCCAATCGTCAAGGCCCAACAGGCGCGTATCGAAAAATTCACCGCGGAGAACAACCCCCAAGCGCCGCTATTGACTTATACCGTCTGGCTCGTTAGTTTCTTTTTTCCATTTTGGAGCACACTGTCAGTCATTGCCGGCGTCGCCCTGTTGGCAATCGCGCTTCCGTACTATCGCGGCGAGCGCTGGACGCGCGGACTGGCGTTGCTCTGTCTGGCAATACCAGCCATCGGCGGCGCATATATGATCGTGCCGTGGATGAATTTCATCGGTAGCGCCAAAGGCGGATTTCCTCCCGCCGTCACCATCATGACCGTCGGTCTGATCCCATACTTTACAGTGCTGCTCACTGAAAAAGTGGACCTTATACAGAAGGTCGTGGATTTCATCGTTTTCCTGATATTGGGCGTGACCGCGGCTGAGAACTTTGCCAACGGGCACGCGGCTTTCCGTATCCTGTTTGGACATCCGGCTCGTCCGCTCTTTGCTGAAGGAATCGCTATCACTTACTTCGGCTGGCTGGCTCTTTGGGTAGCCATGGCGTTATTAATCACGTCCATCTACCTGCTCGGCGAAAAGAATATCTCCGGCTGGTATGCAGGTTTGATTGGCGGCCTGGTGACCATGGTTGCAAGCGGCGCCACCCACTACGTCCGCCATGCCACCAACGACTACCTCTACGGCACACTCCTAGGACTGGGCATCGTTATTGTGCTCTTGATCCCTCTTTTCAAACAACGCCTATTGGCAGAATACTCAGGCTAAGCACACTCTCCTTTGCGGCCCGGGACCGGAAACAGTCCCGGGTTTGCTTTAAGGCAAAGAATTCCCCCTCCAATTGTGATATTTTACACACGGAAAATATTCGAGGAGAATGACATGCAAAACACCTCCCAAGCCAACCGCACAATCCTTTCCGTTCTGGCCGCTGTAGTTGGCCTATTCATGGTCACGGTCGCGCCGTTCCTCATCCAGACCACGCTGGAGCGCGTACTAACCGAGTTGGTCAAGGTCGCGGCGGAGAAACCCGCCTACGGCAGCGGCATCCTGCTCTTCTCGTACGCCTTCCCCTTCTATCGCGGACTGATCTACATCGGCGGGATCACCCTGATCCTGTTGGCGCGTCCAATCTACCGAGGAGAGGAGTGGACCTTCCCGGTCGCGCTGCTCGCCTCAGCCTTCCCCTCGGCCGGCGGCTTCTTCATGTTCATGCCCTACGTCTCCTTTGTAAAGGGCGCGCCCCTGCCAATGATCGTCTCGTTCGTCGGGCTGATCGTCTTCTGGACGCTCATTTTGATCCGCAACGTGGATAAATGGGTTAAGTGGGGACAGTTCTTCACCCTGACCTTCTGCGGAATGTTGAGCACACACGCCTTCATCGTGGGAATCGGCAACCTGCGCATGCTGCTGACTCGCCCCGGGAAACCGATGTACCTGGGCGGGCTGGGAACGTGGATCCTGGCCTGGTCGCAGCCCATCCAGTGGTTCTGCGTCATCCTGCTCTTCATCGCCATCTACCAACTCGCGCGGCGCAAACACTCTGGCTGGTGGCTGGCTCTCGTCACGGTCACCACTCTCGTTTCGATTAACGTTCCCATGCAGATTATTCGCCTCACCATGACGGATTCGGTTTCGTGGGATTACTCCTACAGTCTGCCCGTCATCATTGGGCAGTTTATCGTCCTGCTCAATCCCAAGATCAAGAAGGCGCTGATTGCGGAAGACCAGGTCGGCGCATTCTCCTTTGGATCCTCCCCCTCTGAAACAGAGGGGGAGGAAATTCGCTGATGAAAATTAACCCTCGCTACTATCCCGTCATTATCATCGTCACGTACGTGATCTTCCTCTTGATCGGAATCCTGCTCGGCTTTGGCCCCGAACACAGCGGCGGGGATCACGGACGAGGCGCGCTGCTGCCGCTTATATTTACACTGGAGGCCGCCGTATGACCGCTACTGTCCGAAAGAAAAATGTCCCGCTTTCCAAAACCCGTCACATCATCCAATGGCTAGCGGTGTTCGGCACCTTCATGCTGGGACTACGGCACATCATGCCGGGCGAAGTCTCGCGCGGCGGTTCGTTCGACTCGTTCTGCGCTTTCGGCGGCATCGAAACCCTGCTTCCCTATCTCACTACGGGACACACGCTCAAATCCACCAACCTGCTCAACTTCGCAGTGCTGATCGCCACATTGGGAGTCGCCCTCGTCGCGGGGCGCGCCTTCTGCGGCTGGCTGTGCGGATTGGGCGCGATCCAGGACCTTGTCTCAAAGTGGACGCGCCGACTGCTCGGCGAGAGGCGTCACATCCGCGGCAAACCCAGCCAGACGCTCCTGCCCTTGCGCCTGCCGGCCAGCATTGACCGTCCACTGCGCTACGCCAAATATCTGGTTTTGGCGATTATCCTATTCGCCAGCCTGACGACCGTCTTCCCGCCTCTGCACAAATTTTGTCCGGTGCGGGCAGTCTTCAGTTTCAAGATATCCTTGCTCCTGGGCTTCGCGTTCGCGATCTTTTTGGCGGGCGCGGTTTTGGTGGAACGCTTCTGGTGCAAATATTTCTGTCCGCTCGGCGCGACGCTGGCGATCTTCAACAAAATCTCGCCTGTGCGGCTGGAAAGCAACGTAGCCTGCAACAACTGCGGACGTTGCGACATCGAATGTTCGATGGACATCGAAGACGTGCCGAACAGCCTGACTGACGCCGAATGTATCCGCTGCCTCGAATGTTTGGATACCTGCGCGCGGGAAGGTTCGCTGGAACTGAAGGTATTTCCCAAAGCAAAATAAAGGAGGAAAGGAGAAATTGTCCGCCTCATCCATGACCAAACGCGGCATCAACGCCAGAACGCGCATCATCTTCCTCGGCTCGAAGGGTGAGTCGTAATCTCCAGTTAAGTTTCCGTCAAAGGAAAACCCATGCCAATCCCTTATCTTCTCATCATTTTGCTTTACGTCTTCGTCGCCGTGATCTTAGCATCGGACGCGTCGCTGGTAAGTTTCAACCTGATCGCAGCCTTCCCCACCCTGCGCTCTACGCACTGGCGTTGATCCACCCAATGCAGGAGATGTTCGAGATCATGCGCACTGGATGGAAGAAAATCGAATCGGTGCAGATTTAAGGAGACTTTATGACGACCTCTACTCTCACCCGCTATATCCCTTTGATGGTCAGCCTTCACTGGCTGATCACCCTGCTCATTTTCACCGAGTTCGCGCTCGGCAAATATTCCAGCCTCCTCCCGGACAATGCAAACGAGATTGTTCCGCTCGGCGCGCACATGCTGCCGGGCCTGACCATACTGGTCGTGATCGTCTTCCGCTTCATCGTTCGGATGCGAACGCCGCGTCCCGCCCACGCCTTCACGGGCAGCGCCTTCCTCAATGGACTCGGCAAGGTCACACATTACGCGTTGTACCTGTTCGTCTTTCTGATGGCCGTCAGCGGGGTATCGCTCTCCCTGCAGGCAGGACTGGTCCAGACCGTCTTTGGTGGAGTCGGGTCGCTGCCCGCGGATTTCTTCGTCTTCACTGCGTGCGTTCTGTACAAAGTCATCGCGCCCGTGCTGCTCCTGCTTATCCTCCTGCACATCGGTGGGGCGCTGTATCACCAGTTTGTCATCAAGGATAAACTGTTCGCGCGCATGAGCTTTTCAAAATAGGAGGAATTCACAAGGAGAAACGAAATGAAAAATAATCACAAACTCGGAACGGTTCTATCCATCGTTGGGATCCTGATCGGCCTGCTCGCGCTGTTCCTGATGTCCAGCATCTACCAGGTCAACATTGACGGCAAACTGACCGGCGAACGTCCTGACGAGGCCATTACCGTGCAGATCGTCTTCGCCCTGCTCGGTTGGCTGGGAGTTACAGCGGGCGCGCTGTGGGTGATGGTGCTATATGGCTTCCTGAACAAGGCCAAATGGGCCTGGTTCTGGGGAACAGTGGCCGCCACCGCTCAGATCCTGGCCGGATTCTTCCCCATAATCCCGCCTTCCAGCATCGGCCTGCCCGCGCCGACCATTTGGATTTTCCTGATCGCGTTCGTGTTGTGGTTCGGGATGCTCCTAATCGGCGGCGTGGACAAGAAGATCATCGCACTGGCCTTCGTCAGCGGGCTGGCCTACGTGTTGACGTTCATTGATGGCGTGGGCGCGATCTCGCGTCATCAGACCGAGGCGAAGGGCTTCATCAGTTCGATGTACGCCATGTCGCAGATGGTGAACTGGTGGGGCGCGATCGTTTGGGCCTCTTTCATCTTCGGGCTGGTCAAGGGCAAATCCTGGGCGCTGCCTGTTGGCGTCTTTGCGACAGCCATGTCCATGTTCGGCGGATTCCCCGTCGGCGTGACGGATGTGCTCGTGAGGGGCCGCTTCTCGATGTTCCTGGTGGCGTCCTTCATAGGCGCGGCGCTGTTCGTCTATCTGCTGCTCCCCTCGACGAAGAAAATGATCGAAGTATGGAGTGCAACCGCAACGTGATTCTGGCGGCATAATTTCTTGCGACTCTTCAACGCATGGAAATTTTATAGATGGAAACGCGGAATTTTTGGTTGCAAAATTCCGCGTTCATTTATGTTTATTCATATCTTCCACGTCCTACTTTTAAAATATACAGCAGAATATCGTGTGAACAAGTTCCGCGACGCTCCGGGCTGGAATCAAGCTTGGGAGGCCGCGCATATTTCGAGGTCGAGGTATGAAGCGAAGGGTGATATTTGTCATGGAAATTTGATGGTGATTCGTCACGAAAATTTGAAGGCAATTTGTGTCATAATTCCCACATATCCGTAAAAAGGAGAATGTGAAACGGCACCGATCAAGGATATTATTTTTCTACTTTTAACAGGTGTTCCTGCCGCGTACCTGTGCTGGTATTTCCGGCAGAGGTACACCCTGCACAAAGCGCTGCATAATCTCTACTATCTGATGGGATTCGCAGTGCTTTCGATTTCAGGTTTGTTGTTGATCTTCCATCCCGCTCCTGTTCCTGGTGGCGGGCTCGTTCACGATCAGATTCGCCAAGAAAGGTTAAAGAACAGACTTTGGAAGCCCCAGAGACTTCCGAAGTCTGATGTTTGCCATTATTTATCTTTTGTCAAAGACAAACAGTCCAATTTGTGATATTTTTCATATAACTGACCACCAAAATTCAGGAGTAAACCCTATGCAATTCGTCAAAGACTGTTTCAACTATCTGTTCAATTCCACCAAGGGACTCATCCTCGTCGTTAGCAAATAAATAAACAAGGGAACAAGCTTGTAAATGTTTGCCTCCGCTTGTTTCCCTGATACACACTGGAGATTCAATGTATGTTCTCGTCTCGAAGATCCGCCTTTACTGGCCGCTGACCAAACCTCTTCAAAGCGGACTATTGCTTGCCACCGGGCTGGCAGGTTATATGAGTACGCGCTGTCCTGTCCTAAATATAGGAACAATCCTCGGCGTGACGGGCAGTCTCTTCCTGGCTATTGCCGGAAGCACCGTGCTCAACATGTGGTGGGACCGCGACATTGACGCCAAAATGGGGCGCACACAAAAACGCCCAACCTCTTCAAAGTTGGTGAGCGAAAACGAAATCCTGCGCCTCGGGCTGATTCTCTCTATTCTCGGCGTTGGCTGGGCGGTGGCGATGGATGCGCTCTATGGTCTCATTGTCTTTGCCGGGCTCTTCTTCGATGTGGTGGTTTACAGCATCTGGCTCAAACGTCACACCGCCTGGAGCATCGTTTGGGGCGGCATTTCGGGCGCCATGCCCATTTTGGCTGGACGCGCCCTCGGCCTCGGCGCCATAGATTGGATCGGGCTGACTCTCGCTCTCGGCATCCTCTTCTGGATTCCCACTCACACACTCACCTTCAGCATGAAGTACGAGAAAGACTACGCCGCGGCCTGTGTGCCAACCTTCCCGTCCACATACGGACTCGGCTTCACACGCGCCACCATCGCGGTTTCATCCGTACTGGCCGCGTTCGCCATGGCGATTGCAGGTTACGGTATCGGCATGACGTGGGGTTTTCTGCGCCTGCTACTCGTCCTCTCAGCAGGCCTGCTCATACTGGCGGTTGCCATCACATTCAAACCCTCTGAGCGCGTTAACTTTGGGCTGTTCAAATACGCATCCTTCTACATGCTGGCTGCCATGATTCTAGTCGTGATCGAGGTAATTTGATGAAAATATCCTCTCTCGCCCGTGTTCTGCTGCTCATCACCGGTATTCTTGCCGCTTACCAGATCGCAGTTGGCATTGACGGCTTCAGTACCCTACCTGTCATCGCTTACACCATTGCCTTCGGGGTACTGCTCGTAGCAGGGATACTCCTGATTATCTGGGGTTTCGACATTCTGGATTCACCCTTGGTTGTCATCGTCTCGACGATCATCCCGCTCTGCCTTGCGCTCGGTCTCGTCTGGCAATACGTTCCGTTCGGGATCCCGTACCTGATCTTCGCCATCGTGGGTTTTCTTGCCATTTTAGCAACGCGCCTGATCCCGATGAAAAACAAACTTCCGACCATTGTGCTGGCTGTTGTTCACGGCATTGCAGGGCTGACGATCTTTCTGCTCCCGATCGTCCTCACGCTTCTAGAAAAGATGCCCCCGCTCTTTTCGCTGGTGGGTGTGGGCGGCGCGTTGATCGGCATCGGCGGGCTGGCGCTTTCCTTCCTCAAAGCAGGCAGGCCCATCCTATCAAAGAAACTCATCTTAAAAATCCTGCCCGCCATTCTATTCCTGATGACGCTCTGCTTCGTAATCGGTTTCAGATATGGATAAGATGCTCATCCTTTCGCATCTCACCTACCTAAAATCCTTTCACTTGGATAAAATGCTCATCCGCGCGCGCATCTTGCTTACCTCGAATCCCTGCGCGGGGAGATGAAAAAAAGCCGCTTCAAGATCTGGCTGCGAGCCTTTCTGTTCGTCCAGTTTTCCGCGCTGTTCAGCCTCTATTTCTTCCACGACATCGGAAACGGATATTTCAACTGGATGTGGGTCGCGCCGACATTCCTGCTCTCGTCCCGGTGGGATTTCTGATGAGCCGAATCGTCACCATGAAAGCAGACCTCGAACTGCGGGCGGTCACACTTTCGTTGGATCGCGTTTATCTTTCTTTGATCTGGCTGTTGGTCATCGCCAAGCTAGATACTTTTGTTCTGGTTACTTTATTCCATGTACAAACGCCCCACGATTTTTGTCGAGGTAGTAGTGATCATAGACATGGAATTCAAGCAATGTTTGCTCATGCTGGGCGGTATTCTATGTGAGAGGGGAGGATGTATCAAGAATTTATCAATATAAAATTTCCAAATTATCTTCTTTCCAATGAGTCTATTTAGCTACGCTATTAAATTACCTTCCTCCGAATCTTACAATTCCCCCTTGACGGATTCATAAATCTGCCTATAATCGGGCGAAATCACGAACCCATGAACACGCTTTTGTCGCTCTCCCTTATCGTCATCCTTATTGCGGTCCTTATTATTAAGGATCTATTTTCGGTTAGGATGGCAACAGTGAGAGTGAAGAAGTAATCGCACACTTTAGCAAATGCAAAGAGCCGCCCTAACCACGGGCGGCTCTTTTGTTATCTGTTTAGACCATGGACGATAGACCGTAGACCATAAAACATCGTCCATCGTCAATGGTCAATCGTCAACAAGGAGTCGTATGCGTTCTGACACAGTCAAAAAAGGATTTGATAAGGCGCCGCATCGCGCGTTGCTTCGCGCTACGGGTTTGCAGGACGATGATTTCAACAAGCCGTTTGTTGCCATCGTCAACTCGTATGTGGACGTGGTGCCGGGGCATGTGCATTTGCAGGATTTCGGCAAACTGGTCAAGGACGCCGTCCGCGCGGCGGGAGGCGTGCCGTTTGAGTTCAACACCATCGGCGTGGACGACGGTATCGCCATGGGTCATATGGGGATGAAGTACTCGCTTCCTTCGCGGGAGTTGATCGCCGACTGCGTGGAGACCATGATCGAGGCGCACAGATTCGACGCGATGGTGTGCATCCCGAACTGTGACAAGATCGTGCCGGGCATGTTACTCGGTGCGATGCGAGTTAACATCCCGACCATCTTTGTGTCTGGCGGGGCGATGAAGGCGGGGATGACTCCCGAAGGCGAGACGATAGATTTGATCTCAGTGTTTGAAGGCGTGGGGGCATTTTCAGCGGGCAAGATTGACGAGAAGCGATTATCTACATTGGAAAAATTTGCATGTCCATCGTGCGGGTCATGTTCGGGGATGTTCACTGCCAATTCGATGAACTGTCTCATGGAAGCGTTGGGCTTGGCGTTGCCGTACAACGGTTCGGCATTAGCAAAGACGCCCGAAAGAGAAGCGTTGGCGAAACAAGCCGCCGCGCAAGTGATGACCTTGATCGAGCGCGACCTCAAGCCGAGAGACATCGTCACAGCCGAAGCGATTGACGATGCGTTCGCGTTGGACATGGCGATGGGCGGCTCATCGAACACGGTGTTGCACACGCTGGCATTGGCGAACGAAGCAGGCGTGGACTATCCGTTGGAGCGGATCAACGCGGTGGCGGATAAAGTTCCGCACATTTGCAAGGTGAGCCCGGCGGGCAAGTGGCACATGGAAGACGTGCATCGCGCGGGCGGAATCCCTGCGATATTGAACGAAATCCAATGGGGGACGGGCATGTTGCATTTTGATCGCTTGACAGTGACAGGAAAAACCTTGGGCGAATCGATTCAAGGAAAAGATATTCAAGATGAAGAAGTGATTCGCAGATATGGCAACGCACATTCCAAACGCGGAGGGCTGGCGATTCTATTCGGCAACCTCGCTCCGAAGGGCGCGGTGGTGAAAGTGGGCGGCGTGAGTGAAGCGATGATGAAGTTTGAGGGACCAGCCGTGATCTTTGAATCGCAAGATGAGGCGATGGCTGGAATCTTGGCGGGCAAGGTCAAAGCGGGAGATTGTGTGGTGGTGAGATACGAAGGTCCAAAGGGCGGACCGGGGATGCAAGAGATGTTGTCGCCCACGTCTGCGATCATGGGGCAGGGACTCGGCGATAAGGTCGCGTTGATCACGGATGGGCGATTCAGCGGCGGGACGCGCGGCGCGTGCATCGGTCACGTGTCGCCGGAAGCGGCAGCGGGCGGTCCGATAGCGGCGTTGAAGGCTGGGGATGTGATCCAGATTGATTTGGCGGCGCGCAGTCTGAACGTCGGGTTGAGCGAGGCGGAGATCCAGAGTCGGCTGGAGGCGTTGCCCAAGTTTAAATCCAAAACGACATCGAAGTGGTTGAAGCGCTATTCGCATTTTGTCACAAGCGCGGATACGGGCGCGGTTTTATCAACGGACTCTGTCACGGACTAACGGATAGAAACGGATTATTTAAAGGAGAAGATATGAAACTAAAAGGCGCAGAAATTGTTTGGGAATGTTTGACCCGCGAAGGCGTGGAGGTTGTGTTCGGCTACCCCGGCGGCGCGAACATGCCGATCTACGACGCGATGCTGAATTACCCCGTGCATCACGTGTTGGTGAGGCATGAGCAGGGCGCGGCGCACATGGCGGACGGCTACGCTCGCGCGTCGGGGAAGGTTGGCGTGGCAATGACAACGTCGGGTCCTGGCGCGACGAATCTCGTGACGGGTATTTGCACCGCCATGATGGATTCGGTGCCGACGGTCTTCATCACAGGGCAAGTGGCGGCGCATTTGATCGGCGGCGACGCGTTTCAAGAAACGGACGTGACCGGGATCACGCTGCCGATCACAAAACACAACTATCTTGTGACGCGCGTCGAAGAGATTGCGGAAACGATTCGCGAGGCGTTTTACATCGCGCGCAGCGGGCGACCGGGTCCCGTGTTGATCGACATTTGCAAGAATGCGCAAGTCGAATCGTGCGAGTTTGAGTATCCTGACGACGTGAAGTTGGCGGGCTATCAACCCGTGATGCGCTCGTCGAAAAATTTGCTGGAACAAGCCGTTGCATTGATTGAAAAAGCCAGGAAGCCGGTCATTTTGTGCGGGCATGGCGTGTTGATGTCGAAAGCCGAGGAGGCGTTGATGCAGTTCGCGGTCAAGACTCAAACTCCGGTGGCGAGCACGTTGTTGGGTTTGGGCGCCTTCCCCGCTTCGAATGAATTGAGTTTGGGGATGATGGGCATGCACGGCGAAGTGCATACGAACATGGCGATTCAAAATGCGGATTTGATTTTGGCGTTTGGTATGCGTTTTGACGACCGCGTGACCGGCACGCTGAAAACATACGCGCCGCGCGCGAAAAAGATCCACATCGAGATCGATCCGTCTGAAATTCATAAAAATGTTTTTGTGGATGTGCCGCTGGTCGGCGATCTGAAAAATGTGCTCACGGATCTCATTCCATTGGTGGACGAATACGACCACGATGAGTGGAAGGAGGAAATCGGCGCGTGGAAAGCCGAAGCCGACGCGCGCAGTATTATGAAGTGGGAAGACGACGGCAAATTACACGCGGCGCACATGATCGCGGATATCTGGAAAGCCACCGATGGAAACGCGATCGTGGCGACCGACGTGGGTCAACATCAGATGTGGGCGGCGCAATATTATTTTCTGGAGAAACCGAATCGCTGGCTGACTTCGGGCGGCGCGGGGACGATGGGCTTTGGTCTCCCTTCGGCGATCGGCGCGTGGTTCGCGGCGAAGGATCAGGAGATCTGGGCAATCGCGGGCGACGGCGGATTCCAGATGACCGCCGCCGAGTTGACGACCGCCGTGCAGGAAGGCGCGAACGTGAAAGTGGCGATCATGAACAATCAATACCTGGGCATGGTGCGGCAGTGGCAGGAATTTTTCTTTGAGAAAAGATATTCAGCCGTGAACATGCTCACGCCCGATTTTGTGAAACTGGCGGAGGCGCACGGAGTCCCTGCGAGGCGGGTGACCAAGCCTGAGGAAGTGGACGAAGCGATTGACTGGGCGAGGAAGACCCAAGGTCCAGTGGTGCTGGAGTTCCGCGTGGAGCAGGAAGAAGCGGTCTATCCGATGGTTCCCGCAGGCGCGGCGTTGGATGAGATGATGCAGAGGCCGGTGAAGGCGTAAGACGCGCGAGTTGCGAGTTACGAGATACAAGTAATTGGTAATTGGCGATTAAGAGAATTGGAGAATTGAAAATTATGAATTACACGTTTATTGCTTTGGCAGAAAATAAACCCGGCGTGTTAAATCGGGTGACGTCTTTGTTTCGGCGGCGTAATTTCAATATTGTGTCGCTCAACGCGGGGACGACGGAGGATCCCGAAGTGTCGCGCATGACGATCGTTGCGGAATGCCCAAACGGCGATATTGACGCGCATCGCATCGAAGCCAATTTGTACAAGTTGGTCAACGTGATTGACGTGCAGGACGTAACGCATCAATCTACCGTAGCCCGCGATTTGGCGCTGATCAAGGTGCGAGTCGTTCCCGAGCGCCGCGCGGAGGTGAATGGGCTGGCGGAGATATTCCGCGCCCGCATTGTAGACGTGGCGGCTGATTCGGTCGTCGTTGAAATCACCGGCACAGAGGACAAAATTGAAGGCATGATCGAGTTGCTGCGCCCTATTGGAATCGTTGAAATGGTGCGCACGGGGCAGGTCTCGATGACGCGCGGAGTTCACGATGGCGTGCGGCGGATCGGGATGAACGGCATCGAGCAGGTGATGGATTTGGCGGAGATGACGCCGTGAAAAGTATGAAGTATGAATGATGAAGGATGAAAGAGTGTTGCGTGCTACGTACTGCGTAATTTGTAATTGGTAAATAGTAATTCGGTGGTCGAGTAGCGAGTGGCGCCGAGACGCCATTGCGAGCGTATCGAGACCACAAGTACGCATACAAAATCTTGTAACAAGAATTGCTTTACGACGTGGTGGTCTCGATACGTCCCGCGAAGATCACGCGGGACTACTCGACCACCGAGATATAAAAAATAGGAGAATTGAAATCATGGCAAAGATAAATTTTGGCGGCGTGGAAGAAGACGTTGTAACGCGCGATGAATTTTCGTTGGATAAAGCGCGCGAGGTGTTGAAGGATGAAGTGGTAGCGGTGCTTGGTTACGGCGTGCAGGGACCCGCGCAAGCGATGAACATGCGCGACAACGGAATCAATGTGATCGTCGGTCAGCGCGAGGGGACGAAGAATTGGGACAAGGCTGTCGCAGACGGCTGGGTCCCAGGCGAGACTCTTTTTTCGGTGGAGGAAGCGGCGGAAAAAGGGACGGTCGTTCAATATTTGTTATCCGATGCGGGTCAGCGCTCGCAGTGGTCGAAGATCGTCGAGAATTTGAACGAAGGCGACATGCTGTATTTCTCGCACGGATTCTCGGTCACGTTCAAGGATGACACGGGCGTTATCCCTCCGCCTCATGTGGACGTGGCGTTGGTCGCGCCGAAGGGATCGGGGCGCAGTGTGCGGACGAATTTTCTCGACGGTTCGGGAATCAACGCCAGTTTTGCCGTCCATCAGGATGCGACGGGTAAAGCGAAAGAGCGGACGATTGCGTTGGGCATTGCCATCGGCGCGGGATATTTATTCCCGACGACGTTTCAAAATGAAGTGTACAGCGACCTCACAGGCGAGCGCGGCGTGTTGATGGGCGCGTTGGCGGGCGTGATGGAGGCGCAGTACAACGAACTCCGCAAGAACGGACATTCTCCCTCCGAGGCGTTCAATGAAACGGTGGAAGAGTTGACGCAGTCGCTGATCCGTTTGGTTGGGCAAAACGGCATGGATTGGATGTACGCCAACTGCTCCACCACCGCCCAGCGTGGCGCGTTGGATTGGAAGAATAAATTCCGCGATGCGGTTGCGCCTGTGTTCAGCGATTTATACAAGAGTGTTACGTCGGGGGACGAGGCGCGAATCACATTGGAAGCGAACAGCAAGCCCGATTACCGCGAGAAGTTGGATAAAGAACTCGCCGCAATCCGCGACTCAGAAATGTGGCAGACAGGCGCGGCGGTGAGGTCGTTACGCCCAGAAAATTGGAAGAAGGGATAGAGATTAGAGACTAGAGACTGGAGACTAATCTCTAATCTCCAGTCTCTAGTCTCTTCATTGAAAGGATGAGACCATGACAACAAATAACTACGTTAGGATTTTCGACACAACACTAAGAGACGGCGAGCAATCTCCAGGGGCGACGATGACTTCGGCTGAAAAGCTGGAGGTGGCGCGGTCGCTGGCGATGATGGGCGTGGATATCATCGAAGCGGGATTCCCCGCCGCGTCGCCCGACGACTTGGAAGCCGTCCGCCAGATAGCGGCTGAGGTGGGCAACCCAGCCTCCCCGTCGCCTGAAGCGAGAGTCCCGATCATCGCGGGGTTGGCGCGGGCGAATAAATCCGATATTGATAAGGCGTGGGAGGCGGTGCAATCGGCGAAGCATCCGCGCATTCATACGTTTTTGGCGACGTCGCCGATCCACATGAAGCACAAGTTGAAAATGGATCCCGAAGAAGTTGTAGGGCGCGTTTCTGAAATGGTGGCGTATGCAAAATCTTTTTGCGATGATGTTGAATTTTCGCCCGAAGACGCGGGGCGCTCTGACCCAGAATTTTTGTATGTCGTGTTGGGCGAGGCGATCAAGTCTGGCGCGACGACGTTGAACATTCCAGACACGGTCGGTTATACAACGCCCGATGAATTTTACGCGTTGATTGACGGCATCATCAAAAACACGCCAGGGATGCGCGACGACATTACGATCTCTGTGCATTGTCATGATGACTTGGGATTGGCGACGGCGAACACGCTGGCGGGGATTCGCGCGGGGGCGAGGCAAGCCGAAGTGACGATGAACGGAATCGGCGAACGCGCGGGCAACACGTCGCTGGAGGAAGTTGTGATGGCGTTGAAGACTCGTCATCCTGTGTTTGAATTGGAAACTGGAATTGAAACCAAACAAATTTCGCGCGTCAGTAAATTGGTGAGCAATTACACGGGCATCGTTGTGCAACCGAACAAAGCCATTGTCGGCGCAAATGCGTTTGCGCATGAGGCGGGCATTCATCAAGACGGGATGTTGAAACATCAAACGACATACGAGATCATGCGCCCCGAAGATGTTGGCGTGAACCAGACCAAACTCGTGTTGGGAAAACATTCGGGCCGTCACGCGCTTCGCACCAGACTCGCCGAGTTGGGTCACTCGCTCGATGAAGTTGAATTGGATAAAGCGTTTGCGCGATTCAAAGAATTGGCAGACCGCAAGAAGGTCATCGTGGATGCGGACTTGGAAGCGTTGATCGCCGATGAGTTTTATCGTCCGCGCGATGTGTATTTGCTCAACGATATGCAGGTCACATGCGGGACGATGGGGATGCCGACTGCAACCGTCCGCTTGCGCGGACCCGATGGGACGATTCACACGCAAGCCGTCGTCGGCGCGGGTCCAGTGGACGCGGTGTACAAAGCCATCAACGCCATCGTCAATGTGCCGTGCGAATTGCTGGAGTTCAACATCCACGCCATCACCGAGGGCATTGACGCACTCGGCGAAGTGACTGTCCGCATTCAAGGCGCGAACGGTCACACCTCAATGGACGCGCAAAGCGAAATGAACTATCCGCGCGTGTACGGCGGTCACGGCGCGGACACCGACATCATCGTCGCCAGCGCGAAGGCGTATATCAATGCCTTAAATAAATTGATCATCTCTCAAACTGAAGGCGCTGAAAAAATAAAAAATGATTTCGGCGTAATGTTAGGATAAAAGGAAACCATGCCAAAAACTTTATTTCAAAAAATCTGGGATTCGCACGTCGTCACCGAACAGGCGGATGCGCCAGCGGTTCTTTACATTGACCTGCACTTGGTCCACGAAGTGACATCGCCGCAAGCCTTTACAGGGCTCCGCCAGCGCGGACTCAAAGTGCGCCGACCCGATAAGACTCTGGCGACGATGGATCACTCGATCCCGACCACGCCGATAAATGTTCCCATTACTGACGCGTTAGCCGCCGCCCAGATCAAACAGATGGAGACGAATGCCGCCGAATTTGGAATCACATTGCACGGCATGACCAGTCCGCATCGCGGCATCGTTCACGTCATCGGACCCGAACTTGGGCGCACACAACCAGGCATGACCATCGTCTGCGGCGATAGTCACACCGCCACACATGGCGCGTTCGGCGCGTTGGCGTTTGGCATCGGCACGAGTGAAGTGGAACACGTCCTTGCGACTCAATGTCTCTTGCAAAAGAAACCGAAAACGTGCGAAGTCCGCGTGGATGGAAAGTTGCCGAACGGCGTTTCAGCCAAAGATATTATCCTGGCGATCATTGCAAAGATCGGAGTGGGTGGGGGGACGGGTCATGTCTTTGAATATACGGGCGAAGCGATTCGCGGATTATCAATGGAACAACGCATGACGATTTGCAACATGTCCATTGAAGGCGGCGCGCGGGCGGGCATGATCGCTCCCGACGAAACGACTTTTGAATATCTCAAAGGACGCGAGTTTGCCCCCAAAGGCGAAGAATGGGATAAGGCTGTCGCCAAGTGGCGAACGCTTCCATCCGATGAAGGCGCGACCTACGACAAGACCATCACGCTCAACGCCTCCGAACTTGAACCGATGATCACCTACGGGACGAATCCAGGCATGGGCATGAGAATCACCGACCACATCCCAACCGTTGATTCGTTCAAAGAAGCGTCGCAAAAAGCCGCGTTCGAGAAAGCCATGAACTACATGGGACTTCAACCTGGTCAATCCCTGCTCGGTCAAAAAGTGGATGTGGTCTTCATCGGCTCATGCACCAACTCAAGAATTTCAGATTTACGTCTCGCGGCGGCATTTCTCAAAGGCAAAAAAGTTTCGGAAAGCACGCGCGTTATGGTTGTGCCTGGCTCTCAGGATGTGAAGAAACAAGCCGAGCACGAAGGGCTTGATAAAGTTTTCAAAGAAGCGGGCACGGAATGGCGCGAAGCGGGATGCTCGTCGTGTATCGCAATGAATGCAGATGTGATTCCAGCAGGTCAATATTGCGTTAGCACATCGAACAGAAATTTTGAAGGACGACAAGGAAAAGGCTCGCGCACGTTCTTGGCGAGTCCCATCACTGCGGCGGCATCAGCCATTAATGGCGTCGTTACCGATCCGCGGACGATGATTTAAATTAATGATGGTGGTCGAGTAGTCCCGCATGATCTTTGCGGGACGTATCGAGACCACACCTCGAAATTAAAGTTTACTTTTAATTGCTGGTTTCGATACGCCCTTCGCTATCGCTTCGGGCTACTCAACCAGCGACGTAACGATCAATCCAAAATCGTAAATCCAAAATCGTAAATCGGAAATCAAAATGGCTCAATTCACAAACTTAACCTCCCGCATGATCTCTCTCCCCGTCAACGACATTGACACGGATCAGATCATCCCCGCGCAATTTCTCAAAGTCACCGACAAGAACGGACTCGCGGATGTCCTCTTTTATCACTGGCGTTACAACGACGATAAATCTCCGAAAGAAGATTTCATTATCAACAAGCCCGAATCACAGGGCGCGCAAATTTTATTGGCAGGCGATAACTTCGGTTGCGGTTCGAGCCGCGAGCACGCGTCGTGGGCGCTCACCAGTTACGGCTTTCGCGCCGTCATCTCCACGTCCTTTGCGGATATTTTCCGCAACAACGCTTTGAAGAACGGATTGATTCCCATCGTGGTGGATGAAGCGACTCACAAGACGCTCCTCGATCTATTTGAAGAAGCGCCTCGCGCCGAACTGACAGTTGATCTGGCTACCCAAACAGTTTCCTTCCCTGCGGGTTCTTTCACCTTCCCAATCGATTCGTTCAGCAAAACATGCCTGCTCAATGGCGTGGATGAACTTGGATATATCATGGGATTCGAGAAGGACATTGCGGCGTTTGAACAAGGCGCGTAATTCATACTGCGTACTGCTTACTTCGTATTACGTAGTACGCAATACGAAGTACCTCATAACGCGAACAGGTAACTCATGACCTTACCCCTCATCCAAATCTACGACACCACCCTCCGCGACGGGACGCAATCTGAAGGCTTCAACCTTTCGGCGAATGACAAAATCCGCATCGCGCACAAGTTGGACGAACTCGGCGTGGCGTTCATCGAAGGCGGCTGGCCTGGCTCGAACCCAAAGGACGTGGAGTTCTTCGAGCGCGCGCGCGATATGCAATGGAAGAATTCGCTCATCGCGGCGTTCGGCTCCACGTGCCGCGTCAAAGGCGGACCCGAAGACGACGCCAACATCAAAGCGCTGATCGATTCGCACACGCCTGTCTGCACCATCTTCGGCAAATCGTCCACGTTGCATGTGAAAGAAGTTTTGCTGACGACCAATGAAGACAACCTGCGAATCATCGAGCAGTCTGTCGCGCATCTCAAAGCCAACGGCAAGCGCGTGATTTATGACGCGGAACATTTCTTCGACGGCTACAAACTCGATTCGGCGTACGCGCTCGAGACGTTGCAAGCCGCCATCCGCGGGGGCGCAGAGACTGTCGTGCTGTGCGATACGAACGGCGGCACAATGCCCTGGGAGGTCGAATCAATTGTCAGCGTGCTGAAAGAGGCGGTTCTTCATTCGTTTGGGATTCACACGCACAACGACTCTGAATGCGCGGTCATCAACTCATTGATCGCGATTCGCGCGGGCGCGATTCAAGCGCAAGGCACGATCAACGGAGTCGGTGAACGATGCGGCAATGCCAATCTCGTTTCCATCATGGCGGATCTTGAATTGAAAATGGGCTACGCGTGTTTGCCAAAAGGAAACATCAGTAAGTTATATGATCTGTCTCATTTCGTGGCGGAGGTGGCGAACCTCACGCCCGATGAACATTTGCCGTTCGTGGGCAAATCGGCTTTTGCCCACAAAGGCGGCGTGCATGTGGCGGCGATGAGACGCAACGCGCAATCGTATCAACACATCGAGCCTGAACTCGTCGGCAACAAAATGCGCGTGGTGGTTTCGGATTTAGCGGGGCGCGGAAATTTGCTCAGCAAAGCCGAGGAGCACGGCGTGGAAGTTGAAAGCGCGGAAGTTCTGCCTGTGTTGAACGAGATCAAAGAATTGGAGTCGCGCGGCTTTTCATTTGAAGCCGCCGAAGCCTCCGTGACGATGATGTTGAAGCGGCAGGAATACGGATACAAACCGCCGTTCGAGTTGGTGGATTTCTTCGTCAACGTGGAGCATCGTCAGGGGCGCGGACTGTTAGCCGAAGCGACTGTCAAAGTGAAAGTGCAAGGCGAATTATTTCACACCGCCGCCGAAGGGAACGGTCCCGTCAACGCGCTTGATCTTGCTCTGCGAAAAGCGCTGATCGGGTATTATCCGCAAATCGAAAAATTCCATTTGTCCGATTACAAAGTCCGCATTTTGGATTCGGATCACGGAACGGAAGCGATTACGCGCGTGTTGATAGACACGCGCAACTCGACCTCCCGTTGGAGCACGGTCGGCGCAAGCACAAATATCATCGAAGCCTCTTGGCGCGCGCTGGCTGATTCGATGGAGTATGGGTTGATGGTGGCGCACTAAAATATCATGTCGTTGCGAGGAGAAGCGGAGCGACGACGAAGCAATCTCCTGATTAGTTGGAGATTGCTTCGGGCGAAGAACAAGACCGCCCTCGCAACGATATAACATAAGGAAAATAACTTGAATTACAAAATCACATTACTCCCTGGCGATGGCATCGGACCCGAAGTGGTCGGCGAAGCGACCAAAGTGTTGGACGCCATTGCAAATAAATATGACCACACCTTCAACTTTCAAGAACGCTTGATGGGCGGTTGTTCGATTGATAAATACGGCTCTTCGTTAACCGATGAAACGCTCGCCGATTGTAAATCTTCGGATGCAGTTTTGCTCGGCGCGGTGGGCGGACCGAAATGGGACGACCCGAATGCAAAAGACAGACCCGAACGCGGCTTGCTCGCGCTTCGCAAAGGCTTAGGCGTGTTTGCGAATCTTCGCCCCGTCAAAGTCCATCCGTCGTTGATTGATTCATCGCCGTTGAAGCCAGAAAAACTCAAAGGCGTGGATATCATCGTCATGCGCGAACTCACGGGCGGGCTATATTTTGGTCAACCCAAAATGCGCGAGATGCGCGATGGAAAAGAATACTCGGTGGATACGCTTGAGTATTATGATTATGAAGTCAAACGTATCGTTGATTTGGCTTTTGATCTGGCAAAAGGTCGCAGGAAAAAAGTCACATCGGTGGATAAAGCCAACGTGTTGGAATCTTCGCGCTTGTGGAGGCAGATTGCGACAAAGGTCGGAAACGAACACAGCGACGTTGAACTGGAGCATATCCTCGTAGACACCGCCTCGATGAAGTTGATCACTGCTCCCGCTTCATTCGACGTGATCGTCACTGAGAACATGTTCGGCGATATTCTCACGGATGAAGCGTCCGTGTTGGCGGGCTCGATGGGGATGTTGCCGTCTGCCAGTTTGGGCGAATCAGGCGTCGGGTTGTTTGAGCCGATTCACGGATCCGCTCCCGATATCACGGGCAAGGGAATCGCAAATCCAGTTGGTACAATTCTTTCTTCGGCAATGCTGTTAAGATATTCTTTGAAGTTGGAGTTTGAAGCCGAAGCGCTTGAAAAAGCCGTGGATGAAGTGATCAAGAGCGGCGCAAGAAGCGCAGACCTCGGCGGCAAGTTGACGACCCGTCAGATGGCGGATGAAATTATCAAACGAATAGAGGAGAACTAATCTATGGGAATGGAATCGAAATTCATTTGGAAGAACGGCGAGCTTGTGCCTTTTGAACAAGCCACTGTCCATTTTCTAACGCCTGCCTTGCATTATGGCGCGGGCGTGTTTGAAGGCGTGCGCGCTTATAACACGCCGAAAGGTCCAGCCATTTTTCGCTTGCGCGAGCATACCGAACGCTTATTTGATTCGGCGCGTGTGCTGGGCTTTCGTGAATTTCCGTGGAGCGTTGAAGAAGCTATGCAAGCGCATAAAGACACCGTGCGCGCCAATGGCTTTACGGATTGCTACATCCGCCCGTTGATGTATTTGGATGGCGGCGGCTGGAATTTGAACGTGGATAAAGGCAAAATTTCCATGATGATCGCGGCGTGGGAATGGGCGAATTATCTCGGCGAAGACGCGCTGGCGAAGGGTATTCGCGCCAATATCTCCTCCTTCACTCGTCATCATCCGAATGTTTCGATGACGAAGGCGAAGATCGCGGGCAATTATGCCAACAGCATTTTGGCGAAAACCGAATCGGAGCGGCTGGGCTTTCAAGAAGCCATTATGCTGGACCCGCAAGGGTATATCGCCGAATGTACGGGCGAGAATTTATTTGTCGTGCGCGACGGAAAAATTGTCACCCCGTCCACCGCGCCGATTTTGGAAGGCATCACGCGCCAGTCCGTTTATGCGATTGCCAAGGACCTGGGCTATGATGTGGTTGAGGCGCCCGTCTCGCGCGACCAACTGTATAACGCCGACGAGGTGTTTGTGTGCGGTTCCGCCGCCGAGGTGATCGGCTTGTGCGAAATTGATTTTAGAACCATCGGCGACGGCAAATCTGGAAAAATTACGCGCGAGATCCAGAACGTGTATCACGATGCGATCCGCGGCAAGGTGGCGAAGTATGAAAGTTGGTGCGATTATGTTGGGTAATGGACAATAGACATAGACGACGGATAATCGAAAGTGGCTAAAACAGTGGACTTACGAAGTCCATCACGTGAGAAGCATAGTTTGGAAAGCGCTGTTTGTGAAATTGTCTGCCATTGAAACAAAACATAAATAATCGTAGAGCACATTCCAACCATCGGAAAGCCAACGTTATCGGTGTGGTGAATGCAATCGCGTGTATACACCGAGACCACTGATTCATCAGCCAAATGCGCCCTTTATTTTCAAACGTCACCGAACCGCCTCGGTTTTATAAACGTGCGCCAGTTCGTGTTATTGAGTCATTTTGACGAGTGTATTCATTAACACAATCACCGACTTTGCATACTCTGCCAACTCAATATGCTCATTCGGCGTGTGATCCAAACTCGAATCGCCCGGACCGTACACCACCGCGGGACATTTCCACACAGGCGCGACGATGTTCAAATCCGCAGTTCCTGTTTTATAGACGAAGCGCGGCTCTCCGCCCTGTGACCTGATTCCGCTTAAGAAGCTTCGTACTAGCGGAGTGTTTTTCTCACATCCCCAGGCAGGAATCGCAAAACCAATCCGCTCCAAGTGACTGTCACTTACTATTTCATCTAACTTTTTATACCAATCTTCTGGCGAAACTTCCACAGGCAAGCGGACTCCAACTTTCAGAGTCGCCGTTTGTTCAAAGCCATCCTGGCTCGAATCAATGCCGCGCAAAGTTAACAACAACTGATCAAAGACTCGCTTCTTATCTTCATTGAATCCATTCACATAGGCTTTGATTTTCAGCCACACATCCACTGCCGCTTCCGCCGCGGTCTCTTCGCCGCTGGCGGTATGCGCCTGTTCGCGCTTGACGATCACATTCGCCCACGCGCTGCCTTTATATCCAAGCGCGATTCGATCCCAATGATTCGGCTCGCCGATGATCGCAAAGTCTGGCTTATATTGATTGACAACAAAACGCGCCCCCTCCGAATCTCTTTCCTCTTCCACCGCGCCAATCACCACAAATTGCCAGCCTTCTTTAACGCCCACCTTTGCCACCGCATCCACAAAACACGCCAGCGGACCTTTCGCATCCACCGCGCCGCGCCCGTAGAGCAAGTCGGCGACTTGCTCTACTTTAATTTCGCCAGGCACCGTATCAATATGCCCAAGCAAAACAACCTGCTTCCCGCCCTTCCCCATCACCCCAACCGCATTGCCCGCTTCATCTATAAACGATTCATCATAGCCCAGCGACTTCATCCGCTCGACCAACCATTCAACAGCCCCCCGCTCGCTTCCCGAAGGGCTGTATTGCGAAACCAAACCAACTAATGTATCAAAATCGTTCATCCGTTGCACCAATCCGTTTATAAGCGGACTTCTATAAGCGGACTTTATCACGGACTCACGGACAAAAACGGACTTATCCGTTCCCATCCGTGAATCCGCTTCAGAGTCCGTTTACCAAATCCGTTCCCAACCGTGAATTCGTTTTAGAGTCCGCTTACCAAATCCGTTCCCATCCGTGAATCCGTTTCAGAGTCCGCTTACCAAATCCGTTCTCATCCGTGAATCTGCTTCAGAGTCCGCTTACCAAATCCGCTTACCAAATCCGTTTACCAGTCCGCTCCCATCCGTGAATCCGTGTCAAAGTCCGTTTACGAAAATCCGTTATTCCGTGACAAAGTCCGTTGGTAGAACTTCCGTCAACGCATCCACCAAATGATCCAACTGCTCATAAGTGATCACCAACGGCGGCAACAAGCGGATCACGGTCATGCCCGCATTCAAAGCGATGATGTTCGCTTCTTGCAAAGCCTTGATATATGGCGCAACCTTCTGCTTCATCTCAATCCCAACCATCAACCCAAGCCCGCGAATCTCGCGGATGTTCGGGGATTGAATCGCTTTCAACTTCTCCATCAGATACTTGCCCTTCTCTTCCGACTGGCGGGGCAACTCTTCTTCTTTGATCACATCCAACGCCGCATTCGCCGCCGCGCACGAAAGCGGATTTCCGCCAAACGTGGAGCCGTGCACGCCAGGCGTTAAGTTCTTCACGCTCTTGCCGATCAACAACGCGCCCATCGGCACGCCGCCCGCCAATGACTTGGCGCAACATAATAAATCTGGCGTGATGCCAAAATGCTCAATTGCAAAAAACTTTCCCGTGCGCCCAAAGCCTGTTTGGATTTCATCCACAATCAACAACGCGCCGCGTTCATTGCAAATTCTGCGCGCCGCTTGCACATACTCAACCGTTGCAGGATACACGCCGCCTTCGCCTTGCACCATTTCCAAAATCACCGCCGCAGTTTCTTCGTTCACCGCTTTATCCAACGCTTCGACGTTGTTATAAGCCACATGACTAAAGCCAGGCACGAGCGGGTCAAAGCCTTCGCGATATTTTTTGTTATAAGTTGCGGATAACGAACCGTATGTTCTTCCATGAAATGCGCGCATCGCCGCCACGATGTTTTTTCGACCCGTGGAAATGCGCGCAAATTTGAATGCCGCCTCCACCGATTCCGTCCCAGAGTTGCATAAAAAGACGCGATCCAAGCCATCTACTAATGAAGTAATTTTCTTCATCAAGGTTGCGCGTTGATCGTTCGGAAACGACTCAAACAAAGTGATCAGCGTATTCGCCTGCTTATAGATCGCCTCGGCAACTTTCGGGTGAGCATGACCGAGATTCGCCACGCCATGCCCCGACGAACAATCTAAATATTCTTTGCCGTCCGCATCAAACAACAACGCGCCTTGTCCACGCACGATGGCAAACGGTTGTTTGGCGTACGTCCCCGATGTGTGCGCGTTTTCAATTTCGACAATTTCATTCGTGTTCATTGGATCACTGTTCCATTTCCTGCCAAAGCATTTGAGATTGGATTTTGAATACGACCGTCCGCGATGATGACGCGACTCACGCCGCCTTTCAGCGCTTCTTCCGCGCCTAGCACTTTTTTCTTCATGCGACCTTGCGCCGCCTCGCTCGCCGCCGATAACTGATTCATCGGCAGTTGCCGAATGAGCGTTGATTCATCTGGAAAATTCTTCATCAGCCCAGGCACCGCCGTGAGCAACAAGAGATTCTCCGCCTGCAAAGCGGATGCGACCATCGCCGCCGCGCGGTCTGCATCCACATTCAACGCCTCGCCTTTTTCGCTGACCGCCACTGGCGCAATCACGGGCAGGTAGCCCATATCTAACAGCGCCGATAACAAATTACCATTTACCTGTTCTATCTTCCCCGTGTAATCATCGCGGATAATTTTCCGTTTGCCGTTTTCAATGCTCTGAACGGATTCTTTTCGCACGGCTTGCATCAACTTGCCGTCGAGTCCGCACAGTCCAAAGGCGTTGACTCCCAGCATCTGCAACTGTTCGATCAGCAATGAATTGACTTTTCCATTGACCGCCATCAAAAAGATTTCAAGCGTTTTCCGATCCGTATATCTTGATGTATAACCCGAAGGCGAAGTGATCATCTTCGGCGGCGCGCCCAACCCCTCGCCCAACGCATTCGCCTCCGCCGAACCGCCATGCACAAAGACGAGGCGTTTGCCTTGACTCAATAATTCTTTCGCATCGGCGCAGATCGCGGAAAAATCCACGCCCTCCGTGCCGCCGAGTTTGACTACTGTTGTTTCCATAATTCTCCATTACATCTGGTGGTCGAGTAGTTCCGAGCGAAGCGAGGAACGTATCGAGACCACATCTCGCAATTTCATTTTTACTTTTAATTGCTGGTTTCGACTGCTTGCGTCTCAACCAGCGAGTCCTTATTAAATTGGATGCAACCCCATAAACTCCAACCCCAGCGACTCATCCCAGCCCAGCATCAAATTCATACACTGCACCGCCGAACCAGAGGCGCCCTTCATTAGATTATCAATCGCGGACATGGCTACGATGTGACCGTTGCTTTCATCCAACTCAAAGCCTAGATCGGCGTAATTGGAGCCAGCCAGAATTTTCGGCTCAGGCACGCGATAAATGCCGCGTTGTTCTTTGACCACGCGAATAAATGGATTTTCGTTCGCCGCCGCTCTATAGGCTTTCCACAAATCTTTGGTCGCCGTACCAGCCTTCACCTTGGCATGAGCCGTCGCCAAAACGCCGCGCACCAAGTCCACAGCGGTCATCGTCAACGAAACGTCTTTTACGCCCATTTCCTGAATCACTTCCGCCGTGTGACGATGCCCAAACGCGGAGAATGTGCGAATTACGTTTGCCCGTTCGGCATGAAGCGAACCGCTGTTGCCTTCTGCGCCGCCCTCAGACGAACCGACTTTAATTTCAATAAAAATTGGAGATGATAAGTCCAACAAATCCGTTTTGATTAAAGGAAGCAATGCAAGATTGCTCGCGGTGGCATTACACCCCACGCCGCTGATGTAATTTGCGTTCGCCATTTCCGCGCGATGCAGTTCGGGCAAACCATATACAAATTTGTTCAACCATTCGGGCGCGGCATGTTTTTCTCCGTACCATTGCTCGTAAAAACTCGCGTCGCGCAAACGGAAGTCCGCCGAAAGGTCAATAATTTTCGCGGCAAGTTTTGAATAGGCTTCGATATTCTTTTGCGCCTGACCATGCGGCTGTGCCAAAAACAAAACGTCAACAGATTCCAGTTGCGAAGGGTCGCTGAATTTCAATTGCGTGCGCTTGCGCAAGTTTGGATGCGTCTGATAGACATACTCGCCCACCCGCGAACGCGAAGTCACTTGCTTGATTTCAACATTGGGATGACCCAGCAGTAAACGCAATAACTCGCCGCCGCCGTACCCCGAACCGCCAATAATCGAAACGCTTGTCATTAGGCACGCTCTTTCGTCAGGCTGACTGCATATTCCACGATCTCGCCCGCAATATCAATCCCGCTGACGGGTTGCATCGTGTGGAACTCCATCGTGTGATTGATCTCGTTGACCACCAAGCCTTTTTCGGAGTGTTCGACCAAATCCACAGCCAGCACGCCGCCGCCCACAGACTTCGCCGCCCGCAGGCATAGATCCTCGATCTCAGGCGTGATCGGGCACAACTCCCCTTCTCCGCCGCGCGCCGTGTTCGTGATCCAATGCTCCGACTTGCGATACATCGCCGTCAACACCTTGTCGCCGATCACAATCGCGCGGATGTCGCGCCCTGGCTTTTCAATATATTCTTGAATATAAAAAACGGAATGTTGCACCGACCCAAGCGTGGATTTATGTTCCAGCACCGCTTCCGCCGCATCGCGGTCATTGACCTTCGCCAACAACCGCCCCCACGAACCAACGACAGGCTTCAACACCACAGGATAGCCAAACGCTTCAATCGCTTCCAACGCGGCTTCAGGCGTGAACGCGGTGGCGTTATGCGGTTGCGGCACGCCGTCTCTTGCCAGCGCCGCGCTGGTCATCAACTTATCGCCGCAAATTTCCGCCACCGACGCCGTATTCACCGTCGGCACGCCAAACGCATTCAACAAACGCAGAGCATACAACCCGCTGTTATAACTGATGCTTCGTTCCAACACCGCGTCATACGTTTGCCACGGCTTCGGGTCGTTCAAATCAAAATGAATCGCTCGGTCATCCAAACGGTCATAATCAATGCCGCGTTTTTCCAATGCGCCAAAGATCCACTTTTCTTCCACGCGCACGCGCGAATACAAAACGCCTATCTTGAGTCTTCTGTGCATAAGTTCTCCATCACGACGATAGACGATTGACCATAGACCATCTATCGTCCATGGTCAATCGTCCGCGGTCTATTCGCCCCAATCTTCCTGTTCCATAGGCGCGAGTTGCACAGCCGCAGGCTCCAGCGCGGTCACTTCCAAATCCACGCCGCAATCCGAGCAGACCAAAATCTCGCCGACTTCGGTCCCAGCCGCCAACTCAACTTGGGCTTCACATTCAGGGCAGGTTACAGTATTCATTTTCTTACTCTCCTTTGATTTTCTTGATTTGATTTTTTACAGATTGGAGACTCGTGCCGCCAATTGCATTTCTTTTTTCGACCGATTTCATCGGGTCAAACACTTGATAAACATCCGCCTCAAACGCTGGACTTTCAGCCTGATACGCTTCGAGCGGCATTTTCTCCAGACTAACATTTCTCTCGCCCCCCGCGCGGACGACTCTCCCCGCTACCTCATGCGCCTTGCGAAACGGAACGCTTTTATTCACCAGATAATCCGCCAAGTCTGTCGCCAGCATGGATGAATCAATCGCGTTCCGCATCCGTTCCACTTTGACGGTAATCGTTCGCAGGGCTTCAGCGATGACAGGCAATATCGCTAACAACGTATCCGTCGCCTGAAAGACGGGCGCTTTATCTTCCTGCAAATCTTTATCATAAGTAGAAGGCAAACCTTTGAGCGTGGCTAACAAACCCGTCAACAAGCCCAACAACGTGCCTGCTTTGCCTCGCGTCAACTCAAACACATCGGGATTTTTTTTCTGCGGCATCAAACTCGATCCCGTTGAAAACGCATCCGCCAACTCGAAGAAGCCAAACTCCGCGCTGGTGAATAGGACAATTTGTTCGGCGAGTTTGCTTAAGTGAATGCCGATCAGCGAAGCGCAGAAAAGATACTCCGCCGCAAAATCCCTGTCCGAGACGGCATCCAGGCTGTTTTGAGAAACATCCGCAAAGCCAAGCGACTCCGCCAGCGCGACTCGGTCAATCTCAAACGGCACGCCCGCCAACGCGCCGCTCCCCAACGGCAAAACTGAGACGCGCTTCACCAAATCGTTCAAGCGCTCCGTATCTCTCTGCAACGGCTGGACATGACTCAGCCACCAATGCGCCAACAGAATCGGTTGCGCTCTCTGCAAGTGAGTGTAACCAGGCATTAGGATTGCCCCTCTCTCTTTGGGAGAGGGGTTGGGGTGAGGGAGAGCCGCTTCGGCATTCTCCACCAAAGCAGATTGCAAATGCTTCAATGCAGATTGCAATTCAGGGATCGCGTTCAACATCCACAAGCGGAAATCGGTCGCCACTTGGTCGTTACGGCTTCTGCCCGTGTGCAGTTTGCCCGCCGCATCGCCGATCAACTCGGTCAGCCTGCGTTCAACCGCCGTGTGAATATCTTCATCGGAAGGTTGGAAGATAAATTGTCCCGAAGCGAATTCTTTTCGGACGGTATCCAGCCCGAGTGAGATCGAGGCGTGTTCTTTATCCGCAAGCACGCCCGCTTTATGAATCGCGCCCGCCCACGCGAGGCTTCCGTCAATATCCTGAAGCGCCATGCGTTGATCCACAGGCAGGGAGGAATTCAAATCCCAGGCTTGTTGATTAAGTTTGGTTGAAAAGCGTCCGCCCCAGAGGATCATGTGATCTCCTTTCATGTTGTTGCGAGGGGCGCTCTTGTTCTTTGCGACGAAGCAATCTCCAGTTTAATTAGGAGATTGCTTCGAGCGGAAGAACGCCGCTCTCGCAATGACATCAATCTCTCTTGAACTTCGAATAATCAGGCTTGGGCATATCGAGACCTGAAACAGGCAAGCCGTTCAACCCGCGCACTTTCAAACTAAGACCATACAACCGAATGAATCCTTCGGCGTGGCTTTGGTCGTACACGTCTTCCTGACCGAAGGTCGCAAAATCTTCGCGATACAAACTGAACGGAGATTTTTTACCAGCGGTGATGATGTTGCCTTTATACAATTTGAGTTTGACAACGCCCGTAACGGGACCTTGTGTGGCATTAACAAACGCGTCAATCGCTTCGCGCAGGGGCGTGAACCACAATCCGTTATAAGTGAGTTCGGTATATTTCACCGCGACCATTTCTTTGAAGTGCATGGTCTCGCGGTCCAACACCAGCGATTCAAGTTCGCGGTGCGCGTACAAAAGAATCGTACCGCCTGGGGTTTCATATACGCCATGCGATTTCATGCCGACGAGTCGATTCTCGACGAGGTCAACTCGTCCGATGCCGTGCGCTCCGCCGATGGCATTCAGCGTTTGCACGATCTTCGCGGGCGGAAGTTTTTCTCCGTTCACCGCAATCGGGTTGCCGCTTTCAAATTCGATCTCCACATATCCCGCTTCATCGGGCGCGCTCTCGGGCGAAGCGGTCATTTGATACATGGCTTCTTCGGGTTCATTCCACGGGTCTTCGAGCAAGCCGCCTTCGTGCGAAAGATGCCACAGGTTTGAATCGCGCGAATAAATGGATTTGATGGTGGCAGTGACTGGCACGTTATGTTTCGCGGCGTAGGCAATCGCATCCTCCCGCGAGCGGATATTCCACTCACGCCACGGAGCGATGATCTTCAAGCGCGGGTCCAGCGCCATGACGGTCAACTCAAAACGGACTTGATCGTTGCCCTTGCCCGTCGCGCCGTGCGCGATCGCGTCCGCGCCCACTTGATGCGCGACATCCACCAAATGTTTTGCAATTAAAGGACGGGCAACCGACGTGCCCAATAAATACTTGTGTTCATACACCGCCCCCGCTTTGAGCATTGGAAAAAGATATTCCGCCGCAAACTCTTCTTTCATATCGTGAATAATGCACTGACTCGCGCCACTGTTGATGGCTTTCTGCTCCAAGCCGCGCATATCTTCGTCGCCCTGCCCCACGTCCGCGCAAAAGCAGACGACTTCACAACCGTAGTTTTCTTTCAACCACGGCACGATCACGGATGTGTCCAACCCGCCTGAATAGGCGAGGACGACTTTCTTCACTTGCGGTTTTGATTTCGGACTCATAAACTCTCCTGATGAAAATATAAAAAAACAACCCGCTGGGAAGGCGGGTTGTTTTGGTTGACTTGCGATGCGATCCAAGTTATCGCGCGCTTGCGTTCGCATCATCCAAACAAAAAGCTCCCAACCTTCTCTGGGAAATGGGCTTCGGACGACGGATACGAGGTAGCGCGAACAGGGTAAACATTTCGCACGATTCTACTACCGAGGCGAAATGAGTCAATGGTTTTACGTTACCAATTTTCCGCCGTCCAGGGGATCAATTACATCATTGTCACCACCTGTTTCAGCACATAATCCACCATCCTGACGGGGATATTCACGCCCGTGGTGGTGATGCTGTTGCGAAACTCCATCGTGTGATTGACTTCGTTGATGGTCATCCCGTTTTCAGTTTCAAATAGATCAAGCGCGAGTAGACCGCCGCCGATAGCTTGCGCGGCGCGGTGACAGATTTCCGCAATCTCATCAGTGACGGAGCAGTTGGTGGCGATGCCGCCGCGCGCGGTGTTGGTGATCCAATTTTCGGAGGAGCGATAGATGGCGCAGATACATTCGTCACCGACCACGAATGCGCGGATGTCGCGCCCTGGTTTGTTGATGTATTCTTGAATATAAAAAACTTGATGATTGACTCCGAGCGAGGATTTATGCTCGATCAGTGATTCGGCTTGGGCTCTATTTTCGACTTTGGCGAGCAAGCGCCCCCATGACCCGACGACGGGTTTCAATACGCAGGGATAGCCCAGCGCTTCAATCGCCCGTAGAGCGGATTCTTCGTCGAAAGCCATTAGCACTCTGGGAGTTGGGATGCCGTTCTTGGCGAGCAATTGACTCGTCACATATTTATCGCCGCAGATTTCAGCGACCGCCGATGAGTTGACGACGGGGATGCCGTGCGCTTCAAAGATGCGCGAGATGTACAGCCCGCGCGAATAGGAGATTGAGCGTTCAAACAGCACGTCAATCTCTTCTGGGATTTGGTGAATGTCGAAGAATGTATCGCCGTCGTTGATGCGGACAAGTTCCACGTCTTCATGTTTTTCAAATTCGTCTATCAAATATTTTTCTTCCGCGCGCAGGCGGGTGTATAAAAATCCGACTCGAGTTTTCATATTTTCTCCTTTTTGTTCAACTCGGTGGTTGAGTAGTCCCGCATGTTCTTTGCGGGACGTATCGAAACCACAAGCTTGTGAATGATTATTATTTTTAGATAACCTCGTGGTCTCGATACGACACTCGCTATCGCTCGTGTCTACTCGACCACCGTTCATAATCGCGCAATCACTTTTTTTGTCACTTCATCCGTTGTCAACACGCCGCCTAAATCGGGCGTGGTTTCTTTGTTAGTGATGCAGGCTTGAATGGCGCTGTTCAATTTTTGGGCGTATTCTTTTTCGTTGATGTGATCCAACAGCATGGCTGTCGCCAAAAGCATGGCAATGGGATTGGCTTTGCCTGTGCCAGCCAACGGCGGCGCGCTTCCGTGCACTGGCTCGAAGACGGATGCGCCTGTTCCGATATTTCCCGAGGCGGCGACGCCCAGTCCGCCGACGAACATGCAGGCTTCGTCGCTCAAAATGTCGCCGAATAAATTGGTGGTGACGATGACCTCGAACTGTTCAGGCGCGCGGATCAATTCCATCGCGCAGGTATCCACCAGCATTTCGGTCATGGTGATTTCGGGATATTCGTTGGCGACTTCCAGCGCAACCGAGCGGAAGAGTCCGCAGGTTTGACGAAGCACGTTGGCTTTGTGAATCACATGCACGGATTTACGATTCGTTTGCCTTGCCAAGTCAAACGCCTTGCGGATGATCCGCTCTGAGCCTTTGCGGGTGATGACTCGTTCGGTGATGGCTTTGTCCCCGTCATCTTCAATCCGTTCGATGCCAGAATACAGCCCTTCGGTATTTTCGCGGACGATGATGATGTCAATGTTGGGTTTCGATGATTCGTGCGGAATGGATTTGCATGGACGCAGGTTTGCATATAAATCCAGCGCTTGGCGCATCCGCACGACGGGCGAGAAATAGCCAGCGAGATTGGGCGGCGTGGTCACAGCGCCGAAGAGAGTCGCGTCGGCGTGGCGAATGGCTTGGAGCGTTGAATCAGGCAGAGGGGAGCCTGAACGTTGATATTCGCCAAATCCAATGCCGCTTTCCACAAAATCCCATTGAAGCGGAAGCGCCGATAAAACATCCTTTGCCGATGCAATCACTTCGGGTCCAATCCCATCGCCAGAAAGCAGGCAAATTTTATAATTCATCCTTCATCCTTCTGCATTCATCAATAGGTCTTGAATATCGTGCGTTTTCAAAAAGTTGACGATGCCGCCCGCTTCCGCGATTTTCAAAACAAAATCGGGCAGGGCTTGCGCCTGATATTGACGCCCATTGGTGCGATTGAAAATTTCGCCAGTGGATAAATTGACGTCAATGTCATCGCCTTCGGTGATGTCCGCCGCGGCTTCGGGACATTCCAAAATTGGCAAGCCGATGTTGATGGCGTTGCGAAAAAAGATTCTGGCAAACGACGGCGCGATGATACATTTTGCCTGCGAGCCTTTGATGGCAATCGGCGCGTGTTCGCGCGATGAGCCGCATCCAAAATTTTGACCGCCGACGATCACATCGCCAGGTTGTACGGTTTTTGCGTATTCAGGTTTGACCTCGCAGAAAACATTTTTCGCAAGTTCGAGCGGGTCAATCGTGATGTTGAAACGACCAGGGATGATTTCATCCGTGTTCATATTTTCGCCAAATGTCCAAGCTTTTCCCATAATGAGTCTCCTTTTTATTTATGTCATTGCGAGGGCGATGTACTTTCGCCCGAAGCAATCTTCTCGTAGATTGGAGATTGCTTCGTCGCAAAGAACAAGAACGCTCCTCGCAACGACATGATTAAACTAACAGTTCACGCGGATCCGTGATTTTTCCCGTGAGCGCGGTGGCGGCGGCGGTGGCTGGGGATGCCAGATAAATTTCCGAGAGCGGGCTTCCCATGCGACCGATGAAGTTGCGATTCATCGTGGTCAATGCGCGTTCGCCTGGCGCAAGGATTCCGCCGTGCCGACCAATACATGCGCCGCAACCCGAACCTGTGACAGTGCAACCCGCGTCCATCAAAATTTCGATCAAGCCGTTTTTCAACGCTTTCTTGTAAATGCGGTCGCTGGCGGGAGTCACAATCACGCGCACAAGCGGATTCACTTTTTTGCCTTTCAACATGTTCGCCACGATTTCCAAATCTTCATAACGCGCGTTCGTGCATGTGCCGATATAAACTTCATTCACATCCAAGCCTTCCACTTCAGCCAACGGCTTGACGTTATCCACATCGGGATGACAAGATACTTGCGGCGTTAAAGTGGAGACGTCAATTTCAAGGATGCGTTCATAGCGCGGGTTGATGGGATGCAACGCTTCAAACGGACCTTCGGCTGGGGTCTCGTTTTCGAGATAGTTGATCGTCACTTCATCCGCCGCGATCAAGCCGCATTTCGCGCCAATCTCCGTGGACATGTTTGGAAAAATGATTCGTTCGTGCATGGGCAAGTTGTCAATGTATTCGCCGCCAAACTCAACAGAACGATACGTTCCGCCATCCATGCCGAGCAAGCCTGCGATGTGAATCATCACGTCTTTGGCATAGACTCCGTGTTGGGCTTGACCGCTCAACTCCACGCGAATCGTCTCAGGGACTTTGAACCAGCATTTGCCCGTCGCCCATGCCACGCCAATTTCTGTGGAGCCAAGCCCCGTGCCAAACGCGCCCAACGCGCCATAAGTGTTGGAATGCGAATCCGCGCCGATGACGATTGCGCCTGGCGTGATGAAGCCTTCTTCGATCATCACCTGATGGCAAACGCCTTGATGCAGAAAATGCGGCAGTTCCTGCGCCTGCACAAACTCGATGATCTTTTTATGATTCTCCGCCGCTAAAACATTCGGGGCGGGGTAGGCATGGTCAAAGTGAATGACGATGCGATTTTTATCCAAGATCGGTTTGCCAATCGCTTGAAACGCCTTGATTGCCAGCGGCGTGGTGTTGTCGTGACTCATGATGTAGTCCACGTCCAGCAACAGGATTTCGCCCGCGTGAACTTGCCTGCCCGCTTTGCGTGAAAAAATTTCTTCGATCAATGTGCCCATAGATTCTCCTTTATTGATCTGGTGGTCGAGTAGTGACGCCGTTTGTTGGCGTCACGTATCGAGACCACGAGTTTTCAAGTTATCTTTATTTTTTATTCAATGGTTGGTCTCGACACCGTACTTGCGCTCGGTGCAAGTGTACGGTCTCGCTATCGCTCGACCTACTCGACCAACGAATCATTTACTGTTGCCGTTATATTTTTTCAAGACCATTTTCGTATCCGTCCGCTTCACGCCAGGCACGGTGCGGATTTCTTCGATGAGGTTGTTCAACGCCGAAACATTTTCCACGTTGATGAACGCGCTGATGTCAAAGTCGCCTGTGATTTCGTACACGTTTGAGACGTTGGTAAACCCGCGCATCCGCCGCACGACCGAAGAGGTGTACACATGCGATTCGACTTCGACCATCAACATCGCGCTGATGTCGCGGGGGATCACGTCAATCTCTCTACCCGTCACCTGCTCGGCGATCTCCAAAATATCCGCGTCGAAAAGCTGTTTGCGCTCATCGCCGACATTTTTGATGCGCGAAACGATCACTTCCAACTCCGCCGCGCTGACTTCGATGCCGTATTCTTCCAAACGCGAAGCGACGGCGCTTTTGCCCGTGTATTTATCAATCACGATTTTTCGCTCGCGCCCCAATATGGCGGGGTCAAACGGTTCGTAGGTGCGCGGATCTTTTAGCACGCCGTTGGTGTGGACTCCGCTCTTATGGCTGAAGGCGTTTTGTCCTGTGATGGGTTTGTTGGGAGAGAGAAAGAAGCCAGAAATTTTTTCCAGATACGCCGAAAGTTCCATGAGCGGCTGGATGTTGTATTTTTGAATTCCTTCCAAGTTATGAAAAGATAAAATCGTTTCGGCTAGATCGGGGATGCCCGTGCGTTCGCCCAAGCCGTTCACGGTGGTGTGGATGCAGTTTGCGCCTGCGCGAATCCCTGCCATGGCGTTGGCTAAGGCAAGCCCGTAATCGTCGTGGCAATGCAAATCCATTTGACAGGGATGCAGAGCCTCGCGCAATGCCGCGACTCGTTCGTACATGGTGTGCGGTTGCATGATGCCCAATGTGTCCGCAAAACTGATGCGGTCCGCGCCCACTTCGATGGCGGCGTTGCAAATTTGCACGAGAAAATCAAACTCGGTGCGCGTCGCGTCTTCGGGCGTGTAGCGGACTTTTAATCCCAAACTTTTTGCATAACAAATATGCTCGCGGATAATTTCAAGCGCTTGCGCGGGCGTTTTATGCAGTTTTTCATCCAAGTGAATTTTGGACGTGGCGTAGAAGATGGCGACGCGATCCGCGCCGCAGGCTTTGGCGCGGTCAATGCCTGAGCGTGCGGCAATGCTGTGGGCGACCACCTCAGCCCGAAGTCCGAGAGAAGCGATTTTTTCTATCGCCTTAGCGACATTTTTTGAGACGGACGGATCGCCCGCTTCGATCATCTCCACGCCGACGTCATCCAATAATTTGGCGATGTTCGTTTTCTCTTCGATTGTGAAGTTGACATACGGCGTTTGCTCGCCTTCGCGTAAGGTTGTATCTAAAATTTCAAACATAAGCGTTCCTTTTATCATGAAAATAAAAAGCGCCCTCCGTTGTCGGAGGGCGCTTTGACGGCATACAGATAGATGCAAAGAACTACAGCAAGTCCTTCTCCTGATTCTGTTCAACCGAAACAAGCCCGATCCCGACAACCGAAGTTGTGGAGATGGGCTTGCGCTTTGATTTGGCTTCCATCAGAATACTTGCTTTGTCTCTGAACATGTTGGGCTGAATTTTACTATCAATATGAAATGAGTCAATGTTTTTTTCGCTTGAATTCCATTGTTCACGCCGCTTTCCTCAACGAGTGAAACGCTGTTTCCTGAAGCGAAACGCGCTCTCGCCTCAATGGCGACTGTTTGAATGTGACGGTACGGGTTCTAGCGGCGTCGCAATACAGGCTTATAATCGTTAACTCACCTTGCGCGATGCTATGAAATTTATCCTGCCCGCGCAGGTCCGCATTCATGGCGTAACGCCGCAAATTGTTAATGTCAACAAGGACGCCGATATGAACAATCGTTCTCGATCTATTTTGGCAATGGCATGCGCGCTGGTTATTACTGGCGCTTGTAAGTCATTATCCATAGCGGCAACTGCTGTGCCGACAGAAGCGATTCCGCTTCCGACCGCGAGCGCGGCTGCGCCTCCCGCTTTCATTAACGATACTACGCCTTCGCCGACGGACATTTCCATCCCGCCTAACGATGCGCCTTCGCCGACTTTGACCGGGCCGTTTATCCAGCACTTTGCAGTTGGAGATCAGATAGATATTACAAGTATCCAAATGATAACCGCTTCACATGGCTGGGCAGTTGGCGGTCAGGATGAAAAGAGCGATCACGTGTTCACTACGCAGGATGGCGGCGCAACCTGGCGGGATGTAACGCCACCGGAACCCGTCTCAAACTCAGACAGCGACATCAGCGCTTTGGGATTCTTCAGAGACACAACAGCCGCCTGGGTGATATATGGAGCGCCCTATGGAAGCCCGTTGGATATATCCGCTATTCGAATTTGGCGCACGGCTGACGCGGGCGCAACTTGGGAATATAGTTCTGCGCCCGCGCCGGAACGGATGGAAGCGTTTGTTCCGAACTTCTTGACATTTGCAGACGCTCAACATGGATGGCTGATGGCGATTCTTGGCGCGGGCATGATGCATCAATATGTAGCGATCTACTCTACGGTCGACGGCGGCGTCACGTGGAACAAAATTCTGGATCCATCTTCGGATGCCGACATCCAATCCTTTCCTAAAACAGGTTTGGTTTTCAGCGACGCGCAAAACGGATGGCTGACGCGCGACGCTCAAGGGGTGGAAGACAGTCCGCATGTATTTCGCACCGTTGACGGCGGCGCCGCCTGGAGTCGAATTGATCTTCCCGCGCCGACCGACAAACCAACTTTATTCGCCGATTATGCTTGTGGCACGTATGCGCCAAATTTATTTCCGTCCGGCATACTCGTGGTGGCGATGAAATGCATGGATAAGGCGAGCTATCAAAAACAATTGAATTTCCAATACGTTTCCAACGGTAACGGTCAAACTTGGACAGCCCTGGCTTTGCCCGCCGATTATGAGATCGGCGATTGGAGTAGTTTGTATTATTTCGACGCGAACAATGGATTCGCTTTTGGACGCAATATCTATCAAACTTCCGATGGAGGGAAAACGTGGACATTCGTCAGACAAGTGAATTGGGACGGTCAGTTTACCTTTATTAACCAAACTGTAGGGTGGGCGGTAGCGCGAGCGGATTCTAATATCGCCTTGGTGAGTACGACGAACGGCGGAGCCAATTGGAATATCGTCAAGCCTTTTGTTGTTGCCGCGCCGTAACAAGTTCCATGCCAGCGATCTCGATGAGCCAATAACGTCGGTTTAAAAACACATCGCCAAAATCTTGACACATTTCACATTGCTATACCCTACACGGTCACAAATTGCGCTTTTTGGAAGAGTTGAAAACGCAAGGTGAGCAAAGAATCAAGCTCGGTTTTGTGAGTGGTCATGGTTTCATCCATTTCATTTTGAAATAGCTGCTTTGAAAGCCGGAAACTTTTCGTAATACTTGGAATACAGACATTTCTTTTTCACAAACTTCCAGACTCGCTCGATCAAATTGAGATTAGAGAGCATTTTAATAGTCAAGTTGTAAGCATTTTTAGCATACGTCGGTTCCACCAATTTTGTCTTGACGCGATATTTCTCGATGTCGCGGTACACGTGCGTTACCGTCAAGCCTTTCTCCTTTGCCAATTGCCGGCAATCCGCCTCCTGCTCCGCTGAACTTAACTTTTCACTTTGATGTTCAGATGAAGTTCGGACATAGATATCGGTGGTTACCGAACCCGCAGTTTTTGGGAAATAGTTTATTGGTTATGGCAGGATGAACTCATCCTTGTAACGCTGGAGCACATCCCCAGGCGTGCCGATCTCGAAAGGCAGATCGATGCGGCTGCGATGTTTCAGGAAATGTTCCTTATCATGCGTGACGAACCAATCCGGTTTGGCAAGGATGGCTTCTGCCAGTACATGCGCATCCGGCGCATATTGAACGTGGGCTTCTGCGGCGCTGATCTGTTTTTTTGTCGGCGCTTGTGATGTTTCAAGGGAGGCACAGGCAAGCAACTGAGCAAGAGCCGGCAGGGAAGCGGGAGCCTTGCGTTGCACAACGTCTTGACATTCAGTAAGAACGGTCGGACCAACCACCAATTGCATCAAGCCTGCCTCTCCGAGCAGAAACAATTTACGCGCACCGTCGGTCGGGGAAAGCACGGCGGCAAAGATCACGCTCGTATCAAGAAAGACCTTATGATTTTTTGGTGCCATATTCCGCCCGGACCTCGCGCAGTGTGCTCAACATCGATTCAAGGGTCTCGCTGGAGTCCTGCCATTCTTTGGCAAGTTTATCGGCGATCTCATCCACACGTGAGCGCTTAGGGCTCATGACCACCACACCATCCCCCAGGTCAATGAGGGTGAGCGTATCGCCTTCCTCGATGTTGTTGTGCTCCCGAAGTTCCTTAGGCAGGGTGATGATGCCCCGGCGGACGACTTGCACCTGAAAAGTATTGTTATTCATAAGTAACTCCTATCTGATTTCCAATATATCCGTAATACGGATTATCCGCAATCCGGGTGGTTGTCAATATGAACGCCGCATGTCCACCCAGATGACGAAGTATCCGGTCATTGGACATTCAGTAACGCACCCAACTCTGGAAGTAACGAATAAGGCAGATAAAGTGATGAAAATAAAGAAGGCGGTTTACTCGTTCTTGAAGACACTTAACTCTACTCCTCAGCTTATCCTTTCTGTCATCGGAGCTACCGAATGACTTTTCTGTGTTTATTTAGTTTTATTCAGAACTACCCGGCGGGTGCACATCCGATATACGGGTATAGGTTTCGTCCCGAAGTAACAGCATAGATAGTCCGTTTTTTTATTACATCTGCCTGCGCGTAATGTGCAGGCGATTTGCATTTATAGGCGCAAAATTTGTGCGACTCTCAAAAATGCCATTTCGTTGTTAATTTGAGAAATTGGTCATCTGTTGCATTATCTGCAACACGTCTCTTCTACTGTTGGGGAAATTCACAATATGGAGGCACAAGATGGCGCGACCAACCAACCTTGATCGTACGGAGAAAATCTATCGGAAAATAGTCGAACATCCGGGAAAGAAGCCGGGGTTCATTGCCCGTCTTTTGGGGCTCAACCGTAGCGATGTGACTCGCTCATTGCCGACGCTTGAGGAGAAGGGGTTGTACCTCATTGAAGATGATAAAGGGGGCTTATGGCCGTTTCGTAAGAACAAACAAAAATGAAAATGTTGCAGAATTCTGGAGGCGGATGTGTTATCCTGTTGCTAAAGAATTTCATCGAGACAGCGTCGCGTTGCAGGGAGAAGTCATGAGTGGAAGGACCAAAGCACAACGTCTGGAAGAAATGAAGCGGCTATATATTCAGCGCGCTTACACGGATATTGAATTAGCCGTGAAACTTGACGTCTCGCGTGAGACGGTTTTTCGAGATCGTAAAGACTTGACGCTGGAATATCCCGTCGAACAGGATGATGAGGGGCGCTGGCACATTCCCAAGACGAAACTGATTTCCGAGATCAAACTCAATTTACATGAAGCGCTGACCTTGTATCTGGCAGGGAGAAAAACTTCGCGCCAAACAAAATTTCACCAGCCGCACACGGTCAACGCGGTGGAAAAGCTCGCCGCCACCCTGCGTCAGCCCATGACCGAACGCCTGCTTCGTTCGGCGGAGCAATTGACGGCTCAGGAGAAAAATCCAGAGAAGGTCAAAATCATCGAGACGATCACACAGGCATGGGTGGAGCAGAGAAAGGCGCGGATCGAATATCAGGCTTTGGGCAATGACAAACTCACCCGCCACACCATCAGCCCGTATATTATCGAACCGTCCATTTGGAGCGACAGCGTATACGTGATTGCGAAAAGCGATTTTAACGATCAGATCTTTGCGTTCAAGATAGATCGCATCCTTTCGGCTGTCCTTTCGGGCGAGACGTTTGAAATTCCCGCATCCTTCGATGACGAAGCGCTGCTCAAACACGCCTGGGGCATTTGGTACGGGGATAAAAAGCCTGTCACGGTCAAGCTGCGCTTCTCTCCCGCCGTGACGCGCCGCGTAAAAGAAAGCACCTGGCATCCGCTGGAAAAGATAGAAGATACCGCAGATGGCGGGTGTATTTGGGGCGTGGAGATCGCCGAATGGCGCGAGATGCTCCCCTGGGTGCGCGGCTGGGGCGCGGACTGTGAAGTGCTGGAGCCAAAAGAACTGCGTGAGGCGTTGACGAGCGAGGCACAGTCATTGGCGGAGTTGTATAAGGTGGTGGAAGAACAAGTCAAGAAAATGGTGTATTACGGTCATTCGAGAAAAGATAAGCCAAAATCGGAATGGCAATCACTAATCGAGCATTTGACCAATACGGCGAACCTGGCTGAGACGTTCGGCGCAGATGCGGGCGTTTCCGATTTGGCGCGGACAGCGGCGTTACTGCACGACATTGGAAAGTATTCTAAAGAATTTCAAAAGCGACTGGACGGTTCAGGTCCAAAGGTAGATCACGCCACTGCGGGCGCAAAAGAAATAAGAAATTTATTCAACAAAGACCAAAACCAAAAATACCTTGCTGATATGCTGGCATATTGTATTGCAGGGCATCATACGGGGCTTCCTGATTATGGCGATAGCACGGATGTAGAGGGGGCCGGAACATTATTGGCGCGGGTGGAGAAGAAATCGCTCAAAGATTACAGCGCGTACAAAACAGAAATAGACATCAACAGGTTGACCTTGCCTGCTCGTGTGAAATTACGCCCCGATAAAAAACAACCAGGATTTTCGTTTGCCTTCCTCACCCGCATGATCTTCTCCGCCTTGGTGGATGCTGATTTTCAAGAGACTCAAACCTATATGAAAGATGACCTAACGCCGCGCGGCGGGCATGAGAGCATCGAGCAACTCTGCGAAAAGTTCAATGTTTACTTGCGGAAGTTCGATAATCCCGAAAACGAGATCAACAAGAAGCGGACTGAAACTTTGAAAGCTTGTATCTCGCAAGCCGATTCAAAGCAGGGCTTTTTCAAACTCACCATTCCCACAGGCGGCGGGAAGACAGAGTCCTCCATGGCATTTGCGCTAAACCATGCCGTCAAGCACGGGCTTAAGCGTGTGATTTACGTTATCCCATTCACCAGCATCATCGAGCAGAACGCGGGTAAGTTCAAGGAAAGCCTGGGCGATGAAAATGTTCTCGAACACCACTCCAATTTCGAGTGGAAGAAAGGAAGTGGAACCGATTCCGAATCTGCCGATGATGAGACAAAAGAAGTGATGGACAAATTGAAACTAGCTTCGGAGAATTGGGATATTCCAATTGTCGTCACGACCAATGTCCAATTCTTTGAGTCGCTGTTTGCCAATAAATCTTCGCGCTGTCGCAAACTGCACAATATCGCAAAGAGCGTGATCGTCTTTGACGAAGCCCAAATGTTGCCGCGTGAATATTTGGATCCGTGTATGCTGGCGGTCAAGGAACTGGTGACAAATTACGGCGCAAGCGCGGTCTTTTGCACGGCAACCCAACCAGCGCTAAACCAACGCCTGCCAGATATCGAATTCACGGAACTTGCTCCTGACCCGCAAGCATTGTTCGATTTTTATAAACGAGTGCAAGTAACTAATATCGGCAAGACGCCAGATGCCGAGTTGATCGAGAAGATACAAGAGCATCCGCAGGCATTATGCATCGTGAACACGCGCAAACACGCCAAAGGTTTATTTGACCAACTCGAAGGCGAAGGGAATTTTCACCTTTCCACGTTAATGTGCCCCGCGCATCGTAAGGAGGTACTGAAAAAAATACGAGATTTACTTGCGGATAAAAGCAAACCAATCTGCCGTGTGATTTCGACTCAAGTGATGGAAGCGGGCATTGACGTGGACTTCCCTATCGGCTTCCGTGCATTGGCCGGTTTGGATTCAATCATTCAGGCGGCGGGACGGGTGAACCGTGAGATGAAACGCGGCGTGAGCGATATATTTGTCTTTGACGCTGAAACTCCCCACATCAAACGTAAGCCGATTTTTATCGAACAAGGCGCGAGAGTGGCTGAAAGCATTTTGCGGGATTATGGCGATAGCCCCGAATCGGAACTGGCAATTGGAAAATATTTTGACCTGCTTTACAGCCTTCAAAACAAGGACGGGTTTGACGTGAAAAAGATTATCCCCTGCTTTGACAAAGGCACGGATGAGTTAGATTTTGATTTCAAAAAAGCGGCGGAAGATTTCAATATGATTGACAACAATACCGTTGGCGTTGTCATTCCATATAATGAGGAGGCAAAGAAAACCCTTGAGCAAGCCAGACATCACCCATTCCCTTATAAGTTTGCGCGACAACTGCAAATGTACACGGTCAATATCTATGAAAAGGAATTCGAGAAAATACGAAGCAAAGGAGTCATCGAAACTTATAACGAAACCTACGAAGTACTGACCAATATGGATTTCTACGACAAGCAGACTGGGCTTGTCCTTCCCGCGGACGCTGGCGGGAATGCGTTGTTTTTTGATGGGTAGTCTTTTATGTCATTGCGAGGCGGGCCTTTGCTCTTCCCGCCGAAGCAATCTCCCACTAACGAGGAGATTGCTTCGCAACATGCGCTCGCAATGACATGATTCAGAAGGAGGTTCATGCTATGGGATACGGAATCAAGATTCGAGTAAGCGGCGATTACGCCCTGTTCACCCGCCCTGAGATGAAGGTGGAGCGCGTCAGCTATGACATTATCACCCCCTCGGCGGCGCGTGGCATCATCGAAGCGGTGTATTGGAAGCCCGCCATCCGCTGGGTGATAGATAAAATCCACGTGCTGAAAGAAATCGAGTTCACCAACATTCGGCGCAACGAGGTTAGCGAGAAGGCTTCTGAACGAAAACCTTATTTAGCGGCGACTGAAATTCGCCAGCAACGCGCCGCACTTGTGTTGAAGAATGTGGAATATATTATCGAAGCACACTTTGAAATGACGGACAAGGCAGGTGAAACCGACACAGTAGAAAAGCACTACAACATTATCCTTCGCCGTCTTCGCAAGGGACAGCACTTCCACGCACCCAGTTTAGGAACGCGCGAGTTCGGCGCAAAAGTGGAATTAATTGAGGATGGCGAAACCGTCCCGCAAAGCCCGCTCGGAGATATGGAACTTGGTTGGATGTTGCACGATTTGGACTTCTCCAACTCGGAAGATATTAAACCGCAATTCTTCCGCGCTTCTCTGAAAAGCGGAGTATTGGATTTGATGAATTTGGAGGTGCGGCAATGATCCTTCAAGCGTTGACTCGCTACTATGATATTTTGTCCAACGACCCTGAAAGCGATATTGCACCGCCTGGATATAGCGCTATCGGAATCAGTTTCGCGTTGAACATTTCAGCTAAAGGCGAACTATTGGATGTTTTCCCGCTTTTTGAGCAGGTACAGCGCGGAAAAAAGATGGAAGATAAGCCGCGCCGCATGATTGTGCCCGAACGGGTCAAGAAGTCAGTGAACATTTCCCCGAACTTCCTCTGCGACAATTGCGTATATGTTTTGGGTATATCAGATAAAGAAGCGAAAGACCCAGAATATAACACTAAGAGATTTGCGGCATTTCAACAATTAAACATTGATATGCTCAAAGAAGTTCAAAACCCTGCCGCCAAAGCAGTAATTACATTTTTAGAAAACTACACGCCAGAGCAGGGCAGAGTACATCCCAAAATTACCCCTCATCTTGAGACTATCTTGAAGGGTGGCAATCTGGTATTCATGTTTGACGGGAAATTTGCCCATGAAGATGCATCCATTAAGCAAGCATGGGAAAAGTATAAAGGCGCCAGCGACTCTGAGTTGGTTCAATGCCTTGTAACAGGCGAGACCGCCCCGCTTGCCCGCCTGCACCCAAGTTTGAAAGGGATACGAGATGCAAATCCAACTGGTGCAACGCTTGTCGGATTCAATGCCCGTGCCTACGAGTCTTATAACCGCGAACAAGGAATGAATTCGCCTGTCAGTGAAAAAGCCGCATTTGCCTACACCACATCATTGAACTATCTGCTTTCTTCAAGTAATGAAAACAAAAAATTCTACATCGGCGATACGACAGTTGTGTATTGGGCAGAGAGCGAACAGAAGGCATACGCCAAAGCCTTTTTAGGGCTGTGCGAGCCCGAAGAGGTGGAGATTCCCATCGAGGAAGAACCCAAGCCAACAAGAGATAAAAAAGCCGAGAAAAAAGCGAAGAAAATAGCGGAGAAAGTTAGGCGCGTTCAGGCCCTGGATAAAGAAAAATTACTAGAAGGTTTAGACGGCAACCCGCGTTTTTATGTGCTTGGGCTTGCTCCCAATGCAGCGCGTGTTTCGGTGCGCTTCTTTCACAGCGACCCATTCGATAAAGTTGTGGAGAAAATCATGCAACACTACAAAGACCTTGAAATTATCAAGGAATTTGAAGACCAGCATACCTATTTGACTATTCAGGACATTCTCAAAGAGACGGTTTCTCCAAAGGCTTCTGATCAATCTGCCGCTCCCCTGTTAGCTGGTTCAGTCTTCCGCGCCATTCTCGAAAACACGCCCTACCCTGCCGCGCTGTTCAATTCCATCATCAACCGCGTCCGCGCTGATCAGGATGATAAGAAGTCGCGTATTTACAAAATTGGTTATGCGCGCGCGGCGATCCTCAAAGCATATCTGCTCCGCAAATATCGCAATCAACCCGAAAACAAAATTCAGGAGGTATTAGTTATGTCACTCAATGAGCAATCCACTATCCCAGCCTATTTACTGGGGCGTCTATTCGCTGTATTAGAAAAAGTTCAGCAGGAAGCAATTGGCGATATGAACGCTAGCATCAAAGATCGCTATTTCACTTCTGCCTGCGCTTCGCCCAAGACCGTATTCCCAACCCTCTTACGGCTTTCGCAACATTGGATTTCCAAAGCGGAATTTGGTTATGCCAGCGATAACCGCATTGAGAAAATTATGAATCTGCTGGATGTCGAAAAGAATCCGTTCCCCGCTCATTTGACTCTCGATGAACAGGGAATCTTTGTACTGGGTTATTACCACCAGCGCACGGCGTTTTTTGTGAAGAATAATAAATCTGACGACACTGTCGAAACTAACTAACCCAAAGGAGAATTAAACAATGACTACCCCTATTTCCAATCGCTACGAATTTGTCCTGCTCTATGATGTGGAAAACGGCAACCCGAACGGCGACCCCGACGCGGGCAATATGCCGCGCATTGATCCAGAAACAGGCTATGGTATTGTGACCGATGTGGCGATCAAGCGCAAAATCCGAAACTATGCCGAATTGGTCAAAGGCGATTCAAAGGGCTATCGGATTTATGTCAAGGAAGGAACGCCTCTCAATCAAAACCATGTTGAGGCTTACGAGGCAATTGGACTTAAAACAAAAGCGAATGCTTCAGCGAAACAAGTTAATGAAGCTCGCCAGTGGATGTGCGCCAGCTTCTTCGATGTCCGCACCTTCGGCGCGGTGATGAGCACAGGCGACAACTGTGGGCAGGTGCGTGGGCCCATTCAAATCAACTTCTCGCGGAGTATTGACCCGATTGTTCAACAGGAAGTGACCATCACCCGCCAGACAGTAACTAAAATCGAGGATGCCGAAAAAGAGCGTACGATGGGACGTAAGCACGTTGTACCCTATGCTTTATACCGCGTGGAAGGCTATGTCTCCGCTAAACTTGCGAACGATGACAGCAAAGGCACGGGCTTTTCCGAAGAAGATCTTGAGTTATTCTGGAAGGCATTGGAAGAAATGTTCGAGCATGACCATTCCGCCGCGCGCGGAAAGATGGCGTCACGCAAACTCTTTGTCTTCAAACACAAGGATGAACTCGGCAACGCGCCATCTCACAAACTTTTCGACATGGTGAAAGTTGAAAAGAATGACGGCGTGATTATTCCACGCAAGTTCAGCGATTACACTGTGAAGGTGGAAGGCAAAACTCCCGAAGGCGTGGAGTTGATCGAGAAACTTTGATTCGGTGCGGGCTGAAGCCCTGCCTCAGCGCATGGAAGTCCGCTAAAGCGCACTCGCGAGCGTTTGTCGCGAGTGCAAGCCCGCAGGCGTTGCATTGAGCCTGTCGAAATGGCCTCCATGTGCTGAGCCGTTGGGTCGAGCTTGTCGAAACCAGGCGGCTTTAGCCCCGCGAAAGCCAAGTATGACCGAATACACCCAAGACGAACTCCTACCCCTCTCAGGCATCCAGCACTTCCTGTTTTGCCGCAGGCAGTGGGCGCTGATCCACATTGAGCAACAGTGGAAGGAAAACGCGTTCACTGCCGAGGGACGGATCATGCACAAGCGCGCGGACGATCCCTTTTTCACCGAAACGCGGAACGGGGTCGTCACCGCGCGGTCCGTGCCTGTGGCATCGTATCGGCTGGGGCTTTCGGGCGTGTGTGATGTGGTGGAGTTTCTCCCCTCTCCCAGTGGGAGAGGGGACGGGGATGAGGGTGTTACCCTCCCCAATCGCGAAGGTCTATATCTGCCCGCGCCGATTGAATACAAACGCGGCAAAGAGAAACGCGATCACAGCGACGAAACGCAACTCTGCGCGCAAGCCATGTGTTTGGAGGAAATGCTCTCGACTCACATCCCGCGCGGATATTTGTTCTACGGCGAAACCCGTCACCGCATGGAGATTGAATTCACGCCAGAACTGCGCGCGCTGGTGAAAGATATGTCTGCTGAGATGCACAACTATTTCAGTCGAGGGTATACGCCAAAAGTGAAAACGCACAAAGGTTGTCGTTCATGTTCGCTGGCAGATGTATGTTTACCAGTATTGAACGAGAAAGTCGTTGTGGCGTCGAGGTATATCAAGCAGAATATAGAAAGCGATGGTTGAGTAGACCTGCATGCTTGTCGCAGGTCGTATCGAAACCACCAGTAAGCAGAGAACTCTTTGCAACAGAATTATGCTTGCAATATGGTGGTTTCGATACGGGCGAAATGAGCATTCGCCCTACTCAACCACCGAGGTACACCATAAACCATGAAGCATCTCGGAAATGTCCTCTACATCACTACGCCTGAAGTCTTTCTTACTCTGGATGGCGAAAATATCGTCGTCAAAAAAGAAGATGAGCAGGGTGCGAACGTATCCACGCGCCTCCCGCTTCATAACCTCGATCACATCATTTGCTTCACATGGCAGGGAGCCAGCCCTGCGTTGATGGGCGCGTGCGCCGAACGAAATATCGGGCTGACCTTTCTCACGCCAAACGGAAAGTTTCAAGGACGGGTCACGGGTCGGGTGAGGGGGAATGTCCTGCTGAGGAAGAAACAATTTGAATGGTCGGAGAAAGAGGCGCAGAGCATTCCCATCGCGCAATCTTTTTTGCTGGGCAAAATCTCCAACTGCCGCAAAGTCCTCGAACGCGCCATCCGCGATCATGCCATGCTGGTAGATGTGGAAGCGCTGACGGGCGCATCCAGCTTTATGAAAGAGACGCTCAAGGCGATCCCGCAATGCAGATCAACGGGCGATTTGATGGGCTTTGAAGGTAGTGCGGCGAAAATTTATTTCGGCGTGTTTGATCATTTGATTTTGCATCAACGCGACGATTTTTTCTTCAAAGAACGGAATCGCCGCCCGCCTTTGGATAACATGAACGCGCTTCTCTCTTTCCTTTATACGCTGTTGACGAATGAATGCGCCTCAGCCCTGGAGACGGTTGGTCTTGACCCCTATATCGGATTCCTACACCAAGACCGACCTGGGCGCCCTTCGCTCGCGCTGGATGTGATGGAAGAACTGCGCCCTGTGCTGGTGGATCGGTTGGCGTTGTCATTGGTGAATCGCAAACAGATTAATGGCAAAGGTTTTACGCAAAAAGAAAGCGGCGGCGTGTTGATGGATGACGAGACGCGCAAAGCGGTTTTGGTGGCATGGCAGGAGCGCAAGAAGGAAGAACTCACGCATCCATACCTTCAAGAAAAGATTCCGTTCGGATTACTCCCGCATGTTCAAGCCATGCTATTGGCGCGTCACCTGCGCGGCGATTTGGACGCTTATCCGCCGTTTTTTTGGAATTGATGTCACACTGCAAGCCTCCGTTGGTCGAGTAGCGCAGAACGCGTATCGAGACCAGGCGGTGAAGCAATCTTCTGGCTGTTGGGAGGTTGCTTCGCAAAGAGCGCTCGCAACGACATGGAGATTACGATATGATGGTTTTAATCACCTACGATGTGAAGACCGAGACGAAAGCGGGTCAATCCCGTTTGCGGCGCGTCTCCAAAAAGTGTCAAGATTATGGTCAGCGCGTGCAAAATTCCGTCTTTGAGTGTTTGATTGATAGCGCGCAATTAAAGCAACTTCAAGATAAACTGCTCAAAATTATTGATCCTGAAGTAGATTCATTACGTTACTATTACCTCGGTGATAACTGGAAAAGCCGAGTCGAACATATCGGAGCCAAGCCAAGCATCGACCTGGAGGGAACGATTATTACATAGTTGCGAACCAAAAGTGAACATAAAACCAAGGTCGGGTTCGCAGGAAATTTTGCACTTTAACAACTGAATATCTTTCAAAAAGTGCGCTTTTGCGATGTTTACAGGTAGAATAGAAAGTAGCAAGATCAACATCTGGGCATAAAGATATTTTTTTACCCAGATGTTGCGGTCGCTCCCTTCATTGGGAGCGTGGATTGAAACGCCACAATCCGATGACGCTCGTTATCATAGATTGGTCGCTCCCTTCATTGGGAGCGTGGATTGAAACGAGATTGGCACGAGCCGCGAGAAACTGGCTGAGTCGCTCCCTTCATTGGGAGCGTGGATTGAAACATCATTCGCAACTGGTTGATCATGGAAGTAAGATCGTCGCTCCCTTCATTGGGAGCGTGGATTGAAACTTCCAAGCGGTCATCGCTTCGCTGTATGTTTCAAGTCGCTCCCTTCATTGGGAGCGTGGATTGAAACATTTTCCAGTTGTGGCGGTTGCTGGAGAAAAGCCAGTCGCTCCCTTCATTGGGAGCGTGGATTGAAACTGGTTTACAACGGCGAACACTTCCCGCCACTGCAAGTCGCTCCCTTCATTGGGAGCGTGGATTGAAACATAGGCGTAATGCCTGCCTTTCAGCAAGCCCGATGTCGCTCCCTTCATTGGGAGCGTGGATTGAAACTGCGTCGGTCAATCTGTCAACTCCGCCCTGAAGTCGCTCCCTTCATTGGGAGCGTGGATTGAAACGTTTGATCTCCTTGCCCTATTTATACAGCAAATCGTCGCTCCCTTCATTGGGAGCGTGGATTGAAACTCTATCGTTGTGGCGGCTCGGGCGGCGCAACCAGGTCGCTCCCTTCATTGGGAGCGTGGATTGAAACTTGCTGGGGTGTTTGCTGAATTTTGCGCGCGAGGTCGCTCCCTTCATTGGGAGCGTGGATTGAAACGCCCGATATGCTCAGGCCACAACAACTCATCTTGTCGCTCCCTTCATTGGGAGCGTGGATTGAAACTCTCTAGGGGAGGGTGGTTCTCTCTCCATGTAATGTCGCTCCCTTCATTGGGAGCGTGGATTGAAACACCGCGTTAATTGGCAGGCTAACCGGCGCAATAAAGTCGCTCCCTTCATTGGGAGCGTGGATTGAAACAACGAATCGAATCGTCAATCTGAGATTCAATATAGTCGCTCCCTTCATTGGGAGCGTGGATTGAAACAATGTAATGGGTTTGTGTGGGTTATTTTTCCACGTCGCTCCCTTCATTGGGAGCGTGGATTGAAACGCCGCCCAACGGTTGCGTTACCTGCCGCGCCTTGTCGCTCCCTTCATTGGGAGCGTGGATTGAAACAATGTGGGGCGGTCTAACAACCGCTTGCACTTGAGTCGCTCCCTTCATTGGGAGCGTGGATTGAAACATCGGGGAGCAGTCGAAGATCGGCTGGCAGGCAGTCGCTCCCTTCATTGGGAGCGTGGATTGAAACAGGCGTAATCACGCGTTCAATGTTTACATCGCCGTCGCTCCCTTCATTGGGAGCGTGGATTGAAACAAGAATTTTCTTGTCAATGCAATCTTCCCCCTTCAGTCGCTCCCTTCATTGGGAGCGTGGATTGAAACATATATGGAGCGATGCAAATCCACCATATAGGGGTCGCTCCCTTCATTGGGAGCGTGGATTGAAACGCTTACGTCTGCACTTGGGAGTAAAAAATGACAGTCGCTCCCTTCATTGGGAGCGTGGATTGAAACGATGGCTCGTAAACTGGATCAGTATTTTTTCTAGTCGCTCCCTTCATTGGGAGCGTGGATTGAAACTTCGTCTGCGTCACGTATGCGACTTTTGCGTTTGCGTCGCTCCCTTCATTGGGAGCGTGGATTGAAACATTGAAGATCATCTATGCACTCTTGATGATGTCGTCGCTCCCTTCATTGGGAGCGTGGATTGAAACATGGCATTATAAGTGATGGATTCTCCCATAATCCGCGTCGCTCCCTTCATTGGGAGCGTGGATTGAAACAAACAAATCGCGGCGATTCAACGGCGGTGGAAGGTCGCTCCCTTCATTGGGAGCGTGGATTGAAACTCATCTGAAATATGAATGGGCTTCGCCTTCAAAGTCGCTCCCTTCATTGGGAGCGTGGATTGAAACAACGCGGCGCGGACTATTTGGGGATTCGATTCGATGTCGCTCCCTTCATTGGGAGCGTGGATTGAAACCTCAATGCTCGCAACCGATGCGCTGGATGTAATCACGTCGCTCCCTTCATTGGGAGCGTGGATTGAAACATCATTCCTGTGGTCGTGCTCCACCGCGACCTTTGTCGCTCCCTTCATTGGGAGCGTGGATTGAAACACGAAATCCGGGCACAATATGGTTTTAGGTCAAGTCGCTCCCTTCATTGGGAGCGTGGATTGAAACGCAGGAAGCGGAACCCATTGCACTTGGAAGTCGGGTCGCTCCCTTCATTGGGAGCGTGGATTGAAACGATTTCCCGATTGATGTCGAGAAATGGGCGGTGGTCGCTCCCTTCATTGGGAGCGTGGATTGAAACACTTCTGTTGCCGATGAAGTGGGCGGTTTACGGCGTCGCTCCCTTCATTGGGAGCGTGGATTGAAACTTGTCCGCGATGCCGATATGACCGACTTGCTCCGTCGCTCCCTTCATTGGGAGCGTGGATTGAAACCCTGTCCGCCCGTGCCGGGGATGGGCTTAGGGGAAGTCGCTCCCTTCATTGGGAGCGTGGATTGAAACAGCATAATTCAAAAGTATCTCCTCCGTATCATCGCGTCGCTCCCTTCATTGGGAGCGTGGATTGAAACAGCTCTCCAAAATGTTATATACGAATTTACGCTGGTCGCTCCCTTCATTGGGAGCGTGGATTGAAACGTCTATAAAAAATTCAATCCCGGTCACATATTGTCGCTCCCTTCATTGGGAGCGTGGATTGAAACAGCGGATGCAGTTGGATGGTTTCCGGTACCTCGGTCGCTCCCTTCATTGGGAGCGTGGATTGAAACACCCAATACTCCCCGAAATGCTCCGCTTCCTGCGCGTCGCTCCCTTCATTGGGAGCGTGGATTGAAACTCGTAACCAGTAATCGATCAGCGGCCACTCCTGCGTCGCTCCCTTCATTGGGAGCGTGGATTGAAACAATTTCTTCAGCGCAGTGGGCTTGGGTCTTCTTGTCGCTCCCTTCATTGGGAGCGTGGATTGAAACCTAAATGGGAGCGGGGTCTAACAAAGCGTGCACGTCGCTCCCTTCATTGGGAGCGTGGATTGAAACTGCAATGCAGAGTCTGGAGTGACGTTGACTCCGCGTCGCTCCCTTCATTGGGAGCGTGGATTGAAACATCACAATATCCTTTCTGGCATTTCGCCAGTCATCGTCGCTCCCTTCATTGGGAGCGTGGATTGAAACCGAAATGATCACCACGCCTTGCTTCTTCAACGCAGTCGCTCCCTTCATTGGGAGCGTGGATTGAAACCAATCATCCAATTCAATATGGGGTCATCGCTTCGGTCGCTCCCTTCATTGGGAGCGTGGATTGAAACGCACGGTTTTACATCGATATTTTGCCGCCCTGCGTCGCTCCCTTCATTGGGAGCGTGGATTGAAACTATTATGCGTTATAGACAAGGTCGGGAACAAGCGTCGCTCCCTTCATTGGGAGCGTGGATTGAAACAATCCTGTATGGGCGTGGCGTGTGTCGTCTGCGAGTCGCTCCCTTCATTGGGAGCGTGGATTGAAACTTTTTTGCATAGAGACTCCTTTGCTTAGGCGGCTAAGTCGCTCCCTTCATTGGGAGCGTGGATTGAAACGATGGCTCGTAAACTGGATCAGTATTTTTTCTAGTCGCTCCCTTCATTGGGAGCGTGGATTGAAACTTCGTCTGCGTCACGTATGCGACTTTTGCGTTTGCGTCGCTCCCTTCATTGGGAGCGTGGATTGAAACATTGAAGATCATCTATGCACTCTTGATGATGTCGTCGCTCCCTTCATTGGGAGCGTGGATTGAAACATGGCATTATAAGTGATGGATTCTCCCATAATCCGCGTCGCTCCCTTCATTGGGAGCGTGGATTGAAACAAACAAATCGCGGCGATTCAACGGCGGTGGAAGGTCGCTCCCTTCATTGGGAGCGTGGATTGAAACTCATCTGAAATATGAATGGGCTTCGCCTTCAAAGTCGCTCCCTTCATTGGGAGCGTGGATTGAAACAACGCGGCGCGGACTATTTGGGGATTCGATTCGATGTCGCTCCCTTCATTGGGAGCGTGGATTGAAACCTCAATGCTCGCAACCGATGCGCTGGATGTAATCACGTCGCTCCCTTCATTGGGAGCGTGGATTGAAACATCATTCCTGTGGTCGTGCTCCACCGCGACCTTTGTCGCTCCCTTCATTGGGAGCGTGGATTGAAACACGAAATCCGGGCACAATATGGTTTTAGGTCAAGTCGCTCCCTTCATTGGGAGCGTGGATTGAAACGCAGGAAGCGGAACCCATTGCACTTGGAAGTCGGGTCGCTCCCTTCATTGGGAGCGTGGATTGAAACGATTTCCCGATTGATGTCGAGAAATGGGCGGTGGTCGCTCCCTTCATTGGGAGCGTGGATTGAAACACTTCTGTTGCCGATGAAGTGGGCGGTTTACGGCGTCGCTCCCTTCATTGGGAGCGTGGATTGAAACTTGTCCGCGATGCCGATATGACCGACTTGCTCCGTCGCTCCCTTCATTGGGAGCGTGGATTGAAACCCTGTCCGCCCGTGCCGGGGATGGGCTTAGGGGAAGTCGCTCCCTTCATTGGGAGCGTGGATTGAAACAGCATAATTCAAAAGTATCTCCTCCGTATCATCGCGTCGCTCCCTTCATTGGGAGCGTGGATTGAAACAGCTCTCCAAAATGTTATATACGAATTTACGCTGGTCGCTCCCTTCATTGGGAGCGTGGATTGAAACGTCTATAAAAAATTCAATCCCGGTCACATATTGTCGCTCCCTTCATTGGGAGCGTGGATTGAAACAGCGGATGCAGTTGGATGGTTTCCGGTACCTCGGTCGCTCCCTTCATTGGGAGCGTGGATTGAAACACCCAATACTCCCCGAAATGCTCCGCTTCCTGCGCGTCGCTCCCTTCATTGGGAGCGTGGATTGAAACTCGTAACCAGTAATCGATCAGCGGCCACTCCTGCGTCGCTCCCTTCATTGGGAGCGTGGATTGAAACAATTTCTTCAGCGCAGTGGGCTTGGGTCTTCTTGTCGCTCCCTTCATTGGGAGCGTGGATTGAAACCTAAATGGGAGCGGGGTCTAACAAAGCGTGCACGTCGCTCCCTTCATTGGGAGCGTGGATTGAAACTGCAATGCAGAGTCTGGAGTGACGTTGACTCCGCGTCGCTCCCTTCATTGGGAGCGTGGATTGAAACATATGCTGATATGGTCTCATCTGTCTGACGATGACGTCGCTCCCTTCATTGGGAGCGTGGATTGAAACGAAGATAAAAACAATCTAATAACTTGATGCAGTCCGTCGCTCCCTTCATTGGGAGCGTGGATTGAAACATTGTCGGAAGTTTTGGAGATGGACGCGCCGCAGGTCGCTCCCTTCATTGGGAGCGTGGATTGAAACCCTCAACGAAATAAGGAGACATAAAAATATGAAGAGTCGCTCCCTTCATTGGGAGCGTGGATTGAAACTTTCAAGCTCCTGATCTGGATCAGTAATATCCGCGTCGCTCCCTTCATTGGGAGCGTGGATTGAAACGCATGCGCGCCCGCGAAATTAGGTAGGGGGGGTGAGTCGCTCCCTTCATTGGGAGCGTGGATTGAAACAGCGCGGTAGGCTTGGGTTTTCGTCCTTGCACTCGTCGCTCCCTTCATTGGGAGCGTGGATTGAAACGATTTATATTGCCGACCCGAAACAGGTACGGGCGGTCGCTCCCTTCATTGGGAGCGTGGATTGAAACAGCACGCGTAAGGATTTGCTGGAGTGGCTAAAGTAGTCGCTCCCTTCATTGGGAGCGTGGATTGAAACTCGTTAGTTATGAATAACCGCATGGTGGATATTGGTCGCTCCCTTCATTGGGAGCGTGGATTGAAACATGAAGTCCAACACGGACGAGAGAAACGTCAAAAGTCGCTCCCTTCATTGGGAGCGTGGATTGAAACAAACCCGACGCTGGACGTGACGCTCGAAGAAAGCGTCGCTCCCTTCATTGGGAGCGTGGATTGAAACATGGATTCCCGGCGGGGCTGGAAATGGCAACCA